>DATKMR010000005.1:0-75153 GCA_035541795.1 Bacteroidales bacterium
CGGTGCTTCCTGTGATAATGATGTTCTCATGCTTTTTTATAAAATTGCATTCAGCAAAACGCATTATCTGGTTCCGGTCCAGGTTACGCTCACTCTGGTAGTCGATGCTTTCCATGCTTGACTGGTAGCGGAACCTTGCATTGCGAAGTCTCCTTTCGATATTGCGATTCATACGGTCATCCCATTCTGCTTCAACAAGCATGGTTATTAACTCATCAGCAGATAGATTCGCCAGTTTGTCGTTCTCAAGACTGCTTTCATACGCTCTTGCCATGCCAAGCAGTCTCAGCCTCTTAATTTTCTCAAGTGTTTCCTGTGTCATCTGTTTTTATTTATTGGTTATTGATAATATTCTCCACCACGGATATTCTCATGCGCAGGCATCTCTGCCATCAGCTCATCGTACGAGAGCATGTCATATTTATTCTCAAGGATTGACTTAACTGCCAGGTATGAGTAATTTTCATAGTCTATGGCCCTTTTACAGGCATTTATCAGCCTTTCCCTGCCAACCTTCCGCTCAAGGCCTAAAATGCCCTGACAGGCTTTGTATGCCTGCTCCGGATGAGTCTTGCTTTCCATAAGGGATATGATAAACGCCCTGACGGTATTATCGATGCTCTCAGCCCATTTAATAAACCTCTCCGGGTTCCACTCTGCAAGGTACTTGTGCGTGCTGGCCAGATGATCAGCATTGGTGGTGTATCCGTAAGGCCTGCGATCTCTTTTATGCGAGGCTATTGATACATAATTATAAAAGATCTCCACATGTGTGGATGTGTACATAACCTTTATCTTTTTACCTATATGCATATACGGAACACTGTAGTAGTGCTTGTCCTCCTTAAGGCATATGTGTCCGTTTACAGCAACCGTTGAGTACTGCTGACGCTTGAACTCATACGCTAGAGCTGGAAGAGGATTAAGCACCGGTTTTTCTACCTCTTCAAAAAGGTCTCTGCGACTGTAAGGACGATTTGTTAGTTTTGTATTATTGTGCAGCTCAAGTATCTCTCTTATTGCCTCATTCAACTCTTCGATTGAGTGAAAGACTTTCTTGTCCAGCACGGAGTAAATACGCCGGTAAGCGATCCTTACGGCTCCCTCAACAAGCGATTTGTCTTTTGGTTTGTAGGCACGTGCCGGAAGGATTGTAGTACTGTAATGCAGTGCAAAGTTTTCAAAGGCCTGGTTGAGTGTGGGTTCATAGAGAGAGCTTTTGGTTACGGCACTCCTCAGGTTATCCGGTACTATTGCCCTTGGAACACCGCCATAATAGATAAGGGCATGCTCGCAGCATGAGATCAGATCTTCTTTACATTGACTCAGAACAGCTTCAACATATGTAAACTGGCTTGCACCAAGTACCGATATAAACACCTCTACATCCGTCACTTCTCCCGTCTCTCTATTTACAATATGAAGTTTTTCTCCGGCGAAGTCAATGAACATCTTATCACCGGCAATGTGCTCAATGTGCATAACCGGTTTGCTTCGTCTTAACCAGTGCCGGTAATGATGCTTAAACTGAGATAACCTGTATCCATCCGGATGCATGGCAATGTATCTCTTCCATAGTAATTGCCTGGTTATTCCTCTGCGCTTGAGCTCCTTTTCTATTGTAGGGAAGAAGACCTCCAGTGCCTTATATTTATCGGGCGGTTCCGGCTGCAGGTTCTCTTCAAAGAGCTGGTCAAGCTCATGATCGCTCAGCATCTCAACATCCTGAAGTGTCAGTCCAAGTCGCAGATATATTTTAACGTATTTTTTTAAGGTGTTACGTGATATTCCTGTTAACTCACTGATCTTTAATTTTTTCTCGCCCTTGGCGTAAAGTCTTAGAATCTGTCTTAGTTTACTCATGTCTGTTTTTTTATTGGCCATAATCCAGCTGTTTAGTATTAGAAAAACAGCAAAGATCACAGCTTACTTTTTAAACACGAGAAAGACTCTTTTTTGGTGGTCAATTTGCTCCGGCGCCAAGTGGTCAATTTGGACCGGCGCGAGGTGGTCAGTTTAGTCCGGCGTCACGTGGTCAATTTGACCGTTTTTTGCAGTAAGAAAGGAGAAATGATTTTCGATCCTTATAGTGGTTTGGGTACAACGATAAGAGCTTGTATTTTATATGGATGCGACTGGATTGCTTGTGATTTAGATGAATATCAGGTTAATTATTTCAATAATAAAAGATTACAAGCAATATTGAGAAAAATAAAGAAATTAAAAAAATTCTATAACTTAAATGATGAAATATGAAAAAAAGAGCATTAAGACACTTAGAACTAATCAAACATTCTGGTGCTAATTATGAAAATTTTGTTCCTTTAGAAACAGCCACAATTATTAATGCAACTATTAAAAGTAAATCTAGCTATAGTAAATTACTGAATGGACTAGATAAACCATCTGAGTTTATCAATAAATCTATTCTTAATAGTTCATTATCATATAAGGATTATGAAGATATGATAGAAGTCATTCACAAGAAATTAGAACTTCTAAAAGAAGATGAAATCAAGAATACAGAAAAACAGATTGAAGAAGTTAAAAAGAGACTTGTTGAATTAAAACAATAACTTTTAAATAAACCTATGATAACTCATTATGATACAAAATTTGTTGAGAAGGATGGAAAAACCATTAATTATCCAATTTCTGGATTTCCGACTAAAGGTTTTATTTCTATTCCTTTTACAGAAACAGGAGTAAAATATGATAACGATTGGCCAGCATATGCTGGTTTCAAGATCAAGATTGTAAATCAAGTCCCTATTTATTATAAAGATGACATTTATATATGGCATACAATGAATTTTGGAGCGTATGTAATTGATGAACCAAGAATTAATGACGTATTGATGGATATTTTGATAAATGAACTTGATGATGAAGCTGTAAATAATTTGATTATTGAATTTACAGAACGTGAAAAATTAATTGTTAAGAATATATTAGATTGATAATAATTAAAAAACCCATCTGATTAGATGGGTTTTTCTTATCCTTGTAAGGATACTAACTTTTCAATTTTTTCAATTTTTCTTGAAGTTCCTTAAGTTCTGTTTCTGTCTTTTCAATTTCCTTAGCTTTCAAATCATCTTTCAGATGATTGATAAACTCAGTTAGATTATTTAATCTTTCGTAGGAAAATTCACCATACTTTAATAAATAATCCACAAGATTGTTGACGTTGTCCACTCCTAATTTCTTATTAAAGGATGTGAAAGGTTGTTTCTTTAGTTTGACATTTAACAATGTCTCTTGAACTGCTGTTGCTAATTCTGCTGTTGTCATAATTGGAAAGTATTAGTTAATGATATAATTTATAACGGGGCTAATATAAAACGCATATTTCGAACGTGCAGCATTATTTATGAAATATTTTATTCTTAAACAATTCAGATAACATCTTCTCCGTAATTTTTCCTTGCAATCTCATATCCCAACTAAACATAAAAAAATTAATTTCTTTAATTGATTTTATTAGGATTAATAACATACCGACTAAGCACATGAATATACATATAAGAATAAAAATGAAGGAAGTGGTTAATAATGTCTTATGAGAAAGAAGAAAATTTCCACATGGTATAATTAACAAAGAAATAAATAAAGTTAGTGATGTAAATGCAGACCATAATATAGTTTCATTAACAAGGGATTTAAGAAATCCATTCATATTATTGAATGACTTAACATATAAAGCAAATTCTTTATTCTCAACTAAGTTAATTGTATTGTCGAGTGAGCTTAAACTATTTCGAGAAATTGATAAATTAAGTTCAGTAATAATATCGTCATTTCCTATATTATCATTTAATATTAATGCGTTTGATTTACCCCATTTAATCCAATAATCATCAATTATTGTTTGTCCCATTCCAAATAGCTGAGACTTCATTGATTGTATTTTGAAAATAACAAATACACCAAATAGTGCTAGTATAGCTCCAAGCACCTGGGGTGTAGTACTGAAAAAGTAATAAAATGAGCTGTTTATATTCATAGTAATAAAATCAAATTTAAAAAAAAATAAATGATTACTGTTTATTAGATGTTAAATAGTCAATCTCAATTGCTGCAGCATATAGAATTATATTTATAGAATATATCAAATTTGTAATCTTCTTTATATCACAACTACAACAATTGGAATTAAAATATTGGATACAAAAAAGTATAATTGAAGCTAATATTAAACCTAGAAAAATAATCTTAAGGGTAGTTGTTTTATTTGGTAGGTAAAAATAAGCTGCAACGAATATTAAAAATGTCCAAATAGATATCAAATAATAGAATTCTCTATGTGATGAACAAGCATGAATGGAATAAATGATAAACATAAAAAGAAATGCAACCCCTAAATCCAACCAAATTATTCTAGACGGAATTTCTGCTTTTCTTCTTATTTCTTTATCTACGATTGACCAGTAGAAATAATCAATTAAATAAAATACTAATGTTATTGATAATAGAATGAAATCATTATTCCATTTGAAATTCGTAAAGTCATATATTAAAGATCCCAGAATAGCAGGATAAAGTAATTTTCGTACAAACTCATTAGCAATATTTTTATCTAAGAAGAAAATGTGATTTTCCACCTTCTTTATCTGTGTGGGTTCATTTTGTATCATTTCCGGATAATTATTTATTACTAATCAACTTAAATATATTCTTATTAATAAAAGTGGCATTCCCTGATTGAAAGTCTCGCTGCATAAGCGTCTGTGAAAGCTGCATATAGAAGGAAATGCCACTTATCAAATTTATGAGTTTGCTAAATAATAAGCAAATAATGAGTTTTCCCTTTTAATATATACCTGAAAACAATCCTATATGAATTGCCAGTTAATGAGAATAACAAATATTATACACCTCAATGGTTAGTGAAGAAGATAATAGCAACAATGTTGATTGTATTAAGTGGAATAACAATTACTGAAATAATTGAACCAAGTGCTGGTGACGGTTCTTTCATAGATGAATTAGACAAATTGAAGATACCAACCTTTTATTATGATTTGTACCCAGAACATCCAAGAATTATTCAGCAGGATTTTTTGAAACTTGAATTAGATTATAGACCAGGAAGAGTTATAATTGGAAATCCACCATTTTGTCTAAATGGTCATAATTTCAATCTATGGAAGAACTTCTGTAATAAATCTTCTGAAATTGCTGAATACACTATTTTCATATCCCCATCATCACAATTTAATAATGATTATAGTTTAAAAAGGTTTGTTTTAATCTATTCCGAATACCTGGGTGATATTGAGTATAGAGGGACTAATAATATAAAAGTCAAAACTTGTTTGAATATTTATAAGAGGAATTTATCAAAAAAGACAGATAATAAAATCAAAGAAGTAATAGAAAAAGATTTTAGAATTGAAAGAATAGAAAGGGAAAAGGATGGGAGTTATAAAGGATGCTTTAATTGTGACTTCTATTTAGGTGGATGGGGAAGCATAGCATGTAAAATGGTTAATCCAGAAAACAAGAAATATGCTCTACAATATGGATTTAAAGTATTAAATGAAGATAAAAGAAATGATTTATTCGAATTCCTCAAGAGTTTCAGCTCACAATATAAAGATGAAGTTATTAGACAATGTGTTTCAGCTCCATATATCTCAAAAAGATATATTTATGAGAAACTTTTTAAGGAATTGTATATTAAATTAGATTAGCAGTATTTTTGTTAAAATATCTTGACTATGAAATTCCTTACAAATAAAGAAACAAGAGAAAAAATAAATACTACTGCTGCTGCAGTAGGAATAATCGGAGGTATTCTTGGGTTTAGTTCATTATTCATTAAAAATAAAGACCTACAAACACAAGTTGAAAAACTATCTGTTTTAGCATCTCAATCAATTGAGCAAACTAAATCACTGAAACAACAGGATAGTTTATATCAAGTTTATATTAATATGCTAAGTGATCAATTAATAAAAGATATTAAACCAGAATTAGAGTTTCAAAATTTTGTTTCAGTTCCAGAAGGTGATAATACTACAGGTGCGGGTTTCAATGGTCAATTAATAAATAAAGGTGGAGGAGCGTATATTAAAAAGATAATTCCCAATTCTGGAAATACATATAAATTTGATTTACTACCTGAATATCTTTCAAAAGGTACAGCAATTGATATTGATTTTCGAAATGATAAACCTCCAGCTCATTTTGATTATACTTTTATATATCTAGATACAAAGGGAAATAAATATCAACAAAGATTTTATTCTGATAAAAATGGTAGGTTCATTTCATTGCCTTCTGAAAGAATAAAATAGATTGAGATAAAACTTCTAATCATAAAATATTGTAGAAGCATATGAAATTATAAATTACAATGATTTTCTTATTATAATATGGTAAAAAATGCATCCCCATCACCCATCTTAATTTGATCCTTAGATGATGTAATATAATGAACTATAATAGGATATTTTGAATTATTATTCTTTATTTCTGCCTTAGAAAATCTTGAAGTATCAAATGATTTTTTAATACCAATGAAATCTTCATTTTGATTATCAAATACAATTGTATGTAATGTTAATGTTTCATTGTTCGAAATTTCTTCTATATTACTGATGAGAAGTCCATCAACTTCAGTTAAATCAATAACACCAGATTTTAATGGTTTAATTGTTATTTTCATTTTGGTTTGATTTTAACTTTCAAATCAAAATTAGTAATTCATTAAACATCAAACAAATAAAAATTATTACATCACCGCACAATATATAAATATATCATCTGAAATAGTATGATGTGGTGAACGAAATGGCCGTCGCGTCATCAGGGAGGTGTTGTCATCAATCTTGCCTGCCACGGAATGTATTTTAGTCGTCTCCAGGGCCTCTTCGAGCTGAAGCGGGGGGATGATAGTCGGAAGTCTTTTCGCCAGCATTGTTTTACCCGCCCCCGGGGGGCCTATCATCAGAATGTTATGCCCGCCGGCGGCTGCTACTTCAAGGGCACGCTTGACGCTTTCCTGGCCACGGACATCTGAAAAGTCAAAATCGTATTTATTGGCCTGTTTATTGAAGATATCCTCGAGGTCCACCCGGACAGGTTCAAATACTTTCATTCCATCCAGCAGGTCAATTACCTCTTTAAGATCATTCAGCCCATAAACATCCAACCCTTTTACGACAGCACCCTCGGCAGCATTTCTGGCCGGCACGATAAGGCCCTTGAATCCCTCTTCCCTGGCCCTTAGTGCTATAGGAAGTATGCCCCTGACCGGCTGAAGAGTGCCGTCAAGGGATAGCTCTCCCATTACCAGGAGAGATTCGAGCCTCTCCCTGGATATCCTTTCATCTGCTGCCAGAACCCCTACTGCAAGGGGCAGGTCGTACGATGAACCCTCTTTTCTTATGTCAGCCGGGGCCATATTGATAACTACCTGTTTACCGGGCCACTTATGCCCGTTCGACCTGAAAGCCGATTCGATGCGCTGCTGACTCTCCTTGACAGCAACATCGGGCAACCCGACCAGGAAAAACCTTATACCCTGGGAAACATTAACCTCAATGGTAACTGTGACGGCATCAATACCCGTCACGGCACTGGCGTAAGTCTTCACTAACATAATTTCCTTTTTAGAAGCACATGTGGAAATGCATATCAAATATATGCTATTCACAAGAATATTCAAATAAAAAACCCGTATCTGAATACGGGTCAGTCATTTGAAATAAAAAAACCGGTCGATGACCGGTTTTTCGGTCTTCATTTATTTAAGGTAGACTTTTTCTCCGTTTTTGTTAAGGTAGTAGAGTCCGCCTTTGGGTCCCTGGTAAACAATCTCGCCATTGGGTCCCTTTTTGCCTGCAACAACCTGGTCAACATCCTTGAGGTAAGTCTTGTTGCCGCTCTTGTTCATATAATACTGTCCACCCTGGGCACCCTGGTAAACTGTCTCACCGTTAGGGCCCTTCTTGTTTGCGACAACCTTGTCACCGGTAGATTGTTTCTCTGTGGTCTTGGTGGCTGTCTGCGTGGTAGTTGGTTTCTCCGTGCCTTTCTGAGTTTTATCCTGAGCATAACCCATCACTGAAATGCTCAGTAAAGCAACGATCATAAGTAGGAAAAATTTTTTCATAATTGTTATTTTTAAAACTGGGTAAAATTAAATAAGAATTCATAATTCAAACATAACATCCGGCTGAATGTTCAAAAAACCCCGGGTGCAAGCCCGGGGTAACCAACCATGAAACCTGACTGACTATATTGCCGTACCGCCTCTTTCACCGGTACGTATTCTGATGCATTCTTCAAGCGGTGAAATAAAGATCTTCCCGTCACCAACACTACCCGAGCCGTTTGTGCGGGCCGATTTTAAAATCGCGTTGACTGTGATATCGACAAAACTGTCATTTACAGCTATCTCAATCTTGATCTTGGGTATCAGGTCGGGCACTATCCTCTGGCCCCTGTACATCTCCTCTATTCTCTGCTGACCATGGCCAGACACCCTGCTTACCGTTATCCTTGTGATCTCTGCCGCGATAAGTGACTCACGTACCTTATCCAGCTGAACTTCACGTATTATTGCCGTAATTAATTTCATCCTCTTAACCGTATTGTTTGACTTTAACTTGGATTAAGCATTCCATATCCTCTTTCCCCATGGTACGAGCGATCGAGACCGGCCATTTCTTCGGCTTCATCAGATTTGAACTTCACAATCTTGTTAAGGAAGTATATGATTATGAATGTCATAACTGCTGCATAGGAAATAGCTATTATGACCGCAAGGCTCTGCACGCCAAGCTGGTTCCAGACAGACCAGTGACCGCCATGGGCCGCAGCAGCTTCCTGCATCCAGGAGGGCCGGATGAAAAAGCTAAGAAACAAGGCTCCTACTATCCCTCCGATACCGTGGATTCCGAATGCATCAAGGCTGTCGTCATAGCCAAGCCGGTTCTTTGCCTGGATAGCCATATAGCAGACAAGCGATGCGATAATTCCGAGAATCATGGCCCCGTAAGGCTGTACTACTCCGGCAGCAGGTGTTACCGCAACAAGGCCGGCCAGGATACCTGATGCAAACCCGAGGGCAGTAGCCTTTCCCTGGTGAAAGCTTTCAATTACTATCCACGACAATGCACCCGCTGCAGCAGCAACCTGCGTGGCTGTCAGTGCCTGTGCCGTGCTCAATCCGCTTGAGACGCTGCTTCCCGCGTTGAATCCGAACCATCCGACCCAGAGCAACCCTGCACCAAGCATAGTAATCACAAGGTTATTCGGGCGAATCACCTGGTATGGATAACCCCTTCTTGATCCAAGGAATACTGCTGCAACCAGTCCGCTCACCCCTGCCGAGATATGTACAACCGTGCCTCCTGCAAAATCAATGGCACCCTTGGCGCCAAGGTTATACAGGAATCCATCCGAAGCCCATACCCAGTGGCAGAGAGGATCGTAAACAAGAAGGCTCCAGATTGCAATGAAAAAACAGTAAGCCTTGAATGAAACTCTTTCAGCGAAAGCACCTGCTATAAGTGCAGGTGTTATTATTGCAAACTTTCCCTGGAACATTGAAAATACATATTCAGGCACACCTGAATCAAGCACATTCTTATCTATTCCCTTGAGGAAAAAATAATCGCTGCTCCATCCAAAAGCTCCTCCCATTACATTTTTCCCGAAACTGAGTGCATACCCGACGACAACCCATAAAACGCTTATAATACCCATAGCAACAAAACTGTGCATGATAGTCCCAAGGACGTTTTTGGATCTTACCAGTCCACCGTAGAACATTGCCAATCCGGGTACCATTAGCAGTACCAGGGCAGTCGAGGTCAGCATCCAGGCAGTCGCACCTGTATCAATATGAGTGCTATCAGCAGCGAACAGGCCACCTGAAAAAACAAACAAAATCAAAACCACAAGCCCTATTCTCTTTAATCTGTAACCCATCTGTCAGTTTTTTACCATTTCATTTATAATTCCCGGTTCAAACCTATATATTTTTTATATTACAATCAAATATTTTTATATTATTTTCATTATACCCCCTGTTTTTTTGATGATTCTTCACTATTTTAGTTGTTTCTCTTGTTTACCCCCTCTGTTTAATAATAGTTATTTTACTTTTCATATATATTTTCGGCACGCCCCCCCTGTTTCACAATTCGACAGTTCCTGATTTTTATGGTGTTCCTTCTGATCATCTCTGACCCTTGATTAATAACGCGATGCCAGTAATTGCTTAGCCTGTAATCAGTTGGCAGAAAGAGTGATAGTATTTTGGCCAGGTCCTGCCAGGCGAAACCCACGAAACCCGTGGTGTCTGCGGCGCGAAAGCTACTGAGTGGCAAAGGATATCTGCCGGAACCTAAACAAACAGATTAAAGGAAATTCCTGTCGAGGAACTCCTGGAATTTGTCACGATACTGGTCGCCGACGGGAATGTAGGTTTTCCCGAACACTATCCGGCTGCGCTCAATTGTATCTATCTTCCTGAGATTCACGATGAATGAACGGTGAACCCTCATGAACTTCCCCGGGGGAAGCTTGGTTTCGAGAAGTTTTAACGATGACAGGGAGAGTATTGGGTTGGAAACATTCAGTACAAAGACTTTCACATAATCTTTTAACCCTTCAATATAAAGGATATCATCAAAATTGATCCTCTTGATCTTGTAATCTGATTTCAGGAAAAGAAACTCCTCATTCGCCTCAATGCCGGTCATTGAATTCTTTTCAAGCCTGATCAGCTTATTGGCCTTCTGTACCGATTTCAGGAACTCCTCATAACTGAAAGGCTTAAGCAGGTAGTCGACAATATCCAGCTTGTATCCCTCGAGAGCATACTTCTCATAAGCAGTTGTAAAGATCACCCTGGGTCCTTTTTCCATCGCCCTTGTAAATTCAATTCCTGAAAGATCGGGCATATGTATATCTGTGAATACAAGGTCAACCGGATTATCGGAAATGAACTGGACTGCCTCAAGAGGACTCTCAAAACTTCCAAGCAGCTTCAGAACCGGGGTCTTCCCGATATAGCCTGTTATCAGTTTAAGCGCCAGTGGCTCATCATCGATGGCGATTACCGAAATCATCCTTTAATGTAGATAATAAGATTTACGTTGAACGCTGATATGTCGCTGTTAATGCTTAGTTCATGCTTTCCCGGGAACAGCAATTCAAGCCTTTTTCGTACATTGCCGAGACCAATACCTGAATTTTCATTTTCTCCGTTGGAAGCCGTTTGTGCTATACTGTTACGGCACTTGAAATAAATCCTCTCATTTTCTGTTTTAAGAGAGATTTCGATGAAAGATTTATCGCGGAAACTTATACCATGCTTGAAAGCGTTTTCAATGAAGGGGATAAATAGTAATGGCGGAATACTGAAATCGGTGTACTTCCCGGGGAAATCGACTGTCAAGCCAACCTTTTCACTCAGTCTCAGCTTCATAAGGTCGAGATAGTTATTCATAAACTCAATCTCATTGCTGAGTTTGGTGTCACCCTTCTCCGATTCATAAAGCAGGTACCGCATCATCTTGGAAAGCTTCAGAACCGCTTTCTGTGAATCCCCGGCATTTATTGCAATAAGCGAATAAATATTATTCAGCGTGTTAAAGAAGAAATGCGGGCTGATCTGGTTCTTGAGAAAAGCCAGCTCCGAATTCAGCTTCTCCTTTTCAAGTTCCTTCCTGGCCTTTTCAATTGATGTATGCCTCTCCACCATCCTCAGTCCAAGGGAAAAGAATATAATGAAAATCGCATTAAAACCATAATTGAAGATGTGCATGGACCTCATCGGAGGACCATGCATCCTGCCGTTATCCGGTCTCCCGTTATCGGGCGGAAACTGCGGCTTTTCTATCCTGGGCCTGTCGCTCAGATTCTGAAAGATCTGTTTGTTCGACTGATCAGAAACAAAATAGAAGAAAACCAGCAGCAGCAGCACGGCAAGATAGTAACGGTATCTTTTTAGCTGGAAAAAATACCTGGGTACCAGGATTACATAATTGACGTAAAAGATAATACCACTGATTACCATATTTACGTAGTACAACCAGATGAAATCAACTGCAATATTCCATCTCTTTATAAAGTAGACCGGAAGAACCAGGAGAATTATCCAGGCAAGAAGATGGAGAAGAACCCTGATGGCACTGCCTTCAAAAAAATCTCTTTTATGCCTGTTTTCTTCTTCCCTTACAGGTGTCATTTCGCTTTCAGGTACCATTTAATTCAAATTTAAACTTTCTCTTTGAATTACTCATACCTGAGCGCATCTATCGGGTTAAGCCCGGCGGCTTTTCTTGCAGGATACCATCCGAAAAATACTCCTATGGCAAAGCATACGAGAAATGCCAGCACGACCGCCTGTGTCTTTACTACCGGTTCGGAATTCATCAGTGAACCTCCGACTTTGGCAAGCAGGTACCCGAAAATTACCCCGATGATCCCGCCCAGTACACTTATCATCATCGATTCAACAAGGAACTGTTTCAGAATATCCCTTCCACGTCCGCCTATTGACATTCTGAGGCCAATCTCCCTGGTTCTTTCCGTAACGGAAACAAACATGATATTCATAATTCCTATCCCGCCAACCAGCAATGATATACCTGCGATCGCCCCGAGAAGGTAAGTCATAATATCTGTTATCGAGGACACTGTATTTATCAATTCCGACTGCGACATCACCCTGAAATCATTGTCGTCGGTATCCTTAAGCTTATGAGCCCTTCTCAAAATTTCAGTAACTTCTGTAATGGCATCAGCACTCTTTTCCTCACTGACAGCAGAGGCATTAATCCCATTAATGTAATCAATGGCTGCAAGCCTGCGCTGGACAGTGGTAAAAGGTGCCAGTATAAGGTCGTCCTGGTCCTGTCCCATACCTCCTTCTCCCTTTTCTTTAAGAACCCCTATGACCTGGAAAGGAAGGTTCTTAACCCTGATCGACTGTCCGATAGGATCGACATCCTCACCGAACAGGTTTTTTACAACTGTCTTTCCGAGCAGGCAAACCTTTGCCATGTTTTTTTCTTCGGTTGTTGAGAAGATCCTCCCGTTGCTTATCTCGAGCTTTCTGATTCCGAGATACTCCTCAGTCACACCGTATATTGTTGTCTGCGTATTCTGGTTCCCGAATACTACCTGTCCACTGGCCCTTACCTCGGGTGAAACGGCTGTGAGGTTCTCCGCTTCAGCCCTGAGTTTTTCCACGTCGGTGTACTTCAGTACTTCGGAGCTTGAAGCGCCAAGGCTGACTCCTCCCCTCCTCTGGAAATTTGGCATAACCATAACCAGGTTCGAGCCCATGCCTGACATCTGTTTCCTGATCTTCTGCTTTGATCCCTCACCGATTGCAAGCATCGCTATAACAGAGCCGACACCTATAATGATGCCGAGCATTGTGAGAATCGCCCTGAGCTTGTTTCGAAGCAGAGCCCTGACGGCTATCCTGAATAAATTTACGTAATTCATATTATGCTTTTTTATTCTTCCAAATCGATCTCAACCGGTAAAGTCTTTAAGACTTCTGTCGCAAAGAGCCGTTCATTTACCTCAATTTCCTTCTGAATTTTTCCATCGCGGAAGAGGATATTTCTGGTGGCATATTTAGCAATGTCAGGTTCATGAGTTACATATACGATTGTTCTCCCTCTTCCATTAAGGTCCTGGAAAAGTTCCATAATTTCGACCGAGGTTCTTGTATCAAGGTTCCCTGTGGGTTCGTCGGCAAGTATCATCACCGGATCATTTACTATGGATCTTGCTATTGCCACCCTTTGCTGCTGTCCTCCTGAGAGCTGGTTTGGCATGTGATGCATCCTATCGGCCAGTCCCACGGCCTCAAGGGCATTAACTGCTCTTTCCTTTCTCTCTTTCGACCTGATCCTGCTGTTGTAATAGAGGGGAAGTTCCACATTTTCAAGCGCTGTTGTCCTGGGAAGCAGGTTATATGCCTGGAATACGAACCCAAGCTTTTTATTCCTCAGCCTTGCCAGTTCGTCGCCGTTCAGCGATTTCACATCGGCACCGTCGAGGCTGTATAACCCTCCCGTGGGCTTGTCGAGGCATCCCAGGATGTTCAGCATGGTTGACTTACCCGAGCCGCTTACTCCCATGATTGCAACAAATTCTCCCGCCTCAATCTTCATATCAACCCCCCGGAGTGCATGAACAGTCATCTCACCGACATGGTAGTCCTTCTTAAGCCCTGTTATTTCAATTATAGTGTTTTTCATGACTCAGCTCTTTGTATTGTCATTCTTAAGTTCAGAATGGAAAGGGACCTCTCGGGCCGCTGTTGGTTGATGCTGAGGCTTTCTTCTTACCTGTGTTCATGGCAACGATCACTTCATCATTTTCCTTAAGGCCGCTGACTACCTCGAGGTTTGTCCCGTTATCGATCCCCACGGTAATAAATGCAGGTCTTAATCCCATCTTGTCGTCCTTTACCCATACTGTTTTTGTCTTGGAACTGCTGTTGCCCGTTAATGAAGGCATACCTGGCATCTGTGCTCCGGATGGCATCTGGCCTCCTGCCGGCATTCCTGATCCGGATGGCATTCCTGAAGGCATGCCCGATGGCACCTGGCTCCCGTTCTTGCTTCTTTCAGCCATCATCTTCTGGAACATCTTCTGCATGTACTCAGTTGACGGTTTGAATCTTACTGCCTTACCCGGCAGGTACAGTGCGTCCTGTTTTTCATCAACATATATAGTTGTACTTGCAGTCATGCCAGGCATTAGCTTACCGTCGGGATTTGGTGCTTTCATGATTACCACGTACGTTACCACGTTGTTCGTTGTTACTGGCTGAAGTCTTACCTGTGATACTTCTCCGTTGAATTTCATATCCGGGTACGCGTCAACCGTGAATTCAACACGCTGTCCTTCCTTTACCTTACCGATATCAGCTTCATCAACGCTGGTCTGAACCTGCATCTGTGTAACATCATTCACGATCGTGAAGAGTGTCGGTGTACTGAAGCTGGCAGCAACGGTTTGTCCCTCCTCAACGGCACGGTTCAATACCACACCGTCGATTGGTGATATTATTGTTGCATAATCGAGGTTTACCTTTGCCCTTGTGAGCCCTGATTTTGCATTGCTCAGGTTGGCTTTTGCATTCTGGTAGTTGTAAACAGCCTGGTCGTAATCGGCCTGAGAAACCAGGTTCTTGTCGAACAGGACTTTAAGCCTCCTGAAGTTTGCTTCCTGGTAATTCAACTGGGCCTGTGCCATATCGAGAGCCGACTGGCTCTGATCGAGCTGCGATTTAAGCGGAACAGTATCAAGCTTGGCCAGTACCTGGCCCTGCCTTACCCTGTTGTTGAAATCAACATAAATATGCTGGATTATTCCTGAAACCTGGGTACCGACAGTAATTGACTTTATAGCCTGTATGGTACCAGTTGCAGTTACAGTGTTTGAAAGGCTGCCTTTCTGGACCTTGACAGTCTCAAAGGAGACAGATTCATCCTTTTTAGAGAATGGCTTGAGAGCGAGCAGAAGAATTGCTGCTATTGCCACTACTCCGACTGGTATGAAAATTTTCTTTTTCATCGTTTATCTGGTATTAATATTTTATAGTGTAAGGGGTACTCCTTCGTAAAAATCAAGAATCTTGATGCTGAATATCAGGTTGTATTTCGACTGCAACAGTTGGCTTTCCGCAACAATAAGGTTGGTTTTGGCTACCAGGTAATCGACAGAATTAATGAACCCCTGGTTGAACTTCTCTTCAGAAAGCTGTGATGATTCGAGTGTTGCATTATAGTTTTCAATGCTTGCTGTATATTTTACCTGCGCTGAAATAACATCCTGGCACGCCTGTTCGATATTTTTCCTGAGCTGGTTTTTTGTATCGATCTCGCTCAGCTCCGCATCGCGGTATCCGATTTTGGCAGCCTTGATATTGTTCTTCACCTGGTTTTTCTGGTAGATCGGCACCTGCAGCGAAAGCCCGGCAGTAGGATACAATCCATCATTAAGTTGTGAGCCGTAGCCCGAGGTATAGGTGCTCGAATAGCCTGTTGAGATTCCTGCGCTTGCGCTCAGGCTCGGATAATATGATGCTTTTGCAATTTTTTCATCAAGTGCGGCAACCTGCTTGTTTATTGAAGCTTCCTTAATCTGTGGCTTAAGTGAAAGCGCTGTCTCATATACCTTTTTTACATCCGGTGTCCTCTGCACATTTAGCAGATCCTTCAGCCCGGGATGTGATATTGTAAAAGGATTCCCGGCGGGTATTTCCATAATCTGCATCAGCGTGATTTTTGCAATTGAAAGCTGACTCTCTGAATTGGCAAGAGTCAGCTTTTCAGATGCAAGCTGTGACCTGACCTGTGAATAATCTACCGCTGTAATGGCTTTTAATGTGAGTCTCTCCCCTGCCAGTCTCAGCTGTTCCTGGATTGACTCTATCTGTTTCTTGCTGTTATTTACCTGTTCTTCTGCATAAAGCACCTGCAGGAATGCATTGAGAACATTCAGGCTTATCGATTCTTTTGTAGTTGCCAGCGCATATTCGCTGCCAGAGATATTAAGATTAGCCTGCTGAATCTGTGTTGCAACCCTGAACCCGTTAAAAAGTGTTATGGATGCATTTGCAGAATAATTTGTGCCATTCGATCCTGAAAAATCAGACCCGGATGATCCTTTTCTCCAGCCGAACGACTGCCCGATTGACCCGTTTGCTGATGGCAGCCTGGAGGCTTTTGCTTCATCATAGCTGACAGCAGACCTTTCAGTTGCAAGTTCACTCTTTCTTACGGTAATGTTCTGCTTAAGAGCGTAATCGATACATTTATCAAGTGTCCAGACTGTATCTGCCTGGGGAAAGAGCGGTACACTCAACAGGCTGATAAGAACTGTCATTAATATTTTTTCCCTTCTGTTCATAATTGTCTCGTTTGCACCAAATATATTATACAGGTAATGGCTCGTGAAAAAGTTATAGACCAGGCTACCTGATTTACCGACAGAAAGGCAGTATTTAGGGATAAAATATGCTGATAATCAATGTCGAATAAAGGTCACCGAATAATAAGAGAGGCAAAATTAACCTGTTTCCAGGTATAGTTCCGGAAATAAAAACGGGGCTTATGATATGCCCCGTTAATTTTATTAATGATTCTAACCGTTCTGATTTTTCATAAGGTTGCTCTCAACAATTTCAGGTTTGCCTTGAGACCTTCAAAATACACCAATGTCCATGCCTGACCTTGTAAAAGGAATATCCCTTCAGTCCATTCCCCCGGGATAGCTGTCTCAGAAAAATCGAGAATCTTCGGGGCTGCAAGTGCCAGGTCTTTATAGCCCGGGTCAGCGGCAAAGTCATTTATCAGCTTCCTGAGTTTAACCTCGAGTGTGGTTTCTACCTGTGTAAATTTACCAGGATAAATCCCTTTGAGCGTGACATCAATGGAAAGAGGGTAATTCAACACCTTTGTATCGGTATTCCACTCTTCTTTTGTTGTGCCGTCTCTTTTCAGTATTCTTGTCTCATAATCCTCAATGACGCCAACCACTTCATCTATGTCTTTTGTGAGATCAGGATTAACCGTGGAAACAGGATTCTGATCAAGTACTTTAGAGACTTTTATGTACTTAGCTCCAAGATCAAGGCTGTCATATATCCTGTCTTTAGACACATCAAGAGCCAGGAGCATCGAGAATACAGAAATTACAGCAAGAAGTAACAGGACAAAGACTGTATTGTAGATATTGAAGTTTTTGATCTTTGAGGTTACAGCAAGGAAGACCGGTATAAAGATTACATATGGAAAAGGCAGCGCGAGTAACAGGGCATAACCGGCACCGGGCCAGTGCTGGATTTTAAAGAGCATGCCAATAAATATTACCGCCGATGTAAGCCAGATCACCAGGTAAAGAAAGAGGTTCTGCCTGTTACCGTCATTTTTATAATGATTTACCAGAGCAACAGGAAGGAAAACAAAGACCATAGTCACCATCCCGACAGCAATCATTATTCCGGCAAGTGGCCAGTGATTAATCTTAAAAAGAGTGCCCAGAATAATTAATGCTGAAGTGATCAATCCCAGGATATATATCTTCTGTTTCATATCTTATGTATTTTATCTTATTTGTGAGATACAGCCTGAAATGCCACCGATTCAGCAACAAGAATGCTGTTTTTCAGCAAAGCCAGTGAATGAAGCCCGGCCATTAAAGTGGTCCACCTGTTATCCCGGTTATCTCCGGGAAGGCAGACAGACGGTTCAAGCAGCTTTTCAAACTTCTTATCCTCACCCTGGTGGCAAAGTGCTGAGAGATGAGCCGAGTAATCCCTTAGCCTGGTTTCAAGTTCCTTTCTGTTTGAAGTACCTGGATACAGGAAAACCGCAACGGCATCCCTTGAAAATGTCTGCTTTAGTGAGTTGAATTGAACCTGTAGTCCCGATTCAGTCTGTTTTACCTGATCAGAAAGAAGAGCCGGTTTTTCAACACTACCTTCTGAAACAGATATCATACCTGATTCAATACCATTTATAAATTTCAACAAATCATTTGTTTCTGACCTAACCTGGTTTAGTGACTGCTGTACCTCCTGCCTGGTATTATCCCTTACAAACTGCTGATTTTTATAGAAGAGGTAAGAATACAATGCCTGCTGTTCACTTTGATGTGCGAAAAACTGACTTTCGTATGATCTTTGCAGGCTGAGGGTAACAAGAGCTGCCGGAACAACAATTGCTATCAGGCCGATTACCATGAAAATGAACTTTGCATTTGTCGCCTGTTCTTCCTTCCAGGTAATAAAAGTGTACCACGGAAATACAATGATTGCAAGGAATATCAACCCGAGAACCATCATGATTGTTGCGGCTGGCCAGTGCTGAAGCTTAAAAAGCAATCCGAGAATATAAAAGATCAGCCCGACTGCCCCCAGTATATAGAGCAACCTCTTCTTCGGCTCCTGGTTATCTTTCAGTTTGCTGAAAAGAAGTGAAGGTACCAGGCAGAATACCCCGCATGCTGCTGCGACTGTGAGCATCATACCTGCAAATGGCCAGTGCTGGATCTTGAAGAGTGTGCCGCAAATAAACAACAATGCTGTGATAAATGCAGAAATATAGAGAAACAGCCTCTTCCCGCTGTGAGTCTCTTTCCACAGGACAATTAATGCTGACGGCATAAAAACGAATGCCGTGATGAAGGCTCCAAGAGTAGCCAGTATTCCTGCTAATGGCCAGTGCTGGATCTTGAATGTTGCAGCAACGCCCAGGAGCAATGTCCCGGCTATTGCTGAAATTTTCATAGTGTTTTTCATAATCCGGTATTTAGTGTCTACTGCATATAATGTCTCTTCCTGTATTTCCCTGAACCTCCTCGAACCGATTTTCTTCTTCACCAGTCTGTAGGCATCTTCAAACTCAAGACCTTGCTGCATTTCATCTTCAACAGAGCAGCAGACATGATCGATGAGCTCATCGAGCAGGTGAGAAAATGAAATCTCCTCCCTGCTTATATCGAATGTGATTCGCTCTACCTGGGAGAATGTCAGTTCAGGCATAGCTCAGACCAGTGCTAGGTTTAACTATAAGTTGCAGGGATTCGATGAACTCATTTAATTCCCTGAGCTTGTCTTTCACCATCGAATGGCCTTTCGGAGTAAGGGAATAATAGATCCTGACCCTGTTATTGTGCAGTTCTTTCGTTACCTGGAGTACACCTTCACTCTCGAGCTTGTGAAGCACAGGGTAAAGAGCGCCAAAGGTCAGTACGATCTTCCCTGAGGATTGTTCCTCAACCTTCCGGGTGATCTGGTAACCGTACATCCGTCCGTTTTCTTCGAGTGTCTTAAGGACTATTGTCTTCAATGATCCTTTCAGCAGGTCTGTTGATATCATACTAAGTTATATATTAAAGTATATTATATATTGCAAATATAGAATATAAATTAAACCTGATGCAAATTTTTCTGCTCTTTTTTTATCCCGGGAAGAAAAAATGCTGCCTGATCCTCATCAGTACAGCATTTAAGAATTATTCAGAATGAGAAATTTCGCTCCGCGAGGTTAAGAAGCCGGTTTCATCTCGTGCAATGCCTTAACAAGTACATCCAGTTCGGCTGTAGTTGTATACAGGTTTGGAGTTATCCTGCAACCGTGTACACCTGCACCGTCGATCGGGGCCGTATATATCTTATATTTTTCATAGAGAATCTTTCCCATTTCATCTGGTTTCATACCCTTTATGCCCACATTTCCTATACCGCATGATCTCTGGGGTTCATAAGGAGTATTGATTATCACGTGGGGAAGATCCCTGACTTTGTTCATCCAGTAATCCTTAAGGTACCTGAGCCTGGCCTCCTTCCTTTCTGCCCCTATCATATTATAGAAATCTATGGCATCAGCCACGGTAAGGTCGGTATGGGCAGGATGTGTACCGATATGGTTCAGCCTGGCAATATCGTCCGTCGGCATATTGCCTGATGCAATCAGGGGCCAAATGGTTCCGATAAGGTCCTTTTTCACCCAGAGCATCCCTGATCCCAATGGCACACTGAGCCATTTATGCAGGCTGCTTCCGTAAAAATCACAGTCAAGTTCGGGTATTGTAAATTTAAAATGTCCAATGGCATGGGCGCCGTCAACCATCACCTTGACCCCCCTTTTATGAGCCATGTCACAGATCTTTCTGACCGGCAGGATATGTCCAGTGATATTGATAATATGACAAACCATCAGGAGCCTGGTTTTTTCTGTGATGGCAGATGAATAGAGATCAACAATCTCTTCGTCGGAAGCCGGGTGGTTTGGTACTGAAACAATTTTATTGACCACTCCGTGCCGTGCTGCAACCTGCCTGAACATATCGAGCATTGCTCCATAATCCTGTTCCGCCATTACAGCCTCATCCCCGGCCTGCCATTTGAAACCGCCGATAATCAAATCGAGAGATTCCGTGGTGTTCCTTGTAAGAATCATTTCCTCAGGAGGGCAGCCCAGTAACTGTGCAAGCCTGGCGGCCATGGCTTTTTTATTTTCAAACTGAACTGTCCTCATATAATATGATCCCTGGAAGTTAACCTCCCGGAGATGGGCTAAATATTTTTCAAGAATCTGCTCCGGCATGAAATTATAGTAACCGTTTTCGAGGTTGATAAAGTCGGGCTTCAGCCGATAGCCCTTTCTTATTTCAGCCCAGAAATCTTCGTCACGGGCAAGTTCGGCATGCGGCACCCCTGCAGCCTTCTCAAGTACGCTTGTCAGGTTTTCAAACCTCAGCATTCCTCCGAGACCAATCAGTCCGGCGCTCTTAATAAATGACCTTTTATCCATCTGATTATCAAATAACTGATTTGTAATACTCTATCAAATTTAACTTATTTGGTTTATTTCTCATAATCAAAATGGTGAAAAAATAAGTCGTCGCTCCACAATGACTTATTATAATCATTCACCTTCCTCCTGCTTCCATGTGTTTCTTAACAAAATCAGCAGATTGTTGTTATTGTTTTAAACTGTGTCGGGCCGAAGTACTATCTTCGGGCACCTGAAAGGAACATTTAATTACTTTAATCTATTTGAGAAAATAAGGACTAAGGCGCCGGATGATCACACTATACGATCTCGAAGAAGGAGAAGAGGGGATAATTACAAAAATAAAGGGAAGGGGACGATTCAGGCAAAGGCTCATGGAGATGGGCTTCATAGCCGGCAAAAAAGTTTCGGTAATCAAAAAAGCACCCCTTGGCGATCCGGTGGAATACCGGATTATTGAATATTATGTCTCGTTGCGAAGCAGTGAAGCAAAACTGATAGAGATCGACAGGAACGGGAAACCGGGCTCATATTTTAATAATGGATTCCAGGAAGAATTTAATTATACCGATAATACCTGGCAGGAGAAGAGCAGGAATTTAGTCGTTGCACTTGTCGGGAATCCCAACTCAGGCAAAACAACCCTGTTTAACTGGGCTTCTGGGGCCAGGGAAAAAGTAGCAAATTACCCGGGGGTGACAGTTGATTTGAAAACTGCAAAATACAGGCAGTCGGGATATACCTTCTCCCTCGTTGATCTTCCCGGCACCTATTCGCTGAAAAGCTATTCCCCTGAAGAGATATACCTTCGCAATTTCCTGATGGAAAACAAGCCGGATGTAGTAATAAATATCCTTGATGCCGGGAATCTTGAAAGGAACCTTTACCTGACGACTCAGCTTATCGATATGGGCATCCAGTCAGTAATTGCCCTGAATATGTACGACGAGCTTGAAAAGAAAGGGGACAGGCTCGACCACGGGACCCTGGGAAGGCTCCTGGGAATTCCTGTCATTCCGACTGTAAGCTCGAGGGGAAGAGGGATTAACGACCTGTTCGACAAGGTAATTGAAGTCTATGAGAACAGGGAGCCTGCGGCAAGACATATACATATTAATTATGGTCCAGAGCTTGAAGAGGCGGTCAAAGCCATCCAGGAAAAGATAAAAATAGAGGAAAACAGGGACCTGACAAATATTATATCCTCACGATATCTTGCAATTGAGCTTCTCGGTGGTGATCCTGGATTTCAGAAGAGCATAAACGGCTGTGTCAATCATGAAGAGATAATTTCAATAGCGAACAGCCAGATCGAAAAGCTCAGGAAACTGTTCAGTGAGCCGGTTGAGGATTTAATCACTGACCTGAAATACGGATTCATTGCTGGAGCCCTGAAAGAGACCCTGGAAATCTCTGAAAAGGAAGGAGCCTCAAAATCAGACAAGATTGACAATTATCTGACCCACAGATTCCTTGGTATTCCGATCTTCGCCGCCTTCATGTGGCTTACCTTTTACACGACCTTCAGGCTGGGAGGGTATCCGAAACACTGGCTCGAGGTACTCATCGGCGACCTTTCCCATAAAATCTCCCAGGTCCTTCCCCCGGGCATAGTCAGCAATTTTATCTGCGGCGGAATTATTGGTGGCGTGGGAGGTGTCCTGGTATTCCTGCCGAACCTGATAATTCTCTTCCTCTTCATTTCATTCATGGAAGATACAGGCTATATGGCCCGTGCAGTTTTCATAATGGACAGGCTCATGCACAGGATAGGGCTTCACGGGAAATCGTTCATTCCTCTTTTCATGGGTTTCGGGTGCAACGTCCCTGCAATAATGGCAACACGTATAATTGAAAGCAGGAGGGACAGGCTGATCACCATGCTGATAACGCCGTTCATGTCGTGCTCGGCACGCCTGCCGGTGTACATATTGTTTATAAGCGCTTTCTTTTCAAGCCAGCAGGGAACGGTTCTTTTTGTCCTTTACCTGCTTGGAGCACTTTTCGCAATATTCTCCGCCATCATTCTTAAAAGGGTATTTTTCAGGAAAGAAGATATCCCGTTCGTGATGGAGCTGCCCCCTTACAGGTTGCCTTCCCCCAGGAATTTCCTGAAGCATATTTCTTTCAGGACGGGCCTGTATCTCAGGAAGATTGGCGGTGTAATTCTCCTTGCATCAATAATTGTATGGATCCTTACAAATTTCCCAAGAAAAATCGGCTACTCCAGGGATTTTGACGGCATGATAGCCGGTTTTGAAAATAAAGCACGAATGGCTGAGGGGAAAATATCTGCCGATTCAGACAGGCTGATGATCTTAAAGCTTGAAAGGGAAAAGAGAATTGAAACGCAGAGATCATCCTACATGGGAATAATAGGCCGCACTATTGAACCGGTTATGAAACCGTTGGGGCTCGACTGGCGGCTGAGTGTAAGCGTACTCTCGGGCATTGCGGCCAAGGAGGTGGTTGTCAGCACCCTGGGTGTTATCTGCCAGGCCGACGACAAAACGGGAAATAATTCCCTTGTCGAAAGGATCCGCGACCAGAAGGACCTGACTGGAAAAAATGTATTCACACCGCTTATTGCTTTTTCCTTCATGCTTTTCATTCTCACCTACTTCCCCTGCGTGGGTGTGGTGGCCGCAATAAGGAGAGAATCGGGCAGCTGGAAATGGGCAGCTTTCGTGGTAATCTATACAACAGCAGTCGCCTGGCTTCTCTCATTTACAGTCTTCCAGATAGGCTCGCTGTTTATCTGACTACCTGATTTTCTGAACTATCCTGCCGGTCTTCTTCTCTTTCAGGATCAGCCTTACGGTACCGTCGGGCAAAATCTCCTCCTTGACAAACAAGTGGTCATCGTCAAATTCACGAACATCTGCTATCGGTTTGACCTTTTCAAGTCCCCTCCATACCCTGAGGCTGACAGGCTCCCATTTCTTCGATTTTGCCGACCTGTAACAGGCATCCATGATCTCATTAACGATATAACCATCGTAGAAATCCTCTGAAGGTGACGTCCTGTTATCAAATGAGCTGAACATATCTGCAAACATATGGTTATATCCCAGTTCCGCGACCTCATCACCAACAGGGAAAAGCCACCCTTTTTCAGTCTCAGCTTTCTCAGCGACATACCCTTTCTTTCCTCCTGCAGTAAACATTTCAAAGCCGGTCCTGAGGAAGTTATTGACCCATATGGTGCCATCGGTACCGGCTACCTCATCGCGCAGATCCATACCGCCCCTGAATGTCCAGCTAACCTCGAACTGGCCAATGGCCCCGTTTTCATACCTGACCCAGCCCAGTGCATTGTCTTCGGCTTCTATCGGTTTGACAAGAGTATCTGCCACGCTTATAACCTCTACCGGTCTTATATCCTTGCCTATGTAGTTCCTGGAAATTTCTATGCAATGGCATCCCATGTCGAGTAACACACCACCCCCTGACTGCTCAAATGTCCAGAACCAGTCGCTGTGAGGGCCGGGATGCGTCTCCCTCGAACGTGCCCAGGTAACCTGGCCGATCGATCCCTGCCTTACTGCTGCTATAGCCTTCATGGTTTTAGGTGTGTAAACCAGATCTTCGAGGTAACCATGGAACACACCCGCCTTTTCGACTGCCTCAAGCATCTCGTATGCTTCTTTTGCATTTCTCCCCAGCGGTTTTGTGCATAATATCCCTTTACCCGCCGTCGCTGCCAGCTTTACCGCGTCAAGATGCAGGTTATTCGGTAAACCGATAACCACAAGATCTACATCAGGGTCGGAAACAGCTTCCTTCATAGAGGTCGTCCACTTAGGGATAGAGTGCCTTGCAGCGAAAGCCTTTCCTCTCCCACCGTCGCGGGAATAAATTATCTCCACCCTGTCACGGCTCCTAAGCCCATGCAACGAGTGAGTATAAAAATCGCCGATAAAGCCGGCTCCCAGCATTGCTACTTTTGCCATCAGATTCAGTTTTCAGGTTCATCAGAGTATAAATTTATAAATATTACACAACATCATGAAATGCCATGGTGGTGAAGTAAGAGTTAAAAAATTGAAAAAAAACTTGCTGAATAAAAAAATGTCCATATCTTTGACCATCTGGTTAAACTATATAGTTAATCCTCATGGTTAAACTTAATGGTTAATAAAATGACTGATACAGACAAACAAACAGAAGAAAAGATCTTTGATGCAGCTGCAGAGGTCTTTGTTGAGAAAGGAAGCGATGGTGCAAGGATGCAGGACATTGCCGACCGTGCAGGAATTAACAAAGCCCTGTTACATTATTATTACCGGACAAAGGATCATCTTTTTGATGCTGTGTTCCAGAAAGTCGCGGGGATAGTTTTTAAAAAATTCGCTCCCGTCTTCGATGAGAACCTGAACCTGGAAGACAAGATCAGGTTCTTTTACAAAAAACATATTGAATTCATGAGTGAGAATCCGAAGCTTCCTGCATTTGTCCTCAATGAGATAAACCGCAATCCAGGCAGGATTAAGAAGCTCATTCGTAATGTTGACTTTCTCCAGTTCTGGACCATGCTGGAGAAACAGCACCACGATGAACTTACCCGGTACGATATAACTCTTGAAACGGTTCCCCAGCTGATGACTACTATCGCATCCCTCAGTGTATTTCCATTCGCGGCCAGGGGAGTGATTGAAACCATTTTAGCAACTGTGGATATCAGTTTTGAGGATTACATCGAACAGAGAAAAGAGTTTGCCGCCGAATTTGTGATAGGCGCACTCAAATCAAGAGAAAAACAAAAAAACAAAATATCATGAAATTGAAATTCATCCCGTTACTGCTGGTCGGTTCTCTCTCTTCAGGGATCAGCTACAGTCAGAAAACTGTTTCACTGGGGGATTGTTATGACCTTGCAATGAAGAAGTCGGCACTCTCTGGAGAGGCAGACGTCTATTCGTCAATTTCAGGTCTGAACGACAAAAACCTGAAGAGCGGGTGGCTTCCCTCACTTGATGCAAATGCAAGCGCCCTGTACAATTCAGACGTCGTCGACCTGGCAAAGAATATGGCTGCACTGCCTGCACTGGCAAAGGCGATATCGCCAATGCCTCACGACCAGTATAAAATAACCCTGGATATCAACCAGGTTATCTACGACGGAGGGGCAATAAAAAAAGGAAGGGAGCTTGAGAAAATAGACCAGAACCTGAACAGGAAGCAAACGGAAACGGATATGTACAGGCTTCGCGACCAGGTGAATCTGTATTTTTTCAGTATCATGCTCCTTGACAGGCAAAGGGAGATCCTCGAAAGCTTCAGGAGCCTGCTTTCAAAGCGTATCATGTCGATGCAATCGGCCATCAGTAACGGCACGCTGCTCAAAGCAGACGAAGACATACTTGAATCGGAGAAGATTAAGACGGATCAGCAGCTTCTTGAAAACAGTCTCAAAAGAGGCTCATTTATAAAGGTTCTTTCAGATCTTACCGGCGAAAAGTTCGATTCCTCAACCGTGCTTGTCGCACCTGTCTCTTCTGAAAACCCTGCCTTGGAACTGAAGAGACCCGAGCTCCAGCTCTACGACCTGAGGAAGGACAAGCTGGGCGCGGCAGCCGACCTGGAGCAGACCAAACGAATGCCCAGGGCTTTCGGCTTCGCTACTTTTGGATACGGGAAACCCCCCGGACAGGACTTCTTCAAGAACAGTTTCGGGACCTATTATGTAGTGGGAGGAGGTATAAAGTGGAATATTTTCGACTGGAACCATGTAAAGAACCAGAAACAGGTTATATCACTCCAGCAGGGCATAATAGATGAACGGAAGAAAGATCTTGAGGATAACCTCAGAAGGCAATTGGAGCTTAAAAAATCTGAGATTGCAAGTCTGAATGCACTGATCGGGACAGATGCGGTACAGGTAGCGCTGAGAAAGAAGATAAGCGCCTCCGCCGAGTCGAAACTGAATAACGGTGTGATTACTTCAACGGAATATCTTAACGAGCTGAATTCAGAGCAACAGGCGGAGATAAATTCCGAAATACACAAGATAAACCTGGCACTCGCGAAAGTAGAATACCTGAATATAAGCGGAAATGATATCAAGTAACAAATACAGAAACAAAATGAAAACAGGCACAATAATACTGGTCATCGCACTGGCTGCTTCAGCATGCAGCAATGGTGCCAGGAAGTCGGATGCATTCGGAAATTTTGATGCCACTGAGGTTGTAGTCTCAGCCGAAACAAGCGGAAGGATAATAAGCCTTAATGTTGATGAAGGATCACCAGTTGAGAAGGGAACACAGATTGCGCTGATCGACACTGCAATAATGCACCTTCAGAAAGGTGAGATTGAAGCGGGAATAAGGAGTGTCAGGACAAGGCTGGCAACTTCCGACGCCCAGAATGAAATCCTCCGGCAGCAGATCGCAAATATAGGCAGGGATGTGAAACGCATCGAAAACATGCTGAAAGATGACGCGGCAACAAAAAAACAGTACGACGACCTGACGGGACAGGTTGATGTACTTAATAAACAGATAATGGCGAACAACACGCAGAAAGAATCCGTTGCAGCTGAGATCGGGGTATATGAGTCAAAAGAAGCAACCCTTGGGGAACAGATATCAAGGAGCAGTGTCAAAAGCCCTTTGAAAGGAACGGTAATTGAGAAGTACTGCGAGGAGGGAGAGACAGTGGCTGCCGGCAAACCGCTTGTCAAAATTGCAGACCTTTCAGTAATTAAGCTCAAGGTATATGTCAGCGGTGCCGAGCTGGGCAGGATAAAGATCGGAAACGAATGCACTGCCAGGATAGATGACGGCAAGAAGGGATTCAGGGAATTCAGGGGAAAGATCAGCTATATCTCCGACAAGGCTGAATTCACCCCAAAAATCATACAGACAAAGGAAGAAAGGGTGATAATGGTCTATGAAGTTACCGTACTTGTACCAAACGACGGCAGCCTGAAATCAGGAATGCCCGGAGAAGTGATCTTTTAAAAAGGAAGATTAGCCATGCAGAATATCGTTGAGGCATCCGCAGTTTCTAAAAGCTTCGGTACAACCGGGGCCCTTGAGGATATCTCCTTCAACATTGGAGAGTCGGAGATATTCGGGTTCATTGGACCCGATGGAGCCGGCAAGACAACCCTCTTCAGGGTCATGACAACACTGCTGGTCCCGGATTCAGGTTCGGTGAAGGTTTTCGGACTTGATTCGGTAAGCGACTACAGGATTATCAGGAATGAGATCGGTTACATGCCCGGGAGGTTCAGCCTGTACCAGGACCTGACAGTGGAGGAGAACCTGAATTTTTACGCAACTGTCTTCGGAACAACGGTAAATGAGAATTATGATCTGATATCAGATATCTACTCCCATATTGAACCTTTCAAAAAAAGGCTTGCCGGGAAACTTTCGGGGGGAATGAAGCAGAAACTGGCACTATCGTGTGCACTGATCCATAAGCCCAGGCTCCTGGTACTGGATGAGCCGACAACCGGTGTGGACGCCGTTTCAAGGGTGGAATTCTGGGAGATGCTGAAGAAACTGAAAGCCTTCAACATCACTATTGTCGTATCGACTCCTTACATGGATGAAGCTATGAGATGCGACAGGGTTGCACTGATTCAGGAAGGACATCTCCTTTCGATAAATAACCCGCAGGCAATAAAGAATGAATTCAGGGGCAGGCTCTTTTCTGTAAAGGCCGGCGAAAAACACAGGCTTATAACCGCACTGAGGCAGTATCCCGCAACACTGTCGGCTTACCCGTTCGGCGATGCAATGCATGTCACCTTCGTGGATGACGAACCCGGCGAAACGCTCGGGACCTTTATGAAAGATCAGCGTCTGGAGGACTTTATAATAGAAGAGACAGAGGCAGGGATTGAAGACAGGTTCCTTCAGCTGATGTCGGCAAGGGAAACGGTTTGAAAACTGAAATGTCATGAATGAAACTGTTATATCGGTGAAGAACCTGGTAAAGAAATTCGGGGATTTTGTTGCGAACGACAACCTGAATTTTGAAGTCTACAAGGGTGAAATATTCGGGTTTCTCGGGGCAAACGGCGCAGGAAAGACCACTGCCATCAGGATACTGTCGGGGCTCTCCTCCCCTACCTCCGGAGAGGTGACTGTTGCCGGGGTCGATGCATTTCACAGGCCGGAGCTCATAAAGAAGCAGATCGGGTACATGTGCCAGAAGTTTTCCCTCTACGAGGATCTGACGGTGAAGGAGAACATCATCCTTTACGGGGGCATCTACGGGATGAAGATCGGTGTGATAAGGCAGAGGGTGGGAGAACTGCTCGAAAAGCTGAAGTTCACTGAATATGAAAACAGGATCATCGCCGACCTTCCGCTGGGGCTGAGGCAAAAGCTTGCCTTCTCCGTCGCTGTCCTTCACAATCCAAAGATAGTTTTCCTCGATGAGCCGACAGGCGGTGTTGATCCTGTCACAAGGAGGCAGTTCTGGGAGATGATCTACGAGACAGCATCGGGGGGCATTACAGTATTTGTAACAACACATTACATGGATGAGGCAGAATACTGCGACAGGATCTCGATAATGAACGAGGGCAGGATCGTAGCCCTGGATACACCCGGGAACCTGAAAAAAAATTATAACGTGGGAACGGTTGAGGAGGTTTTCATCAGGATCGCCAGACCCGAAATCAATAAAAACTGAATCATGAAGAGATTCCTGGGCTTTGTAAACAAGGAGTTCCTGCATATCTTCAGGGATTTCAGGACCCTGATAATACTTTTTGGTATCCCGGTGGCACAGATCCTGATATTCGGATTTGCTGTCAGCACTGAAATAAAGAATGCAAATATTGCCTTCCTCGACTTCTCAAACGATGAAATCACACGCAGGATTGAGGATAAAATAATCTCTTCGGGCTTTTTCAACCGGACATCTGATATCCTGAATTATAACCAGATTGACGGGCTTTTCAGGAAAGGAAAGGTAAGGGAGGTAATTGTTTTTGAAAAAGATTTTTCGAGAAAGCTGTTAAGTGAAGGAAAAGCCACCCTTGATATAATTACAGACGGTTCAGAGCCGAACACGGCAACGCTGGTTACCAATTACACCCTCTCGATAACCACTGCCTTCACCCAGGATCTTGCCAAAGGCTCCCTTACCGGGGCACCCCAGATTGTTCCACAGGTAAGAATGTATTACAACCCTAACCTTCAGAGCCATTTCATGTTTGTTCCGGGTGTAATAACACTGATACTTATTCTGATCTGCGCACTCATGACATCGGTTACAATAGCCCGCGAGAAGGAGTTCGGGACGATGGAGGTGCTGCTTGTTTCACCTCTTAAACCGGTCCAGATCATCCTTGGAAAGGTAACACCCTACTTCCTCCTCTCATTTATCAATGTGATCCTCATCCTGATACTTTCATGGCTCGTATTCGATCTGCCTGTAAGGGGTAGCCTTGTCCTGCTGCTTCTTGAATCGATGCTTTACATTCTCATGAGCCTTTCACTTGGCATCCTTATCTCGACTGTCTCAAAAACCATGCAGCAGGCAATTTTCATATCACTCATTGGACTCATGGTACCGACGATTCTTCTCTCGGGATTCATATATCCGATCGAGAACATGCCAAAGATCTATGATTTTGTCAGTGCCATAATTCCGCCCCGGTACTTCATAATTATCATCAAGAACATCATGATAAAGGGAACGGGGTTCCTTTATGTCTGGAAGCAAACAGCCGTGCTGATGGTGATGACGGCACTATTTATAGGTGTGAGCATCAGGAAGTTCAAGATAAGATTACAGTAATTTCAAAGTGCAGAAAGATGAGAACAATCCTATACCTGATCAGGAAAGAGTTCCTCCAGATCGCAAGGAACAAGTTTATATCCAGGGCGATCTTCGCGGTTCCCATTGTACAGATGCTGATACTGGTACCGGCCGTGACTTTCGAGATAAAGAATATCAATCTCTGCATCATCGACAAGGACATGTCGGCTGAATCGAGAAACCTTATCGGACGGCTTGAAGGCTCAAGTTTTTTCAGGGTAAGGAAAATGACCTTTTCCGAACAGGAGGGAGACAATATGCTTTACCGCGATGCATGCACAATGGTACTTAACATACCCTCAGGATTCGGGAAGGAGCTTGGCAGGTCAAACCCTGGGAAAATGATGGTGTCGGTGAATGCCATCAACGCCTCAACGGCACAGCTGTCGTGGGCATACCTGAATGGCGTGCTGGCCGATTACAATAAATCACTGCTCAGAGATAAGGGAATGATGGCTGCTGTTACAGCAGTGCCCCTGATAAACATCACAAACAGGTACTGGTATAATGAGAAGCTCGATTATAATTTCTATATGCTTCCGGGTATCCTTGTGGTGCTTGTGACTGCAATCGGTTTTCTCCTTGCCGGGCTGAACATGGTAAGGGAAAAGGAGATAGGAACTATCGAACAGATAAACGTCACACCGGTAAAGAAATACCAGTTCATGATTGCCAAGATGGTCCCATTCCTGATAATAGGGCTGATCGATCTGAGCATTGGCCTTTCACTGGGAAAGATCGTTTTCAATATCCCCTTTGAAGGGAACATTCTCCTGCTCTTCCTCGGGTCATCAATTTTCCTGGTTGCGGTACTGGGTCTCGCACTTTTTGTCTCGACCTTTTCAGCCTCACAGCAGCAGTATATGTTCGTTGCATTCTTTTTCATGATAGTTTTCATCCTGATGAGCGGAATATTCACACCCTTTGAGAGCATGCCACTGTGGGCGCAAAGGTTCGACCTGGTAAACCCGGTTTATTACCTTATTCGGGTAAACAGGATGGTTATGCTGAAAGGGTCAACGATAAGTGACATCAGTACAGATCTGATCTCATTAACCGTAATCGCTTTCGCCTTTACGGCCTTTGCAGTCAGAAAATACAGGAAAACCGCCTGACAATCTTTAACCTTTTTGCTGTCATAGGTGCTTCGCGATTCAGCTGATTGTCATTGGTCGCGATGAAACAGGATGTCATGCAGTTGTCATTCGCTTCGCTGTCATTCAATTGTAAGAACCTTGCTAAAGATCAACAAACAACCGTAAGACAATCGTATGACTATGGAATGACAATTGAATAACTACTGAATGACTATTTATATATTTGCATAACAATAACCCGGAATGCCTGATATAATAAAATTATTACCCGATTCGGTGGCAAATCAGATTGCTGCCGGCGAAGTTATCCAGCGACCGGCATCCGTTGTAAAGGAGCTGGTTGAGAACTCGGTGGATGCAGGTGCGAAGAACATAAAAGTGATTATCAGGGATGCCGGGAAGACAACAATCCAGGTTACCGACGACGGTATGGGCATGTCTGGGACCGATGCCCGCCTGGCTTTCGAACGGCATGCCACATCGAAGATCACAGATGCCAAAGATCTTTTTGCCATAAGGACAAAGGGATTCAGGGGTGAGGCTCTTGCTTCAATTGCCGCCGTTTCCATGGTTGAGCTCAGAACGAGGAGACAAAACGAGGAAACCGGTACCCATATAGTTATAAGCGGTTCAAAAGTAGAGAAGCAGGATATATGCAGCTGCCCGGCAGGATCAGATTTTGCCGTTAAAAATCTCTTCTTCAATATTCCGGCCCGAAGGAAGTTCCTGAAATCTGACAATACCGAGATCAGGCATATTATCAATGAGTTTCAGAAGGTGGCATTGGCCCATTACACTATCAGGTTTTCGCTTTACCATAACGATACCGAGATTTATAATCTTCCCGAGAGCAACCTCAGACAAAGAATCGTCAACGTATTCGGCAGGCAGATAAACCAGGACCTGATTTCCGTAGATACCGAGACAAGCCTTATAAGGATAACAGGATTTATCGGCAAGCCCGAGAATGCCAGGAGGACAATGGGTGAGCAGTTTTTCTTTGTCAACAGCAGGTATATGCGGCATCCCTATTTCCATAAAGCTGTGATGGAGGCATACCAGAATATCCTTCCGGCCGATGCGGTTCCGTCATATTTTATCTTCACCGAGGTCAATCCCGAAAAAATAGACATCAATATTCATCCTACAAAAACTGAGATCAAGTTTGAGGACGAAAGGGCAATCTGGCAGATAATGATGGCATCGGTGAGAGAGTCGCTCGGACGTTTCAATGTTGTACCATCGCTCGATTTTGAGAATGAGGCCCTGGTTGATATACCTGTCCTGAACGGGAAGGAAGAGTTACCGGCACCTCCCGGTATAGAGGTAAATCCCGGGTATAACCCTTTTGATGGAGATGAGCCCTCACGCAGGGACAGCTTTATCGACAGGTTTGAAAGAGACAGGAATAAAGGATGGGACAAGTTGTATTATGAAAATACCGAAAGGAAACCCGCTGAGCATATTCCGGAGGCAGTCGCCGATCAGCAGAGAAAAATTTTCCAGATAAAAAGCAAGTATATCGTCTGCCCTGTCATATCCGGGCTGATGGTTATTGACCAGAAGAGAGCCCACGAAAGGATTTTGTACGAGAGATACCTCAATAATCTTACCGGCAATGACCCCTCATCGCAGATTACACTTTTTCCTGAAACGGTTGAGCTGAACCCTGCAGATATTTTTACCCTCAAGGAGATTGAAAATGACCTGAGGCTTCTTGGAATGGATATCAGGGAGCTTGGCAACAACACAATTTCCATAAACAGTCTTCCATCCGGTGCCGAAGGGTCGGATCCAAAGGAGGTACTGGCGCTCTTTCTCGGGGAGTTCCGGAACAAACAAACCGATCCTTCCGAAGGGATGAAAGGCAGGGTCGCATCTTCGCTTGCGAGAGCCTCTGCAATTCCTTATGGCAAAGCCCTGACAAGGACAGAAATGGAGGAGCTGTTCGATACCCTGTTTGCCTGCGCCTCGCCAAATTACTCCCCATCAGGCAAGCCTGTGATACAGATCATCGCCCTTGAGGAGCTTGACAAAAAATTCAAATGATCCGGATGACAATCTGTCGTGTAACAGATGTTTTTATAATTTTGGCCCGACAATTGTTATTCAGATATTCCAAATAGAAAAAGATGAGCGGGTACAGCAGAGGATTTTTCGGGATGCCCCCGGTAGTAAAAAACATCATTTACATAAATATCATAATGCTCCTTGCATTATTCGCTGCGAGGAGCGTCTTCCAGGTTGACCTTGACAGAATCCTTGGTGTTTATTTTTTCAAGTCAGACAAGTTTGAGCCTTACCAGCTCATTACTCACATGTTCATGCATGGAAACATCCTCCACCTCTTCTTCAATATGTTTGCCTTTTATATGTTCGGACAGATTCTGGAGCAGGTTTGGGGACCAAAGCGTTTCCTGATCTATTATCTTGTAACCGGCCTGGGCGCAATCATTATTCACGAATCGGTACTTGCAATCCAGTACTATAAGGTTATGAGCTCAATAACTCCCGACCTTCTCCAGGATGTCCTTGATAACGGTCTTAGGTACACGCTCGAAAACAAAGCATATATCGATCCGGCTGCCGGGCAGCTTCAGTCGATACTTTATACTCCTACAGTTGGCGCTTCGGGTGCTGTGTTCGGGATACTTCTCGCCTTCGGTGTACTTTTTCCGAATACGGAGCTGGTGCTAATATTCCCTCCTATTCCTATAAAGGCAAAATATTTCGTGGCGGGATATGCTGCCATTGAACTATATTTTGCAGTGACACAGCCCGGCGATTCGATTGCACATGCAGCTCATATCGGTGGTATGATTTTTGGGTACCTGCTGATCCGTTACTGGAGAAAAACTTCAAATACACTTTACTGATGGGCCTCTGGCAGGACATTAAGACAACATTCAGGAAAGGCAACAGTCTCATAAGGCTGATATATCTGAACATTGCCATTTTCCTCGTAATCTCCGTTATAAGCATAATAGGCTTTTTGCTTGTAAACGATGCGTTATCAAACCAGGCAATCCTTTTCCTTTCCGTTCCCTCATCACTGAATAGCCTGCTTGTAAAACCCTGGACGCTCATTACATATATGTTTACTCACAGGGAGATACTGCATATCCTTGTAAACATGCTCTGGCTTTACTGGTTCGGGATGATATTCCTCGAGTACTTCGACCAGAAAAAACTTGTAGGCGTGTACATCCTTGGGGGTCTGGCGGGAGCCGTGACCTATGTTATTTCCTACAATATTTTCCCTGCCTTTGCAAGCCAGGTTGAGAGCTCTATTCCACTGCTGGGTGCGAGTGCTTCCGTGATGGCAATAGTTATTGCAGCAGCTGCATATGTGCCCGACTACACGGTCACGCTTTTCCTCTTCGGAAGAGTAAAGATCAAATATATCGCAATAGTTATATTCATCCTGACATCGGTGCTTGATTTCTCGGTCAATTCCGGAGGGAAGCTGGCTCACATTGGAGGAGCCCTCCTAGGGTACATTTACACCCTGTCGTACAGGCGGGGGACGGATCTCACAAAGTGGCTGAACAGGCTCCTCGACCGTATCATGACTCTTTTCAGGCCCCGGAAAAAACTAAAGGTAACATATAAGAAGGCGGCCGACGATTACGAGTACAACAGGATAAAGGTTCAGAACCAGGAACAAATCAACAGGATACTCGACAAGATTTCCAAGGGGGGTTATGACAGTCTGACCAGGGAAGAGAAGGATATGCTCTTCAGGGAAAGCCAGAAAAAAAACTGACCCGGGTTTTGATTCTGCTTACATTGAAACTTTGGCATGTGTTCAAATAGGATTTGCAGAATTTAAGTAATCAGAATTTTAACGGTAACTTGGTAATTGATACAGAGACTTATTGAGAAAGATATTACATAGGACATTTCTCGTCATCAACATCATATTTGCCCTGGCGATGCTGGTAGCTTATCTTTCGGTAAGCATCAACCCCGAAGATTTTGCGCTGCCTGCATTTTTCGGCCTGGCTTATCCCTACATCCTCCTGATCAATATAGTCATCGCCGTCGTATGGGCAGTCAACCTGAGGTACGAAGCACTCCTGTCTGTCGTCATCATTGCCATCGGGTTCACACATTTTACAAACTATATCAGGCTGTTCAAGCCACACAGGGATAAGCAAAATACTTTTAAGGTTCTTAGCTATAATATCAGGCTGTTCAACTATTTTGAGGGGAACGGGGTTGAAAACTCAGAGAAGCAGATATTATCACTTATCAGGTCTCAACAACCGGATATTATTTGTTTCCAGGAACTTTTTTTTAATGGCGATGCAAATGAAAAGGACCAGGAAATAAAAAAAGCTCTTGGCGGCAAATACTACTCTCACCTGAAATTTTTCGGAAAGGGAAGGAATAAGTTTTATGGCATCGCCACCTATTCAAAGTTTCCCATAGTCGGAAAGGGAGAGATAATACACCCCGGTTCTGCAAGCCTTTCAATTTATACCGACTTTGCTATCGCGACAGACACATTCAGGATTTTCAACAATCATCTCCAGTCGTTCAGGCTGATGAGAACGGGAAGTTCATTCGTTGAAGAACTTGTAGATTCTGACGACAAGCAGACCCTGAATGAAATAAGGACAGTGTCGAGAAGCCTGAGGGAGGGCTTCAAGAAAAGGGCACTGCAGGCACAGGTTGTAAAAAACTATATCAGCAGGTCGCCTTACCCTGTAATTGTAGCGGGTGATTTCAACGATACTCCAGTATCATACTCTTACACGAAGATAAGGAAGGGGCTGAACGACGCTTTTGTCAGATCGGGATATGGTGCAGGATTTACATACAGGGGAAATTACCCTCCAAACAGGATAGACTATATATTATATGGCAACAGCCTGGTGAGCACCAATTTTTCGATTATCAGGGTAAAGTATTCAGATCATTATCCCATCGTGGCCTGGTTCAGGAGACCCGACTGAAAGGAAGCCTGCCAAGGTCAACATTACCTCCGGAAATAATCAGGCCGATCTTCTTGCCGATGAACCTGTCGGGGTGTTCCTTAACTGCTGCCAGGACTGTTGCAGAAGACGGCTCAATGATAATTTTCATCCTTTCCCATACAAGCTTCATTGCCCCGACAATTGATTCTTCTGATACGGTAAGGATCCCGTCGGAATAGTTCCTGATAATATAGAATGTCCTTTCGCTGAGTGAAGTAAGCAGGCCGTCGGCAATTGTCACGGGATTTACCGAAGGGATTATCTCACCTTCCGAAAGCGAGCGGCAGGCATCATCAGCGTTCACAGGTTCGGCCCCATAAACCGTAATGCTTTTCTTAATCCCTTTTGATGCAATAACAGTTCCGCTGAGGAGTCCGCCGCCTCCCACCGGTGCCACAATAATATCCAGATCGGGCTTTTCGCCCAGCAGTTCAAGTGCCGCTGTACCCTGCCCGCAGATTACGTTAACATTATCGTATGCATGTATCATCACTGCTCCTGTCCTTTCAATTATTCCGGCCGCAGTCTCTTCTCTCGACTGGAGAGTCGGACGGCAGAAGGTAATTTCGGCACCGTAACCTGCGACTGCATCCTTCTTGACTGAAGGGGCGTTCTCGGGCATCACAATATATGATCTTACCCCGGCCATTGATGCTGCCAGGGCTAAAGCGGCAGCATGATTACCGGAAGAGTGTGTCACAACTCCATTTTTCTTTTCACTTTCAGAGAGCTGAAGAACCGCATTTGTGGCCCCACGGAATTTAAATGCCCCGACTTTCTGGAAGTTCTCGCATTTAAAGAAAATTTCCGTATTAAAAATCCTGTTTATCTGGACCGATGTCATTACCGGGGTCCAGTGAATAAACGGCCGTATTCTTGAATGAGCATTCTGAATGTCGGTAATACCTGGAATAAGCATGGCGATTCAAATGTGAAGTGAAAAGGTTAATTACACAAACTTACAAGCTTGCCGGGAATAAATAATTGACATTTACTATTTTTACGACAAAGAAACAAAGATGTATTCGATTAATAAAAACCTGATTGAAGAAGCATGGGAAAGAAGATCCATGCTTAATGATCCGATTGTACAAGCTGAGATTATCCAGACAATCGATCTTCTCGACAAGGGTCAGATAAGGGTTGCCGAGCCTTCGGATAGCGGCTGGATTGTAAACCAGTGGATCAAGAAGGCTGTAATTCTTTATTTTCCTATAAGGAAGATGGAGACCATTGAAACGGGACCTTTTGAATTTCACGATAAGATTCCGCTCAAGCACAATTTCAGGTCACTCGGGGTCAGGATTGTTCCCCATGCCGTTGCCCGTTACGGATCGTACCTGGCAAATGGAGTTATTATGATGCCCTCGTACGTGAATATAGGAGCATATGTCGATGAAGGTACAATGGTTGATACCTGGGCGACCGTCGGGTCGTGCGCGCAGATAGGCAGGAACGTGCACCTGAGCGGGGGAGTGGGGATCGGTGGCGTCCTTGAACCTGTTCAGGCAGCTCCGGTAATCGTGGAGGATAACTGTTTTATCGGTTCGAGGTGCATTATTGTCGAGGGTGCCCGTATCGGCAGGGAAGCTGTGCTCGGTGCAAACGTTGTGATAACCAACAGCACTAAAATCATTGATGTCTCGGGTCCTGAAAAAAAGGAGTACAAAGGCTATGTGCCGCCAAGGTCTGTTGTGATTCCGGGGTCCTATTCAAAAAAATTTCCCGCCGGCGACTATAACGTACCCTGTGCAATAATTATAGGTGCCAGGAAAGAATCGACAGATACGAAGACCTCGCTGAATGAGGCACTGAGAGAATACGAGATACCAGTTTAATATGCCACTTATATCCGCGGTAATAATTACCTGGAACGAAGAAAAGTTCATCGGACAATGCCTTGAATCGCTGAAGGGAATTGCAGATGAGATAATTATCCTGGATTCATTTTCCGATGATTCAACGGAACAGATATGCAGGAAATATAATGCCAGGTTTGAGAAACATGCCTTCGAAGGCTATATCGAGCAGAAAAACTTTGCAGCCGGCCTGGCTTCAAATAACTGGATACTTTCTCTTGACGCGGATGAAGCTCTCAGTGATGAGCTGAAAAAGTCCATTTCAGCTATCAGGGATAATCCCGGAATGGACGGGTACTTTGTCAACCGCAGGAATAATTACTGCGGAAGATGGCTGAGATTCTCGGGGTGGTATCCCGACAGACACCTGAGGTTTTTTAATTCCCAAAAGGGTTCCTGGGCAGGTCTGAACCCGCACGATAAATTCATCCTTGAGAAAGGCTGCCGGACGGGAAAGCTGAAGGGTGATCTGCTTCACTTGTTTTACAGCTCAGCAGAGGAACATCTTGAGAAGATGGACAGATTCTCCTCAATAGCTGCCTCATCATACAACAAGGCCGGAATGACCGCCGGGAAACTTACCCCGCTGATTCATGGCACATGGAGCTTCATAAGATCATATTTTCTCAGGGGAGGATTCCTCGACGGCAGGGAGGGGTTTGACATGTGCCGGATAAGTGCCCGGGGGTCGTACCTTAAATACAGGAAGCTCAGGCAGCTGCAGACAGACAATAAAGGAATAAAATGATGGCGGAATTCGCGGAAGATCTTAAAAATGCTGTGAAATGCCTCAGGGAAGGCAAGGTCATTCTTTACCCGACCGATACGGTATGGGGCCTTGGTTGCGACGCGACAAACAGGGAAGCTGTTTCCGAAATATTCAGGATCAAGCAGAGAAGCGACAGCAAGAGCCTTCTTGTACTGGTGAACAGCGAGTTCATGCTTGAACGGTATGTAAGGGAGATACCTGAAGCAGCTTCAATGATCACCGCATTGAGCGACAAACCTGTAACCATTGTTTATCCCGGGGGAAAAAATCTTGCCGAAGGCATCACGGCACCCGACGGCAGTGTTGGAATAAGGATCACATCAGACCCATTCTGCATCAGGCTTATTGAGCTTCTCCGGAAGCCGCTGGTCTCCACATCCGCGAATATCAGCGGTGAACCCACCCCTGCGGTATTTGACGAAATCCCCGGAGAGATTGTGGCAGCTGCCGCTTATGTTGTCTGGCACAGAAGAGGAGACCGGCAGAAGCGTGCTGCTTCGCCGGTCGTGAAAATCGGCCTTAAAGGCGAAATTGAAATAATAAGGAAGTAATCTATCTCGATCTGACGTGGCCTGAACCTGATGTATGAACATCAAGCCGCGGGTTACCTGAAAACCAGACATTACCGCTGCCTGAAACTGAAGCTTTCAGATTGTCCTTTACATTGCAACTGCAGTTTCCGCTACCCGAGATTCTCACCTCAAGGTCAGCTACCCTGACATTGCTGCTTTTAAAATTTCCAGATCCTGAGATGCTGAAATCACCTTTTTCAACTTCACCGGAGCCGTTAAGGTAAATATCACCTGAACCTGAAATCCCGCAATCAAGGGATGAAGCATCCAGATCATTGATATTGATCTTTCCGCTCCCGCTGACGTTAAGGTCAAGCGAACCCGCTTTCAGGGGATCTTCAACGGTCGCATTACCCGAGCCTGAAACCCCCAGTGCCCTTAATTCGGGCAAAGTGACATATACATCGGCATGCTGATTATTGAAAATATGCCAGTTCGACTCATTCCGGATTACCAGTCTGCCGTCCCTGACATAGGTCTCAATTTCGCTGAGGTAGCTCTTGTCCCCTTCAAGAACCACGCTGAAACCGGAACCCAGTTTTACGTGAAGATTACCTGCAATCCCGAAGCTGATTTCCTTAAAGTCCGAAACATTCCTTGATTCTTTTCCTGACTGCCCCATGGTGTACTGTGCTGTCATGGCTGTAACAGCAAGCAAGAGCATTGAATTTCTGATAAATTTTTTCATAACGATTCTGTTAAATTTGTCCAGGGTTTTGCATAAAGACGTACAGCACGGTCAAACGTTGCATTCCCGGGGCAGATTTTTTTAAAAGGATTCTTGTGCTGATTAATCGTTAAGGCCTATCAGCCCTTCGGGGATGATCATTACGATTTTTTTCCTTGCCTGGTCGATATTAACTATGAGGTCTTCGTGAAGTGGTATCAGGAAATCGTTCCCGGGTTTTCCGGAAACACTAAGCAGAAGCTGCCCGGGGTTTTCAATGATCCCGGTAATTCTTCCGATAGCTTTGCCATCTTCAGATTCCAGAATGAATCCTGACAGGTCATCGTCATTGTACCCGCTTTCCTGTCCGGCGGAAGCTTCAGCCAGGATATTGCAGCCTGAGAATTCACTCATCCTCCCTGCAGTATTATAGCCTTCAAATTTAAACCTGAACATGTTTTCAGAAATCTGTTCGGAATATTCTATAAAAAAAGGGACCGGCCTCCCTTCAATTTCAAGGAAAACCGGTCCTTTCCGGGGTATTTCCCCGGCGAAGCTTCTTTCGGTTCTTACCGTAACGGCGCCTTCAAAGCCGTTTATTTTAATGATTTTACCAAGCAATATGGTATTTACGCGAGCCATCGGATCGCCTGCCATAAGTGCTTATGCCTGTTCAGGAGCGGCTTCTTCCTGTGAAGATACGGTGGCCCCTGCTTCGGTCTGCTCTGCTGCCGGCTGGGCATCATGCTCAGCTGCTGCTTTGGCTGCCTGTTCGGCATTCTTCTTTGCAAGCTCTTCTGCACGTGTTTCGTTGATTTTCTTCTCAGCTTCAACACGTTTCTTCTTGGAATCGTCAGCAGCTTTCTCGAGACTCGATTTCTTGGAATCGATCTTCTCTTCCTGCTGTTTCATCCAGTCATTAAAACGCCTGTCGGCCTCAGCTTCATCAAAAGCACCTTTTTTAACACCTTCGAGGAGGTGTTTCTTAAGAAGAACTCCTTTGTAAGATAAGATAGCCCTGCATGTATCTGTAGGTTGTGCGCCATTCTGCAGCCAACCCAGTGCCTTATTGAAATCGAGTTCAATAGTGGCCGGGTCAGAGATCGGGTTGTAAGTACCGATCCTTTCAATATATCTGCCATCCCGTGGCGACCTGCTATCTGCTACCACGATGTGGTAGTAGGCCAGTTTCTTGCGGCCTTTCCTAGCTAATCTGATTTTAACTGCCATTAATTTTTACGCTTTGTTAATAAACCTACTTAAAAAAATTGTGGGTGCAAAGATAAGATAACTTTTTATATTATACTCATAACGAACAAAAAAAGCGGCAGCATTTCAGGCTGCCGCTTCCCCGTAATCAGTAATTCTAATAGCCCGGGTTTTGTTCTGTTTTCAGTGCCGGGTTGGCATCCAGTTCCCTTGCAGGGATCGGCATTACAAGCTTGTCGTCATCCCAGGAGTAAACATCAAAGGTGGAATGAAGTCTCCTGATGTCATGGATTTTAAATCCTTCAAATGCAAGTTCAAGTCTTCTCTCATAAAGTATGGTATCGAGGGTTGCAGTTCCCGCGGCAAGAGGAATAAGACCTGCCCTGGTATGAATGGTATTGTAATCATCAGTTGGCGTGGCACCGGTACTGGTTCCCAGCCTTACATTGCATTCGGCCCTCACCAGGTACATTTCCGCAAGCCTTATAAGATTAACGCCACCATAGAGATTGTTCCATTTGCCGCAGAACATATTTCCGCTGTAGGAGAAGAAAAGATCTTTCCTCTTATCACCTGCAGGATAGAGGTTCAGGTGTCCGGGCAGTATAATTATATCGCCATCCCTGCCACCGTAAGCACGGATTGAGAAAAATTCCGTCATCGAACTGAAGCGGTCCTGAGGTGTTATCTGTGTCACAAATATATCTTCAGTGGTATTGTCATCCTGGTTAAATGCATCAGCATAATTGGCATTAAGGGAATACATGCCCGAAGAGATTACTTCATTTGCCGCATCCCTGGCATCTGCATACTGTCCCATTTGAAGGTACACCCTGGAAAGAAGTGCATTTGCAGCACCTTTTGACGCATAAACACCGTTATCGTCCGGCAACATTGTGACCGCGGTGGTAAGGTCCAAAACAACCTGTGTGTAAATCTCGCCGACAGTATTTCTTCCAACATAGGCATTTGCGTCAATCCCGTGTGTGGGTGTCAGCACCAGTGGAACACCATACTGGTCATTTGCTCCGCTGAAATTGTATTGTTTACCAAAGAAACGCACCAGGTCGAAATACATGAGACCCCTGAGGAATCTTGCTTCACCTTCAACACGGTTCTGGTCGGCACTGTTGACAACGCTTATTGCACTCAGCACGTTGTTGCAGGCATTTATTACCTGGTATGAATTATACCACTGGCTATAAGCCTCCGAGTTTGTTGCGAGCATCGTCTTGTTGTAAATCTGCCGCGGGTCTATGTATGTTCCCACCCACTGGAGTTCACCGTTACCGCCAAGAAGCTCGGCATCTCTCAGGAGGCATCCTCCGTAAATACCTGGCTGGGCAAAAAGTGCATATGCGCCAAGAAGCACGTTCTTGACATTCTTGTCATTGCTCAGTGCAAAATCTTCGCTGATGCTCTGAGCCGGCTGAAGATCAAGAATCTTACCGCACCCGGTCAGGGCAGACAGGAATGCGATTACTATAATTGTTTTGATATACTTATTCATAATAGAAGATTTTTAAATGTTATAACCCGATGTTAATGCCAAACATGATTGTTCTGGGCTGGGGTGCAGAGTAAAAATCAATCCCTGAATAGATATTACCGTTCATGAAATCGCTTGATACTTCAGGGTCCCATCCTTTATACCTGGTAAACGTAAGGAGGTTCTGGCACTGGGCGAAAACTCTCAGTTTGTCGAGTTTCATCTTCTGAGTTATGAATTTCGGGAAATCGTAGCTGAGAACCAGTGTTCTGAGCTTAAGGTATGATCCGTCACAAACATACCTTCCGTTACGGCTCTGGTCTCCATTGTCATATCCCAGGCGCGCCTGAGGCACATCGGTTATATCGCCGGCACTTTTCCAGGCAGCCAGCTGTGATGTCAGCTGGTTGTCGAACCATACACCGTTAGCACCCATCCACTGGTCGCCAACAAGATGAACCTTATTACCTGCAACACCCTGTAAGGAGAAAGACAATTCAACTCCCTTGAAATCGAAGGTATTGGTTATAGCTCCTATATACTTTGGTGTCGGGTCGCCGAGGACAACAAAATTTGCATCATTGAAATTGTTCGTGGTGGCCTTTGGATTGATAATGTGGCCGCTTGCATCTTTCTCATTTACATACCACAATGCATCTCCGTTTGCAGGATCAACACCTGCATACTGTGCACCATAGAATACACCTATTGGCTGGCCGACCAGCACAACATTCATATAACGTGCCCCGCCGTTGTCAATAATTGACTGACCGCCAAGGCTTGTAACTTCGTTTTTGTTATAGGAGAAGTTCAGGCTGGTGTTCCACCCAAAAACACCTGTCAGGTTATTGGAATTCAAAGTGAACTCGAATCCCTTATTCTGTACTTCGCCTATGTTCTGCCATTGTGAGTCATAACCCGTTGTGGTGGGCACCGGAACCTGCAGGAGGAGGTTATGTGTCTTTTTCATGTAGACATCAATTTCACCCGTCAGCCTGTTATTGAAAAAGCCGTAATCAAGACCGGCGTCGTACTGGGATGTTGATTCCCATCCGAGATTCGGGTTAGGCGGTTGAGTAGGAATAAGCCCTTTCATGTAGTTGTATCCTGCTACTCCATAAAGACCCAGTGACCCGAAGTCGGAAATACCTGCATTACCTGTTTCACCGTAGCTTACCCTGAACTTGAGGTAGCTAAGCGTCGGGTTTTCTGCAAGGAAGTTTTCCTTTGAAATCACCCAACCCAGTGATGCAGCCGGGAAGAAACCATACCTCGTATCTTTCCCGAACCTCGAAGAACCGTCAATACGTGCCGATAATGATAACAGGTACTTTGAACTGTAATCAAGGCTTGCCCTTGTAAAATATGATAAAAACCCGTATTGTGTAAGAGTGGCAGTTGCATCAGTAACGCCTGCGCTGGCCAGGGTCTTGAGTTCATCCATCGGAAACTGGTGCCCTTCTCCAAATACCTTTTCAACAGTGGTACGCTGCATTTCGGTCCCGAGAACCGCACTGACATTGATCTGGTTAAAAGATCTGTTCAGGTCGAGGAAGGATCTTGCAGTTAAATTCTGCGTCTGGGCATAGTTTGCAAAAGCATAGCCTCCGATCCCGTTTCCTGAATCGGTGTACTCGCCGTACCGTGCATTTTCTTTCAGGTTGTAAACATCGATCCCGATTTCATTCCTGAGTTTAAGACCCTTGATAATGTTGAAATTCAGGTAGCCGTTGGAAACAACCCTGTACTCTGTAATTCTGCGGAACGCGTCCGTTACATCTATGAGAGGATCATAATAGGTGGTGACAGGCGTATCGGAATATCTTGTGCCGTCCTGGGTACGAAGCGGAGAGATCGGCGACAAAGCGACCAGCTGCATAGGTGTCGAGAACGCATTGTCGGCAGAGACCTGCTTAATAAAGGTCCTGTTCAGGTTCAGCCCCATTCCCATTTCCAGAACCTTGTTTATCTTGTCGTCAACGCTTATCCTGCCCGATATTTTTTCAATTGAGTTTGAAACAAGAATACCACCGGTTGAATTGTAGGATCCGCTGGCATAGTACCTCAGCTTGTCAGTACCTCCCTGAGCTGAAATATCAGCAGAATATACCTTCCCGGTCTGGAACGCTGCTTTCTGCCAGTCGGTATTTGCGCTTGTTCCTACGAAGTTGCCGCTGCCGTCAAGCTGTGCTGCCCAGCCTGAGTACCTTTTTAGCCTCTGGTTAACAAATGTTGTCCAGCTGTCAGGATCGCTCTGGGCATAACCATCAATAACGTCGCTGTTGGCTGCTGCCTCCCTGAAATAGGATATATACTGGCTGGAGTTCATAAAATCCCTGAGGTGCGAGGGAGTGCTTACTCCTGTCTGTACGGTGGCATTAATCTTGGTTGCGCCGCTGATTCCTTTCTTTGTGGTAATTATCACAACACCGTTTGCTCCCCTGGAACCGTACATTGCTGCGGAAGCAGCATCCTTGAGCACAACCATTGACTCTATATCATTTGCACTGATCGAAGTAAGAGGGTTGATAGCTGCTCCCGATTCATTAAGCGGGATATTTGTTATCGGGATACCGTCTACAATAAAAAGCGGCTGGTTATCTGCATTTATTGATGTTGATCCGCGGATTCTCATCCTCGTGGCGCCGGAGACCTTACCTGTGGTTGACTCTATAAAGACACCGGCAGATTTGCCCTGGAGCGTCTGGTCAACTGATGGTACAGGGATGTTCTTGAGTCCTTCCCCTTCCACTTTCGTCAAACTGGCCGTGAGTTTTGATTTGACCTGGGTGCCGTAGCCGACAACCACTACTTCATTCAGACCGACAGATTCCAACTCAAGGGCGATATTATATATGCTGGCCTTACCAACAATCACCTCCTTCGTCTTCATACCGACGTACCTTATCTCCAGGATCGTACCTTCAGCTGCCGAAATGGAAAAATTCCCATTTACATCTGTGGCAACCCCGGTAGAAGTCCCCTTGATCTGTACTGTCGCTCCGATTACCGGCTGATTATCATCAGCTCCTGTAACCGTGCCTGTAACTGTCTTCTGCTGGGCCGAAACCTGTAGCAGAAAACCGCAGAACACAAAAAATAACAACAGAAGTTTTTTCATAACTTTTAGTTTAGATTAGGATTATATAGGAAAAATTAGGAGGTTGGTCATTCATATTTACTGTCCGTAATTTTAAAAGGGTCATTTGGCAAATATTTCAACTAATTTTAAAAATAACAAAATATTTTTTAGCGAAATTAATCCTTGGAAGAATAATTTACCGGCAGAATTTTTTGGCTACTTTTGTTAACCTATCGAACACATAATTCACACTCCGGAATGTCAGTTTTTGCACACCTCCACGTCCATACCCAATACTCGATACTCGACGGCGCTTCATCTATTTCTGCACTTATCGATAAAGTAAAGGCAGAAGGCATGGAGGCAATTGCAATTACCGATCATGGTAATATGTTTGGTGCCAAGGAATTCCACAATTATGCGGTTAAGAAAGGTATTAAGCCCATACTGGGATGCGAAATCTATGTCGCCAAAGGATCGATCGATGATAAAAGTGTCAAGGAGGACAGGTCGGGCGATCACCTTATCCTGCTTGCAAAAAACCTGACCGGCTACAGGAACCTGATAAAGCTTGTCTCTATTGCCTGGATAAAGGGATTTTATTACAAGCCAAGAATAGACAAGTCCCTCCTGAGGCAGTACCATGAAGGATTGATAGCCTCCTCGGCCTGCCTCGCCGGTGAGATACAGAACGAGATACTATCCGGCTCATATTCATCTGCTTCTGAAGCACTTAAAAGCTATACCGAAATATTTGGTGATGATTTCTATCTCGAAATACAGAGGCATGAAACATACGACCCCGACGCCGACCGTTCAGCTTTCCCACAGCAGCAAAAGGTAATTGAGGCATTCAGGAAACTCTCAAAAGAACACAACGTAAAGATAATTGCAACCAACGATATTCACTTCGTTAATTCCGAAGATGCTGAAGCTCACGACAGGCTTATCTGCATCAATACAGCAAAGGATCTTGACGATCCCGACCGCCTCAGGTATTCAAAGCAGGAATACCTGAAAACAGAGGCTGAGATGAGAAAGATATTCAGCGATATACCTGAAGCTGTCGATAATGTCGCCGGTGTGGTCGCAAAGATCGAGAAGTACAGGCTCGACCAGGATCCGATTATGCCCGATTTTGAGATCCCCCCGGACTTCAGCTCCAAAGATGATTACCTCAGGTTCCTGACCTATAAAGGTGCGGAGGAGAGATGGGGCAATCTCACTGAAGAACATATATCAAGAATTGATTTTGAGCTTGAAACAATAGCTAAAATGGGATTCCCGGGATATTTTCTTATCGTGCAGGATTTTCTGAGGGCCGCAAGGGAGATGGGTGTTTCGGTAGGGCCCGGAAGAGGGTCGGCAGCCGGCTCGGTGGTTGCATACTGCCTTCGCATCACGGATATTGACCCGATGCGTTATGGCCTCCTGTTTGAAAGATTCCTTAATCCCGACAGGATCTCAATGCCCGACATTGACATTGACTTTGATGAGGACGGCAGGGAGGATGTACTTAAGTACGTGGTGAATAAGTACGGGCACGACAAGGTGGCCCACATAATCACCTTCGGGACAATGGGAGCAAAAATGGCCATACGCGACGTTGCCAGGGTTCAGAAACTTCCGCTTCCCGATGCCGACAGGCTGGCAAAGCTTATCCCGGAAAAACCTGGGATGACGCTTTCAATGGCATATTCGGAGGTTCCTGAACTGGCCCGCGACAAAGACTCCTCAAACAGGCTCGTATCACAAACACTCAAATATGCAGAGGTGCTTGAAGGGTCAGTCAGGCAGACAGGTGTACATGCTTGCGGAATCATCATAGGCAAGGATTCCCTCGACAATTATATCCCTCTCAGTACAGCCAAGGATACTGAACTTTATGTAACACAGTACGAGGGTAATCATGTTGAATCGGTTGGCCTTCTTAAGATGGATTTCCTTGGACTGAAGACTCTTTCAATCATACGCGATGCGGTCGAAAATATTGAAAAATCGACAAACAAAAAGATAGATATCGATAGCCTTCCCCTCGATGATAAAAAAACTTTCGAACTGTTTTCGAACGGTGAAACGACCGGGATATTCCAGTTCGAATCGACGGGAATGAAAAGATATCTCAGGGAGCTTAAGCCAAACAGGTTCGAGGATCTGATAGCCATGAATGCCCTGTACAGGCCGGGTCCCATGGAATATATTCCCAAATTCATAAGAAGGAAACACGAACTCGAGGAACTCGTTTACGAGTTGCCTGTAATGGAAAAATACCTCGACGATACCTACGGAGTTACTGTTTACCAGGAGCAGGTGATGCTGCTGTCGCAGGAGCTTGCAGGCTTTACCAAGGGCCAGGCCGATTCGCTGCGAAAGGCTATGGGAAAGAAGAAGAAATCGCTGATGGATGAGATGAAAGCTCTTTTCCTGGAGGGATGTACCAGGAATGGCTATGATGAGACGACCGTAAATAAAATATGGGGCGACTGGGAACATTTTGCCCAGTATGCATTTAATAAGTCACATGCCACCTGCTATGCACTTGTTGCATTTCAGACCGGATACCTGAAAGCCAATTTTCCTGCCGAGTATATGGCCGCCGTTCTGAGCAGGAACATAAGCGACATAAAGAAGATCACAAACTTCATGGATGAAACCAGGAGGATGGGAATCGAAGTGCTCGGCCCGGATATTAACGAAAGCAATGTGAAGTTCACAGTCAACAAGGCAGGGAACATCAGGTTTGGTCTAGGGGCTATTAAAGGGGTCGGTGAGGCTGCCGTGCTTCACTTGATCGAGGAACGCGACCGGAACGGATTCTACAAGGATATTTACGATCTTGCCGAAAGGGTCAACCTCAACTCCCTGAATAAAAAGAATCTCGAAGCGATGGCTGTTGCCGGTGCTTTCGATTGCTTTGAATCTGTCTCGAGGGAACAGTATTTTTCACTCGATCAGAAGGGGTCTAGCTTCATCGAAAGCCTGATACGTTATGGTAACAGCATCAAAAACACAAAGAGCTCAAGCCAGCAATCGCTTTTCGGGGAAGGTACAGGCTTTTCAGTTATGAAACCACTGCCATCGGCCTGCCCTCCGTGGCCCAAGCTTGAAAAGCTGAATCGCGAAAAGGAGGTTACAGGTATTTATCTTTCATCTCATCCGCTTGATGATTTCAAGCTCGAGATTGAAACATTCACCACCACTACCCTGGGAGAGCTTCAGAACCTGAAGGAGTTCGAAAACAGTGATGTCACTGTAGCCGGGATGGTGACTGAAACAAGGAACGGTGTGGGCAAGAACGGCAAACCTTACGGCTCTTTCACCCTGCAGGATTACAGCGATTCGTTCAGATTTATCCTTTTCGATAAGGAATATATTGAGTACAGCAAGTACTTTTCTGTTGGGTATTACCTCCTTATAAAAGGAAGGGTTCAGAAAAAGAGATTCAGGGAAGATGAGCTTGAGGCTGCAATAAAATCAATTAACCTCCTCTCGAGTGTGAAGGATGAACTCATTAAATCAGTTACGGTAAGGATACCGGCCGGCGATATTAGTACGGAACTGATCAATGAGCTTACGGAACTTGTCCAGGAGAACAAGGGAACAACCGAACTGAAGTTCCTTTTTTATGATGTCGATGACAAGATATCTCTTCCGATGTTCTCAAGGAGCATGAGGGTACGCCTGAATAATGATCTGATATCCTACCTCGACGATCACCCCAGCATCGATTATAAAGTTAATTAGCTATATTTGCTGCATATCACTTTACAGGAACTATAAAATCTATTATACTATGGCACAGGAAGTTAATGATACAAATTTCGATGAAGTCGTTCTCAGGTCAGACAAACCGGTTATGGTTGACTTTTGGGCCGAATGGTGCGGTCCCTGCAGGATGATAGCACCCTTTATGGAAGAAATGGCAAAGGACTTTGAAGGCAAAGCCCTGGTGGTTAAATGTGATGTTGACAACAGTCCAAATGTGGCAGTAAAATACAGTATCCGCAACATACCCACTGTGCTTTTTTTCAAAAACGGTCAGGTAGCCGACAAGCAGATAGGTGCGGTTCCAAAGACTAACTTCATCTCCAAGCTGAACGCCCTTCTTTAGGCTGTACGAGTTCCCCGTGCATCATGATGCCTTGCTGAGATGTTATTAATCAACAGACAAAATGAAGGTTTGTATTTTTGCCTCGTCGAGCAACAGGATTGACGGTGAGTACGCTGAAGCAGCATCAGAACTGGGCACCCTTCTCGCGCTGGCGGGCATGCATGTCGTGTACGGCGGTGGCGGGATAGGCTTGATGGGAAAGCTCGCTGATTCAGTTCTTTCCGAGGGCGGAACCATAACCGGAGTGATCCCCGGATTTATGCTTGACGAAGGATGGGATCATGAGGGCGTGTCCGACATGGTTGTTACAGGTGATATGGGCGAGAGGAAGAAGCATATGTTCGGGGTGTCAGATGCCGTGGTCGCACTTCCCGGAGGAGTAGGCACTCTTGAAGAGCTTACAGAGGCTATCACGCTTAAACAGCTGGGCATTTTCAAAGGACCTGTGGTTATTCTGAACACGCTCGGTTTCTACAATTCTCTTCTCGAATTCCTCGACAGGATGGTTAAAGGGCATTTCCTCAGGTCAGAACATGTTGTTATCTGGGAGGTGGTGAATACCCCTGAAGAAGTAATTGAGTACCTTAATAATTACAAGGGATGGATCGACGACCCCCGCAGCATCGCAAGGATACATTAACCGGGGATCTTCATTCCAATAAACATTATATCGTCAACCTGGGCCAGCTCGCCCTTCCAGTCCATGATCTCCTTCTCAAGTCTTGACTTCTGGTCCTGAACGGGAATTGACCATATCTCCCCGATTATCCTTTTAATATTGACTGTCTTGAACTTCTTCACCTCGTGAGAGCCGAACTGGTCGGCATAACCGTCGGAACACATATAGAGCATATCGCCAGGCTGAATATCCACACCTATATTGTTGAATGTCTTCTTCTGCTCCAGCGTTGCCATACCGATAGCGAAGCGGTCGGTCTTATGCACTATCACCTCTCCGTTCCTGACCTGGTAAAGCGGATTATAGGCACCTGCGAGCTCAAGCTTGTTTTCTTTCCTGTTAAATACGATCAGGGTAAGATCCATTCCGTCGTTTATACCCTTTTCCTGGCTCAGCAGGATGGCCTTATTCACCTCAATGTTCAGCTGGTCGAGTATAGCTGCCGGTCTTGTAAGTCCATATTCCCTTACGACCTTATTAAGCGAGTTATGCCCGATGATTGACATGAATGCTCCGGGCACACCATGACCCGTACAGTCGACTGCTGCCAGGAAAAGGTAATCGCCGTTATCGTACATCCAGTAGAAGTCACCGCTGACAATATCCTTGGGAAGGTACAGAACAAAAGTATCCTTGAGCGCTTCAACATTTGGCAGCATGGCCCTCTGGATCCTTTCAGCATATCTTATACTGGCTGTAATATCCCTGTTCTTCTCCTCAATGATCTGGCTTTTCTGAACAACTTCCGCTGTCCTTTCCTTTACCTTTTCCTCGAGTATGATTTTTTCCCTGATAAGATTTCTCTCCCTGATCTGTATATAGGAAATGACGAGGATCACGATAACAACCAGGGTGATAAGGATGAACCACCATGTACGGTAAAAAGGTGGTTTTATCGTGAACATAAAGGTAACCGGTTTGGAGTTCCAGAGCCCTTCACTGTTACGTGCAATAACATTAAACGTGTATTTACCTGCAGGAAGTGCGGAATAGATCGCCCTTGTCTGGTCCGTTACCGGGCGCCAGTCGTTATCGGCTCCATCAAGTCTGACCTTATATCTGACAATATCGGGGTTGGTAAGACAGATACTTGAATAATCGAAAAGGACGGACCTCTGCTTAAAGGAAAGCTTCATGCCGGCGACCATGTCTTTCGGCTCGTAGTTGACCTGCATCCTGAGAATATGGGTGAGCGGGTCAAGACCTTTTGAAAAAAAGCGTGACTGTCGCAGACGGGTTGCCCCGTTGGCCGTACCGAACCATATATCACCCTCAATGTTTTTGTAAACGGAATTAGGTCGAGTCTCAATCCCGGTAAAGCCGTTTCGTTCAGTATAGGAATAGATTCTCCGTGAACCGGGGAAGAATCTGTTCAGGCCGTTATTTGCACCTATATAGATACTGCCGTCGCCGGCATCGGTAAGGAGGTTTATGCTGTTTGAAAGAAGACCATCCTCCTGGGAGATATTATACAGCACCGAATCATTCTTCAGTGCAAACACACCCTCACCTGTCCCGACCCAGAGGATCCCGGAACCGTTCATGAGAAGGGTTTTTGGAATGACTCCATGGAGGCTGGTAACCGGAAGGCTTTCCTTCTGGTTTTCAGGGTTTATTCTGACAAGTCCCGGTTTACCCGGCATCGGTTCGGTACCTACCCACATGTAACCTTCAGGGTCGCAGTAAAGGGAGGTAATGCTTGGCACATTAACACCTCCCAGTGAGAGGTATCGCTGGAAGTTATTTTCCCCGATTGTTCCGACAGCAACGCCTTCGAGAGTCCCTATCCAGAGATGATTCTGCCTGTCGATCTCCATGGCTGTTACCATTCCTTCGCGGGGTAATGATGAATTGATATATGGCTGTGACTCAAACCTGTCTTTCTTCACATTGAACATTATCACACCCTGGTCGTTCGTGCCAATCCAGATGTTGCCGTCTTTGTCTTTCCTGAAAAACCTGATTTCATTGGAAATTGCGCTTTTCTCCTGGTTGTAAATAAGGGGTTTCTTCTTTGCACTTGGCCAGAATCTCAAAATACCTGCATTAGTACCGAACCATGTTGCGCCCGTTTCGTCCTGTGTTATTGCATTCACATTCGGGTCGGGCAGAATCTCCTTCTCATTGATGGTTACGAAGGCGTCACCCTTATAGATTGTGAGCCCGTTGGTCTGGTCGGAAATAAGAATGTTTCCCTCCACATCCTCGAGAATGCTGTATATCTTGGTAGCCTTGAGCCCGTTATCCTCTGTGAATTTCCTGACGCTGTCACCTTCAAAAACAGCCACCCCGGCGCCCCAGGTCCCTATCCAGATCCTTCCACGGCTGTCTTCCGTAAGGCAGGATACCCAGTTGCTTTTCACCCCGAGCTTAGGAAGATCGAAGAAATCCATCCGGCTTTCGGACATCACATATTTATAGAGGCCTCCCTTGTATGTTCCGAACCAGATATTGCCCTTCGAATCATTTAATATGCAGATTGTACTGAAGTAGGTTGTAAGGTGAGGCATCCTGTAATTTTCAAACTTGTGCTCCTTCCTGTTATACCTTCTCATGCCGATATCGGCTATGCAAATAAAATCACCCTCGTGGTTAACTATGGAACCCGATACCTGGTCGCTCAGGTTGTCCTTCCCCTTGAATTGCCTGGCCCTGATATGTTTTATGTCGGTTATCGGGAAGTCTGCCTTTATAACACCGTCCCTTATTGTTGTAAGCCAGAGCGATGAATCGGTTATTGCGATACTTGAAATATCGTTTGAGAATGTAACTGAGTCGAAGACGGCCTGTTCAAAAACCTGGCCGTTGAACCGGCTTATACCGCCCCCGTTCATATGCCCGAACCAGATGTTCCCGGAGCGGTCCTGCCTGATGCATTTCACACCACCGGTTGCCAGGCCGTCCTTGGAGGAAAAATTCTCAAATTTCTTACCGTCAAAGCGGCTCACGCCCGAAGGTGTTCCCAGCCAGATATAATCCCTTGAATCCTGGAACAGCGTATAGACCTTCTGCTCACTCAGTCCCTGCTTGACACTGTAGTTATCGAAGAAGTACTTCTGCCCGGTAACAGTTGGCGAAGCGACCGCAAAAAAAACCAGAAGCCAGACAATCGATCCTGCCCGGCTGTGGTCAAACTTTATATGTGACATAAAAATTTATTTTGCTATAAAGAAGAATGTACCGTTTTCGTCCTGAAGACCTGCTATTTTTCCGAATTTGGGTTTCTGCTGGTTATTGTTGGTTACGGCAGCAGTAACAGTTTTTACGATTGTCTCGATCGGGATACAGGCATTCTTGTTATTTATAAGGGTATTTGCAAAAGTCTGGGTGAACTGTGAATTATCAACCGCCAGCTCGTACCCGGCAGAAGAGAATACCTGGGCAGATTTCATTGCAGTAGCATTAACATTATCACAGGTTGGTTCGTCATTGGCCGATCGCATTGCCTGGTAGAAGCTTGGGCCCGATTCGCATGCGTCAGAAATAACCAGCGTGTGTACAAGCCCGGTGTAGCTCTGCATTCCCGCTTTCAGCGCATTGATGTTGAAATAGGTAAATTCATCATCCCTCTTTGCGTCAACCGGGATCCAGTAGCCGATATCGTTGATAAATTTCCCGTGACCGGCATACCAGACAAGGAGTGATTTGACCTGGTTGGTCTTCAGTAGATCCCTGAGTTCAATATTGAAGAATTTTTCCATTTCCGCCTTGGTCATGTCTTTCTTGTGGATCACGTTGCTGACCTGGTAGTTTGCAAGAGCACGCTGCACCGTTCCTACGTCCTTGATAGGGCCGTCAAGGCTGGCAAATGTCTCGTAGCTGGAGTTTTCTATGAAAACGACCCAGGTCTTCCCCATCGGGTTATTCTGCGCGGCGAGGGCATTGTCCCTGTTAAGTTTGAATTCAGTCTCCTGCCTGTTACCGTAAATATCTTCAGCAACGACAGTGAACTTGTTGATATTGGCAATATCTATGCTTGCAGTGAATTCAGGATTCAGCTGGTCCTTGCGATAGCTTGCCGTAACGCCGTCAATTTCAATTGACTTTATGGTGCTTTCATCACTAATCTTACCCTCCAGGTAAAGGTTCGGCTTAATTGCATCGAGCATAACCTGCCCATCGTCGGAGGTATAAGGCGAAACAATGGAAATCTTAGGAGGATTGGTTTCGGTCTTCATCAGCTTGTAACTGATCTTCTTCTCGTTATTGTATTCATCCCTGGCGTCAACTGTAATTGCATCCTTGCCGGTGAGGTCCACATTTGCTATGAAATCGTACATGCCGTTTTTCTTTTCACCAAACAGGACCTTCTGGTCGTTGATTGTGAAAACGTCGAGCTTGCTTTTCTCCTTGATCTTACCTGAAATTGTAATGCTGTTTGCATCGCCTTTTACCATAATCTGGTTATCGGCCGAAGGTGCGGGAGTTGTGAATGTGACCTCCGGAGGATCGCTTTCACGGTTCATTTCATAAAGTCTCTGCTGGGCTTCCTTAAGCATTTTTCTTGCTCTCATGTCGAACTCCGACAAAGCCGTTATCTTAGTATAGTCGTCCATTGCCTTTTCAAAATTCTGCATCTCTTCATATGATTTTGCCCTTGAAAAAAAGGCATCAGGATTGTCTCCCTTCATCGAGATGTATTTTGAGAAATCGGCAATCGCGCTCGAGTGCTGGTTGAACTCCTGATAATATTTGCCCCTGATCAGGTAATATTCAGGATTTGAAGGATCGATCAGGATTGTTTTTGAAACATCGTTTATGGCATTAGGATAATCGAGGTTCTTCTTGTAAACCTGGCTCCTGATTATATAGGCCTGGGTGTTCTTGTCGTCTGATGCCAGGATAAGGTTAATCTGGTTCATCGCCTCATCCGTGTTGTTGTTCCTGATCAGAAGATCAGCCAGTGCAAGCCTTGCATCAACAAGAGTTTTTTCCTTTGATATCGCTTTCTCAAATTCTTTTTTCCCGAGTATGTCATTATTCAGCCTGACATATACCAGACCCCGGTAATAGTGATTCCTGGCATCATCCTTGATAAGAATGGCCGTGTCGGAAACCCTTAGAGCCATATCATATTTTTCAAGCCCCGATAAAGTGATAACCTTCTGGGGGTAAATCGACCAGTTCCGCTTGTCGAGAGCAGAGGCCCTGTTCAGAAGGGCAAGAGCTTCATTGAATTTCCCGAGGGCATTGAATGTTCTTGCCTGGGCAACAAGGTATGTTACCTCCTTCGGCTGGAACACAAGCGCCTTCTCGTAGTCCGCGCCGGCTTCGGTATATTTCTTCAGCTCCTCGTACGCACTTCCCCTGGCATAATAATAATCCGCATTTGAGGGCTCCAGTCCGATGGCGCTGGTAAACTGTGCAATGGCATCCTCATACTTGTTGTTTTCCACAAACTCGTTACCAGCCTTGTAGAATTTTTTTGCACTCTGTCCAATTAAAGACAAGGTTGCGAGTCCGAAAACTAATGCTGACAAATACACTCTCTTCTTCATACTCTATAATCTTTATCAGTTGAATTCAATGATTGTCAAATTTAAATATAATTATGCAATATATCAATTGGATCAAGAATGTTATTATCATTCAGAACGATCTGTAGATCTGAATATTTAAACCTGGCTGAACCATGGTTGATACCCTTTATCAGCGGGGCTTCAATTCCACTCCCGAAACAGGTTTTGCCCGTAAAAATTCTTGCTTCATCCCACATTCCCGCCGCAATAAAGTGGTTGAGTACTGAAGCGCCTCCTTCCACCAGAAGCGATTGAATACCCATCCTGTACAGCTCCTCTGTTATCTGCCGTGCCGCGGGAACATTTTTTTTCAGCAACCGCCTCTTTTCTTTGCTGTTAATATCCCCGGCCACTTCACTAAACACAATAACCGTGCCTTTTGTTTGGTTTTTCCCAGGATATCCGCCTGTCTTTCCTGTCCTGCTCAGTATGATCCTTAACGGATCTCTTCCCGTCCAGTAACGCACATTCAATGAAGGATTATCAGTCCTGATGGTACCTGCTCCCACCAGTATAGCTTCCTCCTCGGATCTCCATTTATGAACAAGGGTGCGTTCCGGCATCCCGGTAATCCAGTTTGGCCCTGTAACATATCCGGGTTTCCTGTCAGCATCAATGAATCCATCAGTGCTTTGGGCCCACTTCAATGTTATATAGGGCCTTTTCTTCTCATGGAAACTGAAGAATCGCCTGTTAATCCGCCTGCATTCATCATCCAGAACGCCGGAAATAACATCTACGCCGCTGTCCCTCAGAAGAGCAACCCCCTGGCCGGCCACCTTATCGCTTGTATCAATTGTTCCGACAACCACTTTTTTAATCCCCTCATCAAGTATCAGATTTGCACAGGGAGGCGTCTTGCCGTAATGCGAGCAGGGTTCGAGTGAAACATATAAAACTGACGAAGGGATGAGGCTTCTCTCCTTCACCGAAGCTATGGCATTAACCTCGGCATGCGGCTCACCCGCCCGGCAATGATATCCCTCGCCTATTATTCTCCCTTCGCTGACGATCACGGAGCCCACAAGAGGATTGGGAAAAGTAAGTCCCTCCGCCCTGGATGCCAGCTCAAGGCAGCGCTTCATATATTTCTCATGATCAGTCTCGGGCATTTCTTCTAAAATTGTAATTTTGATTTGTGACCTACGAGATTCAATCCGTCAACGATATCAGAAAACTCCTGAGAACAGAGCTTTCAGACCTCTATAACGAAAAAGAGATCGATTCTGTTTCAAAAATCATACTTAAGACACTTTTCGGTGCCGACAGGTTGCATTTGCTTTTATCTTCCGGTACGGCAGTAAGCAATGAAATGAGCCAGAGAGTTGGTGCCATGACCGAAGCGCTTAAAACAGGAATGCCTTTGCAGTATGTGCTGGGTGAGACCGAATTCTACGGGATGAAAATAAAGGTTGACCATAACGTCCTTATTCCAAGGCCTGAGACAGAAGAGCTTGCCGACCTTGTAATCAGGGAGAACAAGGGTCCGGTAAACAGGATCATTGATTTCTGCACAGGTTCGGGTTGTCTTGCAATAGCCCTGGCAAAGAATCTCAGGTTGGCAAGCATCCTGGGAACCGATATCTCGCCTGGTGCAATTGAGGTAGCAAAGGAAAACGCGAAGCTTAACCGGGCCGAAGTTAAATTCATGATAAGCGATATTTTCGGGCCACTTCCTCCGGGGGCCACGGGAACAGGAATAATCGTCAGTAACCCGCCGTATGTAAGGGATTCAGAAAGAGAGCTTATGCATATAAACGTGAAGGGTTTTGAACCCCCGGCTGCACTTTTTGTTCCCGATAATGACCCCCTGAAATTCTACAGGAGACTTTTTGAAATCTCTGCTGAGATACTTTTACCGCGAGGCAGGTTCTACTTTGAGATTAATGAAGCTTTGGGGGAAATGGTTTCAGCGATGGCCCGGGAATACGGGTTTAATGATGTCGGCCTGATTAAGGATCTGAACAGCAGGGACAGGTTTATAAAAGGTGTTCTCAATGGCTGACCAGTTATTTTACGATACCCTTCTGAAGAAATCCATGGCGCTGTGCGCAGGGAGGGAGATCTGCCGCAGTGAAATAAGAACGAAACTCGGCAGCTGGGGTGCCTCTCCATCTGATACTGAAAAAATTGTAACATCACTTTTAAGAGAAAAATTCATTGATGAGGAGAGATATGCCGTTGCCTTCACAAAGGACAGGTTCAGGTATAACAAGTGGGGCAGGGTTAAAATTGCCGCAATGCTCCGGGTCAGAAAAATACCCGAAGAAGCGATCCGGAATGCGCTCTGTTCAATAGATGATAAGGAATATAGTGAAACAATCAAGGAACTCCTCGCGGCTCACAGGAAAAAAACAAAGGCAAAAAACGGGTACGAAATGAAGGCAAAACTGATGCGTTTCGGACTTTCCAGGGGATTTGAGAGTAACCTGCTGTACGACTTTTTCATCGAAGAATTCTGATCCCTTCTGCAATAACCCGGCAGGAGTGAAGCTCTTTAAAAACCGGTTCCCCGCTACTAATTTTTCCTGACCTTTATTATCAGCCTCTGGTAGCTTGTCAGTTCCGGCGATCCATTGTCAGTTGCCTCAGCGATAATGTGTATGGTCTGTCCTTCCACTGCATCGGAGGGAACAGTCACTGAAGCTGATGCAGAAGTGCTATTTTCAATTTTAACTTCCTTCTTATAGCTCCCTGCCATGAACTGCCACCATTTAATAAGTACCTTATTATGATCCGGATCTGTGACTGAGGCCCTTAGCGGTACCTTTTCGCCTGGCCGTGCAGTGATATCGGGAGAGCCTTTAATTTTCACCACAGGTTCGTGATTCGCGTCGCTGAAACGCGGTGTCACCGACCATTTCATCCTGGCAGCAAAATCAAGCTGGGCCGGAGGGAAAAAATCGGGATATGAATTATCCTTTTTAGATGAACCGAAGGCCGGTGTTCCTGAACCTGTTGAGTCGCCCTGCTGCTGGACGGCGCCCCATGAAAAGGGCACATCCGATTGCCGGCCGCCCCATCCTCCGTATGACCCGTCTTCCCATGCCCGCAAGCCGTTATCAAGCATATCCAAATATGTGAATGTATCTCCTTCTCCAAGCCATGACCCTTTTGCCTGTACCGGCATCCACACCATATAGCCCATCTTCTTTAGCTCATCGCCGGTATATCCCGACATCCCGAAATAATCAAAAATGTCATCCTTCACCATTTGCTTTCCATCACCCCAGACACGATAAAATTCCCCGAGGGGACCGCGGCAGGATATATTATCCTGCATCCATGTGGCTGTATAATAAATCGAATCGGCCTTTTTTGCCATTAGCTGGGCGCCATAACCAAAGTATGGTCCGTCTTTGAATTCGCGGTATCCTATTCCTGCCCAGTTTGGCTTGATGTACCTGGCATAGGTATCATCCTGGTCGCCAGATGGTAGTATTATGACCTTATGAATTATCTTCTTCTTTAAGGCAGTCCACCCTGGCGTACCTGCATACTGCTCCTCTATTGATTTAAGCGCCCTTGCAATTGTACTCTGTCCTCCCCATGCAGTAATGAACAGCGGACCCGGTACACTGTCGAGCATGAGTGACTTTATGAGATCTGACCCCGGGGAATCCTTTGAGATGTCACCGTCAAATTCAATATTTCCATAGCGGATTTTTGATTTCAGGAAGCCGGGGTCGGGATATTCTGAATTATGAACCTTAAGATTCTGATAGACCTTTCCATAGGCTTCCACGGCATTGTGGATAAAGTGCTCATCCTTTGCCCAGCGCCACGATTCACACGGGCATATCCTGAGACCAAAACGGGTATATTCCCGGCCCGGGACGAACCATTTTGTCCCCTTTCCATCACCCTTCCAGTGAAAGCCGCTGCTGGCATAGATGAGCCCTTCAACCCTGTAGTCGGTGCTGTACAAAAGAAACCTGATAAGTGAATTGGAGTCATCAAGTTCAGGATCGCAGGTTACAACGATCCTTGGCTTTTCTTTTGTTCCGGTCCTTTCCCATGCGACGCATCTGCCGCTGATCAGAATCAACGCGCTGGCAATCAGGATAAACCCGGGCATAAATATGTGATATCTTGGTTTCATATTATTTCAGAATAAACTCTTTTAATATGCTCTGAAATTACAATAAACCACAGAAAGACCGACAAGCCCGGTGCGGTTATTTTATTGAATAAATGAATTCCAGGATTATCTGCCTGAAGAAAGGATGGAATGCAATGAGAAAAAGTATTAAAGATCCGGCAATATCATAGATTACCAGCTGTTTCCGGACCGTGGGGCGGCTGATATAGAAAAATGGAAATACAAGTCTCATGGCCAGCTGGGCAAGAAAGAAAAGAAAGACCCGCATCCCGTAAACATTCCAGGTATAGGCTTCGCTTATCCTGCCCCTGACAATGAGTGAAAAGCTATGAGAGAGACCGCATGAAAAGCATTTCATTCCTGTTATCCTTTCGTGAATGCAGACGACAGGATAATCGTTACGGTCCGGAGAAAAAATGCCGGAATAGGCGAATACTATAAGAACTATTCCGGCAAGAATTATATTAATTTTCAGATAACTGCCGGAACTGAATTCAACCCGGTAGTCAGTAAGGAACTTATTTGCCTTTTTTGACCCTGGCAGTGTCATTCTGCTGCTTTTTACCTGATTCTAGGTCCTCAAGCTGCTTTTCCTTATCCTGTTTTGAAGGGTTGGTGCTTATCTCGATCTTTTCCCCATCCTTGCTTTCAATCTTGATGTTGACATTGCCGTTATCGATTTCCTTCTCGATATTGTTGCGTGTATCTTCAATGGCCGACCTGATATCGTGTGCCCATTTGCCATTATGCCTGGTGAGATTTCCAACAACAAAAATCTGTGAGAAGGAGATCATAATGGCTATGATGCCAATTACAAGCCCCGCAATGTTCAGCCCCCTGTGAGAATCTGTCCTGGCAGAATGAGACAGGCCCACTGAAGCAAGCACCACAGTTATGATCCCGGGTATGATTGCAATAATTCCCACGCACGGGATAACAGCCAGAACGAAGGTGATAATCCCGGTAATAAGTGCCGCGATCCCGAGATTCTGACCCGAATTTGATTTAACCTCTTCCATATTCAAACATTTTAATTTTAATCATTCCTGGAAAGGATATTTACCATATCCTGCTCTAAAGACGTCACAGGATTCTCAATGATGCGTCCTGCCTCAACATTATTTTTGTAAACGATGAAAGTCGGCACCCTTTTTATTGCAAGCTGCTCATAGTCTTTGACTGGTGCAACCTTTGAATTATCGACTCCAATCATCTCAATCCGGTCGGTAGGAAACCCTGTTGCGTCAATTATTCTCATAAACCTGGGAACCTCCCTTCTGCTGTCGGGGCACCATGTTCCCATAACGATTTTCATTGTAATTCCGGCATCCATGAGCGTTTTCAGCTTATCCGTGACCTGTGGATTATATGCATATTCATCAAATCCTTTCAGGAACCATTCCGAATATGGCTGCCGGTATAGTCTTTCTACCCTGAATGAGCCAAGTATCCAGGTTACGGGATCAGAAAAATTAACCTGTTTTGAGACCTGTGTCGCGCCCTGGCTTGTTGTTTCCTTACCAGCTGCGGGTTTTTCTTTTGCATGTTTTGAAGGGCTGCATCCTGTGAAAAGGAAGGCGATTGCAAGAACCAAAAACAACTTTTTCATTGTAACCGGATTAACAGGTGCAAATTAAAACAATTTTTGCAACCTGTGCCTTCATGTTGTTTATTCCCCGGTCTTGCGCAGCCTGTTTGAATAATAAACAGAGATACCGATCGACACCACCGCGAGGAAAATAAGGGCCATTACCCTGTAGATAATTCCGATCCTTGCAAGGTCCACTGCAAATAGATATATGGCTGCTGAAATAATTGTTCCAAGTGCCATATACCTGTATTTGACATTCTTCAGGAGAAAACTTAAACCAAAATATATCAGTGCCGCAACAGTCCAGGAAAGGGCAACAAACTGTCCTGGCAATGAATGATAAAGAGCCGACATGACCATGAAGAACCCTGTCAGAAGATAGATGTTCCTCATAATTTCAGTTTTGATCTCAAGTCTTTCTTTCTTCCAGTTAATGATCCTTGCCGAGACCAGCGAAATGGCTGCAAACGAGAAATCAGAAAGGCCCCCTGGTTTTGCAGATACCAGGTAAATGAAGAGGATAAATGCAAATAACAGGATGTTCATCATCACAATGAGCCTGTTCCGGAACCAGAGTGCAATGGAAACGACCACCAGGCTTTGAAGTGAAAGAAGAGGGTAAACATGAGGTATCCCCACGAGCCCGTAAAGGGCAATACTCATTGCCATGAATGCGTAAAGGGCAAAAAAGGCGCATGAAAAATTCCATCCTGTTTTATGCCTCAGAAAAGCTGAATATACCAGGCAGGTCAGAGCGATTACGCCATAGACAGGCACATATCCTGTTTTGAAAAATCCGGCGGTAACGAGCCCAAGCAAAAGGGTGAAAAACAGTCCGTGAAGGAGAAGTGCTGAGATCTGAAATTCATCATCAGATCCCGTCGTCTCACGCTGCAGGGGAAGCAAAGAGAAGATCGTCCCTGTTAAAAACAGGTAGATATAACCTCCCCTGCTATCGCTGATAAGCTGCATGGAATGGCTCATCGGGGGATTATCAAAAATCCATATGAAAAAAACAGAATAAGAAAGTATTATCGTTAAAATATACAATCCCTTAAACCTGAACCTCGAATATAAGAAGAACGAACCGGCTGATGCCACAACTGTCAACGGCAGCATGATGTGAGTGGAATTGCTTACCACCGATGTGAATGCTGTAAAAATTAACCCCAGAATTCCAAATACCTGCTTATTGCGCTTTATTGACAGATAAAAGGAACAGGCACAAACTGCAAGCATAAGGATAAGCACCAGGTTTGCTGATCCTAAGGCTGGTGATGAAGTGAAAAAATGCAGCCGCATTGTGATGTAGAACCCGATGATAAGTGCTGTGACCCCGAACATAATATAAAGAGGCTGGTTTGAAATTCTGAAGTATCTTGCTATGAACCAGGTCGCCACGACGCTGGCATAACCGGCCGCTGCCGATAATATTGATTTCCCGGAGCTGTCGAGGTACTCGGTAAAGAAAAGGATCCCTGACATAAGCACAATCATCCCCATCCAGGCGAGGCCCACCCTTCCGATTGCCGACTCAATACCCTTTTCATCCTCCGGTCCGATTTCCCCTGCCGGCATATTGTCGGGCAAAGCATAAGAACCACCTGCATCAGTTGAAGACATGTTCTGGTTCGCCATACCGGCCTCAATACAGGCAAGGCGTTCCTCAAAGGCTTTTATCCGTTGTTCAAGGTCATGATAGTCAGTATTGCGGGCATCCATATTGATCACGATTAGTGATTAACACCGGGAAACCAATTGCCGGACGGCACAAATCATTCCTTATCCCCGACCATTTTCCAGGGCGGCAGGAGCCACAGAAGGAACGCGAGGATCCCGAAAGGAAGAAGCAGCCAGAAGGCGGCCATAAGGGTTCCATCCAGGCCGATAAGCCCTAGTTTGAAACTGGTGAAGCCTGAGAAGCTCTTTGAGAAAAGCTGTCCTCCGATCACGACGTTCCACCTCATTGAATACACGCCTATCATTGTAAGGATCGAGACGATCAGGTAAAGAGATTTCCTGATTGCTATCCTCCCCTTGTAAAACTGAAGGAATGCAAGCGTGATGAGCGGGATTATCGTACCTACCAGTCCCTGGCCAAGGAACAATGTCAGATACAGCTTTCCTGAAACCAGTAACTTCAGTATCTCGAAGGATTCATTTGCCTCGTATATCCTGTGAATCTGGTCCAGACCTTCGAGGGTGAAATCAAGAATAAGAATGAAAAACAGGTACTTCCCGATCGCATCCAGGACGTCCACTTCAATGACTTTCTTCCTGATCCGGGAAATGGCCATATAGATGAACATAACAAGAGCGATACCAGAAACCATTGCAGAAAAAAGGAATATAATGGGCATAAGTGGTGTTGACCACCATGGATTTGCTTTTATAGATCCGAAAATAAAACCGACATACCCGTGGAGCAGGAAAGCTGAAGGTATTCCTATCACTGTAATGATATATCCAAGTTTCCTGTCCCATCTTACCGTCGCTTCCGAGATATCATTCAACCCGAGTATAAGAATCCTGTAAACCAATTTCATGAATCCTTTTTTCTCCCTGGCCCAGACAACCATGCTGGGGCGGTAATCGAACCATATTTCCAGGAGCAGAACGACCATCAGGTACCAGAGGTAGACAAATCCGAAAATTGCCATTGCAGAAGTTGTATGCGGGGTGATCATTATCTGGTATGCCCTTTGTGGCTGCGACAGGTGGCTGATGAGCGGCATTGTAGCCACAAGGAGGAAAGAAAGCGCGGTTAGCAGTGCTATCTGGTAGGTAGGTTTAAGGACCTTTACGTTAAAGACCCTCTCGAGCGATGCCAGGATAAAAGCTCCCGCGACCAGCCCTGTGATAAAGGGATAGACTACTATCAGTATTCCCCACTGGAGGTCAATCTCATTCGGGAAAATATATCCCTGAACATGCTTCAGGGCCTCGAAAAGAAACTGGTATTGCTGATCCATGTTACTTTACCTCCGAGCTTAATTCGTTATAGAATAATTTTGAACCGGTATTGAGATGTGGCCTGAGCACCTGGGTTGTATGTTCCTTCAGAAAAGCAACAATCTTGCTGTTACTGTCCCTGAGGTTGCCATACATCCTGGCACCTGTCGGGCAGACTTCCATGCAGGCAGGATCGAGGTTTTTCTTCAGCCTGTGATAGCAGAGGGTGCATTTGTTTGCTACTTTCTTCACCGGGTGTATAAACCTGCAACCGTAAGGGCATGCCTGCACACAATACCTGCAGCCCAGGCAATACTTCTCATCCACGAGAACAATTCCCTCGGGGCTGGTGTACGTGGCTCCCACCGGGCAGACCTGCTCGCATGGTGATTTGGCGCAGTGGTTGCACATTTTTGGAACAAAGAATGATTTGAATATTTCCTCGTCAGGAACATTCTGGCTGAATCCGTCGATGCCCCCGTTTGGAGATTCAATCAACACCGTACCGTCGTTCCTGACGGTATAATGTTCCACCCAGTTTCGGAAAAAGAACGGTTCGCGGGGCACATCATTTTCATTCTTGCAGGCCGCGGCACAACTACCGCAGCCGATGCACCTGCGGATATCGATTATTATGCCGTACCAGGGAAGGTTTTTGTCCCCGGGTTCCTTCCCGTAGAGAAGGAATACAGAAGGGCTGAGCAAAGTATATCCGGCCGTGGCCCCTGCAAGCACAGCTGCAGATTTGAGGAATTTTCTCCTCGAAGGTGTTACCTCTTTTCTTTCCATGGCTTATGCGGGTTATGACATTCTGTACATTGTTTTCCTGGATTATGGGTTGCCAGGTCCTGCTGAACAATAACATCACTGTGCCTGGCCGGGTCTTTCCGGTGGCATTTGCCGCAGAATTCACGACCCGCTGGTTTTACAATATCCCTGGCTTCGCTTGTTTCGGTGTGCTTCGTGCCGGGGCCATGACAGGTTTCACAGTTGATCGCGCTGTGCCTGTCTTTCGATTTAATATCCTCTATGTCCTGGTGGCAGTCGTAGCAGGCATTCTTCCCGGCATAATGTACCGGGAAAAGGGCATTCTCCTCAAGGGAGGCTCCGCGGTAAAATCCATACTGCCCGAATGAAGAAGGCCTGAGCAGGTGACGAACCAGCAGGAAAAGCGATACAAATATCGCAAAGGCTATAAAAAGATGTTTTAGCTGGGGAGGCAGGTATAATTTCATCTATTTAAAAGTTTACAAAAATCCATTGTACCTAGGTACCTTCTAAATTACCATAAGCACCAATGAACTTTGTAAATAGATGATATTTATCAACTTAATTTATAGTCAATATAGACTGATTCTAAATAATAAAAGATATTCGGAACCTAATATAGATAATATTCATTACCCCTCCGGGAGGACTTTCAGCATGGTTAATCCATCTCCAGGAGAATCTCAAGGATCTGCCTGGCTGCCCTTGCAACCGAAGTTCCGGGTCCGAAGATGGCAACAACGCCGGCCTCGTACAGGAAATGGTAATCTGCAGGTGGAATAACGCCACCGGCAATCACCAGGATATCTTCACGACCCAGCTTCCTGAGCTCATTAATGACCTGCGGTATAAGTGTTTTATGACCAGCGGCAAGGCTGGAGACACCAAGCACATGCACGTCATTTTCAACTGCCTGCCGCGCAGCCTCGGCCGGTGTCTGGAACAGGGGCCCTATGTCTACATCGAACCCGATATCAGCATATCCTGTCGACACCACCTTTGCCCCGCGGTCGTGCCCGTCCTGGCCCATTTTTGCAATCATGATTCTCGGTTGCCGTCCCTCCTTCTCGGCGAAGCGGGTAACGAGAGCACGGGCCTCCTCATAATCCTTGTCAGGTTTATATTCCGAGGAGTAAACTCCTGATACTGATCTGATCACAGCTTTATACCTCCCAACTATTTTTTCACATACAAAAGATATCTCACCGAGTGATGCCCGGTTTTTAGCGGCCTCAACAGCCAGTTCGAGAAGGTTTCCTTCCCCGGTAGTAACGCATTTTTCCAGTGCTTCAAGCGATGCCCGGCATGCCTGCTCATCGCGTTCGGCACGGAGTTTTGCCAGACGTCTGATCTGCGCCTCCCTGACAGCCGTATTATCGATTTCCAGGGTTTCGAGCGGATCTTCCTTTTCAAGCCTGTATTTATTTGTACCGACAATTATCTGCTGACCCGAATCGATCTTAGCCTGTGCCCTTGCAGCAGCCTCTTCTATTCTCATCTTGGGGAGGCCCGATTCAATTGCTTTTGCCATTCCCCCGAGCCTTTCAATCTCCTGGATATGCTCCCAGGCTCTTGAGGCTATCTCATTTGTAAGGTATTCCACGTAATAGGATCCTCCCCATGGATCTACCTGGTGGCATATGCCTGTTTCGTGCTGCAGGTAAATCTGGGTATTTCTTGCTATCCGTGCCGAAAAGTCAGTAGGCAGGGCAAGAGCCTCATCCAGGGCATTGGTATGAAGACTCTGTGTATGGCCCAGAGCAGCTGCCATTGCCTCGATGCATGTCCTTCCCACATTATTGAACGGATCCTGCTCGGTGAGACTCCAGCCCGAGGTCTGGCAGTGCGTCCTCAGGGCAAGAGATTTCATATTTTTCGGGTTGAACTGCCTTACAATCTTGGCCCAGAGCATCCTGGCTGCCCTCATCTTTGCAATTTCCATGAAATGATTCATACCGATAGCCCAGAAGAATGAGAGCCTCGGTGCAAATGCGTCAATATCCAGGCCCGATCTCACACCTGTCCTCAGGTATTCAAGCCCGTCTGCCAGTGTATACCCAAGCTCAATATCGCACGTCGCTCCGGCTTCCTGCATGTGATAACCGGAAATGCTGATCGAGTTGAATTTTGGCATCCTTTCGGATGCATATTTAAAAATATCCGCGATTATCCTCATTGAGAACCCGGGCGGATAGATGTAAGTATTTCTCACCATGAATTCCTTCAGGATGTCGTTCTGGATCGTCCCGGAAAGCTCTTCAAGCTTAGCTCCCTGCTCAAGGCCGGCAACGATATAAAACGCCATTACAGGAAGCACGGCGCCGTTCATTGTCATCGAAACCGACATTTTATTAAGGGGTATCTGGTCGAATAGTATCTTCATGTCGAGGATAGAGTCAACGGCTACCCCTGCCTTGCCTACATCACCCATTACCCTTTCATGATCCGAATCATAACCCCTGTGAGTAGCCAGGTCGAAGGCAACAGAAAGACCCTTCTGACCCGCTGCAAGGTTTCTCCTGTAAAATGCGTTGGAATCCTCGGCAGTCGAAAAACCTGCATACTGGCGTATCGTCCAGGGCATCATTGTGTACATTCCTGAATAGGGTCCGCGAAGAAAAGGTGGAAGGCCTGCCGCGTAGCCAAGATGTTCAAGTTCCCTGGTATCATCTGCGGTAAAGACCTTTTTCACGGGAATTTTTTCCGGAGTGGTCCACACATCCCCGGAGCCGTTGTCATTTACCTTTTCATTCCTGCCCTGTGGCGGACTGTATTTTCCCAGGTCATCATATGTGAATTGTGGTCTCATAGTCAGTACATCTCAAGAGGATTCACCCTTTCCCTTTCCGTAAAGGCCTTCTCTTCCCGATAATCCGGCTGCTCTTGCCTCACGGCATTTCTTCATCCCCGATTCAACCAATCCTGAATTAAGTGCGGCAATAAAACCTCCATCTTTCTCTATCCCGGCGAATATTTCCCATGCCTTTTCAGCGATCATGGAGGTAAGCTTCTCAATATACCACGATCCTCCGGCAGGATCAGCCACCTTGTCGAAATATGCCTCCTCCCTGAGCAGCAGCTGCTGGTTTCGTGCAATCCTCTCGGAAAAATCATCCGCAGTCCTGAATGTCATGTCAAATGGCTCAGCGGTCACTGAATTTGCTCCACCGAGCACTGCCGACATCACTTCCGTCTGGGTTCTCAGCAGGTTTACATAGGGGTTCTTTTCTGTTTTGTTCCACCTGCCAGTGACACTGTGAATCTCCATCCGCGTGTTTGCAATATTCACAGGATTATAGGCGGCGGTGATTACCGACCACAGAAGTCTTGCGGCTCTCAGTTTGGCTATCTCGAAGAAATAATTCGGCCCGGTCCCAAATGAAAATCTTATCCTCGAAGCTGCCTGGTCTGAAGTAAGCCCCCTGTCGGTGAGCACGGACAGGTACTCATTCCCCATCGCGATAGAAAATGCCAGCTCACTCACAACATCCGCACCGGCATCAGAAATCCATGATCCATTTATGTTTACGGTTCTGAAGCTGGGAAGAGCCAGCGACAGCCTGGAAAGCTCCGCGAGATAATTCAGACCATCTTCAACGGGGATGCAAAGCTTGCCGCTTCTGAAGAGCCTTCCGAGCGGATCAGCTTCAACGGCACCCCTTACCGGCTCCTTCCGTAAATTGTTCTTTTCCACGAAACTGATGAAATAACTCAATATCTCAATTGCCTTTCCATCGGAAAAGAAATTTAACTCAACGCTCTCCGGATGAATCCCTTTAAGCAGGGTGTGAATGGCCTCTTCACTTATTGATGAAGGATCCCTGATTATGAACCCGAGAGAATCCACTCCCTTCATCAGGATATCGGCAGCCCTTGCATTAGCCAGTGAAAAGTCGCCCGCTTCGATGTCCTGTCTTATCAGCCAGCAGTTACCATTCGCGCTTGACCCTCTGAGGAACGGAACTTCACCCGGCAGGTAACCAGCCATCCCTCTTCCTGTCAGGTCCTCCTGCCTGTAAAAAGGCATTACCGTTATCCCTTCTTCGGTATGCCAGGCAAGTTTTTCTGCAAAATTCTCTCCTTTCAGGTCAGCAGTGATCCTGTCGGTCCATTCCTTTGTTGAAACCGGGGGAAATTCACTGAACAGCTTGTTTCTTTCTGCCATTATCAGTCGGTGTTAGGCGTTGCAAATAAAATGCTGCCAGTAAACAAAATACATGAATTTTATCATCAAAGGCTATCATTTGCCGGCGAATTCCATGAGAAATGCCTTAATGAAAGCATTCAGGTCGCCATCCAGCACTGCCTGTACATTGGATGTCTCATAACCTGTCCGGAGGTCTTTCACCATCTTGTAGGGATGGATCACATATGACCGAATCTGTGAACCCCACTCAATTTTCTTTTTCTCGCCTTCTATCTTTGCCTGCTCCTCCCTCCTCTTTCTCAGCTCCAGTTCATAAAGCTGCGACTTTAGTATCCTGAGCGCATTTTCCTTGTTGTTCAGCTGAGAACGTGTCTCCTGGTTTTCGATAACGATCCCCGTGGGTGCATGGCGGAGTCGCACTGCAGTCTCAACCTTATTGACGTTCTGACCACCTGCCCCGCTCGATCTGTAAGTCTCCCAGGTTATATCGGAAGGATTAATCTCGATTTCAATATTCTCGTCAACCAGTGGTGAAATGAAGACCGATGCAAAAGTAGTTTGTCGTTTCCCCTGGGCGTTGAAAGGCGAGATTCTCACGAGCCTGTGAACCCCGTTTTCACTTCTGAGGTAGCCGTACGCTCTCTCACCGTCAATTTCGATCGTTACCGATTTGACTCCAACCTCATCGCCGGGCTGGAAATCATGCTCCTTTAATTTATAATTGTTTCTTTCTGCCCAGCGGATGTACATCCTCATAAGCATGGCGGCCCAGTCGTTGCTCTCGGTACCGCCTGCTCCTGCATTTATTTTAAGTATTGCGCCAAGCTGATCTTCTTCCTTCCTGAGCATGTTCCTTACTTCCAGCGCCTCGATCTGTTCCACGCATTTATAGTACTGGAGATCAACATCCTGTTCTGTTGCTTCTCCCTCTTTCAGAAAGTCGAATAATACCGAAAGATCATCAAGTGAAGCAGTGATCGTTTTATAATCTGTTGTCCAGCTTTTGAGGGAAGAAATCAGCTTTAGGAGCTCTTCCGCCTTTTTCGGATCATTCCAGAAGTCAGGCCTGTGGGTTACCTCTTCCTTTTCACTTATTTCCTTAAGTTTACCTTCGATGTCAAAGATACCTCCTCAACGCGTCGCGGCGTTCTGAAAGGGCTTTAATCTGTTCAATTGTGACCATTAATTCAGAGTTATTGATGAGTAGCAAAGATAGGGTAATAAATAAGAAAAATAAAATTGACTGATCTACGGGCAGGAGTCACGCGGTCCTGCATGCAGAGGGCTTTGCTGTTTGCCGGCAATTAATTACTTTTAGGTTATCAAGAGTAAATTCTTCCGGTCGCAGGCAATGAAAAAAATGTCTTTTATTACGGTGGCTGTTTTATCGGCCGTCGTGGCTCTTTTAACTGCCAGCTGCAGATCTCCGTATGCAGGGAAGAAGGATTGGCTGATTGACGGATCAGCTTATAAAGCTGAGATAAAGGAGGAAGGTAACCGGGTTGTGATTACAAACGGGCTGGTAGCAAGAACGATCAGCACAAGGCCCGCGGGTGCCACAATAGGGTTTTCAAACCTGATGAACGGTAAAGAGATTCTGAGGGCCATCAAGCCGGAAATGCTTGTTTGCATTAACGGGGAAAAAATAAGTATCGGCGGACTGAGAGGCCAGCCCGTAAACAACTACCTGACCGAAGATTTCATTGCAGGATTGAAGCCTGATGATTCGGCATCATTCAGGCTTGAAGGATATTCAGCCGGTGAAACTGAGGCCCGGTTCGGGTGGAAAAAAAGGGTCGAATGGATGCCGGCAGATCTGCCCTGGCCGCCCAAGGGAAAAAAAATCGATTTCAGGTATGTGCCGGCAGTCGACAGCTCGGTGCTGAGGGGGATTGAAATAACCATCAGCTATGAGATATATGATGGTATTCCGCTGATATGCAAGTGGTTTACCCTGAGAAACAATTCCGGGAAAGAGATTAAAATCGATAGTTTCAGTTCAGAGCTTCTTGCTTTGACAGAGGAGGAGAGTGCGGTTGGTGACAAGAAAAACTGGATACTTCCGGGTGTATATGTTGAAACAGATTATGCCTTCGGTGGAAGCATGTCGTCGGAATCGTGCTATGAAAAATCTGTTTGGTGGGAATCCGACCCCGAGTATGCCACGATTGTCAACTATAACAGGGTCCAGCCGTCGATGCTCGAGTGCAGGCCTGCTATGGGTCCGGCTGAAAGAATTGCTGACGGACAATCATTTGGCAGTTTCCGTACATGGATCCTGGTATGTGACAGCTACGACAGGGAAAGGAACGGTCTTGCCCAGAGGAAGATGTACAGGACCATTGCTCCCTGGGTCACGGAGAACCCTGTTTTTTTTCATCTCAGGTACGCCGATGATGCTTCGGTTAAAAATGCGGTGGACCAGTGTGCTGCCACAGGCTTTGAAAAGATCATCCTCTCTTTCGGCAGCGGTTTTGATATCGAAGACAGCTCTCATGCGAATCTCGCGAAGTTTAGGGCACTCGTGGATTATGCCCATTCGAAAGGTATAGCACTTGGCGGTTACAGCCTGCTGGCGAGCCGCCATATCGGCGGCGGGCATGACGTTGTCATGCCTGCGGGGCAGCAACCCATATTCGGCAATTCCCCATGCCTGGGGTCGGCGTGGGGGCTGGAGTATTTTAAGAAGGTCTGCAGGTTTATAGAATACACAGGATTTGACAATTTCGAGCATGATGGTTCCTACCCCGGCGATGTGTGCGCGTCGGATAAGCATCCCGGCCACGAAGGGATGAAAGACTCGCAGTGGAAGCAGTTCAGGATAATCTCTGATTTTTACAGGTGGTGCCGTGCCCGCGGGGTTTATCTCACGGTCCCCGACTGGTATTTCCTGAATGGCAGCAGCAAGACAGGCATGGGGTACCGTGAGACCAACTGGTCGCTGCCACGCCGCCAGCAGGAGATCATCGAGCGCCAGAATATCTTCGACGGAACATGGGAGAAGACGCCTTCGATGGGCTGGATGCATGTTCCGCTTGTTGAATACCAGGGAGGCGGTGCTGAAGCAACTATTGAACCCCTGAAGGATCACCTGCCGCATTATGGCCAGCGCCTTGCCGACCTCTTCGGAGCAGGCGTGCAGGCCGCCTGGAGGGGAACACGCCTGTACGACGCCCCCGAAACAATGGAACTGGTTAAGAAATGGGTCAGTTTTTATAAACAGCACAGGGCTGTTCTTGATGCCGATATAATACATGTCAGGAGGGCCGACGGCAGAGATGCTGATGCAATATTGCATGTGAATCCGGCAACAGCTGAGAAGGGACTTCTGGTGGTTTATAATCCCCTCGATCATGCCATAACCAGGAAAATGAAGGTTAATGTCTATTATACAAGTCTCGACAGGAAAGCGGTCGTGACCGGCAATGACGGGAAATCATTTGCTATCAGGATTGACAGGGATTATAATATCAGCATACCCGTTACCGTCGGTCCAAACAGCGAATCGTGGTACATAATCAAATAAACTTCCTGCCTATTCCCTGACATTATATTCTCCGGTCAAGCTGGAATAGTTGAAGTTAATGTCATTCTTTCAAGCCATAATTAAACTCCCTCCAGAGAAATTAATCAATTCTGACCGGAGGAGAATAAGCACATGATCAGAGATAAAAATCAAATAGATATTTTTCATCAAATTTGAATCCTTCTTCATTCAGGATTGTGGTAAATTCTTCCTTGAAGTTCTGTCTCTCATGGTGCTGTTTCTGGTTAAGAATATACTTGTAAACCACATCTAATTCTCTGTAACCTACTGTAAACGCACCATATCCTTCCTGCCAGTTGAACCCATGAGAAAATAGCCTGCTTTTATTGATGTACAGGGATGAACTTCGTTTTATATCACGTACCAGTGATTCAACTGAAACTGCAGGATTGAGTCCGGTAAGAATATGCAAATGGTCCGATGTACCATTAATTGCCAATGGGTTACATTTTTTTCCGACAATAATACCATATATGTACTTCTGAACTGATTCTTTAATCTGTTCTGTTAAAAGTGATTCTCGCCCTTTTGGGCTGAATACATAATGGACATACAGTTTTGTAAAGGAGTTTGGTTTCATGGTAATTAATTTAGAAATGCAGCACTTGAAAGTTATGAAGATTTTCTAAACTTTATAAATACTTCTGTTTATTATTCATGGAACCGCTCCGCGGTTCCTATGTCGATAATCAGCACCTGAACATTGATAGCCCGTATGGGTCTATCAAATACACCCCGGAGGGGTGACATGAATTGTAGAACATAATTTAGACAATGATTCTACTACCCCGGAGGGGTTGCACCATTTACATGACCATTCATGGAACCGCTCCGCGGTTCCTATGTCAATAATCACCCACCTGAACATTGATAGCCCATATGGGTCTATCAAATACACCCCGGAGGGGTGACATGAATTGTAGAAC
>DATKMR010000006.1:0-208856 GCA_035541795.1 Bacteroidales bacterium
ATCACAATATCTGCAAAATCCCGGTACTTCTCGTAAATCAGCTCCGGATCAGTCGTGTATTCGATCACCTCATCGGTATCGTGCACCGAGGTCGAGATTATTGGCCGCCCGAGTTCACGCACCAGTTCGAGTACAACATTATTGTCAGGGATTCTGATACCCACAGTTTTTTTCTTGTTTTTGAACATTTTAGGTATCTGGTTATTGGCCTTGACAATAAAAGTGAATGGGCCCGGAAGGTTTCGTTTCAGAAGCTTGAACAGGGTATTGTCGTGTATGACAGTATATTCTGAAAGCTGACTCATATCATGGAATATCAGAGACATGTCGGGATTCTCGGGATCTGTTCCCTTAAGGCGGGCAATTCTCTCGATGGCCCTGGTTGCCCTGATATCGCACCCCATGGCGTACACAGTGTCGGTCGGACAAATGACAATCCCTCCCTTTTCGAGAACATCCACTACCTGTCTGATGTGCCTTTCGTTGGGATTTGCCGGGTATATCTTGAGTAACATGTAGTTTTAATAAACAGGCAAAGATAAGGAAAAGTGCCTAGAGTGCCTAAAGTGACTGGAGTACTTAGAGTTAGTTGTTTTCATAGACTTTAATCAATTAAGGCCCTCCAAACTTTAGTCACTTTCCAATTAACTTTACGGACTTCAAACTTCACACTTTAAGTAATAAGGAAAAGTGCCTAGAGTGCCTAAAGTGACTGGAGTACTTAGAGTTAGTTGTTTTCATAAACTTTAATCAATTAAGGCACCTCAAACTTTAATCACTTTCCAATTAACTTTACGGACTCCAAACTTCACACTTTAAGTAATAAAAAAATGGGTAAGCTCCTTATATCGCACCGCTGCGACTGCCTACCCTTGCTACCTTCCGGTCCTGGAGGAGTTCAGCAGGAGCTGGTCGTATAAGACTTACCCGGTGCAAAAGTACTAACTTTTATCTTTCCTTCAAAATAAATTATCAATTGCCTCAATCCCGCTTTTTGTTATTTTAGTCTATATTTGTCTGTCATTTTGAAAAACAACCTAACACCTGATGATATGGATGATAAAGTATCTGTTTGGAAGGCTAACCTGCAGAATGGTATAATCCTGGGAATGACAGGAGTGGTCTATTCTCTTCTCATGTACTTCCTCGATCTTACTTTCAACAAGCCGCTTGGATATGCATTTTTCGTGGTCCTTATCGTTCTCCTTTATTTCCTCATAAAATCATACAGGGATAATTACCTTCATGGCTACATTACCTACGGAGCATCACTAGGGGCCGGCGTCATCATATTTCTTTATTTTTCGGTCATATCCGCAATTTTCACGTATATACTTTATAAATATATCGACCCGGATCTTGTTAAGAAACAGCTTGCAATGACGGAAGAGCTGATGATCAGGAGAAATACTTCGCAGCAGATTATCGATGCATCGATTGCAATGCAGAAAAAACTGATGATTCCCGAATTCATTGCCCCGATGAGTATAATCACAAATATGTTTTTTGGCACGGTCCTTTCTCTTCTTGTAAGCATATTTACAAGGAAAGAAGGGAACCCCCTTGTTGATGCACCAACAAATTAAAACCAGCCGCTGATGGATCTTTCAGTAGTCATCCCGGTTTTCAATGAGGAAGAGTCACTTCCTGAACTTACTGCCTGGATAGAAAGGATTTGCTCCGGGGCAGGACTCTCATTCGAGGTTATTTTTGTTGATGATGGCAGCAGCGATTCTTCATGGAACGTAATAGAGGATCTGTCAAAAAAGAACAGCTTCATAAAAGCGGCAAGGTTCAGGAGAAACTATGGAAAAGCCGCGGCCCTTCACACAGGTTTCTCAAAATCGGCAGGTGATGTTGTTATCACAATGGACAGCGACCTGCAGGACAGCCCTGATGAAATACCTGAACTGGTAAGGATGATCCGCGAGGATGGTTTCGACCTGGTATCGGGCTGGAAGAAGAAAAGATATGATCCTTTTATCAAAAGGCTCACCAGTAAATTCTACAATGGAACGGCCAGGTGGTCATCGGGAATAAAGCTGCATGATTTCAACTGCGGGCTGAAAGCATACCGGAATGAAGTCGTCAAGAGCATTGAAGTCTTTGGAGAGATGCACAGGTATATTCCCATGCTAGCAAAGGAAGCCGGCTTTAAAAAGATAGGTGAGAAGGTTGTGATCCACCGGGCCAGGAAATACGGCATCACAAAATATGGTCTTGACAGGTTTGTGAAAGGTTATCTCGATCTACTCACAATAGGGTTCATCACAAAGTATGGCAAAAGCCCCATGCATCTGTTCGGGAGCCTGGGCACCCTGATGTTTCTCATTGGGTTCATTACTGCCGGATTCCTGGGCGGAAGAAAATTATGGTATGTCTATCACAACTGGAGGGCACCGCTGGTAACAGGAAGCCCGTGGTTTTACATTGCCCTGACCGTGATGATCCTTGGAACTTTGCTTTTTCTGACCGGGTTCCTGGGCGAGCTGATAAACAGGAATTCATCGGAAAGGAATAATTACCAGTTAAGCAAGACTCTGAACTTCTGACCGGCAATTCACGGTAACATTTCAGCTGAAGCGCGCGAATAATCTTCAGGTATTCCGATATCTATGAAATATGAATCTGAAATAAACGCGCTGATAAGAGAAGTTCGTGTCAGCCTTTCCATCATATTCTTTTCAAAAGAGAATTTTTCACCTGGTGCATTTAATTTCAGCCACTCCTTCCGCAGAATATAGACACCCCCGCTTATAAGTCCTTCCCTGCAGTATTTTTTTTCATTGAAAGAGACAATCCTTTGCCCGTCAACAGAAACACTGCCGTAACGGTCGAAGTTTTTCATCGGCTTAAGCGCAACGGAAAGGTCCGCATTTTCCGAAAGGAATGAACGCTGGAACCCATCCATGTCAACATCGAACAATGTATCGCCATTAATGACAAAAAAATAATCGTTGTCAACCAGGGATGAAGCAAGCAGCATAGCCCCGCCTGTACCCATCGGTTCTCTTTCCACAGAATAACGTAGCGACATCCTTCCGAAGGCATTTCCAAAGTAATTGCTTATATAGTCGTTTTTATAGCCGGTCGCAAGAATTACCCTGTCAAAATTCTGCCCTGAAAGCAGCCTCAGAACGTAATGAAGAAATGGCTTACCATTTACGGGAGCCATAGCCTTCGGCAAATCGCCGACCACCTCCCTGAGCCTTGTACCCAGACCCCCTGCAAGTATTACTGCTTCCCTTCCCATTTCAGATTGTCCAGCTCTCAAGTCCCTGGCGGGTAAACTCATACCTGCGGGGATGCCCGCCGAATTTTTCGAGTGCGCCTAGAACGCTGTACCGGGAGTTGCCGGGACAATAGAAGAACATGAAGCCTCCTCCGCCGGCCCCGCTTATCTTTCCTCCGGTAGCACCTGCCTTCATAGCCGCATCATATATTTCATCAATCTGGCTGTTCGAGATACCATCAGCCATCTGCTTCTTGAACTGCCATGAGATATTCAGCAATTCACCGATTACATCCAGATTGCCTTTTAATATAGCCTCTTTCATCTCGATCGCCAGCTCTTTCAGCTTATGCATGGCTTCCACGGCTCTCTTTGAATCCTTTTCCACGTTTTTCTGCTGCTCTTCAATGATTTCAGAGGAAATTCTGCTTGTCCTTGTATAGAACAGGATGATATTATTTGAGAGCTCATTAAGCACCTGATCCTTAATGCGGAGAGGATTAACAATTACCTTCCCCTTGTCGTAAAATTCCATGAAATTGACCCCGCCGAAGGTGGCGGCGTACTGATCCTGCTTTCCACCCGCCATCCCGAGATCTGTGCGCTCAATGTCATATGCCAGCCTGGCAAGGTCATATTCACCAAGTGGAAGCCTGAACCATTCGGCAAAAGCTCCCAGTACAGAAGTCACAAGGGTTGAAGAAGTACCAAGTCCTGATCCTGCAGGAGCATCAACGAATGTCGTGATTGCAAACGACTTTGGTTCAAGCCCGTAATCCTTAACCACCCTGTTATAAACTCCCTTTATGAGATCGAGATTCCCGTCAATAATAAGTTCACCGGCCGAATCGAAGACAGATTCGGTCATCTTGTCAACCGACTTCAGGATTATTTTTCCATTGTTGAGAGGTTCAATGGTTGCATAGGCGTAAAGGTTAACGCTGGCATTCAGAACTGCTCCGCCGTAAATATCCGAGTAGGGCGAAACATCCGTGCCTCCTCCCGCGAGGCCCAGTCTCAATGGCGCTTTACTTCTTATTATCATTACTTACAGTCTGGTTATAAATATTCAGGATTGTTCCGGTCATTTTGCTCCACAGGTACTTTTTTTTCTCCTCTTTAACATTCGTGATAAATTCATCGCGCCTGCCGCTGCTGAAGAAATCATTTATGGCGGCTGCTATTTCTCCCGGGTCGGCACCGACCACGTATCCGCATCTTCCATTTGGCACAATCTCTTTCAGCCCGCCCACATCCGTTACTATCATCGGCTTGTCGAAATGATAGGCAATTTGTGTGACACCGCTCTGTGTTGCATTCCTGTAGGGCTGGACCACCAGGTCGGATGCACTGAAGAATACAGCAACTTCATCGTCTCCGATAAACCTGTCAAAGAGGCTGACCTCATCCCCGATTCCCCTGTTTTCAATCAGCTCCAGGTAAGGTTTTTCATTATCATAGAACTCACCGGCAACAATCAACTTTATTTTCCTGGTTCTCAGGCACTTGTCTGAAAATGCCTCTATAAGGAGATCCAGTCCCTTGTAAGCCCTGACAAATCCGAAGAACAGGATGTATGAAAAAGACTGATCAAGGTTCAGTCTTGCTAAAGCCTCTTTTCTTTCCAGTGGGGCACCGAAGTTGTCGAAGAGCGGGTGGGGGTTCAGGGCAGCTGGTATGTTCCTTCTGAATTTATAAAGATCATCCATCACCGACCCCGACATTGCAACGGCACCGTGAACGGCTGATATGAAATACCTGGTAAGCAAACGGTCACCGGGTCTTTTCTCATGGGGGATCACATTATCGAGAATGGTTATCACCCTGCATCGTCCACCTCCCGAAGCTATCCTCGCCACAGTTCCAAGTGCCGGGCCCATGAAGGGAAGCCAGTACTTAATTATGATAAAGTCAGGCTTCTCCCTTCTCAGCCTGAGGCCGGTCCGTATCCATGTAAATGGATTGACCGAGCTGAGTGTACGGAAGATGTTCAGACCCTGGGGTGGCGGTCCTCCGATAAACTGTGATTTCCCCGGGAAGAGAAACCCTGGATACTGAGTCGTAAAAGTGAAAACAGATACCTCGTGCCCTTCAGATATAAACTGCCTGGCGAGCCTTTCATTATAGGCTGCCAGTCCTCCCCTGAAAGGATAAGCCGTACCAAGGATCGCTATTTTCATCTTTGCACTTTAAAACAAAGATAGAATATTATAGTATCCCAACGAATTATAAGAAGCCGTCTCCCTCCTACCTGGCCGACTGCTGGTCATATTTAGCCTGGAAACGCCTGCCAAGTTGTTTATGCTTATTGTCGAGGCTTATGTTCCTGCCATTGATAAATGCATAAATGACATTGTTCGTTTTCATATCAAGAAGATCGCCGTCGGAGACTACGATGTTTGCATCCTTACCCTTCTCGAGTGAGCCTGTAACATCATCTATTCCAAGAATTTTAGCTGCATTCAGGGTCACAGTCTGCAGGGCTTCTTCCTTTGAAAGACCATAGCCTGCAGTAATACCGGCTGCAAACGGAAGGTTCGGGTAAGCCTGGGAAGAATAGGTTACAGCCACGAGAAATCCTTCGTGCATGAACATTGCCGGAAGCTTGAAAGGCATCCTCACATCGCTATGCTCACTTTCAGGGAGCCTGAGCGGGTTTGCAAGGATAAGAGGGATGTTGTTTTCCTTCAGGAAATCCTTAACCTGCCAGGCAGCCTCATCGGCAGATGTCAGAACAATTTTTTTAACCCCGTACTTTTTTGCAAAAGAAACTGCAGCAATGATACCCTTGGGTTCGGAAGAGCTCAGGTAAAGTGTTTTTGAACCGTCAAACAGGCCCTTCAATGCTTCCAGGCGGAGGTTGACATTTACCGGCTTATCAACACCCGAATAGGCAATGGCGTCGGAGAATATCTTCTCGAGGGCTTCAACATTTATATCATAAACTGAAGCCGAATTTCCTCCGAACATAGCAAAATACGCGCCCTGCCTTCCTCCGGGAACTGCCTTAGCGGGCCAGTCGAGCATCAACCCGTTATCCATCTTGTAAGCAGCGTCCTCCCAGTTCCAGGCGTCGAGCTGTACAACGCTGCAGCTGCCGGCCAGCAAGGATCCCTGTGGCATGACCTGCGCCAGTAATACGCCGTTTGACCTTACAACAGGTATAACATGTGAATCCGTATTGTACGCTGCAATTGCCCTTACATTGGGATTGAGGTCTCCAATCTCGCGGGCATCAACGGTAACATCGACTGCGCCGATCTCAACAAGCCCCAGGATTGTATTTGTAAGAATAAGTCCCGGGTAGATCTGCTTGCCTGTTACATCGAAGGATTCAAACTGTGATTTATCGGACCTGAAATCTTCAGCCTTTCCCACGTACGTGATCCTGCCTGCCGAGAAGGCTATCAGACCGTTTTCAATAACCTCTCCTGTTCCCGTATGGATAGTTCCTCCTGTCAGGATTACAGGCTTCTTCTGGGCCGGTGCCACAACAGGGCTCTGTGCTGCCAGGGCGTAGCCGGCAAGCAACAGAAATAAAACCGAAAAATATTTTACTGTTTTCATCGTCTTGGAAAATTAGGAGGGTTAAAAGCAGGAGCCTGTGCTTCCTTCAGGATATTGGAAACGATCCTGTTCCGTTCGCTGTCCATCTGATCCTTTAGTTTTGCATCAGTATCTTCATCAAAATAGAAGATCCCGTCGACCATTGTCATTTTAGGATGCGAGTAGACCGACAGCGGGTTGCCGGTCCACAGAACCAGGTCGGCATCCTTACCGGGCCTGATGCTGCCCATCCTGTCGTCGAGATGGAGAATTTTTGCAGGGTTGAGAGTTACAAGCTTCCAGGCATCAGATTCGGAGATCCCGCCATACTTCATAACCTTTGCAGCTTCCTGGTTAAGCCTCCTTCCCATCTCCTCGTCATCCGAATTAATACAGGTAAGCACTCCCTGACGTATCAGCATTGGAGCGTTGTAGGAAATGCCTTCATAGACTTCGTATTTATAGTCCCACCAGTCGGCAAAAACTGATGCTGCGGTTCCATGGTCCCTTATCTTATCGGCAACCTTGTATCCTTCATTGCAGTGGATCAGAGTATTTACCTCCACCCCGAAACTTCGGGCGAGTTCCATTATCATCACTATCTCCGACTGAACATATGCGTGGCAAACGATGAAGCTTCTCTTTTCAAGTACATCAACAATGGCTTCAAGTTCGAGGTCCTTCCTTGGCGGAATTTTCCCAACCCTTTCGGCTGGCTTAAGAGCGTTCCACTCCTTCCATTGTTTATTGTAATCTGACGCTCTCTGATATGCATCCTTGATAATCTGCTCGACACCCATCCTGGTATTAGGATACCTGTTGGTGCTTCTTTTGACATTCTCGCCAAGTGCATGCTTGAGAAAACCCACCTGGTTTTCTATCTTAAGTTCATCGGCGATCCTTCCCCACCTGTGTTTGATGAGCACCGACTGACCACCTATCGGGTTGGCTGACCCATGGAGAATGTGGGCCGCTGTAACGCCACCGGCAAGCTGCCGGTAAATTGCCTGGTCCTCCGGGTTTATAACATCACTGCACCGTACCTCCGACGTTATTGCCTGGCCAACCTCATTCACTGCTTCAAGGGCAATGTGCGAGTGCTCGTCGATAATCCCCGAAGTAAGGTACATGCCGGTACCGTCAACTGTTTTGGCTCCACCCGAGGTAAGGTTCTTTCCGATTTTTGCAATTTTCCCTTTCTGGACAAGAACGTCGGTATTCTGAAGATTTCCCTCCTTTTCATTTGTCCATACGGTGGCATTTTTAAAAATGATATCCTCCTGTACCGGCAGTTCAGTTCTCCCGTATGACGTGAAGGGGAACATTGTCATACCGGGTTCAGGGGTTGGTGACACGGGTTTTTTAATCTTAACGGGTTCTGCGCTTGTCCCCGACCAGGAAGCCTTCCATCCAATCCACCTGCCTCCGTCGGTCTGACCTTTCCCTTCGAGGTCCCTGCCATTGAAATATCCGGTAAGTCTGTATTTGGTCCTGCCCCTGTCAAAACTCAGGCTCACCATGTCCCTGTCGAGGGTAAATGCCGCACCTTTCACCTCAGTGGAGTCGTGCACAAGTTTAACAGCAGGCTTGTCGAGCGGGCCCGAAAGATTCAGTTTGTAAGAACCGGTATCGACCATGAGTGAATAGGTACCCCGCACATCATGTGTTCTAAGGTCAACAAACCTGTAAGGTACACCCTGCACCCAGTTTTCAAAAATCACACAGTCATCTGCAAAAACATCCCCGGAGGTAATCAGGAAGCTTGCAATCATGTTTTTCCTGATTGCCCCAACCAGATCAGTTGCTCCAGCTATTGTAGCCGGAATCAGGGTAAGTGACTTAAGAGCCTCCATTTCAGGAAGTCCCAGCCTGACGGCTTTCCTCAGGTTTGCGAGAAATGATGACCTCTGCTTAAGGTCAGATGAGGTAATTGCAAATGTGAGTCCTGCTGCATAAAGTTTCGATAAGTTATATGGGGCAAGCTCCCAGTGTTTGAGAGTTTCATATGCCACCTTTGAAGCATCGAAAGGATCCTTTACATCAGGAGCTTCCGGAAAATTAACCGGAACAATGAGCTTGTCGCCTGTTTTAAGAATCTCCCTTATATCCTGGTATTCGTCCCCGCCGCCTTTAATGATGTAGTTGATGCCAAATTCTTTTCCTATTTTGTCGACTCTCATTATCTCAAGCTTATTGTTGACTTCGAAAACCTGAGGAAGAGAGAGGTTTGCGGCATAGGCTTCAACACCCTCGTCGTGAAAATATCCTTTCGGAAGCTGCCTGTACCACTGGGCATCGTAATTAATCTGACGAAGAAGGGCAATGACGCCGAACTGCGACATAGGATAAATATCTGATGACCGCCCCCTGTTCAGGGAATAATTTGCAGTTACCTTGTTCCTGATCATCACATTGTTCGACTTCCCGTCTCCGGTGCTTACGAGTGCTGAAGTTCCACGCGCAAGTCCGTCGGGCCTGAAGGTTACCAGGGTTCCGAAACCGGCCTGGCGGTATTCGCCGGCACTTTTTGAATCGGGTATGAATTCACGTGCAATGTCGTAGGTAGCATTTATTCCATTGTTCCAGTAGTCAGCTATTCTTGGCTCCGGTGATGATAGATCCCTTTGCCTGCCGCCCTGGGGCATCATCATGGCAAATGGATTTGCATCCTGTCCCCCTGTCTGGGTTTTAAGGCCATAACTCCCGGCATAAATATCTATGAATGAAGGGTAAACGGTTTTTCCTGTCAGGTCAATAATAATGGCGCCCCTGGGAAAAGTGAGATTAACTCCTATTGCTTCAATCCTTCCGTTTGCCACGATCATATCGGCATTCTCCAGGACTGTCTGGTAATCGGTATAAATTCTTGCGTTCCGGAACCCGTAGATATCGACCCGCTTGTCGCTGATACCAACAACGGGAGCATCATCCTGCTGCGCGAAGATATTCAGGCAACACAAAAATAAAATCAGTGTCAGGGTTTGTCGCATGATATAAAGGTTTAAGGTTTAAGGTTTGAGGTTTGAGTCAGTGAAGGTAATCATCAAGGTAGTTATAATGTTGAGTGAGATTTCCGTCTTCAATAATTGTGGCACGCCGGATCATCGGGCTGGTCCGGTTTGTAATAAGATCATGTAATACATTCTGCATCAATTGCTTTCCGAAATCCTGTGAAGCATCCCGTGGTAGTTCTCCCGGGAGATTATCCACGGCCATAACAGTAATATTTGAAAGCTTTGAGAATGCCTGTTCTTCAGTTGCAGTCAGGGGATTGAAAGAATAGAAAGGGTCGGCTATTGTCGATGCCCGCACCGTACACGGCAATGGCCCGTTCACATCGCAGCTTATATCGGCCACAATTGAAATTTTAAAATCAGGCTGCCGCATGTCATCCAGGGTTAAAAATACCGGCGATCGCGGGTCCCAGTAATGTCCCGTCACCAGGATATCAGTTACTCTTGCGAATGGATAAAAAGCAGACTCGAATTCATCCGGATGCTTTACAAAGTGGCTGAAGGTAAAGGGATGATTTTTTTTATGACGTGTATAGTGCTGCGGACCAATCTGGCAAACAACAGGTACATCAAATTGCTTATTGAGAAATTCATCAGGAGTGACTTCAACGAGGTTCAGTACGTGCAACGTTTCCATCGCACCCGAAGATACCCTCCCTTCCCCGGTAACCAGGATTTTAAGCCCGGGTAACAGCTCAATGAGCCTGAGCCCGGCCCATACCTCATCAAGATCGTGACACATATATGCAGGTTTAAGCCTGAACCTGTTTGTCTTAATGCCCCTGGCCCTTATTGCGTTATACGCCCCGACAATACCGGCATGCCTTCCGAATGCAACAACGCGCTGCCCTTTTTCGGTGGTCAGGTATTCATAATCGATCAGGGTCAGGTTCCGGCTTGCCATCTCCCTGAACATCTCGCGGTTATGCGGTTGTTTCTTCGCCACGTGAGCGAAAAACATATAGATTTTCCCGGGAATAAAAGTCCTTTTATCAATCTCTTTGACACCAAGCAGGATATCACACTCTCTCAGGTCCTCTTTAAGAGGAATCCCAAGGTAATCGTACTCTTCGTCGGAATAGCACCTGCTGTCGGACGGCTGCACAAAAAACTCCACGTCAGGATAGATTTCCTCGAGAGTGATTATTTGTGGAGGAGTCAGTGGCACACGCCTGTCGGGCGGATTCTTGGTCTCGCGCAGAATGCCTATTTTAAGTCTCTTTTCCACAGTGATCAGGTTAAAGGTTTTTGGGATTAAATGCCACACTTGCCTTACCGAAGGTGGCCATCATTGCTTCACCTGCAAATGACTTATATGGTTCGGTCTTCAGAGAGCCGTCGAGTATTCCTTTCACACACTTAACCTGGTCGTCAATAAAATCGGAGCTTCTTGCAATACCATGACCCGGGAGAATGGTTGTAAATTCATTCCTCATTCCCTGCAGTTTAATAAGTGAGGCCAGGTACTCGTGCAGTGGTTTGCAATCGGGCAGGAACAGCCATACCAGTGTATTATCATTGTCACCTGCAAACAGGAGCTTATTTTCAATGTCAAGGATGACAATCTCCCCCGCAGTGTGCCCCGGAGTCTCAATAACCTTCAGGTTCCTGTCCCCGAGCCTGAAAATATATCCGTCCCTGACAGGTACCAGGCGCGTCTGTTCAGGCTTTCCTTTAAAAAGCTCACTCTCGGTTGGTTTCGCACCTGCCTGCATTACGCTTGCCGCCTGCCTTCGTTTCTCCGGATCGTTATTGGCTACAGCATCATTGATGTCATAAGGATGAATATAAATCTTTTTAAACTGGTAATTTGCCCCTGTATGATCAGGATGTCCGTGAGTATTTACGACGATCAGAGGTTTCTTTGTCAGTTTTTCGACGGTGGAAACAAGATCCGCATTACCCATCCCCGTATCAATCACCAGTGCACTGTCTTTACCTACAACAAGATAGACATTGACGGCCCCATGGTCGTCAATCCTGAACACTCCAGGGAATAATTCAGTCACATTAAACCATTCCCGGGCCTGGGAATTAACTTGTAAGTAAAATGCAAAAGAAAAGAAAGAAAGCAGTAATATCCTTATTTTCATCATATTAATATTTTGGATAATCAAGAAACTGAAGTTGCTTCAGGTATGGAACAGGTGCAGCTTTGACCTGTTCGCCAAAATCAATGACCTGCGGATTCGAATCATCAAAAGAGGGCCATTCCGGGAGTCCCTTACCGTTCGGGTTACCCGTCTTTGCGAAATTCACCCAATAGGATGACATAATATCAGAAAGTTCATAATCCCACGACGTGAAAGGCCTGTTCCATAATTTTAGCGTTTTGAGAACATAGCCAAATTCTGCTGAATGAAACGCCCCGTAGTTTGGTTCCCCCGGTGGAACTCGCCTGAAATAGTAAAGCCATGACTTGTTTTTCCCTCTTGAGCTCTGAAGGCTGGCCCATTTAAAGTTCTCGTATCCGAAGAACATCTGTGAAATAATTTTCTGCGACTGTTTTGCCTCATCTTCGGTTCTTGACGGAAAAATCATAAGGAACTCCTCTGCCCTGTCCCCGTAAGTTTTTACGGCGTTTTTCCTGAAGTTATCTGCATTCAGAGGAGGGCCGAAGGAAAATCCGTCATCAGCGTTCCAACCTGTTATTAGAGGAACATCGTTTTGCTTACCGGCTATAAAAGTTTCCCTGGAGGGCGGTATTACGACGTTGTCCACGACGATTGACCATCTTCCCTGCAATTTTATCAGGTCACCGGCACTTTTCTGTCTCAGTTCGGAAATTGATTTCGCACCAGCCTTATCCGCAAAGGCAACTCCCGCATCTTCGGCTGATTTAAGGTCCATTGAGAGCGCCATACTCTTCGAAAACATCCCGCCGCTTTCACCTATAGCCCTGTGGAACAGTCCTTTTGCCATGGGAGAGATCATCAGGGCATTTACACTGAAAGAACCGGCCGATTGGCCATCTATGGTAACATTTCCCGGATCACCGCCAAAGAGAGCTATGTTGTTCCTGACCCATCTCAATGCGGCAATCTGGTCGAGTATCCCGTAATTTCCCGAAACTTTATCCTGGCTCTCAGCTGTTAAGGAAGGATGGGCAAGGAATCCAAAAACCCCGAGCCTGTAATTGATCGTGACGAACACCACTCCTTTCTTTGCCATTTCTGTTCCGTCATACAGAGGCACTGTTCCTGAACCACCGGTGAATCCTCCGCCATGGATCCAGACTATTACAGGCAATGCTGAACCGGCCTTCCTGGCTGCGGTCCAGATATTAAGGTACAGGCAATCCTCGCCGAGAGGTTCCTCAGGTGCCATGAATTCCTTGCTCCACATCATAAACGGAACAGGCTTTGCCTGCATGGCGCTTGGAGGATTAGCAATGCATTTCCTGATTCCTGTCCACGGTACAACCGGTTGAGGGGCTTTCCACCGAAGGTCACCTGTCGGAGGTGCAGCAAAGGGTATTCCTTTAAAAATCGTTACTCCTTCAGCCACATATCCTTCTACTGTTCCTCCATCAACCTTTATTTTAGATGAAATGCCTTTGTCTGCTCCCGAAAAGGATGTGATTATGAGGGCAGAAACAGCCAGTACAATGTATATTATTTTCATATAAAACGCTTTAAATATTTATGGTGTTACGGTACTGAAGAATATTTGCTTCAATGTACACATGTCATAGTATAAAGACAAGGTGAAGGCTTCACAGTTGAACCGGTTACTTCTTACTGTACCTGGTCACCCTCGCATCATTTATAACTCCTTTCCAGTTGAGTCCGAACCCGAAGTCGTAAGCATGGCCGTCCGCATCCTTATAACAGAACATATCATGGGGAACATCCTCCATCTGTTCCTCGACGGTTTTCATATTAGCCGGCATCTGGAAAGGCAGCAGTGCTGAAGGTTCAGCCGCCCCTGTGATCAGATCCATTATTGCCTGGTTCTGGACACCAAAATGGACAAGTATTGCGCTGGAGCTCTTTTCAATTTCAGAAAATACCATTGGATTCATAACATTTACAACCACAATCACCGGCTTCTTACCCATCCTGGCCTTTGTCTCATTGACCATCTTCATGTCGAATGAATTGCTTACCTCTGTCGATTTACCCCTGAATGATCTGTCAGTGATTTTTTCCAGCGGGCTTCCACCGGCAATACTTCTGACCCTGGCATATGTTGCTGTGTACTTTCCATACTGAAGCGAGATTGGAACATACCCGTTTCCTCCTTTTTTAACATCATCCTGGCTATACCCTGTAACAGTATGCGGGCTTTCTATAGCCACAAGAGCAAAATCGGCCTGTTCTGGCTTATCAACTAAGGTGAAATACTTGCCGACAACATCAGGGTTCATTGCATCGCTCCATTTCTCCGGAGATTTCATTCCGAACCAGTTACTGGCAGCAGGAGTATAACGTTTTGGCATGTAAACCTTGAGCTGTTTTTCGAGAGGAAGGACATTCCCTTCATTCTTAAGCATCACAACAGATTTAAGCTGGGCCTCGTATCCGGCCCTCATGAATTCCGCATTTCCAACCGTATTCTTCGATTCTGCCGGATCGAGATAGGGGTTTTCCAGCAACCCGACCCTGATTATATTTCTAAGGAGCCTGACAGCGGATTCCTCGAACCTGATTCTCATGAACTCTTCACCGTGTTCCTTCACTCCTATCTTGTATGCTTCGAGGACGGGAGCTTTATCGTTGTTTCCGCCAAACTGGTCGACACCGGCCATCAGTATCTTGTAATGACGTTCAGGCACACTTAGTTTTTCGACTCCCCAGCATTTCCCTTCAAATTTGTCAATGCCGGTCACATCCCATGTGACACCCCAGTCGGTACAAACCACACCGTCAAATTTATACTCACCTCTCAGAAGGTCGGTGATTATATATTTATTATATGAGTTTCCGACATTCTCATTATTCTTAGTATCAATATTGTATGAAATTGTGTAATAAGGCATCACTGCGGCGGCTGTTCCCGTTGGTCCTTCAAGCCTGAAAGCACCTTCCGTGAATGACTTAAGATGATCTTTCAGGTTACTGCCTGGGTAGACAGCATAAGCACCATATCCGAAGTGACCGTCCCTTCCACCCTCTTCAGGTCCGCCTCCCGGCCAGTGTTTCACCATAGTGTTGACACTCCTGTAACCCCATCCGCCGGCTATCATATGACTGCTGTCGGAAGTCTGGAATCCATCCACGTATGCCCTGGCCATATCAGTGGTAAGGTCAGGGTCATCGCCCATTGTTCCGTTAAATCTCCCCCACCTGGGTTCTGTTCCAAGGTCGATCTGAGGTGAAAGAGAGGTAGCGATCCCCAGGGCCCTGTATTCAATAGCTGCTATCTTTCCGAACTTTTTCATCAATCCTGGGTCAAATGAAGCAGCAATTCCGAGAGATCCCGGCCACATGGAAATTTTCCCGCCTGATCCCGCATTGAATTCTGCACTTACATCCGTACCATGCCTGGGATCGGAGCTGATGTTTATCGGAATACCAAGGCCAAGGCCCTCAACCAGGGCCTGTGCGTTATTATTCCACGTGGCAGCAACGTCAGGACTTTCAACAGTAGTGATCAGAACATGCCTGAGATTGTCTTCGGAGAGAAATTTCTTCTGCTGATCGGATAGATCAGACGATTTTGAACCGCTTTCCTTAAATGGCTTCCCTCCATATGTTGCACTGCCCATGAATGAACCGCCTGTTGAAGGGATGGCCTGGTGGCTGCTGTAAAGCATCAGGCCCGCAATCTGTTCAACGGTCATTCTTGATGCCAGATCCTTTGCACGCTTATCCGCCGGCAGGCGCCAGTCTTCATATGGATCGAGCTTCCCATTCTTATTTAGGTCTTTGAAAGCGAATCCTTCAACCGTTATGATTTTTACTCCCGAAGCCGGTGAATATCCAAGAACCTGGCCCCCCTTATTATGTACAAGGGTGAAACCTGTCTTTTGTTCTTCGTTCCACTTTCTTCCGCAAGCTGACATTGCCAGGGCTATTACAGCCAGAAAAACGGGAACCAGTTTATATGTCGTCCTTTTCATAATGATGTCAATTCGTTATTATCCTTTTTATAATCTTAAAAAACCGTTGCCCGTGTATTATTTGAAAAGCAGCGGTGCAAACTCTGAAAGATAAATCCGCCAGTTGGTCCAGGTATGACCACCGGTGCTTTCCCTGTATGTGTACTTGAAATTATGCTTGTCGAGTGTCTCCCTGAGCTTTATTACGCTCTGGAAAAGGAAGTCATCTTTACCGCAACCTATCCAGTAAAGCTTATACCCGCTGTTCCTGAGTGCATCAATTTTAGCGTCACGTTCCTGGTCGAGTTTAGCCTGGTCCTGGTTCTGTGCCGGGAATGTCATCAGTCCCATGCTGAAAACACCTATGTAACCGAAGAGGCCCGGGTTATCGTTGGTTATTGTCTGGGTATGCATCCCTCCCATTGACAGACCTGCAATTGCGCGGTTATCTTTTCCTTTAAGAGTTCTGTAGTTTTTTTCGATGAAAGGGATCAGATCTTTTACGAGATGCAGTTCAAATTTTCCTGCAAGCTTTTGGTAAAGAGCCATGCCCTGTTCCTGGGTCTGAACCAGGGGAATCTCATTCTGTGCTCCTGACTGGTTGGCATTTCCGTTTGTCATTACAACGATCATGGGTTTAGCCTTGCCCTGTGCAATGAGGTTGTCAAGTATCTGTGCCGCCCTGCCCATATTGGTCCACGCATCCTCGTCACCCCCGGCACCGTGCAGGAGGAAAAATACAGGGTATTTCTGCTTTCCTGCTTCATACCCTGCAGGAGTATATACATAAACCCTCCTGTCCATCTCAAGTACTGAGGATCTATACCAGGTCTTGGTGACTGTGCCATGAGGTACTCCGTCTTTCTGTGCATACAGGTCCGATCCCGGGCCAGCGACGATGAAAAAACTCTGGTACCTCGATCCGTCGCGGCGCACATATACGTTGTTCGGATCGATTGCATTTACACCATCAACAATGAAGTTATAAGCATAAAGCTCTGGGTTAAGCGGGCCAACTGTTAACGTGAAGAGCCCGGTATCGTTTTTGGCCATAATCTCGCTGGCCCCGAAACCGCTCATCCATTCCCCGCTGACCGATACCTTGACTGCATCCCTGGAGTACAGCCTGAAGGTAACTTTATTATCTGGCAGAATTTCCGGAGATATGATCCTCGGCGGCATCCTGAATACGGGTCTCTGTGGCGCAGGTGTTTTATCCTGTGCCGATAACTGGATCAGCATTAAAAATGACAATGCAAGGATTGTAATGCCATATACTGGCAGATGCTTAAAGATTTTCATTTTAAAGATTATTTAATTTTTTTAAAAAAATATTGACATGACAGATCCTAAAGTTATTATATTCTACCTGCTTTATCAATGAGAATCGACGAAAAGAGGGAATCGAAAGATTAAAAAATGTTAAGCGGCGAAGTTCGGGGTGACTGACCGGTTGCCGGCTGCCTTACAGGGTTGCAGGTTGAAAATAAAAAATAACTATCTTTGCATCATGATATCAATCCGGGGCTGACCTGGTTTTGACAGCATGAGAGGTGGTATGTAAGCATGCAGTGTGGGGTGACACGTCACTTGAACAGGGTCACAAAACAATAACTGGCGAATCTAATTTTGCTCTCGCTGCTTAAGCGAATAACAGTAACTTAAGTTATTTCATGGCACAATTGTCATGACGAGACGTCTCCCGGGCGGTTCTGCCCTGATCCAACCCGATACGGAGGCGCACGGAATCCGGGGCTAGCCTGAAGATTGTTCCGATCGGATGGCGAAAACAACAGGAACTAAGGACCGGTTAGGTTGTTCTGCAGCTGACCTGTCCCGACAATCAAGCAGGACTAAGCATGTAGAAAGCATATGGTCTCCTTGCCTGGACGCGGGTTCGATCCCCGCCAGCTCCACATCCGCCCTCTCCAGCACTGGCGAAAGAGGGCTGTTTTTTTATTTCTGAAACAATATCAGGTTTTTATTTCATGGTCTGGGACATTGCATTTCGACTTCAGGATTGAATATATTTGTGGTTAAAATCAGAGTCAGTGAAAATCAACCATATTGCTATCCGGACCGAAGACATTGAAAAGGTCAAAGCATTCTATTGCAGGTATTTCGGAATGGAAGCCGGGCCAGTCTATTTTAATGCCAAAAGACAATTTACATCTTATTTCCTGACCTTACACGGAAGTGATACCAGGATTGAAATAATAAATATCAAGGGTCTGCCCATAAATGAGATTACGGGATTTCCCGGAACGGGGTACGCTCATATTGCTATTTCAGCGGGAAGCATGGAATCTGTAAATGAACTTACAGATACCTTAAGGAGCCATGGCTATATAATCAGGAGCGGGCCCAGGGTTACCGGCGACGGATACTATGAAAGCGTGATCCTTGATCCGGAGGGAAACGAAATTGAGATTACAGTTTAGTTTTTCAACCTTCTTTCACCTGTCCGGAATCAAACGGCTATGAAGGTTGTCTTTAATGATAAGATAAAAACTAATACCCTATATTATCCTTTGGACAACCCCTGGAACGACACCAAACCCCACCCTTTACTGATATCAGGGCTCATTCGAAAGATCCTGCTGGCCGTACTCATCCTGGCGTTTAATGTGTCCCGGTCAGGGTTGATCGCGCAACAGAAAAGCATTCATCCCAATAGTAACGAGGCTGTTCACCACAAGCATGATACAACCCGAGCAGGGCAGACAGATATAAGGGATATCATAAGGGAAGGATTGAAACTGAAGGGCAAGCCCGACAGCACCAGGATGAAGGGGGAAGGGCCGTTTTTCTCTGTAATACCTATGGTCGGCTATTCACTGATGTCGGGTCTCACAGGTGTTCTCTCAGCGAGCACTTCATTCTATACAAGCCAGGATAGAAACAGGTATTCAAATATCCTATTTAACGCCTATTATTCGCAGTACAACCAGTTCTGGACAACAATCAACAGTAATATCTTTATCGAGAAAAGGAAGCTTCACCTGTATGGCGACTGGCGCTACTATAATTTTCCTACAAATACCTTCGGCCTTGGAAGCGCTTCAACTTTCGCCGATGAGCTGAAAGTCCAGTACTATTATATAAGGTTTTACCAGGTCCTCTACCGGGAAATCACTGAAAATTTTTTCGCAGGGTTAGGATATAACCTCGATTACCACTGGAACATCAGGGAGAACCCTCCGTCGGGTCCTGTTTACGATCAGATAATGATGCTGCAGGATAACAACAAATCAGTGTCCTCCGGTATCTCCTTCAATATGCAGTTCGATACGCGTAAAAATTCAGTAAACCCGCTCAGCGGTACACTTGTAAGCCTGCAGTTCAGGCAGAACCTGGCATGGCTCGGCAGCGACAGGGACTGGGACTCCTTCATACTCGACATCAGAAAGTTTGTCAGGCTGCCGGCATCCTCGGGGAATGTGCTTGCTTTTTGGAGCTACAATAACCTTACAATGGCCGGCGAACCTCCATATTTCGATCTTCCGAGTACCGGGTGGGACAATTATAACAATACCGGCAGAGGGTATGTACCAGGAAGATACACAGGGAAAAACCTGCTTTACGGTGAGATGGAATACAGGATGGCACTTACCCGGAACGGGTTGTTCGGATGTGTGGCATTCTGCAACGCAGAGACCGTCTTCCGGAAATTCACGGAATCGGGCATGAAGATATTGCCGGGTGCCGGTATGGGTCTGCGTATTAAAGTCAACAAGAACTCGGGCGCCAACCTGGCGATAGACTATGGTTTCGGGGTCGACGGATCGAAAGGATTGTTCGTCAACCTTGGAGAGGTATTCTGATTTCTATAATTTTTATGCTATCGGGAAACCGGGAACCACAGACTGTAGGATCATTCATGGTCACTCCTTCCCTTTGATATAGCTTTGATCATGAAGGCAGGGAAACTCCTTCAGTAACGTGAATCAAGAACATTTTACATAGGACAGTGAAAAGTGTTCAGAAGTTAGATGTTAATTCTTAATGCCATGAAAAGATTAATTACAATTACAACGATGCTGATTCTGCTGTACGCAGTAACATTCGGCGAAGATGTTGTTGCAAAAGGCCAGACCTTTTCAGCAATGGGCGACTACACTCTCGTAAAGAACGATCAGAAAGTTCTCTGGATGGGCAAGGACTGCCAGTCTTACACCATCAGGTATGCGAACTCCCCTGCAAATGTCAGGATAATTGTTTGCAAGGATCCGGGTTGCAGACGCTATGTGGTTTTATCCGATAAGCTATGCATTCAATATGTCTGCAACAGCAATTATTTCGGTGTTGAAAAGCTCGACAGCAAATTCGAGGCCGAAGGGTATAAAACCGATTATGACAAGATCAACAGGTTCGAGTACTTTCATCAGAAGGTCATCGGACCAGGACAGAAGACAGAAATTGAAGCTACCTCACTGATTGCAGCATTCTTTCCACTACTAGTAAAACCCGAAGGGTTACCCGGTGCTGCAATTTAGATCCCCGGCAGATTCGGGTTGTTTTAGGTTTTAGTTTATCATTCCCGGCAGCCCTGCCGGGATTTTTTTATCCCCTGAACCTTGCCATCTGTGAAAGGAACAGATCCTTCCTGTTACGCGAGACGGGCACCTGAGAATTATCTGTCATTTCGATGTACCCACCGTCTTTCTTTATGTATTTCTTCACGTACCTGAGGTTGATAAGGAATGAATTATGCGGTCTGAAAAAATGTCTCTCGCCCAGCAGGTCCTGGAACTCTTTGAGGTTCCTTGAAACAAGTATCTTTCTGTCGTTGCTCATATAGAACCACGAATAGCTTCTGTCGGCTTCTATCTTTATTATTTCCCTTGGATTCAGGTACTCCATGCCTTCCGCGGTAGGGATAGCGAGCCTCGATGGTACGGGCGCCTTGAGATTCTCCATCAGTATCCTGAACTTGTCATTGTTATCGGGTGCTGTTTTCGATCGCTTTGACACAACCCTGTTCACAGCGTCGATAAACTCGCTTATGTTAATTGGCTTAAGAATATAATCTACGGCGCTGAACCTGATTGCCTTTATTGCATAATGGTTGAAGGCGGTAATGAAGACAACATCAAAATCCTTTTCGTCAAAATGCGACAGAAGGTCAAATCCCGTTCCGTCCGGCATTTCAACATCAAGGAGCACCAGGTCAGGTCTCTCCTTCTCGATGACAACAATACCGCTTTTTACATCACCGGCAGTTGCGATTACTTCAAGGCTGCTGCAATACTCGGATATGACCGACCTGATGAGGTCTACAGCGTTTATCTCATCATCAATTACCACTGTTCTCAGAATCTTGCTCATCGAAGTATGGGTATATGTATTTCAACTCTTGTACCTGACGGATTGCCATGCTCATCAACCAGGTCGGTGTAGAAGACTGTCATATCTGTTCCGTAATACGAATTTACAAGATCCAGCCTCGAACTGGTAATCCGTGTCCCCAGCGAATCATGTCCTGTACCTTTCAATTTACGGATTTCCCCGGCGGCTTCGCGCCCTATTCCGTTATCCTCAATTATACATACCAGGTGGTCTTCTCCCAGGTTTATACCGATCTTCACAAGTCCCTTCCTGTCGAGCGGCATCAATCCATGACAGATTGAGTTTTCAACATATGGCTGGATGAGCATCGCAGGCACTTTATAGAGCAACGGATCAATCTCATCATCGACCGTCACGCTGTAATCGAACTTATCGCGGAACCTCAGACTCTCAAGTTCAAGATACAGGTTCAAAGCTTCCAATTCATCCTGCAGGGTGATCGTTGTGCTTCTTGAGTTTTCGAGGACCTTCCTCATCAGGCTGGAGAACTTGGTAAGGTAGTTATTTGTGGCGATCTTATCGTGATGAAACATATAGTACTGAATGGAGTTCAGCGTATTGAAAATAAAATGAGGATTCATCTGCTGGCGCAGGTTGGCCTGCGTGAGCTCCGAAACCTTCCTGTTCATCTCACTTATCCTTCTCTTGTTATTGATTTTTGAACCGGTAATGAGAAGTCCTGCAATCACTGCTGTCAGCACGACAAGGCCCGCGAAACCGAATATAAGCAACCTGTTATTCTTCAGTCGCCACGACAGCAGCTCGACCTCCTTCCTGTGGGTATCGGCCTCGTACCTCAAACGTGCATCGGCAAGCCCCTGGTTGTTTTTCTTAAGCAACAAAGTATCATTGTACTGTTTATACAGGATATAATTTCTGAACGCGGAGGAAGAATCACGTGTCTTAAGATACAGGTCACTGATATCCTTGTAGACCCAGGAAAGAGTGTAACAATCATTCAACCTGCTTGCAAAATAAATGGATTTCCGGTAATAGGCTTTCGCGGTGTTGAATTCCCCGAGGTCCCGGTAAATACTTCCTAGATTTCCAAGCGAATTTGCTGAAACGCTTTCCTGGTTTCCCTTGAGGCTGAAATTAAGTGACTGGTTATAGTAATGCTTTGCAGAATCAAGCTTCTTCTGCAGGTAGAAATTCCAGCCGATATTTGCAGATATAAATGATATATAATAAGTATCCTTCCTGGGGAAGGATAATTCAAGACACCGTCTGTATGCCGAGTCAGCCAGTGAAGAATTCCTGATATGATCTATGTAGGAGTTGCCCAGTCTCTGGAGACCCAGTTCGGCTACGACAGTGTCCTTTTCATCCAAGGCAGCATTTATCATCAGGCGCAGGTAATTGTTATATCCCTGAAAATCTCCTGCAGCATGCATAACATCTGAAATCCCCTGGTAACCAATCGGGATTATCCATGAAATCCTGTTCAGCCGGGCAACATCGATCGCCCTGTTGAAGGTCTCCGTGCTCTCTTTGAAGAAGCCGGTGCGCAGCAGATAACTGCCTTTAAAGAGCAGAATGCCGGAGAGTGCTTCATTATCAGCTGTCTCTTCTGCCCTTTTCTCCGCTAAAGTAATCTCCTGCTCAGATCTTGAATAATCACCGGTTTCAAAGCTGTACCTGGCCTGCAGCAACAGCAAGGCAGGAGGTACGGAAATACTTAGTTTATTGCATGTCGACAGTGCGGAATCGATATAGGCCCGTACAGCCGGGTACCCGGCCACTCCCTTCTTAAGGCTGACCTCAGCCATGCGCATGAAGACTTTCAGGTTTATACTGTCCCTTGTACTGAAGGCATTGATCTTCCCGTCGTTTCCGGTGTTATATCCTGCCCCGGAACCTGATTTCAGCGGCTGGATAGCAGCCATGAAAAAGAGTAAAGCTGCCAGGGAAAACTTCATTGATATTTTTATTCCTTTTAACGGCATAATACAAAGTTGCAATAAAAATAATTATAACAGAATGGCAAATTATCCGGTCATGTTAAATTATTAAAATCCAGCTTCCAGGATGATCCGTATTTCACAAACTGATGTTTTCGTCATGCAAATTGCGGTTCCCGGTTAACCGATGACAAAAAAGGGTGTCATCACGACACCCTTAATAGTGGTACTTACCAGGTGATCACTTGGCAGCATCCCACCATACCCTGTCGGTAATTGTCAGACCCGCGGGCATATTTTCGGTGTTATACAGCCTTTCGCTCTGTGGATAAGGCAACCTCCTGGGTATCTGGCTGGTAACAGCACCGGTTGCCAGCGACAGCACTGGATATCCTGTTCTCCTCCAGTCTGTCCACGTCTCGATCTGCAGGAAAGAGCTGAGATATTTCTGGTCGATTATCTTTTCAAGAGTTATTGTTCCGGAAGTAATAAGGTTAGCGTTGAACCAGGTTCCGTCCCCAAAGACTCCCTCCCTCTGAAGCGAAGCTTTCAAACCGTCATTATATGCTGTGACGGCCAATGGATCTGCATTATTGAGCATGTAGCGTGCTTCAGCCTCGATAAATTTTATCTCAGCATACGAAATTAAATAAACGGGTGATGTCGCTGAAGCATAGCCTGGCCCGATCGAGGAGGCGCTTGCATTGGGTTGCCCGGGTATCGAACCCACCGCCCCTGTAAAATAAACCGGTTGCCGCGGGTCGCCTGTTGAGCTCAGCATATTCTCAAAAGTTGCGCATGCTGAATAGTATCCTGCACGATCCTGCTCCGACCTGTAAATAGGATTTGAGTTGTTCAATGCTGACCCGAAAACAAATTTGAAATCATCATTATTGCTTGTATACGAATTTGCTATCGCAGCCAGCGCATCGGAATAAGCCGTCGATCCGTTTCTCTTTTCCAGATGCATGCTGTATCTCGCTTTCAGTGCATAAGCCGTCTTTTCCCATTTTGACAGATCACCTCCGTAAATAAGATCTTCATCACCAGGACTAAATACGCTTGATGCCATTCCAAAATCAGAAATCGCATCATCCAGGAGAGTAAATATTGAAGCATATATTTCCTGTTGAGTATCATACTTTGGCTTCAGTACATTGGTAACACCTTTCAATGCATCCGAGTATGGCACATCTCCCCACATATCGGTTGCCACTCCCAGGTGATATGCCATCAGTATTTTTGCAACTCCCTCATAATAAGGAGATCCTGTCTCAGCAGCTTTATCCATTAGTATTTTGGTATCTATCATGCCAGGTGTATAGAGGTTATAGCTCCAGGCCCCGTCCACATCTGCTTCGCTGATCGTATAGATATCGTTATCCGCAGCCTGGCTCTGAAGGCCGGTAATATGCTGCATCCAATCGCATGTATATCTTGCCAGTTCACCCCCCACTTCAAAGGCAAGGTTGGCTTCCACCGGGGCTAAAAGCTGTGCCATAGAGACATCCGTCGGGTTGTTTGGATCAACATTCATTGAAGGATCTATCCATTTTTTGCACGAGCAGTTCAGGACTAATATTGAAATTAGTATATAAACCAGTTTTTTCATATCTGAAGATTTATAATTATTAGAAATCAAGTTTTACTCCAAACACGTACGACTTGGTATTTGGCATGTTGAAATAATCTAGACCCTGCGCATTAAATGCTCCCATCAGGTTGGTCTCGGGATCAATACCCTGGTAAGGGGTTGAAAGCCATAGATTTCGTCCTGTCATATAGACTTTCAGATGTTTCACAAATGATTTCTTTATTACTCTTCCGAAATCATAGGAAAGGGTCAGCTCGCGTAAACGAACCCAGTCGGTCTTTTCTACAAACTGCTCCTCCGAACAGCTTGCACCACCGCCGATGTTCTGGTAGTAATACTGTGAATATGTTGTCTGGATATCATTTACCGCCCCGGTGCTTACAACCTGACCGTTTTCAATGTGCCCCTTAATACCGTCAAAAACGACACTCTGTCCCCTGTTTTCGGTTATTTTTGATACACCAAAACCATCGAGCCGCGAGAGGGTTCCGTTCCACATTATGCCTCCTTTTTTAATATCTATCAGGAAGGATAAGCCTATTCCCTTGTATGTAAATTCGTTGGTAATGCCCATTGTCCATTTGGGGGCAATACTCCCGAGAGATTTCATCTGTTCATTTTTAATCGGGTACCCGTAACCTGCACTGGAGGAATTATCATTTATTATCAGGCGTCCCTGGCTATCCTTGTAGAACCCGGTACTGAACATGCTTCCATAAGCTTCACCTACCACAACATTGATTGTGCTTCCGGTAAAGCCACCCAGGTCGATATTAGTCACCCCCGGGGCTAGTGACAGCACCTTATTTTTGTTTTGAGTATAGTTGGTTGTCAGCGCCCAGTTAAAATCGTTATGCGATACCGGAACAACGGTCCCTACCAATTCAATTCCCTTATTTTCCATGGTAGCGGCATTCATGTACCTGTAGTCAAAGCCGCTGCTGCCTGTAACCGGCACGAAAATCAGCAAATCCCTGTTCTGGTTATTATAGTAGGTCATGTCGAGGCTGATCCTGTTATTCAGAATCTTTAACTCGAGTCCTACTTCACGCGATACCATGCTTTCGGGTTTCAGCGCAGAGTTTGTAAGGGTGTTTGAAGGGGCAAAACCTGCAACGCCGTTAAACGGGAAAGATTCACCGGCTCCCGTGGCCCATCCGTCATTAATGCTTAAAAGCGTATATGTATTCTCGGTCCAGTAAGGAGCCGCATGGTTGGCAATCTTCGCATATGAGGCCCTGATCTTTCCATATGAAAGTATTTTATTGTTCTTCAAGCCAGGCAACTCGGTGAAAATGAAGCCCAGACTTGAAGATGGAAAGAAGAAACTGTTGTTATTTGCCGGCAGGGTTGTCGACCATTCATTTCTTCCCGTAAACCCCAGGTAGATCATGCTCCTGAATGAAAACTGAAGATCGGCATATAATGCTGCTGTTCTGAATTTAGTCGTTTTTTCCCTGACTAATTGTGAGGAGGTATTTGACATATGGTAAAAATCGGGGACGACAAAACCATTTCCTTCGACAAAAAGCTGCTGGTTGGCACTCTGGAACATATTTTGTCCGACTGTCACATTTGTTGAGAACCCTGAGAACAGCTCCTTAAAATAGTTTATTGTAAGATCGGAATTGAGATCATTGTTATAATGATGGTCCTCCTGCTGCTGGCCGCCAGGGATATTTGACGAGAGCAAGGCTGTATGTCCCTTTCTCCTGTCGGAATAAACATCATCCCCCAGCCTGTAAGTGACAGTAAGGTCCTTCAAGGGATTGTACACCAGCATCACGTAACCGATGAGCCTGTCGACCTGGTCCCTGAACTGGTTCTTGTTGACGGTCCAGAACGGGTTATCGTAGGTTGCATAGCGACGCGGGGTACCATCGGGGTACATGTACGCATCGGGGTACTTGTAACCATCAGCGCCATGTCCGTTGCTGTTATCAAAAGTCGGGGTGCAACGAAGCAACCCAAGCATTACGCCGGAAGTATTGGATCCCTGCTGCATCCTGTCGCCACCGGATCGGATATAGTTTGCACTGGCTGATACTTTGATCCTGGTGCCCAGCTTTGTTTCACCCGAAAGCTTTACAGAAGTCTTTCCGAAAGTGTTCCTAGGAATTATTCCGGTTGTTGAAGTATTTCCAAGGGAGAGGAAGAAATTCGCATCCTTGTTACCTCCCGAAAGAGATACATTATTATTATAAGTCATACCAGTCTGGAAAAAGTTCCCGGCATTATCATAAGCTCTTGCCGGCAGATCCTGTTTTGCAGTAGGATCAGTAGCGAGTACAAGCCTTCCGTTTTTATCACGCGGGTAATCAGTTGCTCCGTCATATCTCAAATCGGATATCAAAGGACCCCACGAACTGGTCGTGGAACTGCCATAGACGCCATTATTTCCCTGTGCATACAAAGTCTGCAATGCAGGCAGCTTGTTCACCTTATCAATGGCCACTGATGACGATATGCTTACTGCAAGGGAGCCATTGGTATCTTTACCTTTTTTTGTAGTGATAATAATAGCCCCGTTGCCCGCTCTCATGCCATATAGCGCTGTAGCGGCACCGCCTTTCAAAACAGAAATCGATTCAATATCATCAGGATTTAAGTCAATGGCACGGTTTGAATAATTAACCCCATTGGTCAGGTTATTTTGCAGATCATCAGGATTTCCTGAATAATTCATCGAGTTGTCAATTGGAATGCCGTCGACTACAAACAATGGCTGATTATTTCCATTTATTGAATTCTGTCCGCGAATCGTAATAAATGATGATGATCCGGCGGACCCGGAAGAACTGGTGATATTCACTCCGGCAACTTTTGCTGTAATTGCTGAAAGCACATTCCCGGTTTCTGCATTATTAATCTTGTCTCCCGCCACATCCTGGACCGAATAGCCAAGTGACTTTTTCTCCTTTGATATCCCGATAGCCGTCACAACCACTTCTTCCAGTCCATGCGTCTCCGGTTCAAGGAGAACGTCGTACTGAACCGCGGAACCGACAGGTACCTCCAGTTTCTTCATACCGATGTAGGAAATTGCCAGGACGGAACCATTTGCCGGCACGGTCAGGCTGAACCTGCCATTTATATCAGTCACTGTCCCAATAGTCGTCCCCGCCACCACAACTGTGGCACCTATCACGGGTAACTTGTCTTCCGAACTTCTGACAGTGCCTGAAATTGCTTTTTGCTGTGCCAGCACAAGAGGCATAAAGCATAGATTTGCAATAAAAGCCAATAAAAGTCTTTTCATAACTTCCAGATTAGGTTAGTAATAATTTCGGAGAATTTGAGGCTGAGATGCGACTGTCCAAAAGCCCTGTCTCCGTTAAACTAAAATTAAACCGCCTCTGAAGATTATCGCCTGGCTATTTTGCAGATGGTAATTCCCGGTTAATGAAATACGGCTCCCGGTATACGGAAATCAGACCGGGGAATAATTTATCCTGATTCCGGGAAAGGAGCTATTGTTTCGCTGCCCGTCACAGATAATATGAAGGCGAATGCTATTTTTTCTCTGCCAGATCAAACTCGAGGTACGCAAGGTTCGAGCCTGTGTTATAATGCAGTGTCAGAAGTGTCGTCCCTGCATAAGTGAAGGTGATATAACCGACCTCGGCCTTATTCCATGAATGCCAGTCACCGGTATTGACCGGCAATTTCAGATCGGCGGCCCAGGTGTTATTTATCCACAGGGAGGAACCGTTGTCATTCCTTCCATACAGGGCTGTAATCCTGTACCTGCCAGGAAATTTTACCTCAACAGTATAATTTGTCCACTCCCCCTTTGCCTGCCAGCCCAGGTACAGCTGACCTGCCGGAGGTTCGTACAGATTAGGATGTGAAAAATCCACAATATCCTTTGTATAGGAGATATCGACATCTTCATTCTCCCTGAAGTGGCAGATGTATGGTGATGGGGCAGCATTCCCTGAAGCAGGGCATTTCTGTTCATAGTTCAGTTTGCCAGACCCGTTGTTAACGAGATCAGAATCGTGATAGGCGACCCCTTCCCCTCCCATGTCGTAGAGGGCCAGCTCTAACTTTCCGGGTATGACCTGCTTGCCTTTCCTGTGGAACTCATCCTCGAATGGTTTTCCCTTGTATCCTGCAGGCACCTGGGCAATGACAGGAATACAGGATGCAAACAACAGCATGAAATACAGTAAATTGATTAACTTTTTCATAAATTGAAATTTGAAGCTTTTTTGAATATTCCCAACCTCAGTTTGCCCCTGAAAAGATTATTAACACAAGACCTCCGGAAAAAAGAATGAACATCAGCAACAGGAGTGCGTTTATGTTCCTGGCAGCACCTTTGAATTCCTTCCAGACGAAAACACCCCAGAAGGCTGCTACCATCGTTGCTCCCTGACCAAGTCCATACGAAATTGCAGGTCCAGCCTTGCCTGCTGCCAGGTAACTTAACGATGTGCCGATGCCCCAAATAATTCCTCCAAGCACCCCTACAAGGTGGGTGGCAGGCGATCCTCTTAAATATTCGCTGTATCGAACCGGCTCTCCGACGAAAGGTTTCTTCATTACAATGGTATTGAAAAGGAAGTTGCTGGCCAGGATACCAAGTGTGAATATAAAGAAAGCTGTATAAGGAGTGGCCTTTCCTGCTGCCGGTGAACTCAGATTTGTCAGGTCCATTGCCGCTGCCACAAGCCTGTAGAAAAGCGACATCAGTATGCCTGCACTCACTGCAATCCAGATTCCCTTGTTTGCCGTGCTGTTCTCACCGGCTTTTTTCATCTTTCCTGATGCCATCCCGTTGAAGATTATTGCAATTACAATGGCAAAGACTCCTATAAAAAGCAGGTAGGGATTTCCCCTGGGGGCAGTGAAGTAATTTATGAATACACCAAGCACCAGGGCAAAACCGACACCGAGAGGAAAGGCAACAGACATACCCGATATTGATATAGCTGCTGCAAGCAGGATATTCGAGGCATTGAAAATAATACCTCCGCCGAATGCACTCCAGAAATTACTGCTGCTTACCTGCCTTATATCAGTTATGAAGCTTCTGCCCTCTGAGCCAATACTCCCAAGAGTAAATCCAAGCACCAGTGAGAAGAAAAGTATACCCAGCACATAATCCCAGTAAAAAAGCTCGTACCTCCACGACTTTGCAGCCATTTTCTGCGTATTGCCCCAGGAGCCCCAGCAAAACATTGTTATAAAACATAGTACAACAGCCAGGGAATAATTTTGAACTATAAACATAGCAGGAGAGAATTAAGAATTGATACTACTTATAGAGGGTTGAGACAAAGAATGCCTTCATTTCAGCAGCATAATAAACACCATACTTGCGGAAAGTGTTCTTCACCGTTTCATCCGGCTTCCAGTCAAAAAAGGCATGGTTTGCCCCTCCCACCTGGACATACTCAACCCGTTGGCCTGCTTTAACAAGTGCGTCGACGTACATTCTTACATCCGGATCCTTGATCAGCATATCATTGGTCCCGCGTGTCAGGTACTGGGGTACCTCCCTAACCTTAACATCGGGAATGAAATTCACAGGTGCAATGGCATCTTTCCATGAATCATCAGCAGCGGGATTCTCAGAATAATGGTTAAGAAGCTTCCCACCGAAGACGCCATAGCTTGGTGCGGCAGCCTTCAGGGAGTTCCTGATCTCATCCCTGACCTGTTCAACCGTTTTGTTTTTTGGTATATATGAAGGCTTGAACTCGAAAACCCCTGGCTTTTCGCCAAAGCCTCCTGTCCCTATCTTGTCGGCCATGCAGATAGCTGCAGCGGAAAGATGTCCCCCGGCGCTGTCGCCCGTTACTCCTATCCGTGACGGATCACCTCCATATTCAGCTGCATGCTCCATGATATGGGCAATAGCACCGTAAACGTCCCCGATTATATCGGCCATTGTATTATTTACAGCATCACCATCGAGCTTTTTTGCCCACCTGTAGTCGATGCTGAAGACTACAAATTTGCCTCCTTTTGTAAGTTCCCTCGCCAGCCCTCTCATAATATCTTCGGTATTCGAGGCCCATCCTCCTCCGTGAATTATTACAATGCAGGGCAATTTCTTTGCTCCTTTCGGTGCGTAAACATCATATTTAAGAGGTTTTACGCCCGGCTTTGCATAAACAATATCCTGGTAGACATTTATGTGGTCGACTTCCGATTTTTGAATAAAAGAGGCTCCGATATGCTTATCCTTATCGATTGTAATCCTGAAGGGAGAGCTCATCGATTCGTAGTACATCGGCCCCCATGCACCGGGTGCGGAATAATAAACAGCATCCACCACGTATCCCTGGTCAGGCTTTGCCGTGACAGTAACCACAGTTCCCTGCGTATATTTCCCGTCTGCTGGCAGAGGCGGCATCAGTGTAACTGAACCATGGTCGGGTTTATCGAGGATTACAGTAAAACTCTGAGAAAATCCTCTGCCCGTCACTAAAGAAACGACAATTACCAGTGCTGCTTTAGTCAATCTCATTTTCATTGTTTTATTTTTTTAATTATAGATTCGTGTGTATCAGATATTCCTTATTATGACATCAGAGCTTTTCAGTCCATCACCCTCGGCCTTCAGTATGATATTTCCCCGGGTTTTGTCGCTCTTCACGATTACAAGGCATCTTCCCTGGTAAACCTTCCTGTACGGTTTTGTAAAGCTTTCATTGCCCATGGGATATGAACTGCCCACCGCGATGATCTTTCCGGATCCGGTTATAGAAAACTTAACAAGGTTACCTGCTCCCGTGTTCCTTAAGCCTGTGCTGTCGGTAACCTCGACGGTAATGAATGAAAGATCCTCACCCGTTGCGTGGAGAACATTCCGGTCGGGAGCCAATCTGATCGCTGAAGGCCTACCGGCTGTCTTTAATGCTGATGTTTTAATTACCACACCTTTTTCATATCCCTTTGCCTCGAGAAGCCCCGGTTCATACTTCACCTTATAACTGGCAATATACCGGTTTGATCTCCCGGTGTTGCTTTTTCCAAGGGACCGCCCGTTCAGAAACAGCTCAACAGACTGGCACGAGCTGTAAACATCAACAGTTAACTCCCTGCCTTCGAAACCCTTCCAGTCCCATGATCCGCTTACGTCATCCCAGTTCCATTTGCTCCATTCTGCCTTGTTCCTGTTAACCCGGAACGAAGGCTGCGGCGGATGAACAAAAAGATAAACGAGCGACGAATCTTTCCATAACACATCCCTGTAGTACGATTGCGGACGTTTGAAGCCGCAGATGTCTATATCTCCGCAATAAGCATGTGTCCAGGGCCAGAAGCTGCCTTCGTGCGGATATCCCATCCAGCCTATGCCCGATTCACCCAGATAGTCATAACCTGTCCATACGAAATCACCGATTACCCAGCGAAAGTCCCTTACTGCCATCCAGTAGTCGAAGGCCTCGAGTGCAAATGATTCGGTTCCGAACATCACCCTGGAAGGAAGTCGCCTGTGATCAGGTGCATACTTGTCTTTTTCATAATTATACCCGCATGCATCGAGAACGGCAAAATATGGATCCGTTTCAGGTCCGACGCTGTTTACAGCGGATGTTATCAGCCTGGATGAGTCTATCTTTCTTATGTATCCGGCAATTTCGGATGCCAGCTTTATGCCTTCGGGCTTTGCTTTTTCCGGGATTTCGTTTCCAATGCTCCAGAATATTATTGAAGGATGGTTGCGGTCGCGGAACACCATGCTTTCAACATCCTTTTTCCACCATTCATCGAACCACTTATGATAATCATCCGGGTTTTTTCCCTCCCTCCACATATCAAAAGTTTCATCAATAACAAGCATCCCGATCTTGTCGCATGCGTCCAGAAATGCCGGCGACGGAGGATTATGCGCGCATCTTATGGCGTTGAATCCGCTGGCTTTCATGAGTTCTACCCTCCTTTCCTCTGCCCTGTCAAAGGCAGCTGCACCCAGAGGTCCGTTGTCGTGATGCATGCAACCGCCCCTGAGAACGGTACCTTTGCCGTTTATTTTCAGCCCTTCATCTGCATTCAGCGTAACAGTCCGGATGCCGAAGCGGGTTTCAATCCTGTCGAGCAAAAGCCGGCTTCCGGATTTATCCTCTGCAAAGAGTTCAACAGAAGCGACATATAGCTTTGGTGAATCGGGTGACCACAGTGATGGTTTCTCAACAGAAAAATCAGTTACGGAAACAGCCTCTTTCAGGGATTCAATTTTTTCTTTGGTTTCCGACTGGGCGACTACTTTGCCCGAGGGATCAGAAACTGTTGTAACTTCCGTAACCTCAGCACTTAAATGTGAATCGTTGATCATGGAAGAACGGATTTTAAGAGCAGCGGAGATGGAATCAGATCTGACCGTTGTCACCACCAGGCCCAGGGGATCGAGATGGACCGGGGAGATGACATCCAGCCAGACATGCCTGTAAATACCTGAGCCGCTGTACCACCTGCTGTTGCGGCCCTCATTTTTAACCTTAACGCTTATTACATTCGATTTGCCGGGCCTGATGAACTTCGTCAGATCGAAGGTGAAGGAGGTATATCCGTAAGGATGATTTCCAAGTGACTGCCCGTTTATCCAGACCTCCGGATTCATGTATATACCGTCGAATTTCAGCATGAAATGCTTCTCTTTTAAACCGGATGGCAGGTCAAAGCTCTTCCGGTACCAGCCGGTTCCACCAGTCATATAACCGGCATCAATGCCACCCAGAGCAAGTGAATCTCCAGGACAGTCTTTACCAGGCAGATCCTCAATACTCCAGTCGTGCGGAAGGTCGACAATCCTCCACGATGAATCGTTAAATCCGGCTTCCTGAGCCCCCGGGGCATCGCCCCTGAAAAACTTCCATGCCCCGTCAAAAAGTATTTCAGTCCTTCCTGTCGCATTTACTGCATTCCGAAAATCGGGTGAGTTTTCATCTCTTCTGCAACCCGTCTGGATAAGAAATGCAGCTGTTGTAATGGCCAGAAACAAAATGGTACTGTTTTTCATGATACTGGTAGAGGTTATCCTGGTTTGGTTAAGTGCTTATTTTTCTCTTATACCCACTGCCCCGATTTCGAAAAGGCCATCATGCTTAACCGGTGATCCGTCAATCCCGGTGTAACTGTTCTCAAAACCGAAAGGTGAGCCTGGATTCACACCTTTACCTGCCACCGGGGATCCTTTTCTTAACCCGAATGAGGTAATGGTATCGGTGCTGAATGCTGAAAGCTCATTTCTAATGGAAATGCTTGGATCGGCCAGCAATGGGTCGATGAAAAAGCCTGTGATGCTTCCATCCTTAATTTCCTTGCCTTTTGCCTGAGCCCACGACCTGAACCCGGGGTAACCGTCGAATGAAAGCTTGCCTTCAAGGTTCCAGAAGCAATTCCCGGAAAATGATTCAGATACAATATTCTGGCCCGGCCCGGTTATATTCCTGAACTCAAAAATATTATTCGTAAAGGTTATCCCGGGCATATGCTCCCCGAGGTTAAGCGCAATCCCCCTTGCCGTGTCATTATAAAAAGTATTATTATAAACGGCACAATTTTTCATTGTACCTGCTCCATTTCCTTTCCAGACCGAGAGTGATCCGGTATTATGTATGCCGTCATTCTGGCTTATATTGTAGCGGATTACATTATTTTCCCAGGGTTTGGCGGCACCGAACTCGAAAAGACCTATCCCTGCACCCTGGTTTGACCAGGAGATGCAATACTGAATCACGGAGTTGGAAACTCCGCCATCAAGATCAAATCCGCCGCCATCGGCAGCGACGGGATTTGTCATATTATGATGTGAAAGGCAAAACTGTATGGTGATATCCCTGCAATCCCATACCCATATTCCCACGGGTCCATTTCCTGTCCACGGCATATCCCAGCCGTTATTGTAAGCTTCGCAATATTCAATTGTACCCCCGAGGGTGGACGCAGCAAGAATCCCGTTACCACTATGATTATTTGTTACAGTCGGGTCGCCTGGATTATTAAATGCCTTGCAATAGCCTATATAGAGGTTCTCATTGTCAAAGAGCACAGGGTCATTCGCGTGCGTTCCGCTCACATGGATCCCTGCGAAACCATTGTCGTGAGCGGTAACATGTGTTATCCTGGCATTCCTGCTACCCATGATAAGGACACCGCAATGCTGAAACCCGTAAACTTCAATATTATCAAGCTCGAAAGAGACTGAGCTGCTGATCAATATACCATCTCTGACATTGCCCGATTTTCTTCCTGCCCCTGTAATTATCAGATCACAGATTTTAAAATAGCTTGTTTTGGTTGCAACTATCCCTTCCATATTTCCACCGTCGATGGTCGCATAACCGTCGCCATAGCTTCCAATCACGACCTTTGAAGTTTCAATCCCGCTGTCAAGCGAATCGAGATAGAAGGTACCCCTGAAGACAGATCCGCCTTCAAGTAAAATGGTGTCTCCAGGACGTAAGACAAGCCTGTTTGCTCTCTCCAGAGTTTTCCATGGGCTCGTGAAAGAACCGTTATTATTATCACTGCCTGCAGGACTAATATAGAAAGTCCGGTGCAAGGCATGATGCCTGATGCATCCGCCGAGAATCATACCGGTAACAACCAGAAGCAATAATGGAAATTTTCCTCCTGTCGCTTTTTTCATCTCCTGAAGAGTTCAGGAGGGACCGCCTGCCGGCCCTGTCCCTCCTGTAATTAATAAACTGCTAGTTAAACGGTACGATTATTATAAAAAAGTAATTAACTATTTCGGTCTGATCTCATTAATTTTTTCTTTCGGGACAAGTGCAATACTCTCCTTCTCAACAACGAGTGTTTTTGCAAGGGTAAATGTTCCAGTCAGCCTGATATCCTTAGAAGAGGCACCTATTTTCACCTGGTAGCTGCCCTTGTCAGCAACCCATGATGACAGGGCCGGATCAAATGATGCAAGGTTGTGCCCGTCGAGAGTCAAGGCAAGGGTCTGCGATTCTCCCGGCTGCAGAATCTTTGTCTTGGCAAAACCTTTCAGTTCTTCAACAGGCTTATCAAGCTTACCCTGTGGTGCTGACAGGTAAAGTTCAGCAACCTCTTTCCCAGCTTTGCTTCCGGTGTTTTTAACAGTTACCGTAACCGTGACCTTACCGTTGAATTTGTCGGAACTAAGCTTCAGGTCACTGTATCCGAATGTCGTATATGAAAGTCCGTAGCCGAATTCATATGATGGGACAACCTTGAATGTCTCGAAGTACCTGTATCCGACATAAATACCATCCTCATATGTAACTTCTGAAGGATTTGACCTCATGAATGAAATGCCACCCGATGGTGCGGCTGGTTTTCCGGTTTCCTTGCACGGGAAAGTGGCGGAAGTAGGGTTATCCTCGTAATTCACCGGAAATGTTGAATTGAGTTTTCCAGAGGGATTAACCTTGCCAGATAGAATGTCAGCAACGGAATTGCCGGTTTCCTGTCCGCCCTGCCATGCAAGAAGAATAGCATCGGGCTGGTCCTTCCAGCTTGCAGTTTCGATTACACCGCCGATGTTAAGTACAACCACCACTTTCTTGCCTTTGGCGTGATAAGCAGATGAAATATCCTTTATCAGCTGACTTTCAAAAGCGGTAAGCTTAAAATCACCTTCGGTATTCGTCCTGTCCCTGCCTTCCCCGGCATTCCTGCCAATTGTAACCACCGCAACATCGCTTTTTGCTGCAATGCCCTTTACTATATCAGAATTGATCCCGAGTTCGGGAACCGGCAGAGGTGTCATAAAAAAGGTGGCTTTCGGCCTTCCTGCCTTTATCAGCTCAATGTACTTGGTATACATCATTTTAAGATCTTCATTAACTGTATATCCGGCGTTGGAAATACCTTCGGCAACTGATACAACATACGAATTGTTGACATCGCCGCTTCCCGTACCACCCTTCACGATATCGTACGATGTATTTCCAAATACAGCGACATTCTTAACATCAGGTCCGAAAGGCAGTGCATTTGCATTATTCCTGAGCAGGACCATCCCCTCAGCGGCGGCATTGCGTGCGACCTCTGCATGTGCCTTAAGATCAGGTTTATTGGAGAATTTATACCCCTTGAACCTTGGTGTCTGGAGGATAATATTCAGTATTCTCTCAACATTCCTGTCGAGTACCCTGACATCAAGCTTACCATCTTTCACAGCTGCAATAATGGCTTTTGTCTGATCGGGTGTTCCCGGCATAAGAAGATCGTTGCCTGCTGCCATCTGGGCCACAGGGTTCTTACCACCGAACCAGTCGGTCATGACCAGCCCTTTGAAACCCCAGTCACCTTTCAGGATTTTTGTCAGCAGGTCAGGGTTCTCTGATGCATATACATCATTCAGGTAGTTGTATGATGACATAACAGTCCACGGATGTGCTGTTGTAACCGGGATCCTGAAGTTTTCAAGATATATTTCTCTTAAGGCCCGTTCGCTGACTTTTGTGTTCACCGACATCCTGTTGGTCTCACAGTTATTTGCAGCAAAATGTTTCACCGAAACGCCAACCCCGTTCGACTGGACACCTTTTATCATCGCCGCCGAGATATTGCCAGAAAGGAACGGATCCTCGGAGAAGTATTCAAAATTCCTGCCGCACAGCGGGTTACGGTGAATATTCATTCCGGGGCCAAGAAGCACATCCACTCCGTATTCAAGTACTTCATTACCCATTGCCTTGCCGACAGATGAAACCAGGTCAACGTCCCATGATGAAGACAGGAGGGTGCCAACCGGAAACGCTGTGCAATAATATGTGCCGGGATCACCCTGGCGTGTCGGACTGATTCTTAAGCCGGCGGGCCCGTCAGCTACAACCATGGCAGGTATGCCAAGCCGGGGGATAGCGAAAGTAGTTCCGGCAGAACCATCCACCAGTGTTTTGGTATTTCCCACGACCGGACCAGGCTGGTTCTGCTGCTGGTCCCTTTTCTGTCCAGTTCCCGGCATATCCGGCATTTTCATTCCCGTACCAACTACAAGCGACGCTTTTTCTTCAAGAGTCATCGCTGCAATTACCTTGCTTACAGGATCCTTACCCAACCGGGGCAGGTTCTGAGGTCTGGCGACCCGGATTATTAATGCTGAAAGAATCAGCATAAAGAAAATCTTTTTCATCATTAACCTTTTGTATTAAATCATTATAAATTATTATCAAAAAAGAAAAGGACCTCTCTGCCGGTCAATTGCAAATTAATCACTCAGTCTGTAAATACCAGGTCATTTTCTTCAAAATAATGACAATTTCCTTCTCTAAATTATTTCAGGCAGCAAATAAGGTATCCTGTAAGTCCTTGTCAGCAGCAGATCTGCTTCATGATCGTTCACAAACTTCTCCTTATTTCCGTCGAAAGTAAGCTCTCTTCCTTTCAGGTAAGAGATATTGCCAAGATTGGGAAGTGTAGTTGAAAGATGGCCATCCGTAATATGGCAGTGCAAATCTTCATCTTTTCCCGAGCGGATAGCGTCGAGGAAATTACCATAATGGTCCGAACCTCCCGGAGGCGCCATTACATCAAGCGATTTTTCACCGGTATCAGATCCGGTAAATGGCTTATTCTCCCTGTGGCGGAAAGCCCTCCACCTTTCGCCGTCAAGCTCAAGATATCCCTCGGTCCCATAGAAGGTATTTCCTATCCTTACCTCGAGTGAAGATTCCGCATTGGTGTACCTGCCCCTTGTCTCGAACTCAAGTATCTTGCCGTCGCTGTACCTGAAGACCGAAGTAAGCGTGTTAGGGGTCTCCTGTTCACATTCTGCGGGGCTGATGCCATAAAGTCCGCCCATTGAATAGATCTTTACAGGATGCTCATTCTTTCCCAATCCCCAGCGGGCAATATCGAACTGATGTGGTCCCTGGTTTGCCGCATCACCACCACCGGTATCCCAAAACCAGTGCCAGTTATAATGAACATGCTTTTCATTGTACGGCCTGTATGTAGCAGGACCCAGCCACATATCATAATGAAGAGAGTCGGGAGGATTGGAGTTTTTTACAATTCCAAAAGAATCTCTCGGCTTATAGCAGAGACCCTTTGCCATATAGATTTCACCTATGCCTCCTTCGTGAATGAATTTCATTGCAGCCATTACCTGAGGTATCGACCTGTTCATCAGCCCGGTCTGTACCCTTACCTTGTATTTCTTCGCTGCATTGATCATCATACGGCCCTCATGTATGGTATGGCTGGCCGGTTTTTCGACATAGACATGCTTGCCAGCCTGGCATCCCCAGACAGTACCTATTGCATGCCAGTGGTCAGGTACGGCGAATGATACCGCGTCGATCTCCTTGTCGGCGAACACCTTTCTCATATCCCACTCTGTCAGAGGCTTGTCGCATCCAAGGTCATGGATTTTCTTGAAGGTTTGCTCAAAAAACTGCTCATCCGCATCGCAGATTGTTTTAATCCTTACATTTTTCGCATCCTTCAGATTACAGAAACTTGAAATGTGTGTCTGCCCCTGGCTACGCAGACCGATTACGGCGACATTTATACGATCGTTGGATCCGATAACTGAGTTATAGGTATTCCTGCTGAAGCCCATACCTCCAATGGCAATACCAGCTGTGCCAAGCGCACTTTTTTTAATAAAATCCCTCCGGTTAGTCATACTTAAAGTTTTAGTATTTCAAATTTCCAGTGAACATCAAAACGAATGTACCAAGCTCCTAAAATTAATTATTAAAAATAACTTCCGCTACCGGGAAGGGTATTTTAAAACAGGAAAACATGCGGTAAAGAACCACTGGGAAAAAATGCGGATGATATTATACATCAAAATAAATAGTTTACATTTTTTGTTATTATTTATATTTTATGTAATATTGACCCGTTTTTATATTTCATCCTATGAAAAAAGAACGAACCCCGAAGTCTGAAAAAATAATGGCTGCCGGAAAAGAGCTCTTCTGGAAGCATGGATTTTACAGGGTAAATGTTGATGAGATTTGCCAGTCAGCCGGTGTAAGCAGGATGACATTTTATAAAAATTTCAGGAACAAGACCGACCTGGCAATCACTATCCTGCAGAATTTCTACGATAAACAGATGGCAAAGTACGATTCAATTATAAACAGTGATGAGGACTTTACGGTTAAAGCGAGGGAAATAATACTGCTCAAGATTGAAGCCACCGAAAATCTCAGCAAGGAATACCTTTCGGATATTTTCAAAATGGAAGATTCTGAAATATCTGTCTGGTATCACAGGATTTTCAGCGAATACACCGAAAAGCTGAAGAAGGATCTGGTCAGGGCGCAGAAAAACGGCGAAATAAGAAAGGATATCAATATTGAGTTCCTGATGTATTTTTTCAACAAATTTTATGAGATGGTAGCCGATCCTGAACTACTTTCCCATTACGCTTCGGCCCAGGATATGCTGGTCGAAATAATAAATTTCTTCTTCTATGGCATACAGCCGCAGAAAGGAAAAACAAAATGAAACAAGGTATAAAATACATATTGGCAGCTGCATCTGTCTTCTTTTTTACGTTTGAAGCCTACTCCCAGAAAGTTGACCTTAACGGCCAGTTTGCAGGGTGGTTAACCGTAAGCCATTCCGACAACACATACATTCAGCCCGGGCTGAGGTTTGTACCGCAGCTTACCTTCAGTGTTCCCGTTTCAGCCAAATTCAAGTTTGATTGTGAATTGTCGGCCGATGGGTTCTACAACTACACCTCCATCTCCGACACGGCAGGGTACGGCTACCGGAAAGCGAGACTTTACAGGGCATGGCTCAGGTTTTCGGGTGACAGGTTTGAAATACGTGCAGGGCTGCAAAAAATTAACTTCGGGTCAGCCAATATTCTTCGGCCGCTGATGTGGTTCGACAGGGTCGACCCTCGTGACCCTCTCAAGCTGACGACAGGTGTGTACGGCCTGCTTGGCAAATACTATTTCAGGAACAATGCAAACATCTGGGTCTGGTCATTGCTTGGGAACAAAGAAACCACGGGATGGGAAACCGTGCCTTCCTCTCAGTGGAGGCCCGAATTCGGTGGCAGGATCCAGCTTCCCATACCAAAAGGAGAAATAGCTTTTTCATATCACAACAGGGAAGCCAGGTTCGCCGATGGCTCCCAGCCTGCCATTGACGGGAACCGCTATTTCAATGAAAACAGGTACGCAATTGATGCTAAAGCCGACCTCGGCATAGGCTTATGGATTGAAGGCAGCATCACTCACCGTACGGGCCGCTATCTTCCCGAATTTGAAAAAGCTGTTACTGCAGGAGCCGACTACACGATCGGCCTGGGACAGGGCCTGAATATAATTGCCGAGAATATGTTTGTCAGCACTTCACAGTCAATCGCGGCAACAAGCAACAGCATCAATATGACAGGTTTATCTGTCTCATTACCATTGTCAATAATCACCAGGGCGACCGTAATAATCTTTTACGACTGGAAAGATAACGGCTGGTATAACTTTGCCAACCTGTCATTTACATTCAATAAAACTTCAATAAACATTATAGGATTTGACAATCCGGAATCATTTTCCCTCCTCAACTTCAGCGCCGGCAGGAATATTTTTGCAGGATACGGGGGACAGGTGATGATGGTGTATAATTTTTAAGGCTGAAAGTGCATAAAGGCGAGTGAGATAAAAAAATTAAACTACATTAAACCAGGAACAAAATACATAAAACATGAATAACTCGGAAATCATTTCAGTTAAAGGGCTGACAAAAAAATTCCCGATGGGGATGGGCGAGTTCACGGCGCTTGAAGGTATTGACCTCACCTTCAGTGTAGGTGAATTTGCAGGTGTGGTAGGTCCTTCAGGGTCGGGCAAAACGACCCTCCTCAATATAATCGGGCTTCTTGACAATCCAAGCGAAGGAGATGCCGAGATACTTGGAAGGTCCACTTCAGGAATTTCGGTAAGGGAGGCGGCACTGCTGAGAAGGGAACATATGGGATTCATATTTCAGACGTATAACCTCCTGCCGGTTTACACTGTTTATGAAAATACCGAATTCCCGCTTCTCCTGCTGCGGATGAGCAATTCCGAAAGAAAGAAGGCCGTTATATCGGCCCTGGAGTGGGTCGGTTTGACCGACAAGGTCGACTCGAGACCGGCACAGCTGTCAGGTGGTGAATGCCAGCGCGTGGCGATTGCCAGGGCAATGGTAAAGAGACCCGACCTGGTCCTTGCCGATGAGCCGACTGCGAACCTCGATGCGGCAAATTCCCACAATATCCTGCAGATGATGCTGAAACTCAACAAGGAGCTGAATACCACCTTCCTATTTGCAACCCACGATGATAAGGTAATAAGCTACCTGGGGAGGAAAATCACCCTTATCGACGGCAAGGTATCCGGGGATGAAATATTTAATAAATAAAGTGAGTCATGCTTTCAATCAGATTAGCATTTAAAAACCTGCTGGGGGCAGGATTAAGGACATGGCTCAACGCATTCGTCCTGTCGCTTGCCTTCGTTATGATAGTCTTCCAGATGGGGTTCATCGAGGGATGGAACGTCCAGGCCAAACAGGATACGACCGACTGGGAAGTCGGGGGTGGTGAATACTGGCAGAAGTCATATGATCCCTATGATATACTTTCCCTGAATGATGCGCACAGCCCGGTTCCGGCTGAAATGACCGGCTTGTGCTCCCAGGGTAAAGCGGCTCCGATACTGGTAACACAGGCTGCAATTTTCCCCGGAGGCAGAATGAAGAATATCCTCCTCAAGGGAATAGATCCCGGTCAGAAAGCAGTCAGGCTTCCCTCTGCCGCTCTTGCCTCAGACACTGCAGGAGAGACACCGGCGATTATAGGAACCAGGATGATGGCAGTCACCGGTCTTAAAAAAGGTGACATGGTGACGCTCAGGTGGCGTGACGCAAACGGAACTTTTGATGCCAGGGAGATACGGATAGCCGACGTCTTCCATTCCAGCGTCCCATCAATCGACAATAACCAGGTCTGGATCTCTCTCCCGGTACTTCAGAAGATGACGGGGATGCCCGGTAATGCCACCTACATTGTTCTGCCGAAGGAGCAGACAACAACACCTCCTGTTATGCCCGGATGGATTTACAGGGATCACAATTTCCTTTTCCAGGATATTGATATTATAATCAAGGAGAAATCGATAGCAGGCGTGGTGATATACCTCCTGCTTCTGTCGCTGGCGCTGCTGGCAGTTTTTGACACTCAGGTACTTTCAATCTTCAGGAGGGAAAAGGAGATCGGAACTTATATTGCACTGGGGATGACCAGGTGGCAGGTTGTAAGATTATTCACACTCGAAGGTGCGATGAATTCGATACTCTCTCTTTTTCTCGCGGCATTATGGGGAACTCCTCTTCTCTGGATGCTGGCAAGAAATGGGTATGCCCTGCCAAAGGGAACAGAGGGGTATGGTCTGACAATTGCCGAAAAGATATTCCCTACCTACAGCATTGCCATGGTATTTTCAATGGCACTTATTGTTATGATAACAACAACAATCGTCAGTTTTATTCCATCGCGGAAAATTGCAGGGATGAAACCAACTGAAGCTTTAAGAGGAAAATCATTATGATCAGATTTATTATAAAAGGTCTTTTAAGAGACAAGCACCGCAGCCGCCTTCCGTTAATCGTCGTGTCCTTCGGCGTTATGCTGACCGTATTGCTTTACACATGGATCACGGGATTTCTCGGCGACTCTGTAAACCTTAATGCAAAACTCTCCACCGGTCATGTCAAGGTTATCACTAAGGCATACAAGGAGAACATGGACCAGCTCCCGATCGATCTTTCGATTACAGGTTCCAAAAGCCTTCTCGAGGAACTCAGAAAAGATTATCCGCATGTCGAATGGGTCGACAGGATTGAATTCGGTGGCCTGCTCGACCTGCCCGACTCCACCGGTGAAACCAGGAGCCAGGGACCCTTCACCGGGTTCGGTGTCGATCTCAGAGGTGCATCGGGTGAGTCTGAACGGCTGAACCTTAATAAAATTCTTGTCGAGGGAAAGCTTCCTTCAACCGGAGGGGAGATACTTGTAAGCAGCCTCTTTGCAAAAAAGCTGGGGATAAAGATCAACGACAAGGTCACATTTATCGGTACGACTATGTACGGGGAGATGTCGATATTCAATTTCAGGGTATCAGGAACCATTAAGTACGGCTCAGTAGCTCTTGACAAGGGCTCAGTTATTATGGATATAAGCGATGCAAGGAAATCTCTCGACATGGAAGATGCCTGCAACGAGATACTGGGTTATACAGATAAGGAGTACTACGACGATGAAAAAGCCACAATTCTGATGCGGTCGTTTATGAACAGGTATAAGGATACGGGAGACAGGTTCGCCCCTGTGATGCTAAGATTGCGCGATCAGAACGACCTGGGTAGTCTCATCGATTATATGACAAATGTTATGGGCTTCATCTGCTTTGTTTTTATCCTCATAATGTCCATTGTCCTCTGGAATACAGGGCTGGTGGGGGGCCTGAGGAGATACGGCGAGATGGGACTCAGGCTTGCAATAGGCGAAGAAAAGGGCCATGTTTACAGGACCCTGATAGCGGAATCGGCCTTTATCGGATTTACCGGGTCACTCATAGGTGTCACGGTTGGAATGGTCATCTCATGGATGGTTGAAAAACACGGACTGGATTTTTCAGGTGTGTTGCAGAATGCCACCATGCTCATGCCTGGAGTTTTCAGGACGAGAATAACAACCGAATCGTGGTTTATCGGGTTCATACCCGGCCTGGTTGCAACAGTTCTTGGAACCATCTTATCGGGCATAGGTATTTACAGGAGACAGACTGCGCGGCTTTTCAAGGAACTTCAATAACGTCAAAATGTAAAACAATGAAACTAATAACTTTTTTACCAGCGTTGATCATACCATCCATGCTAACAGGCCAGCCTTCAGGCAAAGAGCTTCTGAGCCTTATCGACAGGAACCTTGTTGCAAGTTCAAGGGTAATGACTGCCAGGATGATTGTAGGGGGTGCAAGAGGAAGCAGGACCATCGAATTCAATGCCTGGACCGAAGGTGATAAGAGATCGTTCTCGGAATACACAAGCCCTGCAAGGGAAAAAGGTACCAAGATGCTGAAACTGGAAGACAAACTCTGGATCTTTTCCCCGTCGACCGACAGGATAATTCAGATTACCGGACAGATGCTCAGGCAATCGGTAATGGGTTCGGACCTCTCGTACGAGGACATGATGAATAACGGAGATCTTGCAAGCCATTACAATGCAAAAATCACAGGCTCAGACACCCTGCAGGGGAGAAAATGCTGGGTGCTCAGGCTAGATGCAATTACTGATAACGATGCGTACCAGCTCAGGCTGGTAAAGGTTGACCAGGAGAGGCTGATACCGCTTTCGGAAGAGCTGTATGCAAAAAGCGGAAAGCTGTTGAAAAGGATTGTTCTGTCGGATGTAAAGCAGATCCAGGGACGATGGTACCCGATGAAAATGGTTTACAGGGATATGCTTAAAAACGGCGATGGCACACAATTTATAATAACCACGCTGAAGCTCGATGAAAAGATGCCCGAAAACATATTCTCGAAAGCTTCCCTGAAATAGGGATCCTATTTTTTCGGTTCAGGGCTCCAGGCAAGCCATTTGATGACATAGTATTCACAATCCGTTTCACTCCCGTTTTCAATTTCAGCTGTTTCCTTTCCTGTCAGGAAAAGCATGGAGCCCTTACCCAGCCTGAACTGCCTGCCCCTGAGGTTCCCGAAGATTATGCCCCTCCTGACAAGGACCAATTCTTCCTCTGTCCCCAGAAGGGTTTCGATGTTGTTAAAATCGCTTTTCAGCCTGATAGTATGAAGGTCAAGATTTTTTAACGAAAGTGTGCTGCGGCTGAAAACGGGAAAAATGTTTCCGGCGCTTATGTTGCCGGGCCTGACCGTATCGGAATATGAAAAGTAGGTCCTGACCCTCTTCGAATTCTTGCCGGAGGGTTTTACATACCTGGGTTTAAGCCTAATTGAATAATAAACAAGGTTGTCTGTTCCTTTATTGCTGATAACCACCCTGTTGCCCTGGGATACTATTGCCAGGCCTCCTTCAGTAAGGTGTGTTATATTATTATCTACCGAAATTACGGCTGAACCTTCTTTGACAAGATAAACCTCCTCGTTCTGCCTGTCGACCAGGAATTGATGGGTAGCCTTGCCGGGATAAAGAGTGTAAGCCACGACCTCAGCAAGGTCGAGGGATGAAGTGGGACTTTTAAAGATACTTCTTGTCCACCCGGTACGGGTCTTTTCTGCTTTTGTCTTTTCCCAGTCGACAAAAGAGGATGGAATGACCTTTACTGCCGCGATAGCTACGAGAGAAAATGCAAGCACCCGGAGAAGCCGTTTATGTTTCATTAATCCCATAACGGGTTATAAAAGCTTAAATAATAAGACCTTTATCCTTCAGTTTATACCACTTGACCGTATTTTTAAAGAAAATTTTGTCAACAACAACTCTCGGCAGATGCAGCCCTTTGAACGATCCCCTGAAGTTCCATGTTTTCATCCTGTCCCTCGAAACAAAAAATTTCCAGTCGTCGGTCCATGTCTGATGCACTCTTTTCATGAGTGCCGGGCCATCATTGCTGTCCAGATCCGACAGGTCCGTGCCATACAGGAGCCTGTCCTGGTACTTGATACAGAAATTTCTCACCTTCCTGTAATCTTTCATAGCCTGGTACTGAAGATGGCATACCCGGGCCGCCAGGTCCACTGCAAGATTGGGATAGATGTCGAGTCGTTCAGCCAGTTCATCGACACTGTACTCAAGGCTCCCCAGGTGACAGCCTATCAGCTCCATGTCGGGATGCCTGGCCAGGAGGCTGTCCCTGGCATTGATCTGATCCTCATAGGAAGGATAATCCTTATGGAGGTACATGTGATACACAGGATTCATTGCATAATAACTGCTGTCGCCGGCAATTGTCATCTGGTCGAGTGGCAGCCAGCAGTTTCTTGGTTCGCCAAGATGTGCCGTAACAGGCAGCCCCTTGCTGATAATAAAACTGAACAGCGGCTCAAGCAAAGGGTTGTCCGCCATTATAAACCTGCCGGCCCTGTCCCTGACAGTCATACCGATGTTCTTCCATATCTTGATACCAACAGGGTTTCCTTCGAGATACCCGCTGAGCTTGCTGATTGTTCTTCTGCTCCATCCAGGTGTGCCCCATCCCAGAGTATCAAAATGAAAGGAGGCTAAGAAGAAAACCTTTCCCGGATTAACGCTGGCCGAACGGCTTGCGGCTTTGTACTGCATCTCAAGTGCCGCTGAGTCGTATGCATCCACGTTGATGGCAAGAAGTATGAAGTTGTCTTTTTTAGCCTGCTCCTCAAGGAAGCCATTTGTTGTACTGATATGAACATGGGCATCAGCTTTTGGCACGGAGGGGAAATCGCCCTCCCTGTAAAAGCTGTGCCTGCATCCGGTAAGTGCCAGAGCAACCACGACTGACACGAATATTCTCATAACGCTTCTATTTTTCCGGCAACACAACGTAGCCGGTATTATTCAGGAAGTCAAGGCTTTTCTTGCAGCTCGTGAATTCATCAAAACTATAATCCTCAACTTCAACAATACCGTACTTCATACCGCTTTTTGCTGCAGATGCCCAGTAGGCTGCAAAGTCCATCTTGCCGCTCGCGCCAACTTCCTTCTGATCCTTGATGTGCCACAGTTCGAAACGTCCGGGGAACTTATTGAAATAATCGACAGGGTTTGCCTTACCCTGCACACACCAGTAAAGATCAAGTTCAAAAACCACCTTTGAAGGATCAGTATTCCCGATCAGGTAATCTTCAACAATAATTGTGCTGTCGAGTTTTGTTTCGAATTCGCTGCTGTGATTATGATATCCGAATTTTATTCCTTTGGCATTGCACTTTTCACCTACGGCATTGAAATACTTAACATATTTCTTAAGACCGTCAAGGCTTTTATAAGCCTCGTCGGCCATGAAGGGCTGAACAATATATTTAACACCAACGGCTGCATGGGCAGCAATGCAGGTGTCCCACCATGCCATAACATTATTCCAACCGGCGGAATCGGGTGCGGGCATTCCCGTATGTGAACTAAGAACTTTCAGTCCGTTTTTCTCACAAAGTTCCCTGAAGGCCGCCGGTTCCATTCCGTAGAATTTTCCATTGCTGTATCCTGCAGGTTCTACAAACTTATAACCCATTTCACCCACTTTCCTGATAGCACCCGGAACATCTTTATAGATTGAATCCCGCAGCGAATAAAGCTGCAGACCAACATATTTCGTTTGTTTGCATGATGTGAAAGTTGTAAGAAAAACTCCGCAGAGAGCAAGAGTAAGAACAGTTACGACAAAGTTGTTTTTTTTCATCTTAATCAGTTTTTATTTATTGTTTACTATGGTACCAGAGGATGATTCCCCGTAACATATCCAGGCCCGATATTTGACGAATTAAATATAAAAAAAAGGACGTAAAGACAAGGTAAATTAATTAAAACTTATTCAACTTATGTTTCAACAAATCGTGATGAAACAGAATACTCCGGAAACCATGGCCGATTTTACCGAAAGATGCCTAAAAACCTTTGCCTCCATTTGCTTTTTACATGAATCTTTTCTAGTATTGTTATCCGGTTGCCAGGGGATTCCGCAGAGGAAATTATATTATGTCACGGTCCTCCGGCCGGTAAAGAATCATATTGGATAATAACCATGTTAGCCGGTATTTAAAATGAAAAGATCTTTATTTATTCTGCCTTTATTATTGCTTGCCCTTGATCTTTTTTCCCAGAAGCCCGAAGAAACTGAAGACTGGTCGAGGAAACCCGCTAAGGTCACCCCGGGTAAAAACAATATGCCTCCTTCAGATGCAATAATTCTCTATTCGGGAGCCAGCGATGCAGGTAAATGGCAGGAAGATAATGGTAACCCATGCAGGTGGCAGGCTAATGACAGCCTCACGGTCGCACCTTCAACGGGAAGCATACAAACCAGGCAGGGCTTTGGTGATTGCCAGCTTCATATCGAATGGCGTACTCCTTCCGAGGTTAAGGGTGAAGGACAGGGACGTGGAAACAGCGGTGTGTTCCTCATGAACAAATATGAGATCCAGGTCCTCGATTCGTGGGAGAATGAAACTTACTATAACGGCATGGCCGGGTCAGTTTACAAGCAGTATATTCCCCTTGTAAATGCTTCAACACCACCGGGTACATGGCAGACCTACGATATATTTTTTACCGCTCCAAGGTTCAGCGCCGATAGTACCCTGCAGTCGGCCGGGTACATAACTGTTGTACATAACGGGGTGTTGATCCAGAACCATGTTGAGCTTAAGGGACCGACTGAATATATAGGCAAACCCGTTTACAAATATCATAATGCAAAAATGCCGCTTGGCCTTCAAAACCATGGCAACCCGGTATCGTACAGGAACATATGGATAAGGGAATTTTAAGAAAAGTCGGATGGCAGACGACCAATGACTAATGCTTGAAGTGTGTGACTTCCGGCATCCGGCTAACAAATCAGCACAGGAAGTTTTGGGAGCAAGAGCAGATTAGAAAGAAACTGAAATAATAAACCCATAAAAAAACCTTGTTATGAGCAGACCAGTAACATTATTCACGGGCCAATGGGCCGATCTGAAACTTGAAGATCTTTGCAGGAAAGCCAGGGATTTCGGGTATGATGGTTTGGAGCTAGCATGCTGGGGCGATCACTTCGAAGTAGCAAAGGCCGATGCCGCGTACTGTAAGGCAAAAAAGGACCTGCTTGCAAAATACGGGCTCCAGGTCCATGCAATTTCCAACCACCTGGTAGGCCAGGCAGTATGCGACAGGATAGACCAGAGACATAAGGGTATTGTGCCAGATTATGTATGGGGAGATGGTTACCCTGAAAAAGTAAACCAGAGAGCAGCACAGGAGATGATAAAAACGGCTGAAGCGGCAGCCCGCCTGGGTGTTCCGGTTGTGAACGGATTTACTGGCAGCCCGATCTGGCATCTTCTCTATTCCTTCCCGTCAGTGCCCCAGTCGATGATCGATGAAGGCTATTCACTGGTCGCAGACAGATGGAAGCCTATACTCGACAGGTTCCAGCAGCTTGGTATCAGGTTCGGTCTTGAAGCTCATCCCACCGAGATTGCATTCGACATTGCCTCCGCCCACAGGATAGTAAAAACCCTGAACAACCATCCTTCCTTCGGATTCAATTTCGATCCCTCCCATTTCGGGTACCAGGGAGTCGATTACGTGAAATTCATATATGAATTCAGCGACAAGATTTTCCATGTTCACATGAAAGATGTCGGATGGTCGAAAAAACCGGCAGATGCAGGTGTTTTCGGAGGGCATACCGATTTTGGAACACTGGGAAGATACTGGGATTTCAGAAGCCTTGGACATGGTGACATCAATTTTGAAGAAATTATCAGGGCACTGAACAGGATCGGGTACAAAGGTCCTCTCTCGGTTGAATGGGAAGACAGTGGCATGGACCGCGACTTCGGGGCAAAAGAGGCTGCTGCATTTGTAAGAAAAGTTGATTTCCCGATTTCAGGCGTTGCTTTCGATGCCGCTTTCCAAAAGAAATAATAACTGAAGATCACCATTTAAGATGAAAAAGATTAAGCTTGGAATGATAGGCGGAGGGTTTGGTGCATTCATTGGTGACGCCCACCGCCGGGCATCACGCATCACGAATGCTTACGAGCTTGTGGGTGGCGTATTTGATGCCGACAACTCAAAGAGCAGGGCATTTGCGGAATCCGAGGGAATTGCCCCTGACCGGTGCTATGAATGCGCAGAGCTGATGGTAAAGGGCGAACTGGATCGTCGGGAAGGAGACAGGATGGAGGCTGTGGCAATTGTCACTCCCAATTACCTCCACTTCCCATTTGCAAGGCTACTTCTGGCTAACGGATTTAACGTGATGTGCGAAAAGCCCATGACAATAACTGTTGCAGAGGCTGAGGAACTTGAAAAGCTTGTAAAAAACAATAAGCTGACATTTGCACTTACCCATACCTATACAGGGTACCCGATGGTAAGACAGATGCGTGAGATGATTGCTTCGGGCGCGCTGGGAACAATACAGAGAATTGACGCACAGTATTACCAGGGCTGGGTCAACTCCATTATCCACGGTGCCGACAGCCGGATCACGGGAGTGTGGAGATTTGATCCCTCCCAGTCAGGATCGAGCAGCTGCATGGCCGATATCGGTGTTCATGCATTCAACCTTATCGAATATACGACCGGACTGGAGATCAGGGAAGTTTTGTCTGACCTTAATTCAATTAAGGATGGGTTCAAACTCGACCTCGACGGAACAGTTTTGCTTAGGTTCGATAACGGAATAAAAGGGGTGATCAGGGCCTGCCAGGTAGCAACAGGAGAGGAAAATAACCTGACAATTGCCGTCTATGGCTCCAAGGCGAGCCTTAAGTGGGGCCAGGAAAATCCCAATTACCTTTACCTGCTCAGTGACGCTGAACCGGTTAAGGTGCTCAAGCCTGCCCACGGTTACAACAGCGAGTTCGCTGAAACGAGCCATACCATGCCATCGGGTCATCCCGAAGGTATTTACGAGGGCCTTGCCAATATTTACAGGGGAATGGCCAGGTCAATCAGGGGAGAGAAATTCAGACCCGGTGAGTTCCCGACCGTTCACGACGGTGTCAGGGGAATGAAGTTCATACATGCCGTTGTCGGATCATATAAAAACGGCAACACATGGCAGAAGATTGACTGAGAAACTGAGGATTGAAGAGGCTGAGAAACGAAGAGACTGAGAGACTGGGGAACAGCTTCTAAGTCTCTTCTTCTATATTTAACCATCAGGCTATTTTTTCCTCTTTATAAGCAGAAAGAATGTCACGCCGGCTGCTACTACAACGACACCGCATACAATAGCAATCACAGTGGCTGAACCACCTTTCCTTGCAGTTTTTGCAGATTTTTCATCTTCGGTGCTGTAGTAGAAAGTCGGTTTGGCATAGGTATCCTGGTTTACGGTATCTTTCTTGGCTTTTGGTTCTTCCTGAGCCCTTGCAAAACCCATCACTGAAAAAGCCAGCATGCCGGCTATCGATAATACTGTTAAAACTCTTTTCATCTTTTATTTATTTAATTGTTTTCGCCATTTCATAATACTTTTTCGCAATATCAGGATCTTTTTTACTGTATGTGTCCCCAAGCATACTCACAGCTTCGCTGCAGTTCGGATTTACCTCGATGCATTCACGGAGAATCTCTCTCTCCGTCATTACATCATTCTTGTCGTACAGCCGTGCAAGGCTCAGATAAGCATCAGGATATTTACGGTTTATAGTTATCACCCTGCGATAATAATTCCTGGCATCATCAAACCTTCCGTTGGACACCGACATGTCTCCAAGGAACATAAGTGCAAGATCAGATTCAGGATTAAGCTTCAGACAAATCTTCAAAACCGAATCGGCCTTCTGCATCATTCCCTTCCTGAATAGTGCAACCGCAAAATTATAAAAAATCATATCATCGGTACTGTCTGCCTTAACAGCCTTTGAAAAACAGTCGATAGCATAATCGGTCCTGCCATTCTGCAAGGCACCGTAACCAAGCCATCCCGAATCGTTGCTTTTCTTCAGGACAACACTTATCGGCACACTGTCGGCATAAACTATATGCAATACATCACCATTTGGCCATATCCCGTTCACAAGCTGATAAACCGGAATATACCTGCTGGTAATGATCGCATAATCCCATTTTTGCGTATTTCTTTCGCCGAACCTCACGTACCTGTTCCTTATACGGGGTTCTTTCCTGAAGAACCATCCGGCTGAAAAATTCGAGGCAACTGTGACGCTATCCCTTATCCTGTTTTCCTTCAGGTACCTTAAAAGCCATTCCGCTGATTCCCGCTGGCTAACGAAATAGTAATCGGTTTCATATTTTCCATAGGCACCTTTCAGTCCGCCGGTAAGCTCGTTGTAATAGATATAGGCATACCTGTGATTATTGACCAGGTACAATAAGGGATGTACCATCAAAACCAGCACAATTGTGAAAATGCCTGCAAGAAATATCTTTGACCTGACACTCCTGATCAGATACGACAACCCTGCCGCTGAAAGCAGGACAATGCCCGGGTAAACAAACAGGAAGTGACGCCAGCTGCTGTACAGGTTCGACCTGGCAGCAATAACTAGTATCAAGGGGAAGATGATGCTGAACAGGATAAACAGGTGAAAGATGAAGTTACCCTTCCTGGCAGCTTTCCGGCAAAAAACAAGGTACAGAAGCAGGCCGGCCAGCACAAGCAAAGGGATCGTTATTGCCATTGACTTCACCAGGTAATACCACGGCATAAAATCGGAGTATTCGGCCCTGCCCTCGAAGATCTGGCGGAATGTATCAGGAAAATGAACCATAACCCTGTAAGATTCCAGCACGTTTTTTAAAGGGTTCAGCAGTGCAAAGGGCCAGAAGATTATTCCGCAAAAGAATGATGCACCCGACACAAACAAGAACAGCAAACCCTTTCCAAGGGCTTCTTTAATCACAACGGATCCTTCCGTAAATACCAGCCGGCAGTAGTAAACAACGTAAAATAAAAGGCAATAACAGATCAACACCAGTCCGCCCGGCCTTATACTTATGCAAAATGCCATGCTTGCCACAAGCAGGAGAATGTCCAGGGCGTGAATCTTATTCCGGGAGGATAATACTCTTAACGTGAACCAGATTCCCGAGATATATGCAAGGGCAAACGGGATATCCTTGAGGTTGTTCTGAGAGTGTCCAAGGAATGTATTTGAAATTAAAAAGAGAAGGAGTACGATTATGCCTGCCCCGTAACCTTCCAGCCAGATTGCGAAAAATGCAGTTACAAGTATTGCGAGCCAGCCTGCAAGGCTGCTCATGAAGTGACGGAAGCCATAAACATCATCCGTCCCGGCCAGCGAAGTGAAAAGAGTGGTGAGGTTATCAAATGACTGACCGTAATATTTAAGGTGAGTGACCGGAGTATTGAGTACAGCCGTATCTGATCCATGTGTGGAGTAAAATCTGAGGACCGACAGAGAATGGTTATAATGAAGGACCTCATCACAGTTTACGCCGGCATCCCTGCTCATGAGGATCATTAAAACCAGAAGCAGGCCGGCCAGTACGGCGAAGACTATTTTCAGATTTTTCACGGGAACATTATGCTGCTTCTCAGTCGTAAAATTTCTTTACAAAATACACCGGTCTGTTTTGAGATTCCTTATAGTTCCTGAAAATGTATTCTCCGATTATGCCCAGGAAGACAAGCTGTATCGAGCCAAGGAAATAAATGCTGAGCAGTGTGGACGACCACCCGGGAACGGCAAAATGCATGAGCTTGGCGATCAGCACATAAATCCCGGCAGCCATGAATACTATTATCCCTGTTATTCCGAGATAAAGGCAGAATGTAATGGGAAACCTCGAAAAGGAGAAGATGGCATCGAAAGCCAGCGTTACGAGTTTTCCATAGCTCATCTTCGGGTTTCCGTCATATCTCTCATCCCTTACAAAATCAACAAATCCCTGCCTGAATCCGATGAATGCCCTCATCCCGGGCAGGTAGCGGGTCTTTTCGTTCATCGACAACAATGCATCAAGGGCATTTCTTGTCATCATCGAAAAATTTCCTGCATTACCAACATTGTTTATGTCAGTTACATGACTGAAGATCTTATGGAAAATGAGCGTGTAAAAATTCCTTCTCACATTTCCTTTCCTTCCTGTTTTACGTCCGCTGATGACATCGTAACCATCCTTTGTGATCCCTGAATACATCTTTGCAAGCAGCTCAGGCGGATCCTGGAGATCACCGTCCATCATTGCCACAATATCTCCTTTTGAGTACTCAAGACCTGCTGTAAATGCCGCCTGGTGACCGAAATTCCTCGACAGCGACAGGACTTTTATTCTCCTGTTTTCGTTCCTGTAAAGGAGAAGCTTCCCGAGGCTGGCATCGGAACTGCCGTCATTTACAAATATGATCTCGTAATCACTTGTTATATGCTCTGCCGCCTGGACAGTTCTCCGTACCAGTTCATCGATGAGCGTTGCCTCGTTAAATATGGGAATTACGAGCGAAAACATGTGCCTGGGTTTACTATTAAGGCTTTTAGGGTTACTTTGCTTTTAATCTCTCCAGCGCGAAGGCCACATCATCCTTCAGATCAGGATTTGACGTGAGTTCCTTTATAGCTGCAACACAGTTATCAGAGCCCATCCAGCTCAGTTCACGAAGAATCAGCTTCTTTCCGTCAACTGAAGCATTTGCATCCCTGAGCAGTCCTATCATCATTGTTTCAATCTTTTTCAGCTCAACGCTGTTTCCTTTTGCGGCCCTGATCCTCCCCTGGATATCGGTAAAGAACTTTGTGCTCTTATCGATCCTGTATCCTGCAAGTCCCGCAAAATCATCCTCCATGGTCTGTACCCTGAAGCCGGTCCTTGTAACGGCCATTGAAGCGCTGGGAAAATCGAAGGGAACATCCTGTGTTGTCTTTCCCGCGGCTGCCCATTCGGCACCCCTTTGAAGCGTGGCAATAAAGCCGCTGCATTTCATAGCCGGGGCGTCTTCCCCGGAAGCTGAACCAAGTGTAGTGTGGAAAATGCGCCCGTTACCATATTTTACTGCAATGAGTACCGGCTCAGCTTTGCCGGAACCACCGACGGCCGTATCTGAAAATGCAGTTGCAAGAACCTCAGTATTCCCGGAAGGGCCGGTGAGTCTGCTCTGAAGTATATCACTGGCATGTATCCACCTGGCCGGCAAACCGGCCACCACCGGGTTTTCCTGCGAAACAGTCCTTACCTCGAATTCATATGGCTTTGAGTTGTTTTTGTCGTCAGATGTATAACCGCACATTATGGTGAATTCTTTCCAGTTGGGGAATGCGCTTCCCGCTGCCTGGGTGATGATCGCTCCGCCGCCGCCTTTAACAAACTCAACAAATGAAGCCCTGGTCCTGTCTGACCAGTCATCACCATTAAAGTCCACCACGACCAGGTTATATCCTGAAAAACCGGGATTGAATGCACCCATATCGGATCCCGCAGCAGGTGATTTTTTTATTTTTACCGAGAACAGGCCGGTCCGTTCAAGGATAGTTTTGTAATTCTCAGAGCTTAACTGCCAGTTGTGCTTCCCCTGACCGGTTACAATAAGGGCCTTATATGCAGTATTTTCCGAGCATCCGCCGATAAGAAGCAGAAGACCTGCAATGACCGGGAAAATATGATTCAGCTTTTTCATGATCGTAGTTTAATATTTTTCCAACATCCATGGTTTTCTATATGGTCTCCCGAGCAACCGCGACGCGGAAGGGTTACCGGCTATTTCCTGTTTCACCGGATCCCATTGTATCTTCTCGCCTGTCGTCATGGCTATCTCACCCAGGAGCGCCACGGAAATGGCCCTGTAAGCGGGTTCTATAGGAGCAATTGCCTGTTTGCGCGATTTAATACATTCCAGGAAGTTTTTCCAGTGATTGTCGCTTTTATACAGGTGAACCTCCTTTTCCCCGATTTTTTCATTCAGGATCGCCGGATCGGAGGCGTTAATAATTCCACCGCGGTCAACATGTATCCAGCCATGTTCCCCGTACCATGTCGTTCCCATCCCCCTGGGAAGGCGCGACTGGTTAGCCACCCGCATGGCAATGCCGTTTGAATACCTGCACATAATATCGTATTCAACGGGTGCATTGTAAATGCCTTCCCTTGGCCACACGCCCTTTGCGGTTATCTCAACCGGACCGGTGTGTTCGAGATCGGCTCCCCAGTTGGCAATATCAATATGATGGCCCGCCCAGTCGGTCATCTGACCTCCGGAGTAATCGAGTATCCATCTCCAGTTCCAGTGACAAACGCCCCTGTAAGGTACTTTTGGTGCAGGGCCGAGCCATGTCTCCCAGTCCAGTTCTTTCGGTACTTCCATTACCGGTGGAGTTCCTATCCCGCGGCCACCGTCGGGAAGCCCGGCTTCAATAAGCTGTATCTTTCCTATCCTGCCGTTTCTCACCAGCTCAGCTCCCTTCCTGAAATTTTCCTCCGATCTCTGCCAGCTTCCGGTCTGCCATATTATGTTGTTTCTATTAACAGCTTCAACTATGACCTTTCCATCTTCAATGGTACGGCAGATGGGCTTCTCACCGTACACATCCCACTTGTTGTTTATAGCGGCAGTATAAATCACTCCGTGCCAGTGGTCGGGAAGTGCGATCGATACCGCATCGAGCTTCTCCCTGGCAATGAATTCCCTGAAATCGGAGTACGTCCGGCAATCCCTGCTCTTGTTCTGGGTATCCACGATATTTTTCGCCTCCAGCAGGTGATTGGCATCCACATCGCAGAGTGCAACGAAGCGGACCTTCTCCTTCATCTTAAGAAAATCCTTCAAGTTTGACGTACCCTGGGAACCGACACCGATCGATCCCATCACGATCCTGTCGCTGGGGGGAGTCTTTCCTCCCAGCCCGAGTGAAGCAGAAGGAATTATGTCGGGCAGGACAAGTGCACCGGCCAGGGCCGATGCGGATCTCTTTAAAAAGTCCCTTCTTGATGATTTGGCTGGCATATTAAACAATTTTTAATCAATTATTAAGTCGCTGTTTTTGGCAGTCATACCGTTACTGCCGTTCCGGGAACCGGTGGCTCAAATTTCATATCAACCGGACCCATCTCAATTTTAGACGGTCCAAGATCCATATCTGCTTTCAGTATCTCGTCCCATGTGATCATCCTCCCTGTATATGCCGATTGCCGTCCCATAATAGCCGTAAGGGTTGACAGGGCCGTTTGTTCTGCTTCATTGACATACTTACCTGTCCTTATGGCATGAACAAGATGCATATGTTCCTGGACATAGGCCGGGATCTTTATAGTTTTGGTGTCATTCCTGTTTTCATCCTTGGGATATTCGAACTGCCATTTGATTTTCCCGTTAAGGTCCCATACGGTATTCTGACAATTTGTATAGCCTTCCGTTCCCATAATGAATTCGCCGGTGGCATTGGCACAGCTGTCGATCTGCCTGCACATGCTGTGAGAGTACAGTCCTTCTCCATAATCAAAATCCACGCTGAAGTAGTCGTACTGATCGCCTGTGACCCTTCTCGCCCTTCCCCCGAAGCCGACTGCCTTTTCAGGATGCCTGCCAACGAACCAGTTTATCACGTCAATATTATGTATATGCTGGTCGAGGATATGGTCACCGCAAAGCCAGCAGAAATTGTTCCAGTTTCTTATCATGTATTCCATGTCGTTCCATCCCGGTTCGCGAAGCCTGAACCATACATGGTCCTGGTTCCAGAACGCCCTTGCAGAGGTTATCTTGCCGATCATCCCCGAGGCAACTCTCCTGTAAGTTTCAATATAGTCCTCCTGGTGCCTGCGCTGGGTACCCGTGACAACATTTAATCCTATTGCCGCGGCCTTTCTCCCCGATGTAATGACCGATCTTATACCTGCCGAATCCACCGCAACAGGTTTTTCCATAAAGACATGCTTATTTTTTGAAACGGCCTCGAGGAAATGAACCGGCCTGAATTTGGGTGGTGTTGCTAAAATAACTATATCCAGATCTTCAATTGCCATCAGCTTCTTGTAAGCGTCAAAGCCGGTGAAGCAGTTTTCTGCCGGAATCGGCAGCCGGAATGAAGCAAATCTTTCCCTGCATGCATCGATCTTGTCCTGGAAGACATCGGCCAGTGCCGCGATTTCAAGATCGGGTCCAGCGCTGATAAAGTTTATCGCCGCACCTGTCCCCCTGGCACCTGCCCCGACCAGTCCTGCCTTCAGCTTCCTGCCCCTTGGAGCCCCTTTCAGCACAGGAGGAAGACCCGGTATGTCCTTTACTTTATCGCCGCTGCAGGCAGCTATGACAGCACCTGCCCCTGCAATCCCTAATCCTGCTATTGCAGCTGATCCCAGGAATTTCCTTCTGTCAATATTTTTCATATATATACTGTTTAATTTTTTACGATGCTGCTGTCGGGTTCGCATACAACCCTGAAACCAACGTCAATACAATCGGAGTACCACCAGATACTCTTGGGCATCTGCGGGTCGGTGACAAGCCATGCCCTCGTCCTGGTGAAATCGCGTGAAGCGCTTCTCACGTCTTTCGCGTCGCTCTTGAATGATCCACCCCTGATGACCCTCTCCTGCCCGATGGCCGGTCCCCTGGGATTTACCCTGACGGAATCATATTTGTAGTAGTCGGGTGCATAATAGTCCCAGCAAAACTCGGCAACATTGCCCAGCATATTCTTAATGCCAAGAGGATTTGGTTTCACTGCCGACGGTTCAGCGGTCTTCATATTGCTGTTTACCTTGTAAATGATCCTCGAGGCGATATTTGCCGTGTCGGGTTTGAATATCTTCCTGAAAAAGCCATCGGAGGTGAATTTCTTAGGATTGCCTTCAAAGAAATAAGGGGTATTTGTTCCTCCCCTGCAGGCATATTCCCATTCTGCTTCCGTCGGGAGCCTGTATCTTTTACCTGTAACTTTTGAAAGCCATTTTGTATAAACAACTGCAGCATGCCACGACATTGTAATCGCGGGCCTCTCCCCTTTTCCCCAGCCCTGGTCAGGCGCTCCCCACGGGGGTGTGGCACCTGTTATGGCATCTGTCTTCCTCTGAGAAACCGAAGTGCCCTCGGTCCTTCCCTGTGATGATGTTGCCTTGAAAAAAGCCAGGTATTCGTTCCATGTAACTTCAACCTCACCCATCCAGAAGGGAGAAAGAGTAACCTTTCTTACCGGCCCCTCGTCACTCTTCCTGAGCGGTTCATCATCAGGGCTTCCCATATTGAATGAACCACCTGGGACAGCTACCATCTTAAATGAAACATTGGTTCCGGGAATCATCTCCGTGAAAGATTCGAATTTATCAACCTTTGCAGCTTCCCTGAACAGATTTGTTTTTTCCGCTTCAGTCACCCCGAAATTCGCATTCTGTTCATGCTTGAGGTTCTTATCATAATGACCGACACCGATATGACAGTTAATGCATGTTACCGGGTCCCTGCTCTCGGTGAAGAACAGGTGAGCGTTGTTTCCTTTTGTCGATAATGTTACCGGGAAAAGGTTCTGATGACATTCGCGGCATGATTTCTCATACACGAACTTCCTTGCGTTTTCAAGCTGTTTCTTGGCATCCCAGTTGATTGAAGCGCTGTCCTTGAAAAGGTAGCCGTAAATATCCTTGAAACCATGCTTTGCCTTGCTCAGCAGGTAACCATGTCCCTCAGGTTCAAGGTGACACTGGACGCAATGGACAATAGTACCTGATTTGTTATTATAATGCGTCGAAAGCTTCCATATACTCTCCTGTTCCGGATGAACGTGGCACGACATGCAATACTGATCGGTGGAGGTATATTTTACGACCTTGTTTCCTGCAGCGAGGACAGCAATAAAACAGATACCGCCTGCTATGAAAATCCAAATCCTGCCCTTTCTCCCTTCCCGGTCACTCTTAAATGATAATTTATCCATGCTTCACGGCTTATTCTGATCGAACTTTTAAAGATAGCGTTTTATGAAATTAACGATTAAAGTTTGTACTGTTTTTTGAAAAAATCGATGGTCAGTTCCAGGCCTTCCCCGAGTTCAGTCACGGGTTTCCATCCAAGCACCGACCTTGCAAGCGAGATATCGGGTTGCCTTTGCCTGGGATCATCATGAGGCAGCGGCCGGTAAACAATACCGGATGCCGATCCCGTGATCTTAATAATTTTCCTGGCAAGCTCCGCAATAGTGAACTCTGCGGGGTTTCCTATGTTTACCGGTCCGGTAAAAGAGTCGTCAGTCTGCATCACCTTTACCATGGCGTCGATAAGATCGGTGACATACTGGAAACTCCTTGTCTGGGAGCCGTCACCGAAAATCGTGAGATCCTCCCCTTTCAGGGCCTGGACAATAAAATTGGAAACGACCCTTCCGTCGTCATCCCTCATTCTCGGGCCATAAGTATTAAAAATCCTTATGATCCTGATCTTTACACCTTCATGGGTATGATAATTCATGAAGAGAGTCTCGGCACATCTCTTGCCCTCGTCATAGCAGGAACGGGGACCCGTTGTACTGACATTGCCACGATAGGATTCAGTCTGCGGATGAACATCAGGATCACCATAGACTTCACTCGTTGATGCCTGAAGAATCCTCGCGTTGTTTTTCCTGGCAATCTCCAGTGTCCTGACAGCTCCACCGACTGAGGTCCAGATGGTTTTTACAGGGTCGTTCTGGTAGTGCACGGGTGAGGCAGGGCATGCGAGGTTGTAGATTTCATCGCACTCTATGTGGCCGGTTTTTGTAACATCGCGCTTTAACAACCTGAATCCGGGCTTTCCAACAAGGTGCTTTATGTTAGTAATTGATCCTGTGTACAGGTTGTCGAGGCAGGTAACCTCGTTACCGGATTCAAGCAGCCGGTCGCACAGGTGTGAACCGATGAAGCCTGCACCTCCTGTTACCAGGATCTTTTTCATTCGGATGGCTGGTTAGTGTTATTCACAAATATAACTTATTAAAAGGAAAAACATAATTTTGAAATTATGGTCAACAACATGGGTAAAATGAAGAATTCGCTCATCCCGCTTATCATTTCCATAATGGTCATATGCTGCAGGAACAAAGCCGTCGGGTAAGCAGACCATCCCGGATTCAGGATTGAAGCAACAGATACCTTCAGGTTCAACTCTTTCGTCGACTGCAATATGGCGGAAGCATGGATCGGAGACACATTCAGAATATTTCCCGGGAAGTACGGGGTAAAACCAGGAACGGAGAACTGAAATGCCGGGTGATGCTGATGGCAAAGTCGACCGGGCCGTCGTGGAAAGGTAGCAGTATTTACATATCCTTCAATAAAAATCCCGACCTGGGCAGGGATGACAATTCACAAAAATGGTCGGAGCCGGTATTGCTTCTCGAACAGCACGGGAACACTCTGTGGTATCCTTCTCTGCAGCCTGTTAACAGTGAGGATAATATTAAGAAAAGGTATTCCTGTCTCAGGCTGGGGAAGAAAGCCAGGTTATTCGTCAAGGTAAATGCCCCGTCAAGAAGCCTGTAATATTCCGGCTACACCCTGGAATTCTTCAATTAAATAACTTCTGCAAATACGGCCCGGACATTTATAAATATTAAAAAAAATGATTTTTTACTTGATGTTTAAAAAATAGGACTATATTTGCACTTCAATTTTGATTGAAAATGAACAAAAACCTTGTATTATTTATTATTCTCCTTGGCATCCTTATTATCAGGTAATGTCCCGGAAATAATATGTAATACAAAAAAAAATATACAGACAATTTCCGGGGCGACCCGGAATTTTTTTTTTAAAGAAATGACCAACAGATTAAGAAGCGCAAAAAGTACCGAAGGAAGGATTATGGCAGGTGCCAGGAGCCTCTGGCGTGCCAACGGGATGAAAGAAGAGCAATTTGGTAAACCAATCATCGCGGTTGTTAACTCATTCTCGGAGTTTGTTGCAGGGCATGTTCACCTGCATAATACCGGGCGCAGGATAAAGCAGGAAATTGAAAAGCTTGGCTGCTTCGCTGCAGAATTCAATACAATAGCCATTGATGATGGCATAGCAATGGGACACAGCGGGATGCTCTATTCGCTTCCTTCGAGGGAACTTATTGCAGACAGCGTTGAGTATATGGTTAATGCCCATTTAGCCGATGCTATGATCTGCATAAGCAACTGCGACAAGATTACCCCGGGAATGATGATTGCCGCAATGAGACTGAACATTCCTGCCGTCTTTGTATCTGGAGGTCCCATGGAAGCCGGCAGTCACAAATCGGAAGGCATCGATCTGATAGATGCCATGATTTTGGCAGCAGACGATTCTGTAAGTGACGAGGACCTGCTGCAGATCGAAAAATCGGCATGCCCCACCTGCGGCTCCTGTTCGGGAATGTTCACTGCAAATTCTATGAACTGCCTGAATGAAGCCCTGGGATTGGCCCTTCCCGGTAACGGAACAATACTGGCAACACATGTTAACAGGGGCAGGTTGTTCGAGAAAGCCGCAGCGACGATTGTGGATATAACAAAACGTTTCTATTTTGAAGGAGACGATTCTGTCCTTCCGTGTTCCATAGCCACAAGGCAGGCATTTATAAACTCGATGTCGCTCGATATCGCAATGGGAGGTTCAACCAATACCGTTCTCCACCTTCTGGCAATCGCCCATGAAGCCGGGGTTGACTTCACCATGAAGGATATTGATTCACTTTCGAGGAAGATTCCAAATATCTGTAAAGTGGCCCCGAGTTCATCATACCATGTCCAGGATGTAAACCGTGCGGGAGGGATTCCTGCAATTCTTGGCGAGCTCGACAGGGCGGGCCTGATCGACACATCTGTGAGGAGAATTGACTACCCATCGCTTAAAGACGCACTTTCGGAATGGGATATCATGGGCGGAAATGCGACTGAGGAGGCATGGAATTTCTTCAGGTCAGCGCCTTCGCTGATAAGAACGGCAGAGTCGGCATTCAATACCACGCTCTACGAGAAGCTGGATACCGACCGGGAAAATGGTTGCATCCGTAATACCGAATCGGCATACAGCAAGGATGGAGGGCTTGCGGTCCTGCATGGGAATATTGCGAAAAACGGATGCATTGTTAAAACTGCAGGTGTTGATGCCTCATTGTTCCTGTTCACCGGTACTGCTGTGGTTTTTGAATCGCAGGAAGAAGCTTCCGAAGCTATCCTGGCTAACAGGATCGCAGCCGACGATGTTGTAGTAATCAGATATGAAGGGCCCAAAGGGGGTCCCGGGATGCAGGAGATGCTCTACCCGACATCCTACCTGAAGTCGAAGGGGCTCAGTAAAAAATGTGCCCTTATAACCGACGGAAGGTTCTCGGGTGGAACTTCAGGTTTATCGATCGGTCATGTTTCACCTGAAGCGGCTGCCGGCGGGGAAATAGCACTTTTGCGAAATGGCGACAGGATTATGATAGATATTGCCGCAAGGGAGATAAATGTATTGGTCCCGGCAGCGGAGCTTGAAAAGCGAAGGCAAGAAGAGGAGCAGAAAGGAGCGCTGGCATTCATACCAGCAGGCCGTGACAGGAAGATTTCAGGGGCTCTGAAGGCTTATGCTTCATATGTCAGCTCGGCCGATAAAGGTGCGGTGAGACTTATTTAATTAAAGCTGACCCGATGGAAACAAAGAGCAAGACAAACAATAATCATCCAGAGAAAATGAACAATTCAGTTGAGATGAGCGGGGCCGAAGCCCTTGTAAGGGCACTGCTGGCTGAGGGGGTTGATACAGTTTTCGGATACCCCGGTGGTGCCATAATGCCATTATACGACAAGCTCTTCGATTTCGAAGAGCAGGTAAAACATTTTTTAACACGTCACGAGCAGGGTGCAGCTCATGCTGCGCAGGCCTATGCCATGGTGACAGGCAAACCGGGTGTGTGCCTGGCAACTTCAGGCCCCGGCGCAACAAATCTGATCACAGGCATAGCAAATGCCTACCTCGATTCTGTACCCGTGGTGTTCATTACCGCCCAGGTGGTATCAAACCTGATCGGTACCGATGCGTTCCAGGAGACTGACATCCTGGGGGTTTCAATGCCGGTTACAAAATGGAACTGCCAGGTGAAAAGGGCCCAGGAGATACCCGAAGCTGTTTCGAAGGCATTTTATATTGCCCGTTCAGGCAGACCTGGCCCTGTGCTGATCGACATAACAAAAGACGCCCAGGTAAACACACTTGAATTCTCATACAAAAAATGCGAGTACCTGAGAAGCTATAACCCTCATATTCCTCTGAATAAAAAAGCAATCGAATCTGCGGCCATTCTCATCAATCATGCAGAACGACCATTGATCCTGGCGGGTCACGGAGTGCTGCTTTCCGGGGCGCAGGACGACCTGAAGGCCTTTGCCGAGAGGACCGGGATCCCGGTCGCTCTTACCCTGCTCGGCCTGTCGTCATTTCCAACGGGCCACAGGCTGTATGCCGGGATGCTGGGGATGCACGGTAATTATGCACCTAACCTGCTGACAAACCAGGCGGACCTGATAATAGCTGTCGGAATGAGGTTTGACGACAGGGTAACAGGGAACATTTCAAAATATGCAAAACAGGCAAGGATTATTCACATCGAGATAGATCCTTCGGAGATTAACAAGAATGTGCTGGTTGATGTTGAGATAAACAACGACGCGGGTGAAGTTTTAAAATACCTTCTCCCGATTGTAAATAAGAACTCGTATGAAAAATGGATCAGGGAGTTCAGGATATGCGACAAGAAGGAAAATGATGTGGTTATCAAGCCTGAAACGAGGCCTGAATCAGGTGCGATAAGGATGGGGGAAGTTGTGAGGATGATATCCGAACTCACGAACGGCGACGCTATTATCGTTACCGATGTGGGTCAGAACCAGATGATGGCAGCCAGGTACTACAGGTTCTCAAAGCCAAACAGCCTGGTCACCTCAGGAGGAATGGGTACCATGGGTTTCGGTCTTCCGGCTGCCATCGGCGCCAAGATAGGCCGGCCCGATGCACAGGTGATAACATTCATCGGCGACGGCGGCTTCCAGATGACGCTCCAGGAGCTGGGAACAATGCTCCAGTACAATATACCGGTAAAAGTTGTGATTCTTAACAACGATTTCCTGGGTATGGTACGGCAGTGGCAGGATATGTTCTTCGACAAGAGATACGCCATGACAGAGCTAGTGAACCCCGACTTCACGAAGATTGCAGAAGGGTACCATATTCCTGCAAGGAAGGTGGTGAACAGAGAAGATCTTGAACCTTCACTTAAAGAGATGCTTGTTGCGCCCGGCCCTTACCTTCTCGACATTACCGTTGAAAAGGAAGCCAATGTATTTCCAATGGTATCACCGGGAGCTTCTGTCTCGGAGGTAAAGCTTACCTACTGATTAATCTTAAAATAAAAACTACCACAGGAATAACGTCATAATAAAGGGAAAGAAGAATTATGAATAAGGAATATACAATATCGCTGTTTACGGAGGATCATATAGGCATCCTAAACCAGATAACAATAATACTGACGCGGAGGCAGATCAATATCGACAGCATCACTGCCTCAGAGTCAGCTGTCAAAGGGGTTCATCTCCTGACCATTGTCGTGAGGACCACTCCCGATATGGTGAGAAAAGTTTCAAAGCTTTTCGAGAGGCTGGTCGACGTGCTCAAGGTTTTCGTTCATACTTCCGATGAGATAATTTACCAGGAGGTAGCGCTGATAAAGGTGCCAACTAAAGCGCTGATGTCCGGCAATGTAATCCAGTCAATCGTCAGATCGCATAATGCAAGGTTCCTCGAGATGACAACTGAATACGCCGTTATTGAAAAGACGGGCCACAAGGAAGAGATACTTGAGCTTCTCGAAAAACTGCAACCGTTCAATGTTCTGCAGTTTGTAAGGTCGGGCCGTGTTGCCATCACAAAGCAGGTTAAAGAGCTTAATTCATACCTGATGGAGATGGATGCAGCTGACCGTATCAAGGCAGATAATGTCCAGCTTTTTAACTGAAAAATAAGTAATAACCAGAAATAATTTTAAAATCATGGCAAAGATCGATTTTGGCGGTGTTCTCGAAAATGTAGTGACAAGAGAAGAATTCCCTCTTAAAAAGGCACACGAAGTCCTTAAAAATGAAACTATCGCCGTAATAGGTTATGGCGTTCAGGGTCCGGGGCAGGCGCTGAACCTGAAAGACAACGGGTTTAATGTCATTGTAGGTCAGCGTAAAGACTCAGGCTCCTGGAGCAAAGCCCTTGAGGATGGCTGGACCGAGGGAAAAAATCTTTTCGAGATCGAGGAAGCCAGCAAGAAAGGGACAATAATCCAGTATCTTCTTTCGGATGCCGGACAGATAGCTTCCTGGCCTGTTGTAAAAAAACACCTGACTGCCGGCAAGGCGCTGTATTTTTCACATGGCTTCGGGATCACCTATAACGATCAGACAGGAATAGTGCCGCCGAAGGATGTTGATGTCATTCTTATTGCCCCGAAAGGATCGGGCACATCGCTGCGCAGGCTCTTCCTGGAAGGGAAAGGACTCAATTCGAGCTATGCCGTTTACCAGGATGCCACGGGTAAAGCAAAAGACAGGGTATTTGCACTCGGCATAGGAGTCGGTTCAGGATATCTTTTCGAAACTGATTTTAAAAAGGAAGTGTACAGCGACCTTACAGGCGAAAGAGGTGTGCTCATGGGAGCAATTGCAGGCATTATGGAAGCACAATATAACCTGCTGAGGAAAAAAGGACATTCCCCCTCCGAAGCTTTCAACGAAACGGTAGAAGAACTTTCACAGAGTCTCCTGCCCCTGGTAGCGGAAAACGGCATGGACTGGATGTATGCCAACTGTTCAACCACTGCCCAGAGAGGTGCACTTGACTGGAAGAACAGGTTCCGCGACGCGGTCGTACCGGTTTTTGACAAACTGTACGAGAGCGTCGCGAACGGTACTGAAGCCAGGATCACCATCGAGGCTAACAGGCAGCCCGATTACAGGAAAAAGCTGACTGCCGAGCTTGATGAGCTTCATAACTCTGAAATGTGGAAGGCCGGCGCCGTGGTAAGGAAACTGAGACCGGGAAAATAAACCAGACAAATAACTAATAAAATGAATGATAAAATCACAATTTTCGATACAACCCTGAGAGACGGCGAGCAGGTGCCGGGATGTCAGCTTAACACAATCGAAAAGATTGAAGTGGCACTGGCGCTCGAAGCTCTCGGGGTTGACGTGATTGAAGCGGGATTTCCGGTTTCAAGCCCTGGTGATTTCACCTCGGTAGTGGAAATATCGAAAGCTGTTGCCAATCCGACCATATGCGCCCTCACACGGGCGGTGAAAAAAGATATCGAGGTTGCAGCCGAAGCTCTCCAGTATGCAAAAAAGAAGAGAATCCATACGGGCATAGGAACCTCACCGATGCATATAGAACATAAGATCAGGACAACACCCGACGAAATTGTAAGAAGGGCAGCCGACGCTGTCAAATACGCCAGGAAATTCGTTGATGATGTTGAGTTCTATGCTGAAGATGCAGGAAGAAGCGAGAATGAGTTCCTTGCGAGGGTTATCGAGGCGGTTATTAAGGCAGGCGCCACGGTCGTAAACATCCCGGATACAACAGGCTATTGCCTGCCTGAGGAATACGGCAGCAAGATAAAATACCTGTTCGATCATGTTCCCAACATCGACAGGGCCATTGTTTCGACCCATTGTCATAACGATCTTGGAATGGCCACTGCAAACACCATGATGGGCGTCCTGAACGGTGCAAGACAGGTAGAGGTTACAATAAACGGAATAGGTGAAAGGGCCGGAAACACATCCCTCGAGGAGATCGCGATGATAATAAAGAGTCATCACGACCTGAACCTGAGGACAGATATAAATACGAAGCTTATCTTCCCTACCAGCAGGCTTGTTTCACGACTGATGAGCATGCCTGTACAGGCAAATAAAGCCATAGTGGGGAAAAATGCATTCGCCCATTCATCAGGTATCCACCAGGATGGCGTTCTCAAGAAAAGGGAGAACTATGAAATTATCGACCCCGTTGATGTGGGAATACGTGAATCATCGATCGTTCTTACCGCGAGAAGCGGCAGGGCAGCACTGAGTCACAGGCTGGAACTGCTCGGATTTAAATTCGAAAAGGAGGAGCTGGATGAAATATACCATCGCTTCCTTCTTCTTGCAGATAAGAAAAAAGAGATTAACGATGAGGACATAAGAATCCTTACCGGCGAGGTGTTCCAGGGTGAGAAGCCTATGAAGCTCGAGCTTCTCCAGGTCACCTGTGGCAAAAGCCTGGTGCCTGTTGCAACAGTCGGGGTCAGGATAAACGGTGAGGTTCATACTTCAACTGCCACGGGAAACGGGCCCATAGATGCAGCCTTCACGGCAGTCAAACAGCTTATCAGCAAGACTGTGCATCTCGAGGAATTCCTTATCCAGGCGATCACCCGCGGAAGCGACGATATTGGAAAGGTTCATATCCAGGTTGAACACGAAGGGAAAATCTACTATGGATTTTCAACAAACACAGATATAATAACAGCATCCGTTGAAGCTTTCATTGATGCAATCGCTAAAATTAAATAGATAATGTCGTCCAAAACACTCTTCGATAAAATATGGGACTCTCATGTTGTTCACTCCATTAAGGATGGACCTGATGTGCTGTATATCGATCGCCACTATATTCACGAGGTTACCAGCCCCCAGGCATTTAAGGGCATTGAGCAGCGGGGTGCAGCGGTCTTCAGGCCGGGACAAACCCTGGCGACAGCCGACCATAACACACCCACGAAAGACCAGCATCTCCCGATAAAGGAGGAACTTTCGAGAATACAGGTGGAACAGCTGAAGAAAAACTGCGGGAAACACGGAATAGAGCTGTACGGTCTCAACCACCGGTACAATGGAATCGTGCATGTAATCGGACCCGAGCTGGGACTTACAAGACCCGGGATGACCATTGTATGCGGCGATAGCCATACATCCACCCATGGTGCATTCGGAACCGTGGCATTCGGTATAGGTACAAGCGAGGTGGAAATGGTGCTGGCAACGCAGTGCATCCTCCAGGTAAAACCTCAGAAAATGAGGATCAATATCGAAGGAAAAACCGGCAAGGGTGTGACATCGAAGGATATAATCATGTATATCATTGCAAAGCTCACATCGGGAGGCGCAACGGGCTACTTCGTGGAATACAGCGGATCTGCTATCAGGGCACTGAGCATGGAGGCAAGGATGACCATCTGCAATATGAGCATTGAAATGGGTGCAAGAGGCGGTCTGATAGCCCCCGATGAGGTGACAGCAAGCTACCTGAAGGGCACAAGATACTTCACCGATCACCCGGAGTATCTTATGCAGCTTGACAGTATCTGCAATCTCAGATCCGACCCTGATGCCAGGTTCGATAAAGAGATCAATATAAATGCAGCCGATATCAGGCCGATGATAACTTATGGCACCAACCCGGGAATGGCTGTGGCGGTTGATGGAACAATTCCGTCGGGCGATGAATCGGCATCCTACCTGAAATCTCTTGACTACATGGGTTTTAAACCGGGAGAAAAGCTGGCCGGGAAAAGGATTGATTATGTTTTTGTCGGCAGCTGTACCAATGGAAGGATTGAAGATTTCAGGGCATTTGCATCTGTCGTGAAAGGAAGAAAAAAGGCTGCAGGGGTAAATGTTCTGCTTGTTCCGGGTTCAAAGCTGGTTGAGGAGCAGATCAAAAATGAGGGCCTGCTGAAGATTCTTAATGAAGCAGGGTTCGAACTAAGACAACCCGGTTGTTCATCATGCCTTGCAATGAATGAGGATAAGATCCCTGCAGGCAAATATGCCATCTCCACTTCAAACAGGAATTTTGAGGGGAGACAGGGACCCGGTGCAAGAACGCTTCTGGCTAGCACCCTTACCGCAGCGGCGGCTGCCTTGACAGGCATGATAACTGATCCAGGGGAACTAAAATAACTGTTATAACAAAAATACGATGCCAAAAGAAAAGCTCAATATACTTGAATCAACATGTGTGCCTCTCGCACTTGAGAACATCGATACCGACCAGATTATTCCGGCGAGGTTCCTGAGCGCCACATCAAGGGAAGGATTCGGTGATAATCTGTTCCGCGACTGGAGATACAGGAAGGACGGGACCCCCGATCCGGGATTTGTCCTCAATAATAAAAAATTCTCAGGAAAAATTCTCGTTGCAGGAAAGAATTTCGGGTGCGGATCGAGCAGGGAACATGCCGTTTGGGCCGTTTATGACTATGGCTTCAGGGTAGTTATTTCCAGCTTTTTTGCCGATATCTTCAGGAACAACTCGCTGAATAACGGGCTTCTTCCCGTTGTCATTCCCGATGAAGCCGTGAAATCATTGCTCGACCTGGTAAGCAGCAAACCTGGGACGATTGTAAAGGTGAACGTAAGCGAACGGACCGTTGAGGTTCCGGCTGCCGGCACGAAATATTCGTTTGAAATTAATGCATACAAGCAGGAATGCCTTGTAAACGGGCTGGATGATATCGACTACCTGATCAAATTGAAGGACAGGATAGCAGAATACGAAAGAAACAAGTGAGCCGGAGATGAGAATTGAAATAATGGATACCACCCTTCGCGATGGTGAGCAGACACAGGGGGTCTCTTATACACCGGTGGAAAAGCTTCACGTGGCTTCTCTCCTGTTAAGGGACGTGAAAGTCGACCGCATTGAAGTTGCATCCGCGAGGGTTTCAGAGGGCGAATTTGATGCCACGTGCAAGATTACGAAGTGGGCAGGGGAGTATGGGCTGCTCTCAAGGATAGAGGTCCTGGGGTTTGTCGACGGCAATACTTCCCTCGACTGGATATACAATGCTGGTGCCAGGGTCATAAACCTTCTTTGCAAGGGATCCATGAGACACCTCGAGAAACAGCTCAGGAAAACTCCCGAACAGCATGTTGCTGATATAAAATATGTGATAGCCCGCGGAATAGAAATGGGAATCAGTGCAAATATTTATTTCGAAGACTGGTCCAACGGGATGATCAATTCCGGGGAATACGTATTCTATATGATTGATTCGCTCAGGGACCTGCCCATAAAAAGGTATATGCTTCCCGATACCCTTGGAATACTCAATCCGGACCAGACATATGCATTCTGCAAAAAGATAATTGACAGGTACCCCGGCCTCCGCTTCGATTTTCATGCTCATAACGATTATGACCTGGCTGCAGCCAATGTATTTGCTGCAATAAAAGCCGGGGTAAGCGGTGTACATACAACCATTAACGGCCTGGGTGAAAGGGCGGGAAATGCTCCTTTATCGAGTGTGATAGCGATTATGAGGGACCATTTCGAGATAGAGTGCGAGATTGAAGAATCAGAACTGACACGTGTAAGCCAGGTTGTGGAATCGTACAGCGGGATAAGGATACCAGTAAACAAACCCGTGGTTGGAGAAAATGTTTTTACCCAGACATCGGGGATTCACGCCGATGGAGACAGCAAGGACAACCTTTATTTCAATAACCTTCTCCCGGAACGTTTCGGGAGAAAAAGAAAATATGCCCTGGGCAAGATGGCCGGGAAGGCGACCATAAGGAAGAACCTTGAAGAATTTGGCCTGAATCTCAGCGCCGACTCTCTTGCGAAAGTTACCCGGCGGGTGATAGAACTCGGCGACAAGAAGGAAAATGTCACAACAGAGGATCTGCCGTTCATAATTGCTGATGTTCTCGGCGCCGAGCAGATCAATTACAAGGTATTTATAAAAAACTATTCCCTTTCACTGGCTTACGGTATGCGCCCGACAGCAAGCGTTAAAATAGAGATCGAGGGAAATTATTACGAAGACTCATCTTCCGGCGACGGGCAGTATGACGCCTTCATGAAAGCTCTCAGGAAGATATATGAAAAGCTCAACAGGGAACTGCCTTCGCTTACCGACTACCTGGTGACAATTCCCCCTGGAGGGAAAACTGACGCCCTCGTTGAGACTGTTATTTCCTGGAATTATAACGGGATGGTATTCAGGACAAAGGGCTTAGATGCAGACCAGACAGAATCGGCAATTAAAGCAACTGAAAAGATGCTTAACATTTTAGAAAACAGTGATACAGGAACAGGAATAAACAATTTAAAGCAAGTAGCAAATGAAATTTAACCTGGCAGTTCTGCCCGGCGACGGAATCGGTCCTGAAATTATGGAACAGGCGGTGAAGGTGACCGGTGCCATTGGAAAGAAATTCGGACATTCATTTAAATTCAACTATGCCCTGGTTGGGGCAACAGCTATAGATAAGACGGGCAATCCCCTCCCTGATGAGACTCTTGCAGCATGTAAAGAATCTGACGCTGTTCTCTTCGGAGCCATCGGTGATCCAAAATATGACAATGATCCAAGGGCCAAAGTGAGACCAGAGCAGGGTCTTCTGGCCATGAGAAAAGATCTCGGGCTTTATGCAAACATTAGACCCGTTACCACCTACAAGGCGCTGGCTGATAAATCTCCCCTAAAAAGAGAAATTGTTGAAGGAGTTGATCTTGTAATGGTACGGGAACTTACCGGCGGAATATATTTCGGACGGCCCCAGGGCAGATCCGAAGATGGTAAAACTGCCTATGACTCCTGTGTATATACCAGGGCCGAGGTAGAAAGAATTGTAAAGCTTGCCTGTGAAATGGCTATGAAAAGGAACCGCAGGGTGATGGTCGTGGATAAAGCCAACGTGCTGGCCACTTCAAGGCTATGGAGGGAGACAGCACAGGAAACGGCCGGGAGTTTCGATGGCCTCACTATGGAATTCATGTTTGTTGATAACGCCGCGATGCAGCTTATTCAGAACCCGGGCAGGTTTGATGTTATTGTTACAGAGAATATGTTCGGCGATATACTTTCGGATGAGGCAAGTGTAATCACCGGGTCGATGGGATTATTACCTTCCGCTTCTGTCGGCCTTCTTACATCGGTTTACGAACCGATTCACGGCTCATATCCCCAGGCTGCAGGAAAAAACATAGCTAACCCGCTCGCTACGATATTGTCAGTCGCGATGATGTTCGAGACATCATTCAACCTCCCGAAAGAAGCTGAATCAATACGCCGGAGCGTCGACAGATCCATCAGTGAAGGCTTCTGTACCGAAGACATAAACCGTTTGAATCCCAGATCGACGAGCCAGGTTGGTGACTGGATAGTGAAAGATATGCTTGATAATCGCTGAACAAAATTCAATAAAACATTGTTTATACTTAAAATTATATATCTTTGCGCAGTACAGAAATTAATGAAAACAATAAAATTATATCATCATCACCATGTTACGTTCTTCCGGACGTGAGGATTGGTGGTATTTGTTTGACAATATTTAATCCTGAACCCGTCTGAGTAATAAAGACGGGTTTTTTATTTTGAAACACGATGAACAAATTAAAAATTGCGATCCAGAAAAGTGGCAGGCTCAGCGAAAAATCACTTGGGATACTTGAAGAATGTGGAATTAAAGTATCAAACGGAACCGGCGTTCTGAGAACTATAGCATCCAACTTCCCTCTCGAAGTTCTCTTCCTGCGCGATGACGATATTCCTCAGTATGTTGAACAACAGGTTGTTGACATAGGCATAGTTGGTGAAAACATCGTCATGGAAAAGAAGAAATGCGTCGATGTCATTTACAGGCTTGGTTTCGGGAACTGCAGGCTTTCACTGGCTATCCTCAATGATGATGAGTACACCGGCCCCTCCTATTTTGAGGGAAAGAAAATAGCAACGAGTTACCCGAATCTTCTTAAGGATTATCTGTCAGGGAAAGGGATAACGGCAGAGATTGAGGAGATCAGTGGTAGCGTGGAGATCGCTCCGGGGATAGGACTGTCCGATGCGATCTGCGATATCGTAAGCTCCGGCAGCACCCTCCTGAAGAACGGGCTGAAAGAGGCAGAGACAATTCTTACAAGCGAGGCCGTGATAATAGGAAACAGGAACCTGCCGGCAGGAAAAAGAGAAATCCTGGAAAAAATGCTTTTCAGGATAAGGGCCGTAAAAAACGCATCGGAAAACAAGTATATCCTGCTGAATACCCCCGATTCGGCCATTGGTAGGATTTGTGAAATTCTTCCCGGGATGAAGAGTCCTACAATTCTGCCTCTGGCCATGAAAGGCTGGTCGAGCATGCACTCCGTTGTAAAGGAGGACGAATTCTGGGAAAGAATTGAATTGCTAAAGGCAGCCGGGGCAGAAGGAATTCTTGTTATTCCAATTGAAAAAATGATACTATGAGGACCTACATCTACCCTGAAAGGAAGGACTGGCAAAAGCTCACGAAAAGACCCGAACTGAAGAGATCTGCGCTCGATTCGGTGGTGGCCGGCATAATCGAGGAAGTAAGAGTCAAAGGCGACACGGCATTGAAGAAATTCTCCAGGGAATTTGATGGCATCACAGTCGGGGATTTCAGGGTTCCGGAGTCAGAAATAAAAGCATCGGCAAGGAAGGTCGGTCCGGAACTCAGAAAGGCAATACAGCTTGCTGCCTCAAATATTAGGAAGTTCCATTCATCCCAGGTAAGAAAGGAAAAACTTGTCGAAACAGTAAAAGGTGTGAGGTGCTGGCGGAAAAATATTGCAATTGATAAGGCTGGGTTATATATACCCGGCGGAACCGCACCGCTTTTCTCCACCGTTCTTATGCTTGCAATCCCGGCAAACGTTGCTGGCTGCAAACAGGTTATCCTTTGCACTCCGCCTGCAAAGGATGGAAAGGTCGATCCTGTTCTGCTTTACGCGGCACAGGTCTCGGGTGTAAAGGATGTCTTCAGGGTTGGTGGCGCCCAGGCAATAGCCGCAATGGCATATGGAACGGCATCAATACCCATGGTTGACAAAATCTTCGGGCCTGGAAATCAGTATGTCACCAGGGCAAAACAGCTTGTTCAGCTGACAGGAACAGCTATAGATATGCCGGCAGGCCCGAGTGAGGTCCTTATCGTGGCAAATGAAAAGTCAAGGCCGGACTTCATTGCTGCCGACCTTCTTTCCCAGGCAGAGCACGGGATAGACAGCCAGGTTGTGCTTGTCACCGACTATGAACCGCTAATAGAAGAGGTTCAGAATGAGATCAGGGAGCAGCTGAAACAGCTGCCAAGGAAGTCAATCGCGAAAGAGTCGCTGGCTGGCTCTTTCTCCGTTTTGCTCAGGTCTGCTGAAGATTGCATCGACTTCAGCAACATGTATGCACCAGAGCACCTTATTATTGCCTCCCCCGGAGCATCAGAACTTGCAGAATATGTGCGTAATGCAGGATCTGTTTTTATAGGCCAGTACAGCTGCGAAAGCGCCGGTGATTACGTCAGCGGGACCAACCACACTCTGCCTACGAACGGGTTTTCAAAAAGCTACAGCGGCGTGTCGACGGAAAGTTTCCTGAAGAAAATAACATTCCAGGAAATTACCGGTCCGGGGCTGAAGAGAATCGGCAAAGCCATCGAGCTTATGGCCGAAGCTGAACAGCTCAGGGCTCACAGGAACGCAGTGACGATAAGACTTAATAATATCTGAGATGAGCAGGATCGATAAACTTGCAAGAAGCAACATAAGGGACCTTGTCCCCTACTCCTCTGCCTGTGATGAATATTCAGGCAGTAAAGGAATCTTCCTCGATGCAAATGAAAATCCGTTTGGAAAACTGAACCGGTATCCCGATCCTCATCACACGAAGCTCAGGAAGGCAATCAGCAGTTTTTATAATATCCCTGTAGAGAACATATTCCTGGGCAATGGCAGCGACGAGGCAATTGATCTTCTGTTCAGGATATTTTGCGTTCCAGGAAGGGACAGGGCCCTTACATTTTCTCCAACCTACGGGATGTACGAGGTCTCTGCCGCGGTTAATGATGTGGGGATGATAAAAGTGCCTCTCGACCCCGCGTTCGACATAGATTCCGGTGCCGTGGAAAGGCATCTGAAAGACAGCAGGCTCAAGCTCATCTTTATTTGTTCGCCCAACAACCCGACTTCCAACAGCTTCTCGAGGGAAAAAATTATATCGGTAATTGAAGAATCCAGTGGCATAGTAGCAGTGGATGAGGCTTATATTGACTTCAGCATAAACAAATCTTTAGTATCTTTAATAGGAAAATACCGGAACCTTGTCATCCTCAGAACATTCAGCAAGGCCTGGGGTGCCGCAGGGATAAGGATTGGAATGGTAATGGGAAATCCCGAGATCATTGATCTTCTTTATAAGGTTAAGCCACCTTATAATATAAGCACCCTTAACCAGAAAGCTGCCCTGAGAAGAATGAAAGAACCGGGAAAATATAAAAGGCAGATTGAAAGCATTAAATCAGAGAAAATCAGGCTTATTGCAAAGCTTGGCCGGCTTGGCATCGTCGAGAAAATCTTTCCGTCCGATTCAAATTTCCTTCTTGTAAAAGTAAAGGATGCCGATACCATATATAATATTCTTACTGAAAAAAGTATCATTGTGCGAAACAGGAACTCTGTTGTTCCAGGATGCCTGAGAATCACTGTCGGCAAAAAGAAAGAAAACGACTGTCTCCTCAATGAACTTAAAATGATCAGGTTATGAAAAAGGTTCTTTTTATTGACAGGGACGGCACTATCGTCGCGGAACCTGAAGATGAGCAGGTAGATTCATTTGAAAAGCTGAAATTCCTTCCCGGGGCAATCGGTGCACTTTCCGGAATTGCAAGAGAGCTGGATTTTGAGCTTGTAATGGTTACCAATCAGGATGGATTGGGAACCGGTTCATATCCCGAAGAGACTTTCTGGCCAGTTCAGAACCTGATTCTCGACATACTGAAAGGTGAAGGAGTCATCTTCAGCGAAATTTTCATCGACAGGACTTTTCCATATGAAAATGCCGCCACACGCAAACCTGGCACCGCCCTGCTGACTAAATACCTTGCGACCGGGATTGACATGAAATCATCATATGTTATCGGTGACAGGCTGACTGATGCCCGGCTGGCTGAAAACCTTGGCTGCAAATCCATTACCATAGGCAAATTTAAGGTCGAATCATCAGTGCTTTGTACCGGAAACTGGAATGATATATATTCATTCCTTAAATGTCAGCCGCGCATTGCATCAATAAAAAGGGAAACTTCCGAGACCAGCGTGGAAATTGAGCTTAATCTTGATGGCACCGGTAAGAGTGCCGTCAGCACAGGTATAGGCTTTTTCGATCATATGCTGAAACAGATTCCGAACCACGGCAAGATCGACCTCTCAGTGCAGGTCAGGGGTGATCTGGACGTCGATGAGCATCATACCATAGAGGATGTGGCGCTGGCCCTGGGGTCGGCCTTCCTTGAAGCACTGGGTAAAAAGAAGGGGATTGAAAGATACGGCTTTACCGTTCCGATGGACGACAGCATTGCCCGGGTGGCTGTTGATTTCGGAGGAAGACCCGGACTTGTATGGAAGGTCAAACTCAGCCGCGAAAAGATCGGAGAAATGCCGTCCGAGATGTTCAGTCACTTCTTCAGGTCATTCACCGACAATGCGAAGTGCACCCTCAGCGTTGAGGCTGACGGTTCAAATGAACATCATATCGTCGAATCTGTTTTTAAAGCATTCTCGAGGGCAATCGGTGCAGCGGTGAGGCAAACAGGAAGTTATTCAGTACCAAGCTCAAAAGGCGTATTATGATAGCAATAGTAAAATACAACGCGGGAAATATCAGGTCGGTTCTTACATCTGTCCGGAGGCTTGGCTATGATTGCATGATAACAGACGACCCCGATGATCTCAGGAAGGCCAATAAAGTTATCCTGCCTGGGGTTGGTGAGGCCGGAAGCGCGATGAAACACCTGAGGGAACATGGTCTCGATAAAGTAATCAGGGATCTGAACAAACCCGTCCTCGGTATCTGTCTCGGGCTCCAGCTGCTATGCAAATGGTCGGATGAAGGGGAAACCGAATGCCTTGGAATCTATGATGCGATCGTTAAAAAGCTGCCTCCCGGTGATAAGGTTCCGCATATGGGATGGGACAATTTCAGGTGGATGAGCGGCGACCTGTTCAATGGTGTAAAGCAGGAAGATGATGTATATTATGTTCACAGCTACTGCACCGGGATAAACGAGGATACGATTGCCGGTGCCTTTTACATCATACCCTTCAGCGCTGCCATGAGAAAGAAAAATTTCTGGTCCACCCAGTTCCACCCCGAGAAGTCAGCAGGTATTGGTGAAAGAATAATGAAAAACTTCCTGGATCTGTGAAAATAATTCCTGCTATCGACGTCATGAACGGCAAATGCATCAGGCTCACAAAAGGTGACTTCGGTGCCGTTAAAATGTATAATAATGACCCCCTGGCCATCGCAAAGACTTTTGAAGATAACGGCCTGAAATTCCTCCATCTGGTCGACCTCGACGGAGCAAAGGAAAGCAGGATTGTGAACTGGAATGTCCTTGAAAAAATTGCATCCGGAACTTCCCTTGAAATAGATTTCGGCGGTGGGATCAAATCGTCAGACGACATTAAGCTGGCATTCAGCATGGGTTCATCAAAAGTGAACATTGGAAGCGCAGCTGCGATATTCCCCGAACTCTTCAAAAGCTGGCTCTCGGAATATGGTCCTGAAAAAATAATTCTGGCCGCTGACTCGGCCGACAGGATGATCAAGGTTTCGGGATGGGCACAGAGCACGAACATTGACGTCATGGACTTTATAACCTCCTGGGAAATGACCGGAATAAAATATGTTTCATGCACAGATATCTCGAAAGATGGTACTCTTGACGGACCATCGCTGGATCTTTACAGGGATATCAAGGAAAAATCATCTGTCAGCCTCATCGCAAGCGGTGGAATTTCATCAGCCGGTGATATCGTCGCATTAAGGAGCTGCGGATGTGACGGGGCGATAATCGGTAAAGCGATATATGAAGGAAAAATCAAGCTGAAAGAATTGTCTGAGCTATGCTGAAAAAGAGAATAATTCCCTGCCTCGATATCAAGGACGGCAGGACAGTTAAGGGGATAAACTTCGTCGACATCCGCGATGCCGGCGATCCAGTAGAGCTTGCAAAAAGATACTCCCTGGAAGGTGCCGATGAGGTTGTCTTTCTTGATATAACAGCCACAGTCGAAAAACGCAGGACTCTCGTGCCGCTGGTGGAAAGGATATCAATGGAACTTGACATCCCGTTCACTGTCGGAGGCGGGATAGGCAACCTTGAGGATGTCGGAGCCATCATTAAATCTGGCGCAGATAAGATAAGTCTCAACACGGTTGCGGTCAGGAACCCGTCACTTATCTCCGGTATAGCCGCCGTATATGGCAGCCAGTGTGTAACAGTGGCTATTGATACCGATATGGTAAACGGGGAATGGATGGTTTTCATTGAAGGCGGCCGTATCCCTGCGGGGTTAAATACCCTGGAATGGGCCCTGGAAGCCGAAGAGAGGGGTGCAGGTGAAATCCTGCTGACATCGATGAGAGGAGACGGAACAAAAAATGGTTTTTCACTCGACATAACCCGTGAACTGTCATCTAGGCTGAAGATCCCTGTTATTGCTTCAGGAGGTGCAGGAAGCATGCAACATTTCAGGGAGCTTTTCAACGAAACTGGTTGCAGTGCAGCTCTGGCAGCAAGTATATTCCATTTTGGAGAGATCTCAATACCGGATCTGAAAAGATACCTGTCGGGAGAAAACATAAGCGTAAGAAGATGAATATAGATTTCAGCAAAGGTGATGGCCTTGTGCCAGCCGTTATTCAGGATTCCATGTCTATGGCCGTGCTGATGGTGGGCTATATGAATGAGGAGGCTTTTTTAATGACCGAAAAGACAAAACGGGTGACTTTCTTCAGCCGCAGCAGGAGAACCCTCTGGACCAAGGGAGAAACATCAGGAAATTTTCTGAATGTGGTGGAAATAAAACAGGACTGTGATAATGATGCCCTTCTTATTAAAGCAATTCCCGGGGGTCCGGTCTGCCACACAGGCTCATGGTCATGCTTCGACGGGCATGAGGCCGCAGGCTTTCTCTACAGGCTTGAAAAAATAATCAAAGAAAGGATAGAAAACAGGACCGACGGCAGCTATACCTACAGGCTTTTTTCAGAAGGACCGAACAGGATGGCTCAGAAGGTCGGTGAAGAAGCTGTCGAACTCGTGATAGCCTCCAAAGATGATGACATGTCAAGGTTCAGGGACGAGGCTGCGGATCTGGTTTATCATCTGCTGATACTCCTGCATTCAAAGGGGACGAGCCTGGCGGAGATAGAACAGACCCTCCTGGAAAGGCACAGGTAGAGATTCAGGTTTGAGGTATGAGGTTTGGGGGTTTGGATTGGGAAACTTTATGAAAAAAAATACAGGGATACCGAAAGCGGTCATTATGCTGGGGATTGTCAGCCTGTTCACTGATGCCGGCACCGAAATGATCTATCCTCTGGTTCCGGTTTTTGTTGCCGCCCTGGGTTCGGGTGCTGTCATTCTGGGCATAATTGAAGGTGTCGCCGAAACAACCGCAGCCATGCTGAAGCTGTTCAGCGGCATAATCTCCGACAGGGTTGGAAAGAGAAAACTTTTCGTACTTACGGGATATACGATTTCGTCTGTCTTCAGGCCCCTGACCGGGATCGTCGGAGCTGCCTGGCAGATCATTTTCATCAGGATGGCCGACAGGGTCGGTAAGGGTATAAGATCTGCGCCCCGCGACGCTCTCATAGCGGCAAGTACGGATGAAACCATCAGGGGAAAAGCTTACGGATTCGATCGAGCCATGGACCATACAGGCGCAGTTATTGGTCCGTTGCTGGCAATAATTGTGCTAGTGACCATAATTTCGGGGTTCGGTATCTTTGATTCACTCACCGCGCTGAGATGGACATTCCTCTTCTCGGTCATCCCGGGAACACTTGCAGTTTTGACAGTAGTTTTTTTTGTATCTGAAAAAGCGCCGGCACGAAACAACGGAGGCAAACTGAACCTTTCAATTAAGGATTTTGACAGTAACTTCAGGACCTATCTTCTCATCATGATTCTCTTCACATTAGGCAACTCTTCAGATGCATTTCTGCTGTTCAGGGTGGAAGAGGCATTAAAGAAAAGCGGAACATTTGTTGCCTACATCAGAAGCATTGGGCCCCTCGACAGGATGATCTCGGGTTTCGGGTCACCCGAAAACCAGGCAAATATCATCAATATCCTGTTCCTGCCTGTGATATGGGCTTTTTTCCATATTATAAAAGTTATTTTTTCGACGCCCCTGGGAGCCCTGTCCGACAGGATAGGCAGGAAAAAAGTCATCAGTGCCGGGTGGGCAATATACGCGTGTGTATACCTTGCATTCGCCCTGCTGGTTTTCCTCCCGTCGCGATGGCAGCTTTTAGCAACTTTTGTCCTCTTTGGAATTTATGCATTGTTTTATGCCTTCTCGGAAGGCGCTGAGAAAGCTTTCGTTGCCGACATAGTGAAAGATGAACGCAGGGGCACGGCATTCGGAATGTTCAATTTCGCCGTCGGGCTTGGAGCACTACCGGCCAGTGTTATTTTCGGGTTTCTCTATGCGTATGGCAACAAGCTATGGCCGGGATTCGGAGGTACTATAGCCTTCGGCTTCGGCAGCATTCTTGCAATGATCTCCATGCTGTTGCTTTCAGTTCTGGTCAGGGAGCCTGTAAGGAACAGCAGTACCGGCTGAATGACAAACCACCTCCCCCGGTCATTAACGTCGGAGCGGAGGTGGTTCAGAATCATATAAACATGTTTATCAGCTGCTCAAGCTTTTCCTGCTTGCCGCTAATAATGTCCGGCTCACCGCCTGCTTTTGCAATGGTCCTGAGGCTATCGAGAGTCAGTTTCCCGGCTTCAAAATCCTTACCTTTTCCCTTGTCAAAGGATTTGTACCTTTCGGCCTTTAGCTTCAGGTAATCGGTTCCTTTCAGAATTTTGTCGGCGATGACCAGGGCCCTCGCAAATGTATCCATACCGCTGATATGGGCAATAAAAATGTCTTCAGGATCAGTTGAGTTTCTTCTGACTTTTGCATCGAAGTTTATCCCGCCTGTCCTGAATCCCCCAGCCTGAAGTATTACCATCATGGCTTCGGTTACTTCATAAATATTCGTTGGAAATTCATCAGTATCCCACCCATTCTGGTAATCGCCCTTGTTTGCATCAATGCTTCCGAGAAGGCCCGCATCGGCTGCAGTCTGAAGCTCATGGACAAAGCTGTGACCTGCCAGAGTTGCGTGGTTTACTTCAATGTTTAGCTTGAAATCTTTATCCAGCTTATTCTTCCTGATGAATCCAACCACCGTGGATGTATCGAAATCATACTGATGCTTGGTCGGCTCCATTGGCTTTGGTTCAATCAGGAAAGTACCCTTGAAGCCATTTTTCCTGCCGTAATCACGCGAAATGGACAGCATTGTTCCAAGATGCTCCTGTTCCCTCTTCATATCGGTATTATGAAGGCTCATATAGCCTTCCCTCCCTCCCCAGAAAACATAATTCTCACCGCCGAGCTCAATTGTTGCATCAATTGCATTCTTTAGCTGTGTTCCGGCATTTGCCACCACCCTGAAATCGGGGTTTGTTGCGGCCCCGTTCATATACCTCGGGTTGGAGAAAAGGTTTGCCGTACCCCAAAGCAGCTTCACCCCCGTTTGTTGCTGAAGCTTCTTCATAACCGGGACAAACTTTCCGAGCCGCTTTTCAATCTCAAACACGGAACCGTTACCAACGACATCCACATCGTGAAAACAATAATAACCGGCACCTATTTTTGTAAAAAACTCGAAAGCTGCCTCAAGACGCATCATTATCCTCTCATCACCCGTGGCATCATTCCAGGGATAAATCCTTGTTGCATCACCGAACGGATCAGAGCCGTCACCGCAGAAAGAATGCCAGAATGCTATTGCGAACCGCAGGTGATCTTTCATCTTTTTACCCGAAACCTTTGCTTCAGGATCATACCATCTGAATGCAAGAGGGTTCTTTGATGACGGGCCTTCATACTTTATCTTCCCGATCCCGGGATAGAAATCTCTTTTGTTTTTTGTTGCCATAGTATAATGTTTGAATGTTATTCCTTTACCGCTGCAAGAGATGGAATCCTTCGCTGATTATCCTGGGTCAGCTTATCCTGTTGTTTGCTTATCCAGTAATTCACACCATTTTTCATAAGCCTCTTCATATGCAGCTTTTTTAGTCAGATCGGGTTCCGTTGTTCCGACACTTTTAAGCCCGGTAAAAGCTTCTGTCTCATTTTTGTAAAACCCGCACCCGATGCCTGCCCCTCTTGCCGCACCGACCGACCCGTCGGTATTGTACAGGTCGATTGATGCACCAGTGATACACGACAGCGCTTCCCTGAAAACGGGACTCTGAAACATATTCGCCTTACCCGCTCTCATTACATTCGGAATTATTCCGGTCTGTTTCATAATATCCAGCCCGTACCTGAAGGAAAAAGCTATCCCTTCCTGGGCCGCCCTGAAGAAATGGGCAGGGGTATGCATATTAAAATTTAGCCCCGAAACCATTGCTCCGGGATCACGGTTCATCAGCATCCTTTCCGCCCCGTTACCAAAGGGAAACACAAGCAATCCATCGCAACCGGGTCTTATAGCGGAGGCTCCTGAATCCATTTCGCTGTAAGATACGGCAACACCGGTGAGCTTCCTTATCCACGACATGAGGATTCCGGTACCGTTTATGCAGAGAAGAACCCCCATACGCGGATTATCTTTGCTGTGATTTACATGAAGAAACGTATTTACCCTTGAGTGAGGATCTGACTTCTTCTGATCTGTCACTCCATAGATCACACCCGAGGTACCGGCAGTCGCAGCAACTTCGCCGGGCGAAAGCACCTTCAGCGAAAGGGCATTGTTCGGCTGGTCGCCGGCCCTGTAGGAAACCGGTATCCCGGCCGGCAATCCAAGCTCAGCCGCTGCCCTGGAAGAGAGTTTCCCCTGCATGGAAAATGATGGAACAATCTCAGGAATAATCCCCGGATCAAAGCCGAAATAGTCCAACAGTTCTCCCGAAACCATATCCTTTGTATAGTCCCAGAAAATGCCTTCCGAAAGGCCCGAACAGGAGGTTCTTATTTCTCCTGTCATGCGCATGGCTATGTAATCGCCCGGGAGTAAGATTTTATATATGGAACTGAAAATACCGGGTTCATTTTCCTTAACCCAGGCAAGCTTGGCGGCGGTAAAATTGGAAGGTGAATTCAACAGCCTCGACAGGCAGAATCCTTTTCCAAGCGTGCTGAATGCCTTGTTACCGTATTCCACGGCCCTGCTGTCGCACCAGATAATTGAAGGCCTCAGCGGCTCATGATTCCTGTCTACTGCTACCAGCCCGTGCATCTGGTACGATATGCCTATTGCACCTATTGATTTAGATTTGCTGCCAATAGCTTTTGTCACCATCGAAAGTGCCGCCGACAGGTTGACCCACCACTGTTCTGGCTCCTGTTCGGCCCAGCCAGTTTTAAGTGCCTTTATTTCCATTTCTGATTCAGGCATGAAAGCCGATGCAAGACACTCCCCTGACGATCCGTCAATTACTGATGTCTTGACTGAAGAGCTTCCGATATCTATTCCAAGTAATAACATAAAGAAAAGGGAATTCGATTGTTTATTGTTTCAGGTTTGAGGTTTGAGGTTACATTAACATTTTACTATAAATGTAGAAATTAATTTTTAAGAAGCGATCTTACCTGGCCGGCGCTGACCCGGACCGATGGCTTGAATCCTGAACTGTTCATATAGTTCAGCAACGCTGCTGCAAACTGCTTTGTGGCAGGGTTCAGTGATCCCCTTCCCATGAGATCGATTCCGCAAACCATGAGATTTCCACCGCCTGTCCGTGATTCAAAAAGCAAGGCTAGTCTCCTGTTTTCAAACCATGTGTCAATCATGGCAACCAGGGGATCCAGTTTTCCGGGGAACCCGTCAAGGATCATGACATTTGAATTGGTAACAATATCCCACCATTCAGCATCAGTATGAAACTCTGTCGGAAAATCCTTAAAGAGATTGTTTTCAGGATCGCACAGGATGCCCATGGTATGAGGGGGCTGGTTGCCGGTCCATGCAGTGTTCCAGAAAATAGTCGAATACCCGTTTGCGACAGACGCACCTTTGGATCCAAGTATTTTTTTATAGGTGAGAAGAAGCACCGGCATGTCATGTGCCAGCATCGATTCAGCTTTTTTATCAAACCTGTCGGTAATATACACCTTGCCGCTATCGGGCTTTACACCTGAAGGATAAACCCATATATTCCATCTGTTACAGAATCCGGTGCCGCTGATTGCAACTGTAAGAGTCAGCATCCCCGGCTTTGTGACAGAAGAAAGGTCCGTTTCAAACAGTCCTGCAGGAATGCAGTTACCTACCGGTATGCTTTCATTTTTCAGAACCTCCTTTTTCAGCAGGTTCCCCTGTGAGTCCTTTAATTCACAGTCAACTTCAGGCCTGTTAAGTGTTTTACCGCTGAAGTTTGCAACTTCAATACCGGCAGTAAGCTTTTCGTCGTTGCTGAAGACGGTCTTTTTCATCCTTGCCAGCGGAACGACATCATTGCAGAACATTCTGAATTCCACTGGAGTAACATAACCTTTTGATTCAAAGAATGGGTTCAGTATTCCCACCAGTGCAGTTCCCTGGCCCGGGAAGTCGTGGAGCTGCAGCATCTCGAAACCAGCGAACCCCGGTGTTCTCAAAGCGGCTTCAATATCAGCCTTGTAGCAAAGAACCTGCAGCTTTCCCGATGCTTTCAGAAAATCGGCAGCCTTGTCTCCCAGCCCGTTCTGCACCAGGGTCTCCCTGAAAATCTCGAGGTTAGTAGGTTTCAGCATACCCTTGTACCTTTCAATCTCCGAAAAATCGGGATAAACGCACCATTGCCCTATCTCGTGCCCCACCACCGGGACCTTGAATTTGGAAACATAGTTGCGGAAATCGAAATCGGTACTGACCGGTTCATTGTTTATCCTGCTCTTCAGGCCCTCTCCCCAGTGCTGAATTCTTGGCTCAGCCGTAAGATTATAATCATTCTCGGGTATTACGGGCCATCCTGCCCCTGATGTATATACCCTCCTGTTATCCGCCGATTTCCAGTATCTGATAAGATCCCCAAGGTATTTCTCCTGGTTTTTCCCTGCCGGCTCGTTCCCGTAGGCAAGCATGCAAAAAGACGGGTGATTGCCATAGTATTTTACTATCCTGTCGCTCTCATCATAAATAAACCTGTCGACAGAGCTGCTGTCTCCGATACTGGTTCCCGAATTTGCCCACGATGCACACTCTACATGAAGGTAGAACCCAAGCCTGTCGGCAGCATCAAACGCCGCTTCGGGCGGACAATATGAATGGAACCTCATGTGATTCAAACCGTACGCTTTACAAATCCTGAATATCCGCATCCACGAGGCTGTATCGGCAGGCGGGTAGCCGGTAAGCGGAAAAACACAGCATTCGGTTGTTCCCCTCAGAAAGACTGGTACTCCGTTTACTTCAAACCGTGTTCCGGCAGCTTTGAATTCCCTCATTCCAAACCGTACGGCTTTCAGATCGATCAGTTTGCCCTTTGCATCTTTAATTGAAGCTTTTATTTCAGCAAGGGAAGGGTTAAATTCGTTCCATGTCCCTCCCTCCGATGGCACATGACACCTGACTTTCACAATTGTGGCGCCGCTGTCGAAGACAGCCCTGTATTTTTCAACGGTCCCGTTGCCTGCCCGGCATTCAACCGATCCGGTATAGCGCGGGCCGTTGTTCTCAATCCTGATACGCACTTCAGCGGTCATGTCCGCAAGCCTGGGATAGATGTTTACATCGCTGATGTTCAGGCGTGGTATCATCCTTAAACTTATCTCTCCAATTATGCCGTTCCAGTTTGTCTGGGTATGATCGCTGATGCTGTGTGAATTAACCCCGACCGGTATGAGGATGCTGTTGTCAATCCTGATGCTTATCCTGTTCCTCCCTGCTTTAAGCAGAGCCGTTATATCGTATTCGTGAGGTGTCGACAAGCTGATCCTGGTGCCTGCATCTGAGCCATTCACAAATACCCTGGATTGCCAGTGGCATCTTTCAAGAAACAGGATATATCTTTTGTTCCGGTCGGTTGAATCAATTTCTACATACCTGGAGTACCAGGCCACACCCTTGTAATACTTTACCGGTTTCAGCCAGAATGGGATTTTTATATTTCCTGTCTGGCGGTACTTTTCATATTTTTTCTCCGTGAAATAGGACCTGTCAACAATTTCTCCCGTCCATTGAGTACTGACAGTTACCTCATGTCCTTTCCCGTTTTCTGCCATCGAACCGGGCAGCCTGACAGAATCGGTGAAGTCGGCGTTATACCACTTTTCCCTTAATCCTGCATCAAGGGAATCTATCCTGAATTTCCAGACTCCCGAAATCGACAGCATTTCCCTCGTCATCAGGCTGCCTGAGGTGCACCCTGACACAATAAGAAAAAGGAGAAATAGCTTTTTCATATATTATCTGATTAACTCACTTTCAATTAATTCGAGCGACTTTCCTTTTGTCTCCGGTAACCGGAACAGGATATAGAAAAACCCGGAGAGTGATATCATAGCGTAAAGCATGAAAGTTCCGGATGCTTTCAGGAAGGTATTCAGGATAGGAAAGGTATAGGTCAGTACAAAACATGCGGCCCAGAGTGCGAATGTCGCCACCGACATCGCGGCACCCCTTATCCTGTTTGGAAATAATTCGGAGAGAATTACCCATGTCACAGGGGCCAGCGACATTGAATAGCAGGCAATTGCCATCACAACCATAACAAGAAGTGCAATGCCTTTAACATGAAGAAAATACATCATCCCGACAATTGTGAAAATTGCAGCCAGCCCGCCGGAACCCATAAGCATCAGGGCTTTACGGCCGAGACGATCGACTGTGAACATACCAACAAACGTGAAAAGAAGGTTCACGCTGCCTGTTATAACAATATTGAAAAGTATATCCGAAACCCCGTAGCCTGCACCTGAGAAAATTTCCTGGGCATAATTGAAGATGACATTTATCCCGCACCACTGTTGCAGTACTGCGAGAATGACCCCAAGCAATAGAATCGCTGAAAGGCTTTTACCTTTCCACCATCCCCTGCTAAGACCGTAACCTGCGCCCCCGACAGTGGCTTTAATTGATCTCAATTCCTCAGCCGCGTAGGTATTACCCCCGGCCCTTCCAAGTATGGAAAGTATCCGGCCGGTGTTTTTATCGTCACGGGCGAGCCACCTTGGACTCTCGGGAACGAACCATGAGAGGATAAAAAACAGCAGTGCTGGTATGCCGCATGCCCAGAACATATACCTCCATCCCTCCTGCCCGTTCCAGGAATTCATGATATCCGCTGCTGAATAGCCGGAAGGAACAGGATCGGCAATCCGCCAGTTAATCAGCTGTGCAAGGAGAATGCCTATAACAATTGTCAGCTGGTTAACTGAGACAAATCTGCCACGAAGGCCGGCAGGGGTTATTTCCGCGATATAAAGAGGTGAAATATTGGAAGCTATGCCTATACCCACGCCCCCCATGATCCTGAATATTATAAAGAGGCCCAGGGATGATGAAGCACCTGTCCCGGCCGATGCTGCAATAAAAAGCACTGCTGATACAAGCAGCAGCTTTTTCCTCCCGTACCTGTCACTCAGCCTGCCCGAAAAAGCGGCACCGGCGAGGCACCCTGCAAGGGCGCAGCTCATCACCCAGCCTTGCAAAACCGGTTTCCCCGTAATGCCGAAGAAAGGCTCATAGAATGGTTTGGCCCCTCCTATCACTACAAAATCATACCCGAATAGAAGTCCACCCATTGCTGCTATGAGTGATACTCCGAGAAGGAACCTTATATTGAATCTAGCCTCCTGCATTTTCCTGCTGATTGATTTTGTAATTTCTGTAGATGCAATTCTCCTGGTCACAAAGGTCGCAGGTGTACATATTGAATTTCACATTTCTCCCAATGCCGATAATTCCACTGACCGATTTTACCGGATACATGAGGGATGAGTTGTTCAACACAACCCCGCAATAATTCCCGGGAATAAGGCTGAAAAGCTTCTGCTGTTCCGATACCTGCCAGCCGCAATAACCAGGGCTGTACCGGTTCGTTGTTTTCAGTCCCCTGGCTGCAGCCAGATCATTCAGATGTGCCTGCATCAGGTCAGCTGCGATGTCGGCTGCCTGGCTCCCGATAATATCGAGTATATATCCTTTCAGGAAGTCCTTTTCAGCCATAAGCTGCCGCGAGTATTCGCCGATTTGTCCGCCTGCTGTACAGATGAAAACTGCAATTGATTCCGAATTATTAAGCTGGCCCGGGATTATCTTGCCGGTATCTAAAACAACATCACCGATCCTCACAGAAGGGACCCCTTTCCCGATCAGGATTTTATCATGTATGGCAAATTCAGCCTTTATGTCGCAGAGACCGGCCGCCTCATTCATTGAATCTTCTATGATCCCTCCGATTATATCCCTGCCGCCGCTTTTGTCATAATCGATGAGCCGGCCGATCTGCACTGCATTTAAATTAAGATCGCTGAACTCAAAATCAAGTTTTACTCTTTCAGGCATATTGCTTCGGATGTACCGGGTCAGCTGGTCTGTGTCTCCCCGATTATTCTTTCTATACTGCTTTCACAGCCAAGGGTCATGAGGTGAATGCCGTTAATCCCGCTCATTTTCCTGACTTTTTGAATAAACTCTATGGAAATGGCAATCCCTTCCTCCTGTGCCGAGTCCCCGGCTTTTTCGATCCTTTTAAGTATCTGGTCGGACAGTACTATTCCCGGGACTTCGTGCTTAAGGTGAAGAGCCATCTTCAGGCTCCTGATCGGGGTTACTCCAACCAGGATAAAAACTTTGTCGAGGATATTCCTTTTATAGAGTTGCTCCATCCAGGCCTCGAGTCCGTCGCTTTCAAAAACGACGTTGGTCTGGAGGAACTGGGCGCCGGCATTGACTTTCTTCTGTTCGCGGACAGCCTGGAATTCTGGTCGTGATGCAAAGGGTGAGGCGGCTGCCCCGATAAAGACTTTCGGCGGGAATTTGATCTCCCTTCCGTCCAGCCATATTTTTTCATCTCTCATTCTCCTGAGTATCCAAATCATCTGAACAGAATCGAGGTCGAGGACATTCATATTTGCTTCAGGTGCTGAACCGGTAACTGGACTGTCGCCCGTAATGCACAGGATATTGTTAATGCCCATTGCATTGGCCCCGATAACCTTCGACTGGAACGCGTACCTGTTATTATCCCTTGCAGTAAGCTGGAATACAGGTTCTGTTCCCATTTCTGCTGCGATTTTACAGCAAGCCATGCCCGACATCCTTGGTACGGCGGATGAGTTATCTGTGAAATTGACAGCTGTAACATGCGGTCTGACGATCGTGATATTCTTTCTCAGCCGGTCAGTATCGGAATGAAGGGGCGGTAAAATTTCGGTTGTAAATACAAACTCTCCGCTTTTCAGCTTCGTTTCAAGCGAAGATACCGGCCCTGCTGAAACTGGAGGATGAAACGAGGAATCTCCATCCCACCATACGGGCTGCCTGACAGGTCGGAAAACATTCTCCCAGCTTTCCATTCTTCTCATCCTGTCGCGGGTAAAACGGCCCTTAATAAACTTTCCCGTGCCTGTTTTTCTCACCTGCGATACCACGTCTGCCCAGGTTTCAGTACCTGCCTTATCCCAGTCAACCGGAGGGAGTACCTCGAGAAGCTTCTCCTCGCGGCCCATCCTGAACGATCTTTCATAAATACAGTACCAGATACATTTTCTTGTGTTGTCGACATAGCAATGTTCGGCCGATGAACCACCGCATGGGCCGTTCCTGATGCCTTTCGGACATTCCATCGGGCAAATGAAAGCAGTCTCCTGGAGCAGGCAGTTGCCACACATCCTGCATCCGAACAAAGGTCCCTTTATAACCCGTTCGGTACCGGCCAGCAGCCTCCCCGGGAATTTCTCCCTTTTAAAGGGATAAAATGGTAGTTGCCATCTGCGTGCCGGGGTGAATAGTGACATTCGGAAAGAATTTACTGAATCGAATTAAGATAATTTACAGCTCCCTGCGGATCGGGTGAATAAAAGTCTGCACCGATAAGGTTGCAGAAATCTCTGTTGACAGGTGCCCCCCCGACCATTATTTTTGTTGCCGGGCAGCTCTCCCTTACCTTTTCGACAATTAGCTTCATATTCTCCATCGTGGTCGTAAGCATAGCCGACAGGCCGATAGCTGCCCCGGGGTGTTCCCCAAGAGATTTCAGAAACCTGTCAGGTCCGGCATCGACACCTAGATCAATCACTTCCCAGCCTCCTCCCTCGATCATCATTGCCACCAGGTTTTTACCAATATCGTGGAGGTCCCCGAGCACCGTACCGATTATAACAGTACCTTTTCTTTTAGCCTCACCGGAGACAAAATATGGCTTCAGGTGTACCATCGAACAGCTCATGGCGCGGGCCGACATCAACATCTGCGGGACAAATATCTCCTGCCTGCTGAACCTGTTTCCGATAACCGTCATGGCAGGAATCAATGCCGACTCAAGGATTTCCGAAGGAGGTATGCCTTCCTCGAGAGCCATCCGTGTCAGTTCATCGGCACCATCCATATCCTTCATCGAAGGAGGGTAAGGTGAAGTCCTGTTAAGCTTCCCGGCTTCCACACAGGCAGCAAGTTTCCCGAGTGTTGTACTCATACTGGTGTAAAATATTGGAATTTCTACTATAAAAATATCAATCTTAGGTGAAATGTGGCAATAAGATGCGGCTTAAATAATGAAATTTATCAGTTTAAGTGATGTATATCAAATATAAAGTAAAGATGATATTTCCCGTGGGTGATAATTCCATATACAATCTCATTGCAGTTTATTTTTTATATGCATACATTTGATTCATTCAAATACCAACATGGAATACAACTGGTTACTGGAATATAAGATCAAAATAAACCGCTCAGGTCTCTGCTGACCAGAAGTCGACGTTAATTTATTCCTGGTAGTTTATCCAAAATCCCATCCAATCATTCACCCAGAATAAGCGACTATTTTTTAACCGATTGGATATTTCTGAGAAATCCATGTTGGCCTCAGCTGTTCTCCATAAAATGCTCTTTCATATAAATCACCCCCTTCCAGCCCCGACAATTTTGTCGGGTCTGACCTTCCCCCACAGGAGCAGGTGGAAAAATCGTTGCCCCCTGGCGGGAAACTGCAAAGGTGGTCAAAAATTTAAAATCGAAGAAAAAGCTAAGGATTGAATGTAAGGTATGGATTATCAAATTAGTTAAAATATTAAAATCAATCAAAATGAATACTCTTATTATAACAGGATCAGATTTAAAAATTGAGGATGTTGTTAACGTTGCCCGACATGGGCAGAAAGTTGAACTGCATCCCGATGCTGTAAAAAGAATAAATGAATGCAGGGCGATGCTTGAGAAGAAAGTTGTTGCCCACGAAATAATGTACGGTGTCAATACCGGCATCGGGGAGTTCTCAGAAGTGGTGCTGAATGATGACCAGATAATGGATTTTCAGAAGTACCTTGTTTATAATCATGCGGCAGGAATTGGCGACCCTGCACCTGTCGAAATCGTAAGAGCATCCATGCTGGGCAGGATAAACGTTCATGCCCACGGGAACTCCGGCAACAGGATTGAAATCACCCTGACCCTCGTTGAGATGCTTAACAGGGGGGTTACACCCTTCGTGTGCCAGAAAGGATCTGTAGGTGCTTCGGGCGACCTTGCCCCTATGTCGCAGATAGCACTGCTCCTTCTTGGTGAAGGGAAAGCTTACTACAAGGGAGAACTTCTCCCCGGTTCTGAAGCAATGAATGCGGCAGGCATTACTGTGCCGGGCCTGCAGGCACGCGACGGCCTGGCTGCAATCAACGGATCGAATATGTTAACTGCAATGAGTGCGCTGTGGCTGTATGATGCCTGCAGGTGGCTTAAACAGGCGGAGATAGCGGCAGCCATGTCGCTCGAAGCTCTTAAGGCTAACATGAAACCGTACACCCCGCTGCTCCACGAGGTAAGAGGATTCAAAGGTGCGGTGAGAAGTGCAAATTCGATAAATAAATGTGTATCAGGGGGTGACCTGAAAGAAGGAAAGGTAAAAAGCAAGGTTCAGGACGCCTATTCGATGCGTTCTACACCCCAGGTTATCGGGGCTGCCCACGATATGCTGGCATACGCTAGAAGCCAGGTCGAGATCGAACTGAACGGGGTCGGCGACAACCCGATTTTCTTTCCCGGTAAGAACATCCAGTTATCAGGTGCCAATTTCCAGGGATCGCCTGTCTCGGTTCCCATGGACATGGCGGGTGCCTGTATTACAATGGTCTCGGTCCTTTCAGAAAGAAGGATGAACAGGCTCAATAACCCGGCCCTGAGTGTTGGTCTGCCCGACTTCCTGACAAAAGGTGCAGGTATGTTCTCGGGGCTGATGCTAAGCCAGTATACGGCGGATATGCTAATCGTGGAACAGCGTATTCTCTCTATGCCTGCTTCAATCCAGTCCATCCCGGCTGCAGCCGACCAGGAGGATTTTGTGTCGATGGGAATGAATACAGCCATCAAGAATAACCAGATACTCGATTGTGCTTATGGTGTGCTGGGAATCGAGTTCATGGCAGCTGCCCAGGCCCTCGATTTCAGAAAAGAGGAATACAAATTCGGAACAGGTGTTCAGAAAGCCAAGGATGTGATAAGAAAGCATGTGAATTTTCTTGATATTGACCGTCCATTGTACCCCGATCATACAAAAATGAAGGACCTGGTAAAATCGTGCGAGATACTCGAGGAAGTTGAAAAAACGGTTGGCAGTCTCGAATAAGATCAAAGTCTCATAAAGAGAATCTCTTTAAGTTCATCCGGTGAAAATCTCACCGGATTATTTTTATTCTCGGTATCCGCTGCGATCGGGGGTATTCCTTTTTCGTCGACTCCAAAGTCGCGCAGCCTGGGCAGGCCCAGCTTTTCAGTGTACTCGTAAAGCAGGGCAATGAAGCTGTCGGTGTAAAAGGTATCACTTCCTCCGGGTCGATCTGAAAAAATCCTTCCAAGTTCGGCATACTTTGCCAGGACAGCTGAAGTGCTTCCTTCCTCCCGGAGCGCCTTAACCATAAGGTCATTTGTTACAGCCATCATTGTTCCGCAGATCACCCCGTGGGGCACATGGTACCTGGCCCCGATTGATGATGCAAATCCGTGCACCGATCCCAGGCCCGCATTAGCCAGGCAGATACCCGATGTAAGAGCCGAAAATGACATTCCTGTCCTCGCTTCCGTATTGCTGCCGTCGGCGTATGCTTTCAGAAGAGAAGCTTTCAGTGACAAGAGGCCTTTTAATGCGAGGGCATCGGTGTACTCACCCGATTTAGTTGAAAGATATGCCTCAACAAGCTGGGTGAAGCAATCCATCCCGCATGAAGCTGTTACCTGTGGAGGACAACTGACCGACATCAGGGGATCGACCACAGCTATATCCGGAACATAATTATCGTGACGTAATGACCTCTTGAATCCCCCCTGGCCGATGGTGGACAGCACTGCGTTCTTTGTTGCTTCGCTTCCTGTTCCGGCCGTTGTGGGAACCGCGATGAAAGGTACCTTTCTGCCGGAGGGTAATTTATTCCCCACGACCTCGAGGAACCCAGTCACACTCCCATCCTCGTAAATCATAGCCGATATTGCCTTGCCGGCATCCATTGTGCTTCCACCTCCTACTGCAATTATCACGTCAGGCGGTGAATCCCTGTGAACTTCCGCGACATTATCCACAAACCCAGGCGACGGTTCCCCTTCGACCACCACATTTTCAACTCTTAAATAATGCTCATGAAATGACTGCTGCAGGCTCACCTCATTGTTTTTGTCAGCGAAGGAATTCGGATCTGTCACCAGTAAAATCCTCGAGCCGAATCCATACGCAATTCCCGGGAGCACCGATAATTTCCCGGGTCCGAAGTGGATGGCGGGTAACCTTGAAAACTGAAAATCAGAAAGCATGGCTATATACAAAATGTAAAAATATTCAGCAATAAAGATAATCTATTAGCAAATATCGCATAGAAAGTAAAAAACTTAAAAAATCTCATTGCTATGATTTAAAAAATGATTTAAATTGGATGAGTTTTTCCGGGGATTTATTTCGTTTGCGCCAACCGGACATTTTTGTGCGTTATCGCTGACAGGTGAAGATTCTGATATGGATAAAAAGGCATTTCTTGATGGTAAGACGATCCTGATTGCAGAGGATCTGGACTGGAATTTTAAGTATCTTGAAGTGATGCTCTCAAAACTGAATAATGCGAAAGTGATGTGGGCAAAGGATGGCATTGAAGCAGTGTTCAAGTGCAAGAACCATCCCGAGATTGACCTCGTATTAATGGATATTCAGATGCCAGAGCTCGACGGGTATAATGCGGCCCGGCAGATAAAGGAATTCAGGCCCGAATTGCCGATAATTGCACACACCGCGTACGCCATGTACGAGGAACGTGAACTTTGCCTCAGCGCCGGATGCTGCGCATACATTGCCAAGCCAGTAAGAAAAGATGAACTGATTGAAGAGATCAGGATGGCTCTCGAGAATTCAAATTAAGCCGGCTGTCGGCCGATACCCGGATTTATCCGCTTAATGAAACTCAGGTTGTATCAGTTTATACCGTACACCCTTCCGTGGTTCAGCCATCATTCCAGCAACAGCATCTCTCCATTTAAGATAATGAGCCGTTTCCTTGTGCATTAAAGCAGCCTCAGTCGATACATATGCCTCATATATCATAAAGTGGAGAGGATTATCCTCCTCCCTTATAATGTCAAACCTCAGGTTCCCGGGTTCTTTGACCGATTCCAGATGATTTAGTGTTGTTTCCTTAATGAACACTTCTTCTGTTCCCGGCTTAACAGATACATATACACAAGTGACTATCATTTATCCTTCCTCTTTTTAATGTAAAAATTCTCCTGTCGCTATTTCGCCGAATCAGCTTTTACTCCCTCTTTCGAGCTGGCCACGCTGAACCCTATGAGGTAGACAAGGTCGGTTACCTTTTCCATCTTCTCAAAATCAATTTTCTCGACATCGTCCCTCACCGAATGAAGGTCGGCGTGAATGCCTGAATTAAAGAAAAGGAATGGCACCTTCTTTGAGGCAAAGCTCATATGGTCGCTCCCCCCCGATTCAAGCTTCGGACCAACATCGTCCACCTTTAATCCCAGCTTAGCGGCCTCATCCATAACAGTTTTCATCAACCACGAACTCTTGCGATCGCTATACAGAAGTACCTCATTTTTCTTTGTTATATCCATTTTAAAGCCCATCAGTGTGCCTGTATCGGCAGGTGAGATGCTTCTTCCAATCATGTCGAGATTAATATTGAGTATTGTTTTGTTCATCGGCATTACCGGATGATTCACATAATACTGCGATCCCAGCAATCCTTTCTCTTCTCCCGTTACCCACAGGAATATTACGGTTCGCGACGGCTTCTTTTTCAGGTGGGCAAAAGCATCCGCCACTTCGAGCAGACCCGTTGTGCCTGAAGCATTATCATCGGCACCGTTGTACACTTCACCCTTGTTATTTACACCAAGGTGGTCGTAATGTGCAGAGTAAATGACACATTCATCCTTAAGCACAGGGTCTGATCCTTCAACCAGACCGACGACATTATGCCCGGTGAAATTCCTGGTAACCACTCTTATAGAAAAAGTAACTGTTTCGTTCTTCATCGGCTGCGATAATGGTTTATTACCTGTATCTATCCCTGACTGGAGCTGGGCCAGTGTCTTTCCTGTGCCGGCGAGAAGCATGTCGGCGGTATAGTCAGTTATGAACAGTATTTTAATAGGAAGAGTCATCCCCTGGCTGTTAGCAAGCGATACGGAGTTTTCTCCCCCCAGCATATCTGATAGGCCCGATGTATACGGGTCGTGGAAATGGTTCTTCGCATCATATACAAAAAGGATAGCTTTCGGCTTCTTTCCCATCAGCATCATGATCTTCTTTATCTCGACACTTTCGTCGAACCTGTATTCATTCTTTGTTTTGGGATCGCCGGTCAGAACCGGGTTCCTGGTCATGATCATAACAATTTTGTCAGCCAGGTCGACATCCTTCAGGTCGCTGTAGCCTGAAGCCTTATCCTCGTATCCGTAGCCTGCAAAAACCAGGTCGCCCGTAACAGTCAGATTTGCAGTGGGTGGAATAAGGGCAACAACAGAATCGGTTGAAAAAATTGTTTTACCTGATCCGTCGGTGGCAGTCAGCTTTGATGCATTTCTTTCTATCGACCTGGAAATAAAGGGAATATCCTGCAGATAAGTGTCTGAGCCCGGTATAGGTTTTATTCCTAATCTTAAAAGGTTCGTTGCGAGATAGGCGGCTGCAATATTATTTTCTTCCTTTCCAGTCTCGCGCCCTTTCATTTCATCCGAGGCAAGAAACTTCATATAGGATACAAGGTCATTCCTGTTTATGTACTTAAGTCCTTCTTTCTGGGCATTAAGAAGAGGAAAAGCAAGAACTGCCGCAAGCAGGGTAATAATAGCTCTTTTCATGTGATTAAAATTATCCATCTAAGTTAGCAATAATGAAAATACCCGCATCCGGCCCGGGGCAAATCGTTAAATATGGCATCATAATCTTTAAGGATGATTTCATCATTTCTTCATCTTATTTGAATAAATTTGCACTCTGCCATTAATATATTGGAAATTAAGTAGTATGATCTGTCCGGTAAGTGTCCGTCACGGGCAGAATCTGAAGAATGAAAACGTTTCTAAGGATATTGTTTATTATTATCCTGGTCAGCCCGGGAAAACTATCCCATAGCCAGGCTGTTGTTACACCTCCCGATTCGACACATGTTATTCGAAAGAATGACAAGAAGGTTGATGAATCCCGTAAACAGAAACACGACAAGGACAAGGACAAGAAAGACAAAAAGGATGTAAATCAGGATAATTCGCCTGATGATCAGCAACAGGGAACAAACGGGCAGGGTGGCAGGGATCCGGTGAAAAGGATCAACAGTGCGCGACCTGACATGAGCAGGATGAGAGGTGCCAGGCCTCCTGATATTCTCAGGCCTTCTGGTCCCCTGCTTCCAAGAGGTATTGGCAAACCGGGCGGCGCTTTCAGACCTGGCGGACATTAATTCATCCCCATAACAAATGACTTCTTCCAAAATCATTCTAACATCATTGCTTTGCTTCACTTTGTCAGGAATAGGCAGGTCATACTCCCAGACGGACTCGTTGCCTGTTGCCATTGCCGACAGCGCTGCAAAGAGTGCTGCTGTAAAAAAGCACAGCCTGTTTGTTTCAACTGCATTCGGGAGCAACATGATCTTCCTCGGGTCCTCGATTTCAAGCAACAATCCATATTATGGTGCAGGCTTAGTCTATGGATACAAAGGCTCATTCTTCCTGTCAGCATCTGCAACTCATATCCGGGATATCGAACCATTCGGTGCATTTTTCTCAGCAGCAGCCGATTATAAGCATACTTTCAACAAGTGGTTTGATGTTGCAGCTGAAGTAGCAGGGTATAAGACAGATTTCAGGCGCCGCGAGAAGCTATTCAGCGATTTTACATATGCAGGATTCACAGCAGGGTTCGACTGGAAGATCTTATATACCAGGATTACCAGCAGCTTAATCTATTCGGGTGAGACCAAAGGCTACCTCCAGATCAGCAATTCGAGGTACTTTCAGACACCATACTTCCTGAAGAAAAAGGCATATGTATCATTCTTCCCCGAAATCAACCTTCTTATGGGACAGCTGGTAAAGGTGGATGACGATTCAGGGAATCCCATCCAGGGTTATATGCCGCCATTCTTCAGGCAAAGGCCCGATCAGCCCCTGCCGTTAATAACAGTGTCAACAAGGTTTGCACCGGTTTATTTAAACTTCTCCTCCCCGGTAACTTTCTCGTACAAAGGATTCAGCCTTGAGGCAGATCCCTGTTACATCCTGCCGACATTTAAAGATAATATGATTAAGCCGCCCAAGGGGTTCACATTTTATATGACAGCCACTTTCAGGATTTTTTAATTTTCCGTGGAATGAATGTATTGATTGTCGAAGATGAGAAAAGCCTGTCAGAAGAGGTAAGAACATTTCTCAGATCTGAAGGATATATTTGCGACCAGGCTTTTACCGGCATGGAGGCATCGGAAAAGATTGCAGTTAATCTTTATGACTTTGTTCTTCTCGACGTCGGGCTGCCGGGATATAACGGGCTTGATCTCATAGGAGAAGCGAGGGAACTAGGAAGCGAGGCCGCATTCATCGTAGTGACTGCCAGGGGAGCCGTTGAAGACAAGGTTCGGGGGCTGAACCTGGGGGCAGACGATTACCTCGCCAAGCCCTTTGCACTCATTGAGCTCCTTTCGAGGATGCAGGCAGTTGCCAGGAGGAAATTCAAGATCCAGGATCAAAACCTGGTGATTGGAGATTTCACGGTAGACTTTCAATCAAGGAAAATAAGTTCGGGGGGTGCGGAGGTTGGACTCACGAAAAAGGAATTCGATCTGCTTGTCTACCTTGTCCTTAACAGGAACAAGGTACTTACCAGGCAACAGCTTTACGAACATATCTGGGGCAATATTCTTGACGACCAGTACGACAGCAACTTCATCGATGTTCATATAAAAAACCTGCGAAAGAAGCTGAATGAATATGCATCAACACCCTGGCTCGAAACAGTGAGGGGAACAGGCTACCGGGTCTCCCTTCAATAATGTCGTCACGGAATGGCCAGACTAAGGACAAAATTACCTCTCTTCAACCTGCTTACAAAGCTTGTTTTCACATCAGCTTTTCTACTGTTGCTTCCTTATATTGTCAAGAGGGTAAATCTTATCCAGACAGATAACGACCTGGTGAGAAAACGGGAACAGGTCATTTCACTTATTTCCCAGATCGGTATTGAACCATTTATTGCATCCGATTCAAGCAACGCTTTCGGGAGCTATAATATCCTCAGGGATGAATTTATCAGTATAGAAAGGACTACAAGGAATGAGGATATCAATTACATCGAGGAGACAAAAAGACTCATCGATAATGAGCAGATAGATTACAGGGTTCTCAATTATTCATTAAACATTAACGGGAAACCCTATATCCTGTCAGTTGGCAGATCCATGACAAGCATACAGCTGGCCGAGAAGAACATACGACTGGTGATGCTCCTCTTCCTTGCGTTCATAATCATAATTACCTTCATCACGGATCTCCTGTACACGATGAGGCTGCTCAAGCCGCTCAACCGCATTATCGACAAGCTTAAGAGCATCTCCGACCCGTCATCCTACGACAGGAAACCAGTACTCACATCTACGTCCGATTTCATCAGTCTCGATAAGACACTTATTGACCTGATGGACAATATCGATCTTCTGTTCAGGAAAGAGAAAGAGACAACAGTTAACATATCTCACGAACTGCTCACACCAGTATCGGTGATTAGGAGCAAGCTTGAGAACCTTCTCATCAGGGAGGACATATCGCCCGAGATCGCTGATAAAATCGAAGAATCACTAAAGACGCTGCACAGGCTTCAGAGCCTGATAAATTCACTGTTGCTTATAGCAAAGCTCGAAAGCAGGCAATACCTGAAAGAGGATGCCGTATCGCTCGACGATATACTGAGCGAGGTAGCTGAAGAAATTTCCCCGGTGGCGGATGACGCGGCAATAACGATCAATAAGAATTTCAACGATAATTTCAGGTTTGCAAAGGCGAACAAGAGCCTGCTGTTTTCGATGTTTTACAATATCGTGAACAATGCACTTAAAAATACCCCAGGCGGGGGAAAGGTCGAAATTGTCACATACCTGGCCGACAAGACGGTCATCGCTGGTATTTCAGACAGCGGGAAAGGTATTCCTCAGGAAAAGATGAAGACACTCTTTTCAAGGTTCAAGGAAAGGGGAAATGAAGGAAGCGGTACCGGGATCGGGCTTGCAATAGCCAAATCAATAGCTGATTTTCATGCAATTGAAATCGATGTTGAGTCCGAAATCGGGAAAGGCACAACTTTCCTGTTCAGGATAAAGAGCAATTAACGATTTTTGCTCCTGCCTCCCCGGGAGAAGGTCCGGGAAGGTGGTAAAAATCATAAAAGTCAATTCTTCTAAGCTATATTTTCCATAATAGAATTTTATAAATTGCATTGTTCATATTGCCTGATTTAGAAGATCCCCTTTCTAATTTCCCTGCCTGCGCTGCAGCTTCGGCAGACAGGCCCCAAGGGAACAAAGATTTACTCCTTAACCCTTAGGTTAGGCTGTGAAGGTCTCTAAAAAGTCCATTTTTTTCTGCAAATTCATTAAAACTTCATGTTCGGGATGATAGATTTGTAACTGACCTGAAACATAAAGGTATTTGGGGTAATACCTGGCGGCAAAACATGGCTATGGGAAATGATCTGGAAAAGCCGCCGAAAAATGTTAGATTAGGTCAGGGTTAGGGTAAGTAAAAGAAAGCCGCACAATGGGGGTGCGGCTTCTTTGTTTCTCACCTGCATACATTCATATCCTGCCCACCACAGATCTGAAGAGCTTGAGCCTGCTTAGCAGGTCTTCAATATTGAAGCTTGCAGCTGCCTCCCTGAGGCCTGTCCCGTATTCTTCAATATCCTTGCAGTTATGTTTATTTCCCAGCTCCATCAGTTTAGTACTGAAATCAGCAATTTGCTGAATCGGCTGGCGTACCCCGAACGACTTCCATTTTTCCATTATCTCTCCGTTCAGAATCTTAAGAAGTTCATCCCGGTCCGTAACCTTTAAAGGAAGGGATACCTTTCCGGCAATACCAGTTTGCTCCATATTCTCACTGGTATAAGGGATGAACTTCATAAGCACTTCGTACAGCTTCTCAAGCCTGAGCGGTTTTATCAGAAATCCTTCAAACATCGAGTTTTTTATTTTATCCATCTGCTGTTTCATTACCGAGGCAGAATATGCAACAACAGGGATTGCTTTTAGTTTTTCAGACGATTTGAGCGCATCCAGAAGCTGGAAACCATCCATTCCCGGCATCCTTATATCCGAGATAATAAGTGACGGTTTAAACTTCTCGAGCATGTTCAGGGCTTCGGTGCCATTTGTGGCCTGCAAAACTTTCAGAGATGTATGTGATAGGGCGTCGGAAATATAAGTCCTGTTGTACTCAACATCGTCGACAACAAGGATAACATCGTTTTTAAATCCTACAGACTGAAAATCAACCTGTCTTTCTTCCATGTCATGAATCTCTGTCCAGTCGACTTTAATCCGTGGAAGGTAAACCGTGAAAATGCTGCCTTTGCCAGGCTCGGATTCAAGCTCAATCCTGCCATTCATCAGCGCTGCCAGCCTGCCGGAAATTGCAAGTCCGAGGCCCGTACCACCTATACTTCCCTTTCCCTTTACCTGGACAAAAGATTCAAAGATCTCCTTCTGGTGTTCAGTCGCAATACCAATTCCAGTATCGTACACCTCTATCACGATATCGGTTACATCCTCTATTATTTCAGCCCTGATGTCATCTTCCTGGTTAATGAAGACCCTGATCCCTACCTCGCCATCGTGAGTGAATTTTACTGCATTACCGGCCAGGTTAAGTATAATCTGCCTCAGCCGGGTTTCGTCTATATAGATAAGTGGCGGAACATCATCTGCAATATCCAGGACATACCGGAGACCCTTTTCCTTAAGCTTCCCTGAAATTATGTTCTCAAACTCCTGGAAGAAGGAGCGGGTATGGGTATATGAATAGTCCAGTTCAAGCTTTCCTGATTCAATCTTTGAAAGATCCAGAATATCATTGATCAGTGTAAGCAATGCCCTTCCGCTGGTTTTGATTGCATTCAAATAGTCAACCTGCTTTCTTTCCTTAACTATCGAGCCGAGCAGTTCGGAGTAACCGATTATTGCATTCATTGGAGTTCGTATCTCGTGACTCATGTTAGCAAGGAAGTCACTTTTAGCCCTGTTAGCATATTCAGCCTGTTCGGTCCGCTCCCTGACCTTCTGTTCAAGTAATTCATTAAGCTGGATCAGCTGGTCCTCGGCTAATTTTTTGCTTGTAACATCATTTGAAAGAACGAGCCTTGCCGATCTTCCGTTGAATTCGATATTATGCGACTTTATGTCGACATAGATTATGGTACCGTCCTTCGTCCTGTGTTTCCACGGGCCCGATTCCTGGAGTTTCTCAGAATGACTAATGAGGTTTTCTTTTAGAGCTTCTATTTCCTCCGCTGGTCGTATATCCATCAGGTTCATTGAAAGAAACTCATCCCTGGTGTACCCGTAATGCAATATTGCAGATTCATTGACCTGCAGGAAGTTAAGGGTGGACAGGTCATAAACCCATATGGGCTGTGGATTGTTGTCGAAAAGATGCTTATACAGGTTTTCGCTTCTCTTCAGTGCCACTTCGGCCATCATTCTTTCAGTTATATCTGACGATAAAAGGAAAATTCCCTCAGGCACCGGCTGAATTGAAAGCTCAAACCACCCTTCCGTTCCGTCGGGAAACACCTGCCTCTTCCTGATATTAGATGATATCCGAGCCTCCATGCAAACCTTCATTTTCAGAAAATGATCAGAGGTTTCCACCCCCGGCCACACATCAGTGTAACTTTGCCCTATGATCTCGCTGCCCCTCTTCCTGTTCTGCTTCTCGGCTGCCGGGTTGAGATAGACATATTTCCAATCCTGGCTAATTATTTCACAGCCCTCGGTCATGTTCTCCATCGTCGACCTGAATCTCTCCTCACTCTTCTGCAGCAAAAGAGTACGCTCGTTAACCTTTCTTTCAAGCTCTTCGTTTGAACTTGTTATCAGATCCAGTATTTTCTGCTTTCTTTTTACATTGCGCCCGACTGTTATGAATATTACCAGCACAAGGGCGATCTGCAGTACCATGTTCAGATAGGTTATCGAGCGTGCTTTTGCAGCTTCTTCAACTTCACTGGTATTTCTTTGAACGAGCAGGTCGTTTTCAACCGAATCCATCGAACCAATCATAAGTTCGATGCTGTCGGTTATATGAACTCCTCTCCTGGTCTTTATGAGTCTTATTGATGCTTCCTGCCCGTGAATGCGATGTTCGGAAAGCAGCTTTTTTGAAAAATCAATCCTGCGGAGGACAAGTTTCCTTAGCTCTCTTATCCTGCTGCCCTGCTCCTGGTTATCAGATAACAGGTCCTCCAGAAGGTCCAGTTTAACAGGGAGCTTCTCTAATGCAGATATGGAAGGCTTGAGAAATACCGAATCACCGGTCAGCAAATAACCCCTCACCCCTGCCTGAAGATCAAGCACATCTGACAGTAATCCCGAAAGATCTTTTTTTACTTCGAGGGTATGACTGATCCAGCTTCCCGCGTTGCGCATCGACTTTATCCTGTCGTTCGAAACAAATGCAATGAAGAGCACCAGTATCCCTGAAAAGACAACACCCAGAGCTACTTTCTGGATCGGGCTCAGAATGAAATTACTCCTTTCAAGAACTAACAGCTCCGCGCATGATGCCAGGCTCATGAAAGTAACCGAGGTGAATACTGTTGCCCCGCTGAAGAGGAATGTAGTTCTGACTTCACTGAAATCGAGGACGATACTTGTCAGTCCGGTCAGCGCCAGGGCAAATATCAGCATATAGAGTAAATGCAGCAGGATCCTAATTTTTTCCGACCGGGTCAGTATCAGAAGTACGAGTGCAGAAAGCATGGTTACGTTGATGGAAGAGAGCAGCAGCATTCTCGGTTTTACCTCCTTAAGAAATTGAATACCAAGAATATTGTCTATATTCATATCAATCCCGGTGAGGTGTTCGAAAAGAGTCAGGCTTCCTGTTAAGAAAGCTGTTCCCGATAAAAATAAAACAATGAATCTCAGCCTGTGGTTTCCGGTTGATTCGATCGGGACAGACAGCCCGATCAGGATAAAACAAAGGGCCAGGTTAGGGCTGACCAGAAGCTTGCCATGCAGGAAGCTTTTAAGCAGTGAATAATCGAAAATCCAGCACCATAGGATGAAGATCCCGGCAAATGCGATCAAAATGCTTAGGATAAAAGCAAGGCTCCTTACACCCTTCTGCAATGAAAATTCTGATCCGGTTATCATGAACGCATTGGATTAACTATATATAATCTTTCAGTACCTCTAACAGTCTTCTCTTGTCAAATGGTTTTGCTATAAATGATGAACAGCCGCTTTCCATTGCTTTTTCCTTGTCGTCGGTATAAGCAGTCAGTGCAATAATCGGAACGGCGGGTTTTTTCTCACGAATAATCCTGGTTGCAGTAAGGCCGTTCATTACCGGCATTTTTATATCCATAAGGATCAGGTCAATTTTATCATCCGAAAGGGCAATGTCAACGGCGGCCTGTCCATCTGAAGCCCTGATAATTTCAGTATTCAGACCCTTTAGGAAATAATTGACCAGCTTGAAGTTGCTGTCCACATCTTCTGCAACAAGAATTCTTCGTTTCTGTAAAAACCTGAACTTCAGATCCTGACCATCTTCAGATTCCTGTCTTTGCTCCCTGCCCTGACCTGAGACCGGGATATTGAAATAAAATGTTGAGCCGGTCCCTTGTTTAGTCATGACTCCTATGGAACCTCCAAGTAGTTCCACATAAGATTTTGAGATGGAAAGACCTAGCCCTGTGCCTTCATAGACTTTTGTAGTATGCTCCTCAACCTGGTAAAACCTTTCAAATATTTTCTGTTGTTTATCCTCAGGTATCCCTATTCCTGTATCGGTTACGTAGAAATCAACTGAACCGGGCCTTACATGATACCCGAATTTTACAAGGCCGGCGCTGGTAAATTTTATGGCATTATCCACAAGGTTTATCAGAACCTGCTGGAGCTTGGTACCATCCGTTATCACAGTCGACTCCTTTTCACCATAGAGTATGTCGCATTTGAAAGATAGCCCCTTATTCTCAGCTTTCTTTTTCAGCTGATCATGAACCGATTGAACCAACCTGCAGATATTAACCGTTGTCATATTAAGCCTGACGATATTTGCTTCAATATTTGATATATCAATTATATCGTTAAGTATTGAAAGAAGGTGATTGCTGCTGTTCATTATTAACTCAACATAAGTGTTTCTGGTTCCTTCATCTACGGCAAGATCACTAAGAAGTGCGGTGAAACCGACAATTGCATTCATCGGCGTACGTATCTCATGCGAGATGTTATGGATAAATGCAGTTTTCAGCCTGTCGCTCTCCTCTGCCCTGTCGCGGGCAATTATGAGTTCATCTTCAACTTTTTTACGTTCGGTGATATCCCTGATAACCACTAACAGCCCCCCTGGTCCACCGGCAAATGGAAGCGGTGATGACGACAGTTCTGCCCAGAACGGTTGTTTGTCGGCCCTGAGCAGCTTATATTCCCTGATCTCCGGATCAACTATTCCGGAAAGAATATCTTTTATCCTCATCATAACCAACTCGTGATAATCCGGGCTTACCCATTCAAGCATCGATGTTCCTGTGATTTTGGTGTCGTCCTTCTCCTTTACAATATCGTAGACTTTCCTGGATGCGTATTTAATCGTGCCTTCAAAATCGAACATAATAATGCCGTCGGGAGACAGATCCGTAAGGGTCCGGTAGTACGTTTCCGATTCAATCAGTTTACCTTCAGTTTGTTTTCTCCTTGTTATATCGTGATAGACATTCAGCAGGGCTTTCTTCCCTTTAAAAGTTATCCCTGTATGGATTATCTCGAAAAACTTTCCTGTAATGGCGTTTTCAGCTTCGCAGGTCAACGTTTCACCCGGGTTGAGTCCGTTTTTAACCGGGCATTCTCCGCATTGTTTCACTCTGTCGAGGTACGCTTCCCAGCATTTCCTGCCCTCGGTTCTTCCGCCGGTGATTGCAGCAAGTTTTTCACTCTGGAACATTACAGTTCCTTCAGTATCAGTTATATCCATCCCGAATGGAATTGTATCGAGCAGTGCCGAGTTAAATTCTGCACTCTCGAGCAATGCCCTTTCTGATTCCTCATTTTTCAGGATCAGCTCGGCTTTCACGAGAGCTGATTTTACAGCCTCCGGCAGTCTTGAAAGCTTATCTTTCAGTATATAATCATCAGCACCGGATTTTATACAATCAACAGCCACTTCCTCATTAACTGAACCTGTAACAAGGATGAAGGGTACCGACGGTGCGATATCGTTTCTTATCATAAGTGCTTCCATACCTGTAAACTGTGGCATGCTGTAATCGGAGATAATAAGATCGGGGCGGAAACTCCCCAGGTAATCCAGATAGCTGTCAGGATCATCTGCCAGCCTGAAATCCTCCTTTATACCGGATTTTGTCAGCTGCCTGCGGATGATTTCTGCATCAGTGATATTATCTTCCACAAAAAGGATTTTCAACGTCTTGTTCATGATGGGCAGGGGTATATTAGAAATCCGTTTCCAAAAACTGCTACCATTTCATTTTACCTGATATGTTCATTTACAAGCAGCCAGTAAAGTCCCAGGCTAGACATTGCGCTGACAAAATGTTCGAATTCAACCGGTTTGACAACGTAGCTGTTTACACCCAGGTTGTAAGCCTCCTTAATATCAGGCTCTTCCCGTGAAGAGGTCACAACTACAATCGGAATAAAGCTGGTCCTGTTATCCGATTTAACCTGTCTCAGTACCTCCAGTCCGCTTATCTTAGGCAATTTAAGATCGAGAAGAACGACTTTAGGGGGGTTCTGAAAACTTCGGTCGGAGAACCTCTCCCTGCAGAAGAAGAAATCAAGGGCATCCTGCCCGTCTTCTGCGATATATACGTTATTTGCCAGGTTGTTTTTCCTGAGGGCCCTGAGTGTAAGCTCGGCATCGCGAGGGTTATCCTCGACAATAAGGATATCTACTATTAATGGAACCGACATGTTTTTAAAGTATTAATTATAAGCTAATTCCAATCTTTTCCTTGGAAGGGAGAAATAAAATCTCGCCCCTTTCCCATTTTCACTTTCAGCCCTGACTTTTCCGCCGTGCCTGGTTACGATTCGATGGACTATTGCAAGGCCAACACCATTTCCTTCGAACTCTTTTGAGCTGTGCAGCCTCTGGAACACTTTAAACAGCTTATCAGAATATTTCATTTCAAAACCTGTTCCGTTGTCTTCGATTTCGTACCAGATGAATTCACCGTTGCGCTCTGAACTGATCTTGATAAAAGCCTTCTCTTTCTTTGATGAATATTTAATCGCGTTTGAAATCAGATTCGACCAGACATGCTTAATGGCTGAGACATCGCAGTATGATGAACGGAGGTTGCCAATCGATATCCCGATCCGGTCCCTGTCAACTCCATGGAGAAGATCCTCAACGACTGACCTGACCATATGATTCATGTCTGTCCTTGACATTTTCAGCTCGGTCCTACCTGCCCTTGAAAACGCCAGCAACCCGTCAATAAGCTCACCCATTCCAATCGCGCTGGTCTCAATCACATCGCAGATCCTTAACCCTTCATCATCAAATTTCTTACCGTAATCCTCCCTGAGTATTTTGGTAAAACTGTGTATGGCTCTGAGGGGAGCTCTCAGGTCGTGAGAAACTGAATAGCTGAAAGATTCGAGTTCCCGGTTTGACTCCTCGAGCTGAAAAGTTCTGAGCCGTACCCTTTCCTCAAGCTCCTCGTTCATTTTTTTAATTGCCTGCTCTGATTTCTTGCGTTCAGATATATCAGTGACAATTGCAGCTAGGAGAAAATCCTCATCCGATCTGTAGAGCTGAATATGAACCTCGGCATCATATACCGAGCCATTTCTCCTGATAAAGTATGTTTCGAAAACAACCGTCTGTTTTTTCCTGACAAGAAGAGGGTTGATAAGTTTCCTGAACTTGACCCTGTCGAGGACAGGGATAAGATCAGCCATGGACATCTGTTCAATTTCCTCCTTCTTGTATCCTGTATTTTTCAGGGCACCACGGCTGACAAATTCAAGATCAAGTGAATTACTCCTGAATACATATATTTCATTCGTGCTGTTGTCGATGATATCAAGGAGCCTGAAACGTTCAGCTTCGGCAGCTTTCCTGTTGGTAATAACATCAAAAACGGCGACAAAATATCCTTCAGCGGGGCAATAGACAGAAATTGCAAACCACATCTTAAGAGCTTCCACCCAGGTTTCAAACCATTCCGGCTCCCCGCCCTTCGAGACCCTTCCATACCTGGCAATAAGTTCGCTGTCGCTCTCAAGAATACCCGGAATTACATCCGAAACTTTTTTCCCTGCTACATCTTTAAGTCCGGTCTGTGTTTCAAAGGCTTTATTTACGGCCTTGTATATAAAGTCCCTGGGGCGCCCGTCCGGATCATAAAGCATCATACAGTATGCAAAGCCGTTGATCATATTCTCGAACAACGACTTGTACATCCCCGAGCTTCGTTCAACTTCAATCTGTGCATGGACAACCTCTGTCTTATCCAGGATTGTTGAAATAACCAGGGGCTCATTGTTTAAAGTCATAAGTTCAGCCGAGTAGATTGAAGGAACCATTTCTCCGTCTTTTTTCCTGAACCGCCTGTCTGTTCCGGGAATGCTGCCAAGGTCGCTTATCCTCTTTAGCAGGTCCTTTTTTTCAATTTCATTTTCGAAGAAGTCAAAATCGCCAACCGGCCTTCCTATCAGCTCGACTGCCCTGTAACCCGAGAGTTGTTCAAAATTCCTGTTCATTTCAATAATTTCACCACCGTGCAGTTTAGTTATCAGAATAGCCGAAGGGGAAGATTTGAACAGGCTCACAAATTTCTCTTCCTCACCTGTAATATCTGCAAGTAGTCTTTTGTTATACATTAATACCAGTATAAGGACCTGCATGAAATAGACCATCTGGTAAGACAGAAGGATAACCGCTTCTATCAGGGTAGAGGAAAAGAAATTTGATTCATTATCGTTGCAAACCAGGCATTTAACAATCCTGAACAGGCTCACCAGGCCATAAAATAAGTATATTATCCCGATTCCATAGGTCAGGCTGAGCTCCCTCCGGCCGAACCTGTAAAAGACTACCCACACTCCCTGAACTGAAATAAGAGCCATTGCCGTTCCTATCACCAGCCTTCTCGCATTCAGATCAGGAGTGTGATAGGTGAACCACGACTGCAGGATGATATAGATAAGGATTATAATGAAGTCGTGCACGTGACCTCTTTTCTTTCCGGCATATTTCTCTATTGCAACAACACCTATCAGCACTGCCGTTATTAAAAGCGCATTGGAAAGTACATAAGATAGCCATGAAGGGACTGAATCTCTGAGGTAAATCAACGTAATGCCAATGAACTGGAAGAGGCTCGCGATCACCCACAGGCCAGTTCCTTTATATCTTTTCCTGTTCCTTAGCCACAAAACAGATAAGACGACTATGCATGCCAGGTTAACTGCGGAATAGCTGATTATGATAGTACGGATGTCAGGCACATAGATACTATTCATTCAGAACAAATGTTAAGTGAGGTGCTTCAGATTCTATACCAATCCTAATTTACTGAAGAATAATATCTTACTGTGTCAGGATTATTCCTGATTTTTTGTAGGGGAAAATCTGACAGAAGCTGGAAGGCTGAAGCTTTAGGAGGGATTTCAGCTCAGCATCCGGCTTTTTTCATTTAGACGAGCCCTTTTGTGATGGCGTACCGGATTATTTCGGACGTGGTCCTGAGGGAAAGCTTATCGAGTATCCGTTCGCGGTAGGTACTGATGGTTTTGGGGCTGAGAGAAAGTTCCCTGGCTATATCTGAGATTTTTTTCCCGGAACCAAAAAGCCTGATCACTTCAAGCTCCCGTGCTGACAGAATGTCGGCCGGATGGCTTTCTTCATCAACGACAGCACTGTACGCTATCTTTTCAGCCAATGACGTGGTAATGTATCTGCCTCCTCCTGAGACCTTAAAAACTGCTTCGAGAAGCTCGGATGGAGCTGAATCCTTTGTAAGATAACCTGAAGCCCCAAGGCGCAATGCCTTTACCGCGTAGTGCTCTTCAGGGTAAATGCTGAGAATAAGGATTGCCAGCCCCGGCCGGATTTTTTTGACATCTGTTATCAGGTCGAGGCCGTTCCGTCCAGGCATGGAAATATCAAGAAGAAGGACATCATACTCCACGTTCTTTAGCCTGTCAAGGAGTTCTGCCCCGTTTCCGGCTTCATCCATGGGTCCAAACCTGTCATCCTTGTCATCGAGAAGAAGCTGAATCAGTCCCTTCCTGACAACAGGATGGTCGTCCGTTACCAGCACTCTAATCATTCTGCAATTTTTTCAGGTCAGAAACACTCTTTTTCAGAGGAATTTGAAAAGCAATCAACGTTCCGGAGCCTTTGCGTGACTCAATTTTCAGGGTCCCCTCATTCATCTCAATTCGCTCCCGTATCCCGGCAAGTCCAAGACTTTCAGACTTTTCCGCATCCTTTACTGAAAATCCATGACCGTCATCTTTTATTGATATTTTCAACAGCCGTTTTGTCTCGGTGATGGTCAGCCTGGCTGTTGTTGCACCCGCGTGCTTTGATATATTTGTCAGGGCCTCCTGGATAACCCTGAACACATCGAGGGAAATTCGCTTGTTGGCACTTGTATCACTTATGTTCGATCTGAAGACTGCCTTTACCCCGGTATTCTTCGAAAAATCCTTCAGCTGCCATTCTATTGTCGAAATCAATCCTAGGTTATCAAGAATATCAGGTCTGAGTCCATGCGAAAGTCTCCTCGTGCTGTCGATGGTCTCTCCTACCATTTTCACAATCTCACCGAATTTATCAGCAACAAGTTCCGACTGAACTCCAAGACGGTTTCTCATCCATGCAAGATTCAGGTTGATTGCGGTAAGCTTCTGACCAAGGTCGTCGTGAAGGTCGTGGGCGATCCTTGTACGCTCCTTGTCTATAATATCTCTTATCCTGTTGTTCAGACTTTTCAGCTTCCTGGTTGACGATTTTAATCTGTTCTCATTCCTGATCTGACCGGAAATGTCTTCGCTGACAACAGCGAGCCCGATAACAGTTCCATTTTCAGAAAGAACCGGGTTCAATGCGAATCGGTACATTCCCCTGCGGTGGTATTCAAGTATCGATTTATTAAACGTGAATGCTGCCCCAGAGAGACCTTTATTATATATCTTCCGCCAGAACTCTTTTTGTTCCTGCTGAAGGCCGTTAAGAATCAACTGACCTTTCTCTATATCGGTACCGGTCAATTTCTTAAACCTGCTTCGGAATACCGAGTTACATTCAATAATTTTAAACTCACGGTCAATCAATACAACTGAACTTTTGACATTTTCAATTATTGACCTGAGATTGACCTCCTTCTCCTGGAGAAGTCTTTGTGTCCCAACCCGTTCCGTGATATTAACAGCGACACCTACGATCCCGTCGACTGTTCCCGAGTCATCTTCAATCGGTCCAATATGATTTTCAAAAACAATCCCTTTAAATTGATTTACAGCGGTGATAGTTTCACCGGAGGAGACTCGTCTCATCAGTTCCTTCCCCGTTATGGAACTGCCATCCGTTAAAGTATATTGCATATCGTTATAAAGCGATGATGCCGAAATACCAACATTCTCCCCTGGTTTGAGTCCAACGAGTCGTAATTCTTTCCCGTCCGACAGGCTGAACAGTCCGTTCCTGTCAACTGCAAAAATCGTGATCGGGGCAGAAGAGAGAATCTCTTTAAGGAGAAGGTTTGCCTGTTTGAGATCCTGGCTGTTCCTTTCCTGGTCAGTCGTATCCAGGCCGAAAGCAACGCTCATCATCTTTCCCTTCCGATCCGAAATATGACTGTATTGCCATCTTATATTTCTTTCAACCCCTGCTTTGGTAAGAATTGGATTGACAAATGTGCTGGAGGTCATAAAATTGTCTATGTTCCTCTGAAATTCTTCCCAGACCCGGGGGTATCTGTCAATAGGAACAAGCTTATCAAACCAGCTGGTGCCGATAACTTCATTGCTTGCATAACCCGTTATCTTTTCAAAGGTTTTATTCACCCTCAGAATGTTTCCTTCGTGGTCGAGCTGGATAAAGATAAGGTTTGCCGTATCAATGATCCTGTCAGTAAACTCCCTGACTTCTGTTATCTCCCGGTCAAGCCTGATGCTCTCTGAAATATCCCTGATGACCTGCAAGGCAAGCTGTTTTCCCTGCTCATCTGAAAAAAGAGTTGAAGTCGCCTGTGCTGAGACTCTTGATCCATCCTTTCTTTTCAGGGTAATACCGGCAGAAACACTTCCCGATTCCCTGCGCGAAATCAAATTCTTTATCATCAGAGAGTTCATTTCTACAATTGCATCTCTGCCCAGACCGACAATTTCCTGCTCGCTGTAACCCAGCAGGTCACAGGCTGCTTTGTTACAGGCCAGGCTCCTGCCCTTCAGATCGCTTATAACAATAGCATCAAGGCTGTTTCTGAAAATCACCTCTGACACAAACTTGCTGGCATCAAATTCGTGAGTCTTTTTCATTTGCTTACCAGGTAGGCGTTATAACAACCAATAAAATTAATAAAAAGCCACGAATATGAATCAAGGGTTTTCAGACCTGCTCCAGAGCCCGGAAGGGAATTTTCCCATTACCAGTTTCAGCACTCCTCCTGATTCAATCATTTCGTGAGATATAAAAGGCTTCTCCAGAGCTTTTCCATTCAGGAATGCTTTCCGGATGAAGAAATTTTTTTCATCATAGTTATCCGACTCAATAATGAACGTCTTCCCGCTCTTTAGATTTATCGTCACCTTCCTGAAAAACGGACTTCCTAAAGTATATTCAGGAACTCCGGGGGTGACAGGGTAGATTCCAATCATCGAAAAAACCACAAATGCCGACATTCCTCCCCCGTCCTCGTCACCGGGGATTCCGAAAATATCGTCCCTGAACCAGGCATTAAGAAGCATTCTGATCCTTTTCTGTGTCTTCCAGGGCGAGCCGGTAAAATTATATAGGTAAGGTATATGAAACGACGGTTCGTTGCCCATGCTGTATTCACCGACTATCCCTGAGAAATCGGGAAATTTTTCCCAGTTTTCATACTTGCTCCTGCCAAGGTCCTCGGTGAAGAGCTGGTCGAGCCTCTTCTCAAACTTATCCTTTCCGCCCATCAGGCTGATAAGGCCTGGAATATCGTGCTGAACCTGCCAGAGGTATGTCCATCCGTTATTTTCATCATAATAGTCCCTTCCGCCCATTCCCCCGTCCCATTTGGGATCGATGCCGATCCATCTTCCCTCCTTGTCCTTTGGCATGAAGAACCCTTTTTCGTCCCACCAGAGGTTCCTGTAATTCTGCGACCGCCCAAGAAAGAGCTTATAATCATCCTCCTTCCCAAGTTCCCTGGCCATTTGTGCTAGCGCCCAGTCGTCGTAGCTGTGGCCCAGGGTGACAGCTACCGCCTGCCTGCGTTCCCAGGGATGAACCTGTGCAACGGTTTCCTTTTCTCCAGGGTGTAATGCCGGGTAATATCCTTTCTGCCTGTAAAAATCGTCCAGTGAACATGAAGGGCCGTTGCGCCACGGCAGCATCGTTGCAGACAGAGAGTTTTTCTTCATACCCTCGTATGCTGTCTTAAAATCAAAATTCCTGATTCCCTTCATGTACTCATCGACGATCATAATTGTGGAATGAAAACCGTTCATGCAGGGCACATCACCGAACAGCACCGGGAAAGTTGGCATCCATCCGCCCTGGCGATACATCTCGGCGTACGATTGCATCATATCAGATTCAATATCCGGGGCAATGATGGTCCTGAGAGGATGCAGAGCCAGGTAGGTATCCCATGTCCAGTCATCGACGTAGAAATTCCTGTCAGATTTATGAACTGTACTGTCGTAGTTGCTGTAATATTTCCCATCCTCTGTGATATTCACCATCCTTTCGAAACACCGGTAAAGAGCGGTATAAAATACTCTTTTGTCTTTATCGCTCCCTCCCTTTACTTGAATACTGCAAAGGACCTTTTCCCATTCGTCTCTCGCTTTATCCCTGGTATCTGCGAATGTTCTTCCGTCAAGTTCCCCGTGAAGGTTTTTCTCAGCCTGTCCGGCAGAAATAAATGACACGGCATACTTCATCTCCACGATCCTGGCAGTATCTGTTATTCTCAAAAAGCTGACGATCTTTCCTGAAACAGTCGTATCGGTAAGTGCGACATTGCAGTTCAGGCTGCAAACGGCAAAAGCCTTCATCCCGGAAAAGGAATCTTCAGCAGAAAAAAGCTTACTACCGGTACTTCTCCATTTGCCTTTCCTTAAGTTGCAGAGGGATATTCCCCGATTTGTACCGGGAGGAAAGCTAAACCTGAATATTCCGGCTTTTTCCCCCGGCGCAAATTCCACCATCACCTTCCAGTCTTCCAGCCAGGTTGAGAAATAATAGGGTTTCGAGACTTCAAGATTTTCATCCCATGAAGACGACTGGACAGGATCATGAATCTGGCCGGTGAAAGGCATTATTCCAAAAAGCTCGCCGTTCCTGTGCGAGATTATGGTAAGGGGGAAGTAATCAATCCTGTCGGCAAGGTAATCCTCCCTGACGGGATATACCCTTACCACCTGGTTTGGAAGCTGAACCGTCGGCCTGGTAGGCTGGAGAAGGAGCCCGACCCCGCCAATCTCAGGATCCACGAGGTCGGCAAGAAATTTTTTTCCGGATGAATGACACCCACCTGAGATTAATGTTACCAAAAGCAGATAAAAGATAAACCGGTAAGCAGAATCAAGTCGTCTCATATATTAACATATAACTATAATACAGGTAATTACAACAATTAAGCGCTTTTAACAAATAATCTCCATATCTTTAAAGAGAGAATTAAAAGTAATCTAAAAAGTGAAGATTGTCAATGACAGGTCCGGTGTAGAAAATGCAGAAACCTGACTAAACCTGGATATTGAATATGTTATCAGCCTTATCAAACGCCATATTTTTTACCGGTACAGAGGTTCTCAGGGAGAAGGCTCTTCTTTTTGAAGATGACCTGATTACAGGATTTACAGATATAAATGCCATCCCTCATGTTGCTTTGATTACAGACTGTGAAGGCAGGTATGTCTCGCCTGGCTTCATTGACCTTCAGATTGCAGGCAGCGGCGGCTTCCTCTTTTCTTCATTTCCCGAGCCTCATGCCCTCCATGAGATTACCAGGTCAATTGTTGAATCAGGGACCACCGGGTTTCTCCTTGTTCTTCCCACAAATACATTCGATGTTTACAGGAAGGCTGCAAGGACTATACTTGAAAATCCTCACCCGTCGGTACTGGGGCTGCATCTTGAAGGACCCTACATAAGCCAGGCAAAACGTGGTGCTCATGTTTCAAAGCTGATCAGGAAGCCTGAGACCTCTGAATTAATAACCCTTCTCAGGGAAGGTGAAGGAATAATAAAAATGATGACTGTTGCTCCCGAGGAATGCAATCCTGAGTTTATCAGTATCCTGCTTGACCATGGTGTCGTACCATGTGCAGGACACAGCAATGCAACTATGGAATCAGCTGAATCGGGATTTGCATGGGGGATTAAGGGTGTCACTCACCTTTTCAATGCAATGTCATCGTTTCACCATCGCGAACCGGGTCTTCCCGGTGCGTCTTTCTTATCACCCGATGCCATGGCAAGTATCGTAGCCGATGGAATTCACGTGAGCTATGATACCATAAAAGTGGCAAAAAGGATCATGGGTAACCGGCTGTACCTCATAAGTGATGCCGTCGAGGAAAACAACACGGGTGAGTATCATCATATCAGGCAGGCAGACAGATTCGTGATTCCCGACGGGACTTTATCGGGGTCGGCATTAACGATGATGAAAGCGGTTGAGAACTGTGTGAAACATGCGGGTATCGACCTGGATGAATCATTGAGGATGGCATCTTTGTACCCGGCCGGACTTATGAATATAAACACTTCAGGTAAGCTTGAGAAAGGGTACAATGCCGATTTTATTATCTTCGATAAAAGCTTTAAAATAAGAAACATTTTCCTGAGAGGAATAGAAATCAGGTAACATTATAACAAGCCCTATATGTCGCTTTTGGGAATTGATCTGGGTGGAACCAAAGCCGCATTTGCTCTTTTCGATGATGGCGGCAATTTGCTCCAGAAAGACACCTACCTCCTTGGAAAAAGGAAAGGGAGCGAGGTCGGCAGTTTGATAACATCAAATATCACACGGCATCTTCATGCGCAGGATAAAAGTGATCCTGTGAAGTCGGTCGGGATATCGGTCCCGGGTATCAGTCATTCCCGGCAAGGAACGGTCTGGGCTCCAAACATAGGGGAATGGGAAAACTACCCCTTGCTGAAAGAGGCAAAAAGTGTATCAGGTGATATTCCGGTAACAATAGACTCTGACAGGGCCTGCTCAATCCTTGGTGAACTCTGGAAGGGAAATGCACAGGGGTGTCTCGATGCAATATTCATCACAGTGGGCACCGGAATAGGGGCAGGTATTCTTACCAGCGGTGAAATCCTCCGGGGAGCTTCGGATATTGCTGGTGCGGTCGGATGGATGGGGATGAAGAAACCCTTTCTTGAAAAATTCAGAAGCTGTGGCTGCTTCGAATATTATGCATCCGGAACCGGGATAACAAGGCTCGCAGCTGAAGAAGCCCGGGAGGTCAAAGGGTACAAGGGTGTTCTTTCTCCGGAAAACAATAAAGATTATTCTTGCAATGACGTTTTTGCTGCATATGAGGATGGCGATCCGGTGGCTGTCAGAGCAATTAACCAGGTCGTTTTTTACTGGGGTATGGCGTCTGCAAATCTTGTAAGCATATTCAACCCCGAAAAGGTAATATTCGGAGGTGGGGTATTTGGTCCGGCCAGGCCATTGATTCCACTCATCAGGAAAGAAGCTGAAAACTGGGCACAGCCTGTCAGCATGAAAGGTGTCTCATTCGAGGCCTCATCACTCTCAGGCGATGCTGCACTTATAGGTGCAGGGTGTCTTGCATTAAGGAAAGTAAAAGAAAAAAAACAATTCTGAAATAAGTGAACAGGCGGCTAATATTCTGGTCGGCGTGCCTTGGGATGATGCTATTTGGCATAACGATGATAACCTTCGGATCTGTCATACCTGATCTGAAACATAAGCTTGATATAGATGACATCCTCGCGGGATCGTTATTCTCCCTCCTTCCGCTCGGGATACTGGCCGGCTCATTTCTGTTCGGTCCGATTGCAGACAGAAATGGCTACCGGTTGCTGCTTTCCGTATCTTGTCTCATCCTGGCAGCAGGTTTTGAAGGAGCTGCTTTTTCCAATTCCATAGCCTCGCTCTTTTTCTCCGTATTCTTTATTGGACTGGGTGGAGGGGCGGTCAATGGTGCCACAAACTCCCTGGTTTCAGACATCAGTGAAACAGGCAAAGGAGCAAATCTTAACCTCCTTGGGGTATTTTACGGGATCGGGGCGCTCGGTATGCCGCTGATATTTGGTCTCCTCCGGAAACACTTCACATACGATAGAGTTCTTTCAGCGACAGGTCTGCTATGCCTGGCAGTTGCCATGATGTATTTAGCCATAGGATTTCCTCCTGCCAAGCAGGAGAAAGGTCATTTTTTAAACGGGATACGGAAGCTTGTTACAAACCGGTTTCTTATACTAGTATCTGTTTTTCTCTTTTTTGAAAGCAGTGCCGAAGGCATAATCAACAACTGGACCACTCTGTACCTCCTCGACAATAACCACATTGAGAATGAGAAAGCACTTTTTGCTCTCTCCGCGTTTGTGGCCGGAATGTCGGTTATGAGGCTTATTACTGGCGGATTGCTTAGAAATGTCTCTGAAGAGAAAATCTATACCGGCTGCTTTGCCATAATCCTTGCCGGGCTGGCAATATTCAGGTTCCTTCACGGTGAGGTTGCTGCGGTATCAGGTCTGTTTCTTACCGGTGCAGGATTATCATATGGGTTCCCGGTAATGCTGGGGTTTATCGGCTCACTTTTTGTAAATCTTTCAGGAACAGCGATGAGTGTAGCCCTTGCGTTCTCACTTATAGGAAATATGAGCCTGAACTACCTCATGGGTTTAATTGCTAAGAACCTGGGGATAAGATATTTTATCACTCTTGTTTTTCTTGAAGTCCTGGTACTGATCTTTCTTGCGGCCATAATCTTCAGGACCAGAGACAAACAAAACCCTACAAATACTTAAACTTAAAATCATGCTTGCAAAACAATGGATTGAAAACGCCCGTGGAGTTATGTCACGGATCGAGGAGACGCAGATTGACAATATCGTGAAAGCAGCCGGAATGATGGCCGATACAATTGAATGTGGCAGATGGGTTCATACATTCGGTTGCGGACATGCCACGATCCCGATCGAAGAAATGTACCCGCGCATTGGAGGATTTGTCGGTTTTCACCCGATGGTTGAGCTGCCGTTAACATTCTTTACCAGGATAACAGGGGAGATGGGGGTGCACCAGTTTGTTTTCCTCGAAAGAGTAGAAGGTTACGGGGTGGAGATAATGAAAGGATATGATTTCGACAGCAGGGACATAATGTGGCTGTTTTCACATTCCGGGATTAATAATGTGAATATTGATGTAGCCCTTGAAGCAAGGAAAAGGGGGATGAAGGTTATTGTATTCGGTTCAGCGGCAGCTGCCACGGGTAAAAAGACAAGGCACTCGTGCGGAAAGACAATATTTGACCTTGCCGACCTGGTGGTTGATACATGCGCACCTCTTGAAGACGCATCTGTTCCGCTTAAAAATCACCGGGACAAGATAGGACCCGTCTCAACAATGGCATTCGTGACTTGTGTCTGGATGACCATAACAACTGTTGCTGAGATACTGGCTGAGAGAGGTGTAAAGCTATATATTCATCCCTCCCATAATGTTCCGGGTGACACAACTGCAAAACAGAGGCTGGATGAAGCACTTTCGGAATATAAAAAAAGGATCACAGGGGTATAGCTCCATCGATATAATCCCGTATTTCATCTTTCCGACCCGGGCTTTTATCAGCCTGTTTATGTTAAATATCCTTAAGAGCCCTGCCAGCATTGGTTGGAATGGAATTTTGATGTAATTTGTGTGGATGTTCGAATTATCATAAACTTAAATCCCTTCAATATGGAAAACAACCTCTCGAAAAAGCAACTTAGCAGGAGAAAATTTGTCGGAGGAACGGCTGCATTGGCTGCAGTATCAATGGTTCCATTCGGCCTGTCATCCTGCGGTGAGCAAAAGCCTGCGGCAGCACCTGCAGTTCCGGCCAAACCGACCTCGAATTACTGTGGCGTCCAGCTAGGGACAATAACTTACAGCTGGCGAAGCATGCCGGGTGGCGTTGAAAATGTAATCAGGTACTGTAAGGATTCAGGTCTCACAAGTATTGAGCTTATGAGCAACGATGTGGAAGAATACCTTGGTGCCCCGAAAAACCCGATGATGGTATATTTTACAGCTCCGAAACCGGGACCGCAAAAAACCACTCAGGGACCTCCTCCCCCTCCGCCTCCGAAACCAGGGGCCCAGAAGCAACCCGCCCCGCCACAGTTCAGATTAACCCCGGAACAGGAGGCCGCTATCAAGAAATATAATGAAGATATGAAGGCGTGGCGCCTTGCACTTCCCCTGTCAAAATTTGAAGATATAAAGAAGATGTTTGACAACGAAGGCATTGGCATTCATATCGTCAAGTTCTCGCCGGCCCACTGGTCGGATGAGGAAATCGATTATGCATTCAAGGCGGCCAAAGCTCTTGGGGCTAAAGGAGTGACAGACGAGATCGGTGAAGAAGCTGTAAAAAAACTGGGGCCCATAGCTGAGAAACACGGAATGTATGCAATATTCCACAATCACATGCAGTTTGCCACCCAGGGCTTCAGCTATGATCCATTCATGGCAGTATCGCCGGCAGTTATGTTCAACTTCGATGCAGGTCATTTCTTCGGTTCAACAGGTCTGCACCCGAATACCATAATTGAAAAGTACCACGAAAGGATATTCAGCATACATCTCAAGGACAAAACCGGTCCGAAAACCGATCCTGCAAACACCAACCAGGTATGGGGACAGGGCGAGATGCCAATCTCCGATGTTCTTCAGCTCATCCAGAAGAATAAATGGCCCATCTACTGCGATATTGAACTAGAATATGATATAAAACCCTGGTCAAACGCAGTGAAGGAAACTAAGATCTGCAACCAGTTTGCAAGGCAGATACTGATTTAAAGTTTATAATCCAGGCCCAACTTCCGGTATTTGTTCTTTGTCAGCGGGTTGAAGTTAAGATATTCAACAGGTATCCCGGTGCTGACAGATTTTACGTATTCTTCAATATCTCTCCTGTTACCGGGTGAATCAGTTATTCCCCTGATGAGAGGTATCCTTACCGTAATGTCACAATTCATTTCGGAGAGAAATTTGAGGTTATCGAGGATAACCTCATTTCTTTTCCCTGTAAACTCCTTGTGCTTCCCGGGATCAAAAATCTTCAGGTCGACAAGGAAATGACATGTGTATTCCGCTGCCTCTTTCAGAATTTCCCTTTCGCAGTAAAGGCAGGTTTCCACTGCCGTGTCGAGCCCTTCCTTCCTGCACCATCTGAGGAGACCGGTACAAAAATCAGGCTGGAAAAAAGGCTCTCCTCCGGTCAGGGTGACACCACCTCCGGAAGATTCATAAAAAACCAGGTCCTTCCTGATCTCTGCCATAACCTCAGCCATAGTGACCTTCATGCCTGTAAAGTCGATTGAGCCCGTGGGACAATTTCTTACACAATCACCTTTAACAGTGCACACTGATCTGTTTATATCGATGCTTGGATCCGGCCCTTCTGTAAGGGTTAATGCATTTTCAGGGCAGCTTGCTACACATTCGCCGCATAAGATGCAGCTGTTCCTGTTGTACCAAATGGATATACCGCCGGAAATTCCTTCAGGGTTATGACACCATTTACAATTCAGCGGACATCCCTTAAGGAAAATACCTGTTCTGATTCCCGGCCCGTCGTGAACTGAGAATCTTTTTATATTGAATATGATGCCTTCAGTTTCCATCACCAAATTCAGTTCTCTGAATAATCTCATCCTGCAGGTCCCTGGCCAGTTCGGTAAAATATGCAGTGTATCCGGCCACCCTGACTGTCAGCCCCTTGTATGAATCAGGATCATTTTTTGCCTTCAGCAGGTCATCCCTGTTTACAACATTAAACTGGACGTGGTGGATGCCCAACCCGGAGAAAGCCCTCAGCAGGGCAGAGAATTTTTGCCGGTCGGCTTCCGTTTTGAAAAATGACGGCAAAAACTTCATATTAAGCAATGCCCCGTTACCTGCCAGCCTGAAAGGGAGCCTAGCAACCGACTTAAAAACAGCTGTCGGCCCGAGCTTATCCCTCCCCTGCATTGGCGAAACACCGCCGTCCGCGAGAACGGTCCCTGCAAGCCGGCCGTCGGGGGTTGCACCCACGTTCCGACCCATCGGGACATGTGCTGAAACAGTGTACAGCCCCATATTATACTTCCCTCCCCTGTAATTGGTATATGAGGATAGCTTTTGCACAAAGACACTGACCCATTTAGAGGCGATATCGTCAACCCACCCGATATCATTGCCGAATTTTGGTACATTATTTATACACCTCTGGCGGAGGCTTTCCTTACCTTTGAAATTAAGGCTCAAAGCCTCCTGCATCTCCTCCCTGCTTACTCTGCCGGTTTCAAAAACAAGCTGCTTTAAAACTGCCATCGAATCTGCAATATTTGCAGCCTGTATTGCCTGTATACCTGACATGTTGTACTTTGCCCCTCCTGAAGTCACATCAACTCCCTTGTCAATGCAGTTATTTATTACCGAGGAAAGGAAGGGTGACGGCAGGTGCTGCTGATGAATCCTTTCAACAATGCTGCACAGATTTGTCATCCTTTCGATAAAGTATCCGATCTGGATTTCATACGCTTTCTCAAAGGCCGGGAAATCGTTAAAGTCAGTAAGGTAACCTGTTTCAGGTCCGGTCTGTCTTCCCGTCAGCTGGCACTTTCCGTTGTTGCAGGTAAGTTCAAGTACTTTTACAAGGTTGAACATGGCCGCATCGCTCCACCCAAGGTAATTACCCTGGGTGCTCAGTTCGACACAGCCCACAAGCGCATAATCTGCCGCATCGGCTGGATCCACACCCGAATGTATTAAAGCGCCGGTGATACTTTCATCGCTCACGAGCTGTGGCATGCCGGTACCGAGTGAAATGATCCTTGTACATTCATCAAGGTACTCCACCGGGGAATTTCTATGGAGCCTGGCCGTGAGGTTAGGCTGCGGAAGCCGCACATGATCCTGTGCCTTTAAAATAAGGTATGTCAGTTCATTGGTAAGATCCCGGCCTTCAGTATCCGATCCTCCGACAGTGATATTGAAGCCGATGGGGAACCCTGCGAAATACATGGCACTGTGACTGTTGCGCATGTAGACAATCTGGTTGAACTTAATAAAAAGAGCATCCATCAGTTCAAGAGCAAAGGCACGGCTTATCCTGCCACATCCGATATCGGACCTGTAATACCTGAAGAGGTACTGATCCATCCTTCCCGGTGAGAAAGAGGAGGCATTTGATTCAAGGTGGAGTATCACGAAAAGGAACCATAACGACTGAACGGCTTCCCTGAAGGATACAGGTGGACGGATCGAAATATCAGAACAAACTTCAGACAGGTCAAGCAGGTTCATGCATTTGTCCGGATCATTTTCCGAAGCTGCCATATCCCTTGCAAGCGATGAATACCTTCTCATAAAATCGCGGGCAGCTTCAAGTGTAAGAACAAGGCTGTCGTAGAAATCAATCTTCTCAGGGTGTTCCGACCGCTTTTTTTCAGCAAGGTCGATCAGACCCGAAGGACCCAGCATGAGCCATTCTGATACGTCGGGGCAGATATGACCCTGCGCATGATCCTTCTGGTTTATCTTTACGACTTTCTCTATCGCGGCAAGCTCCTCTCCTGCTGTCGAATAAATATGGTCTTCGAGAGTCGTGCCGCTCCAGAACGGTTCGATTTCATCCGCGAAAATCTTCCTGTCTTCGTCCCTGACAAGGAAAGGATCCTGGGCCCTCGAAGGAAGAAGATCCATCTCTCTTGAAAGCCATGATATCCCGGCCTCGGGGAAAACTACACCGCTCCTTATTCCTGGTGTCCTGTTACCGGCAATCAGCTCTTCAGGATCGATCGAGAGAGGAAGTTCCCTTAATGCGGCAGCAAGTGACATGGCTCTTTTCCTGATAACAGGCATGCCAGGGTTTTCCTTATATACCCTGGTAATTATCCTTGCCTGGTCGGTTGAAAGAAACCGTTCGGCGCTCATTGTTCCGGAGCGCAGAGCTTTTATCCTCGCGGTGACAGCAATATTTTCAAAATACCTGTTCAACCTAATATTCTGTAGTAAAGCAAGAAGCCGGAAGTCCTGCTCCGTTGAAAAGGTTAGGAGTGGCTGTATTGCTCCATGCGTACCGTACGGCAAATGGTTTCTTCACCTTATCCGACATAACGGTTACCTTCCCGTCTTTTATAAAAGCTTTGGCCGGATAGAATTCCATATCTGTTCCGGCTATCTCGAAGCATGTCAGTACATTCCCGGCTGCATGCAATCCTTCACTGTTATCAAATGTAACTACCACCCTATCATTCTCCACAGACATCTCCCGGTAGAGTGGACCCGAGTCCTGCGATTTTAAGGCATGGTATGTCCTGTTCAGCGCAAGGTTGGCAAATCTCAGGGCAGCGGCCTGCTTATTTTTGGGATGTATGTTTGCAGTATCGCCAATATCGCTGAGTACTACCATACCTGTGCCGGCAACTTCCAGCGCACGCCTCTGGGCGTCCCTCACCATTACTCCCTCAAACGGTTTTCCATATTTATAAGGTGCTATCTGGGCATAGTAGAATGGAAAATCATAACCCCACCTGTCCCTCCAGGAATATATGAGAGACTCGAGCATTTCCTTATAGGCATAGGCATTTATTGTATTTGCTTCACCCTGGTACCATAACGCACCCGCAATCCGGAAAGGTACAAGAGGGTTGATCATCGAATTGTATATCCTTCCGGGTTCCACCGGTCCCCACGGAACCGGCTTTTGCAGAGCTGCTGCTTCTTTCAGGTAGTCATCGTATTGCGTAGCCTCTTCCGGCATCCATGCTTCGGCAGGTGTCCCACCCCAGCTGGAATTAATTACGCCTACCGGAACACCCAGCTTCTTTTGCAGCTCATTTGCAAAGTAGTATGCTATGAAGCTGAAGCTCTGCATGGTCTCGGGGGAACAAACATCCCAGGTGCCTGCAAAATGATCCTGCGGGTAATGAGATGTGCAGTGACAGACCGAGAATAGCCTTACCTGCGTGTTTACGGCGTTCCTGATTTCCTCTTCAGCATTGTTGATGCCGCTCCTTGCCGACCATTCCATATTGGATTGCCCTGAACAGAGCCATACCTCGCCTACCAGTACATTCTTCAGAATTATTTCATTGTTCCCTTTGATATGAATGGTGAAAGGGCCGCCTGCGGATGGTGTTGTAACAGTCAGCTTCCACATACCCTGGACATCACCTGCAACACTAATCTCACTGGTCATCCAGTCGGCTTTAAGGGTCACCTTTTCGAAGGTACCTGCCCATCCCCAGAAGACCACCTCTGCCTTTTGCTGGAGAACCATATTATCGGAAAATATCTCAGGGAGCGATACATTGGCCCTGGTCACAAATGGGAAAATTGCTGTCAGCAAAATCACAATAAGGAAAAATCTTTTCATCTGCTTGTCATTTTAGATAAGTCTTATAAAGTTATAAGGTAATCCTTTATATCATCATATGAAGCAGCCATTTTTAAAGTGTGTCCTGAATGATTTGCAAGCCCTTCAACAGGGGCAGGGACCGGAACTTTTGAACCTGTCGCGAGTTCCACCACATCTTCAAACTTCACGGGATGTGCTGTGGAGATGAAAATACCTTCACAATCGTGTCGGCTCATATAATCCCTTAACCCCAGGTATGAAATAGCGGTATGGGGGTCGGCTAAATAGCCGTAGCCAGAATTCAGCTCCTTTATCCCATCCTTTGTCCGACCGTCATTATACCAGTAACCGCTGATCATTCCTTGAAAATTGTCGTACCTGTTCCCAAAGAGCTCCAGCAACCTGGGGAAATTACTTGGGTTGCCTACATCCATCGCGTTGGTTATTGTTTTCACCGATTCGCCCGGAGAATAGATGCCTGTATTGAGATAGGTAACCACCGGATGGTTGGAATTGCATGATGCTATGAACCTGTCAACGCCAAGTCCCATTCTTTGTGCCATGACGCCTGCAGTCAGGTTCCCGAAATTTCCGCATGGAATGCTGAAAACTACGGGTTTCTGTACTTTTTCCAGGTCAGCCACTGCCTTGAAGTAATAGAAGGACTGGGGAAAAAGACGTGCAAAATTTATCGAGTTTGCCGATATGAGATTCAATCTTTCACGAAGCGCCCGATCTGAAAAAGCCTGCTTGACAATCTTCTGGCAATCATCAAAATCTCCTTCCACTTCGAGCGTGTGAATATTTGCCGCAGCGGGTAAAAGCATTTGTTCCTGGACCTTGCTCACTCTTCCCGAAGGAAACAAAATAACTACCTGAACCCCGGGGCAATTACTGAACGCGTGTGCAACTGCGCTTCCTGTATCGCCGGATGTTGCAACCAGTACAGTAACCTCATTGCCATCCTTTCCCACGAAGTATTCAAGGAGTGAAGCCATGAATCTCGCCCCTGTATCCTTGAATGCCAGTGTCGGCCCGTGAAAGAGCTCAAGGACATTAATTCCCTTGTCAAGCCTCACAAGGGGTATCTCGAAAGAAAGCGCCCTTGATATTATGTCATATAGATCCGGTTCCGGAATTTCATTGCCGAACATTCGCGCCGAAACGGTAAGTGCAATCTCTTTTAAATCCATACCGCGGAGCCGGTCGAAAAAACTGCCGGGAAGCCTGGGAAGCTTTACCGGCATGTAGAGACCGTTTATGCTTCCGGTACCTGAAAGAACTGCCGTTCTGAGATCAACCTTGACCGAAGGTTCAGCTATATCGTAATATTCAATCCTCTCCATGATTCATTGGCAGCTATGTTCAATCCTTGCTCCGGGAGCATTGACAGAAGTCACATGCATATCCGATCCGATCCCTGCCTGATGCAGTGCGTTTTGCATCGACGAGGCCGCCCTGACTGCGGAATCTTTTCCTTTACATAAAGCAAACAGCGACGGGCCGGAGCCGGAGATAGAGCAGCTAATTGCCCCCGAAGATATTGCCGCTTCACGTGCCAGTTCATATCCGGGGATAAGCTGCTGACGTTTCGGTTCGGCAAGTATATCATGCATTGACCTGCCGATCAGGTCAAAATCCCCGCGGAACAACCCTGTTATGAATGAGGCTACGTTGGCACACTGACGGGTGACATCCGCCAGGGGAACATCTTTCCTGAGCACCCTGCGTGAATCGGATGTCTTCAGTTCAACATGTGGATGGATCAGTGCACAGAAAAGGTCATCAGGGCATCTCAGCTTAATTATATCAAGTGGATCATATCCTCTTATTATAACAAAGCCGCCCATCAGTGATGGGGCAACATTATCCGCATGGGCTGTACCGCATGCGGTCCTCTCTCCTTCCATGGCAAAGGGGATGAGCTCTTCTACTGTAAACGGATCATCGAGAAGCCTGTTCAGCGCTATAAGTGCAGCAGCTGAGCTGGAAGCGCTGCTTCCCATTCCGCTTCCAAGGGGAAGGTTTTTTTCGAGCCTGATATCCAGTCCGGTTTGTTCCGAACCTATAGCAGTCAGAAGCGCCATGCAGGCAACACCTGCCGTATTCCCGGAAGGATCGCCGGGAACCATGTGTCCGTACTTGCCTTCAAGCCTGATTGTTGTCTTTTCATTCCGCGACAGCCTCATCTCCACCCTGTCGCCAGCCCCTTCTACGGCAAATCCCATAAAGTCGAAACCAAGTCCCACATTTGCCACAGTTGCAGGAGCAAAAGCTCTGACGCATACCTCTTTCATCACGAAGGCCGGTTATTAATGAAACATTGATTTATGAAGAGCATTCATCGCGGTACCAAGATCCCTTTCGTGGATCACGAATGAAATATTCAGTTCAGAGCTGCCTTGTGATATTGCCTTGATATTTACCCGTGACTTCCCCAGCGGATCAAATACTTTCGCGGCGACGCCAGGCGTATTTCTCATATTCTCCCCGACAACTGCGACAATTGCAAGCTGGTCTTCAGAAGTAACTGATGAAATGGCCCCTGTCACAAGCTCCTTCAGGAAGGTCTCGGCCAGGATAGATTTTGCCCTCTGTGCATCGTTGCCCGGGATACAAAGACAAATTGAATGCTCCGACGATGCCTGGCTGATAAGAATGACACTTATCCCGGCCCCTGAGAGGGCCGTGAATAAACGTGCGGCCACCCCGGCAGCCCCAACCATGCCGCACCCTTCAACAGAAAGCATGCTGATCTTTCCCAGGGAGGTAATGCCCCTTATAAATGAACCGTTGCCGGAGGGATCCTTGCAAATTACCGTCCCCTCATCACCGGGGTTGAATGTATTCTTTACAATCACCGGTATTCCCGACCTCATCGCCGGAAGCAATGACGCCGGGTATATAACCCTGGCACCAAAATGAGAAAGCTCCATGGCTTCATTGTATGATAGCTGCCTGATGCTCCTGGCTTCGCTTACAATAGAGGGATCGGCTGTCATTACCCCGTTTGTATCGGTCCATATCTCAATGGCATCCGCACCAAGGGCCGCTCCGAGCACCGATGCGGAATAATCGGAACCATTTCTTCCCAGGGTTGTCGTTTCTCCCGTGAAAGTTCCGGCTATGAATCCGGGGATAACTGCCGTTCCCTTCCCGGTACTGATCTTATCCCTTACCATATTACCGGTTATTTCAAAATTGACTCTTGCTCTCCCAAAGTCCGAATCCGTAATAATCAGCTTTCTCGCATCAGAATAAAAGGCACCGGGGATTTCATCCGCCAGAACATTTGCCAGGATAAACCCCGACAGCTGCTCGCCATAACTGAGAATCATATCCTTTGTTCTTGCCGTTACTTCGCCAACAAGAAATGCACCTTTAATAATATCTGTCAGCTGGTTGAAAAGGGTAAGAACCTCCGCAAGGACCTGCGGTTGTCTTGCAATGCTTATAAGCTCCCTGGCTACAGAAAGATGTTTCTGTTCCATCGCGGTGATCACATCATAAACACCTTCATTCTTCGATTCCACATACCCGCACAGGGATTCAAGCCTGTCTGTCACTCCGGCCATAGCGGAGACCACAACAACAATTTTTTCTCCTCCTTTAACCCTGCCGGAGATAATCTCCGAAACACGACTTACAGCATTTGAGTCGGCTACAGATGAGCCGCCGAACTTCATTATTTTCATTGTTTGATACATTAAAAACAAAGACCACCCCTTTCTGAGGGATGGTCCGTGTCTGCTACAATCATTTTATAATTTATACAACATCCCTGCTATACCGGTAAGGTACCTGTAGTGGCAGTTGTGCCGGATGCCGTATAAAAGTTCATAAATTTCATTCAGGTTGTAAAATTAGGTAAATATTTAACGTTTGCAACTTTCCTGCAGGTTTTTTTAAATAAACTTCATGTATTTTATCTTTTCAGTAAATAAACATACTGACTTGAGATACCAGCCATGTGGTGGAGTTTTTTATTTTCTGATCTGTCCGTTACCCCTGATGATCCATTTGTAAGTAGTGAGCTCTTCGAGTGCCATGGGCCCCCTGGCGTGAAGCTTCTGGGTCGATATTCCTATTTCAGCTCCAAGCCCGAACTCGCTTCCATCGGTAAAAGCAGTGGAAGTATTTGCATAAACGGCGGAGGCATCGACTGTAATAAGGAAAAGGTTAACGGAATTAATATCCTCAGAAATAATAGCTTCACTATGTTTTGAACCAAATTGTTCGATGTGGTCCATTGCCTCCTCAATTGACGCAACGGTTTTGACAGCCATCTTATACGAAAGAAATTCGGTTCCGAATGAATCCCTGTCCGCATGCTTTAAAAGTTCTTCCGGGTATTTCTCCCTGAGTGCTTCGTAGGAATCTTCGTCAGCAAATATTATGACCGACGAAGAAGCGCAAAGTTCAACCAGGTACCATAGATCTGAAAGCCTTTCCCTGTGAATGACCAGGCAGTCGAGGGCGTTGCATACGCTTACCCTGCGGGTTTTAGCATTGTTTACAATGACCCTTCCCTTATCCCTGTCGCCTGCCCTGTCGAAATATGTATGACAGATCCCGGCACCTGTTTCAATCACAGGCACCCTTGCATTTTCCCTTACGAAATCAATTAGTCCCCTGCTGCCTCTCGGTATTACAAGATCGATATATTCGCGTGCGTTGAGCAGCTGTATCGTTTCTTCACGACCGGGGGGAAGCAGCGCCAGTACTTCTTCATCGATCCCTGCTGCCTTAAGTGATTCTTTTATTATCGTCACAAGGGCCTCGTTCGAATCCCGGGCATCCGTGCCACCTTTCAGTACACAGGCGTTCCTCGATTTCAGGCATAGTGAAAACACATCAATAACCACATTGGGCCTGGCTTCAAAAATGACGCCTATAACACCGAATGGCACCGAAGTTCTTGAGATCAGCAGCCCGTTCGGGAGGCTTTTCTCACTCAGTGTCCTTCCCGTGGGATCGGGCATGCTGACGACATTCCGTATATCGGAAGAAATAGATATAATTCTTTCAGGAGACAGGAGCAGCCGGTCGTACCTTGGATCGTCCTTATCCATTCTTGACAGATCCTTCTTATTCGCTTCGATGATAACCGGAATCGCTTCAACAATTTTCTCCGATATTGTTATCAGGGCTTTGCTGATTACAGAATCGCTTATGGTTCTCAGTACTCTTGAAGACCTGGCTACCTTTCTGAAAACTGGTGTACAATCCATCTGAAGTGCTGATATTTATATTAACCCTGGAAAGTCTGTGCCGGTCCGGCTATCTTTTCGTTTATAACAAGGTAATCGTAATGGATTAGCGGCTTCAGAAGCTTCTGGCCTATAAGGCTTTCCACCTTCCTGGAGTCGAGCTCTGATTTACCGAGTCCTATATATGAGCCGTTTTCATCTATTATGCTTATAATATCACCTTTCCGGAAGTATCCATCGACTGAAACCACGCCGATCACAAGGAGGCTTGAAGCCTTATCTCCCAGCAGGGCTTCGCTTGCACCCTGGTCGACAGTAACCGATCCACGCGCAAAGCTTTCGGAGTGGCGGATCCATTTCTTTATCCCGGTGGTCTTAGATTTGGCACCTTTAAACCGTGTCCGCGGTACATCCTTGCCTTTTATGATATCCGATATAATCCAGTCGCGTGACCCGTTTGCGATGTAAACATCTATCCCCTCGGCTGCTAGCTTTCTTGCCGTATTATACTTTGTAAATATTCCTCCTCTGCCTGAACCGGATTGTGTGGCTGACAGGTATTTCGACAGGTCTCCGGTCCCTTCTTCAACCTCGCTGATGAGTTTTGTACCCTCCGTCCCTGGTTCTCCCGTGAACAATCCATCCACATTTGTCAGGATTAAAAGTGCATCACAATCCATCATCGAGGAGATCAGGCCCGAAAGCTCATCGTTATCGGTAAACATGAGCTCATTTACCGAAATCGTATCATTCTCATTCACTATTGGGAGAACCCCGTTATCGAGCATTGCCGAGATACAATCCTTCATATTAAGGTAATGCATCCTGTCCCTGAAACTCTCCTTTGTTGCCAGGACCTGGCCCGCTGTGATGCCATATTTCCCAAAAAGGTACTGGTAGCTCGAAATGAGCTTAGCCTGGCCGATGGCGGCCCATACCTGCCGGGCTGTCATTATATTTGTTTTTTTCGTTGGGGTAATATCATTTCTGCCGGCAGCAACCGCACCTGATGAGACGAGTATTACACCAATCCCTTTCTTGTAAAGGGCAAAAATATCTTCAACAAGGCGCGAGATTCTCCATGTGTCAAGCGAACCATCTCTCTTTGTAATGACATTACTGCCGACTTTTACTGCAATCCTGCCGAAAACCCTGGCCCCTGTTTTCATTCTTTAACTTAAATTCCCTGTTTTAAAAAAATCAGCTGCAAATTTAGAACTATAAATTAATAACTTAATGAATTACAAAACAAAATATGATTTTCCTGAAGTACCTGTATCCTGAATGAACCAGGACATCAACAACCTGATTATCATTTATATCAACAAAAAATGAATCAATCTCCTGAAATTTACGTTGAAGTTTAACGCAAAGAGTTATTAAAAAATTCATCTGTCCTGTTAAACCTTTTCACCCTTGGAATGTCTAATTGTAAAATTGAATAATCAGAGAATTGCATAAAACCATTAAAAACTGTAAAATGAAAACAAGAAAGACCAGTATCGTTCTGATGCTTGCAGCAGTAAGCCTCCTTTGGATCACCGGCTGCACCAAAAGTAAAACCACGGGCGGTGCCCTTACTGCCACAGAGGTTTACCAGACACAGAATTCAGATGTTCAGGATGCTGTTGCAGACAAAAATGAATCAGAAATCGATAACACTCTCGATCAGCTCCAGGTATCAAATTACTCGACCTCATCACTCAAGGATGCTCCTATCCTTATTACAAGGACAATAACCGTTGATCATCCCGACAGCACGACTTTTCCGAAAACGATTACAATTGTTTACAACGATTACGAGGACAGCACGGCTACAGAAAGTTTCGTAAAGAACGGAGAGATCGATATAACAGTTTCACTTACCAGCGGAAACGATCAGCTGGTTACAAGAACCATGGTTTTCAAGAATTTTTCAATTACGACCGACAGTACCACAGTCACCGTCAGCGGTACAAGGACCGTTACAAGAAGTTCGCTTAAAGCAAAATTCAACGGATTTACAAGCCTGAGGGTTACCGCCACTGACAATATCAGTGCAAATCTGTCATACGCCATTACCAAGACCGGTGTATCTGATTCCTTGAAATTCACCAGGGAAGTAACCAAGGTAAGGAAGACATACCTGCATTACAACAATGAGGGCGGGCTGTCGTGGCAAACAATCAGGTTCAAGAATGTTCCTGCAGAAGATACAATTACATGGAGCGGGACCGTTACAGGTGTAAATGAAAAGGGTGAAACCTACACCAAGACAGTTTCCGATTCGGACCCGGTAACAATGACATTTTACAAGGGTACACCTGTACTGTCGGCAGGTACGCTTCATCTTACCGTTGAAGGTACAACCAGTTCATCCTTCACCTTCACCTTCCAGGAAGACCCCGATCATCCTCACATGACTCTTGTGACCGTAACAAATGATGCAAATGGCAAGACAAAGTCGTTTGACAGAAAAATCAGCCGCAAGTTCATCAGATGGTGGTAGAAAATTATAAAACATGAAAAGGGCGCACTTGAGGCGCCTTTTTTTTGCCTGGATCCAACCGCGATTGACTTATTATAAACCACCGATGGGCGCATGTTTTGCAAAAGGCGGATATAATGACCTAGATCGGACGGTATGCTGCCGGTGTATCAGAATTTTATTCCCAGAACCAGGATATCATCAGTCTGTTCGGCATTAATCATCCAATCACGGAGGGTTTTGTACAGGGTTTCCTTTTGCTGCGGGATTGGAAGCCGGTAGCTGGAAAGAAGCAGTTCCTTGAACCGTTTAATCATAAACCTTTTGGAAGCCGGACCCCCGAACTGATCAACATAGCCGTCGGAAAACATGTATATAAGATCACCCTTGGAGAGGTTGATTGTCTTGCAGGTAAAATCGAGGTTCCTTTCAAAATATCCTATAGGTACCCTGTCGGCCCGTATTTCATTAAGCTGACCGTCGTGAATATGAATAATTGAATTAAATGAAGCAGAGAAATACAGCTGTCTCATCATCTGGTCATAGCATATTACCGAACCCTCGATGCCATCCTTGATAGTTCCGGAATATCCTTTCTGCCCAAGCGACTTAATCAGCTTTCTCCTGATGCTTTCAAGGATCAGGTTGGGTCGAACGATCCGTTCTCCTAATACTGTTTCGTTCAGGAAAGCAACACCCAGTGTGCTCATCAGTGCCCCGGGGACCCCATGCCCCGTGCAATCCATAACTGCAATTATAACAAGGTTATCGATATTCGTAAACCAGTAGAAATCTCCGCTTACTATATCTTTCGGCAGGTACAGAATAAAGTGATCGGGGATAACATCGCTTACCGATTCTGACGTTTTCAGCAGCGCCTCCTGGATATTCTTTGCATACTCGATGCTTGCAGTTATGCTCCTGGTTTTTTCCTCAATCTCCTTAAGATACATTGACAGCCTGTCTCTCGATCTCTTTATTTCAATATGTGCCTTAACCCTTGCAAGCAGTTCGCTTTTAATGAACGGTTTTGTAATATAGTCAACCGCACCGGTTTCAAAGCCTGCTATAATACTCTCGTGATCGGTCTTGGCTGTAATAAAGATAATTGGCAGGTCAATGTTCTTATTGTCTGATTTTATTCTTCTGCAAACCTCATACCCATCCATTTCAGGCATCATAATATCAAGCAGCACGAGATCAAAATCCTGCTTACCTACCCATTCTATAGCAGATAAACCATCGAGGGAAAACTCGACTTCAAACCCTTCATTCTGCAGAAATCCCCCAAGTACCTGGATGTTTTTCATATTATCATCAACTACCAGGACTTTCGGCTTTGCTGCAATACGGTCATTCATTTTAATTGATTTGATTATTTTCAGAAATCAATGAAACATTATATTCAGATATTCGCGTTCATGAATTTCAGTTGAACCTGTGCGCCTCCATCCTTGCAGTTTTCAATTCTTACTGTCCCTCCATGGGCTTCCAATATCATTTTAGCCAGCGGTAAACCGGTACCTGTTGATTTATCGCGATACGTGTTACCCTTACTGAATGGTTCGGATCCCTTGGTCAGTATTTCTTCAGGGATCCCGGGTCCATGATCACGAATGGTAAGTACCGTCCCGTCAGCGTCTTCTGCAGAATGGATTTCAATCAATCCACCTGAAGGCGAAAAAACTGAAGCGTTTTCGATTATATTTTCAATACATTTCAATACAAGATCTTTTTCTCCCAGTAACTTTCCTTTCCTCCTGATAAGATCTTTTTTCACAGACTGTTTCCTTGATTCAATTGTTTCCTTTTCCCTGTCCAGCACCTCATCGATCAGCTTCTCAAGATCCAGTTCATTTTTTGAGATCTCCAGGGGCCTTGTCTTGAGCCTGGTGATAAGAAGGGCATTGATGGCGAAGTTTTCAAGTCTTTTTACTGAGGAATCAAGTATATCGATGAGTTCTTTAGCGTCTGCCGGAAAGCCCGAATCTTTAAGTAACTCAACCGGCAATATCATGCCATTAAGCGGGGTCCTTATCTCGTGGCTGATCAGGTTCAGAAACTCGGCTTTTGCATTATCGAGTTCAGTAAGCCTGCTATTCATTATCTCGAGGTTCTCATTAGCTATGCTCAGCTGCATGGTCCTTTCCTTAACCTTCTCCTCGAGCGATCTGTTAAGTCTTTCGAGATTTTCCCTGCTATCCTTCAGGGAAATATGTGTCCTGACCCGGACCAACAATTCCCTGCTGTCAAATGGTTTTGTTATGTAATCCTGGCCTCCCAGCTCGAAACCCTTCAATATGCTTTCCCTGTCGTTGTCGGCCGACAGGAATACGATTGGAATGTTTACATATTTCTCATCCGACCTGAGTCTTCTGCATACCTCAAAACCATCCATTTCAGGCATATTTATATCGAGCAGTATCAGATCAAACTGCCTGGATACGAGCCAGTCAAGTGCCGCCGGTCCGCTAGTGGCAAATTCTATCTCGTAGTTTTGCTCCTGGAGTAATCTGCCGAGTACCTGAAGATTCTGAGGGTTATCATCTACAATCAAAATAGATGAATTCTCACTTTCATGCTTATTTTCCATAGGATTGTCTATTAAATTCACCTATCTATAATATATATGAAATAGCTAATAAAGTCATTCTGAAGAACCTGTTTTTTTCAGTTTTTCAACCAGCTCTCCATACCTGTGAAGTAGCTTGAGTATCCCTTCAATATTGAAGTTATTGGCGGCTTCAAGTAAACCGGTTCCATAATCATTCACAAATCTGGAGTTATGCTTCTCACCCAGTTCCTTCAGCTTGTTTCCGAATTCCCTGATCTCGTTTATCGGCTGCCTGAGTTCAAAGCTTTTCCAGGTTTCGGCAAACGGACCATTCAGGCTCTCCAGGAGCTCGTCTAACCCTATAATTTCGGCTTTGGTATCTTCCCTGATATCACTTTCAACTGATTTGTCGCTCTTAATCCGGTAGTGAAGGTGGCAGGAAAGTTCATAATACAGATCACTTACCCTTACAGGTTTTATCAGGAGGCCTGCAAACTGGCTGTTATGGATCCTCTCCTTCTGCTTTTTCATCACGGAAGCTGAATATGCTATTACAGGTACGTGTTTTAGCCGTTCGTCGCCTTTGATCCGCTCCAGTAATTCAAAACCGTCCATCACCGGCATCCTTATATCTGTCACTACCAGGTCGGGAATAATCCTGGTCAGTATTTCAAGGGCTGAAATTCCATTCACCGCCTCCAGCACCATAAGCTCGGTCCCTCTCAGGGAATCCTTAAAGAATTTCCGGTTCTCGTCAATATCATCGACCACAAGCACGGTTGCCTTATCGAATAATATCTCTGCAGGATCAATAGTCATATTGCTTTGTGTGCTCTCATAGCTTCTAAGAAAAGGAACCTCGTTTATCCTCAGAGTGAAAGTGCTCCCCTTACCCGGCACAGACTCAACCTGGATCATTCCATTCATAAGCTGCGCCAGTCGCTGGGATATTGCGAGACCCAGCCCTGTACCACCCTTGCTCATTTTTGTCCTTACCTGGACAAATGAGCCAAATATCTCTTTCTGGAATTCCTCAGGTATGCCAATACCGGTGTCGATGACTTTTACAACAAGATCCACGACCTCCTCGGTCTTTTTATCACTGTATGTAATGATCCTAGGGTTTTCGCATGAAACCTTAACCGAAACCGATCCCTTATCAGTAAATTTAACTGCATTGCCAACAAGGTTTAGGACAACCTGTCTGAGCCTTGCCCCGTCGACATAAATAAAAGAAGGTGTTCCGGAAGAGACATTTGTTATGAATTCAATTTCCTTTTCAGAAGTTTTGAAGGCGAAAATCTTTTCAAACTCGAAGAAGAACGGATTAACCTCGATATAATCGAATTCAAGTTCAAGCCTTCCTGCCTCAATCTTCGACAGATCGAGTATATCGTTGATAAGGGTCAGAAGGTTCCTCCCGCTCGCTTTTATCGACTCGAGGTATTCTTTCTGAGTAGGTTCATTAACCAGTGCTCCCAGCAGCTCCGAATAACCAAGTATGGCATTCATCGGCGTACGTATCTCATGGCTCATGTTGGCAAGGAAATCGCTCTTCGTCCTGTTAGCCTGTTCAGCTTCCATTCTTGCAGTTTTCAGCTCCTCCTCGGTTCTCTTGCGGTCGCTGATATCGACTGAAACCGACAACATGCACCTCTGTTCACCAATATATATTGAGTCAGCAGAGAGAAGCAGTGTCTTAATTCCACCATCTTTGCTTCGTACCATTACTTCAAGGTCACGGACAGGAACATTATTGTTCAGTGCGTTAAGAATTCCTTTTCTCTGGCCGGGATCGACGAAGAGCCCGAGGGCTTTGTTTGTCCTGCCGATAATCTCATCCCTGCCATATCCAAGAGATTTGACAAACGTATTGTTGACATCAACATATTCACCTGAATCAAACAGGGAGATTGCCATAATAGCAGAACCGGATTCGAAAGCCTTTGAAAACTTCTGTTCCGAAAGCAATATCTGCGATATATCCTTGCTTACTCCAAATAAAGAAGGCGTGCCATTCCATACCCCGTTCTGTATCCTAGTTTCCATGGAGAGTTTTTTGCCGTTCCGGTCCAGTACCGGAATAAGGTATGCATCATCCATTTTTACAAGGATTTCAGAAATCCTGTCACTTTGATCAGTTGGAACTATATCCTTGATATTTTTACCCTTAAGCTCTTCAACAGAGTACCCGAGTCTCCTGTTAACAGAAAGGTTTGTATGAACGATTTTACCAGATTCATCAAGCACCCAAAGGAAGTCATCAATAGTATTGAAGAATGTCTCATAATTCTGCCTGGTCTGCTCCATAAGGATCTCCGAGTTAAAATTATGGATCAGGCTTGTGAGCATCCGGCTCCATATCTTCAGCACGTTTATTTCAGCTGCACTGAAATACCTGGTATCCTTAACCTTAACCAGCCCGCAGTAACCCGTGAATTTATTGTCGGCAAACATCGGGATTATAATCATTGATCTGTCTCCCAGACCCTTAAGGACTTCTTCTTCAGATTTCCATTCAATATCAATATTCTGAACATCAGGAATGACAATAACCTGGTCCGACAGAAGAGTTCTCCACCATTTGCTTTCAGGTGAAATAGGCATTCTTTTCATCACCTCCATTTTCGAATCAAATCCTTGCGCACACCACTCGTAAGAGATTGATGCGGACTCTGTTTTATTGTCAGTTTCAAATATGAATGCCCTGTCTGTATTCATGAATCTACCGATCTTTTCAAGTGCAAGATTCAGAGCTTTACCTATTTCAGAAACCGGTAAACCCGTCAGCTTTGTTGAAAGCTGAAGGAGCTCAAACTCAAACTCCTCGTTTCGCTTTCTTTCAGTCACATCCCTTGCTGCGGCATAGATCCGCTCCCCGACTGGCACGCTGTGCCATTCAATATACCGGTATCCTCCATCTATGGTCCTGTACCTGTTGGTAAAATTCAGAACACGATTCTGTTCACTCAGCCTGCCCATCTCATTTAGTGTTGCCTCCATATCTTCGGGATGAACAAAATCGAGGAAAAGCGATTTCTCGAGGAATTCTGTATCATAGCCGAGTATATCTTCCCAGGCTTTGTTTACTTTCAGGAATCTTCCGGATGTGTCAGCGATGCAAAGAAGATCAAGTGCCACGTTGAAGAAATTCTCGAGCTCGGCTGATTTGTCCTTTAGGGCTTCTTCAATCCTGGCCCTTATACCAATCTCATTTACAAGGCTCTCATTTATTGAAGCAAGCTCGGCTGTCCTCTCCCTGATCTTCAGCTCAAGATTTGAATTAATGTCCCTGATTTCCTTCTCGATTTCCTTCTCGATTTTCTTCTTATCTGTAATATCAAGCTTAATAGCCAGGTAATTGATTATTTTCCCAGCTGCGTCAAGTATCGGTGATATTGTAATCGATTCCCAGAATAACTCACCATTCTTCTTTCTATTAAGCAGTTCACCCTGCCAGGTTTTACCAGAAGTAATGATTCTCCACATGGTCTCATATACCTGTTTTCCAGTTTTCCCCGACTGGATAATGCGGGGGTTCTTTCCGATTACCTCTTCCAGGGAGTACCCAGTGGTTTTAAGGAATGACAGGTTAACGTATTCGATATTACCATCGATATCAGTAATAATAACCTCTGCCGGGCTCTGTTCAACTGCCATTGACAGCTTTCTCAGCAGGTCCTCAGACTCTTTAAGCTGTGTGATATCCTGCCACTTTGCAAAAAGGGCCGGTTTTCCTTCAAATTCTATCTTGCTAAGGTTAACAAGGGCAAGAAATTCGGACCCGTCAAATCTCAGGTGCTTCCATTCAAAGGATTTGGATCCTGAGGAATATGCATCCTTAACTAGATCCGGAAGCAAATCCTTTGATTTTTTTCCACCTGGCTGGTATTCAGGGGAAATCTCTTGCGGGCTTTTTCCTATGATCAGGGAGCGATCTCCCCGAATCAGCCGTTCGCAGGCCCTGTTGCAATCGAGCACTTTACCATCCGAAAATATAAGATATGCATCAGGTGAATCTTCAAACAGGCTTTTGTATTTTTTTTCGCTCTCAGCAAGCCTGTCATTTTGTTCAAGCCTGTCAAGATAATCACCAAGCAGAGATGCGATACCAAATATGAGGTCACTTTCCCCGGGGAGAAATACATCTTCGCATTCAGGAATTTTTTTAACCGGGTAACAAATATCGATCCTGCCCAGCACCCTGCCACTAACCTTTATTTCCTGGGTCTGAATCAACTTTGACTTTCTGAAACCAGGTGTTTTGAATACATTTTTGCCGACAGTAACGGAGGCCTGCGCAAGTTCCGGGAACTGCCATGCATCGGGCAGTACTCCCACGATTTTTCCCAGTACCTCATCAACTGAGATGCCATATTGACTGACTATCTGTAAAATCCGTTTATAACATCTGAGCTCCTTTATTCTCTCGCCAAGGTCGAATTCTATCTTATGCAGGTACCCGGGATCGAGGGCCATCGCTCTGCCAAATGAATCCAAATCAGAATATGCTTCTTCCAGCAGCTTGAGAAGGTCCGCCCTGGTTAGCCTGGAATAATCCATATCTTTCCCTCTTGAAATCATTGGTAATTCAACAAGATAGACTCAATATGCAAAACCTGGTAAAATCGGGAAGTCAATCCATTCTGCCGAATTCTTGCGGACAATCTCAACTTAAATGCATTTCCCGAAATAATCATACCCCGGAAACTTTTATAAGGATTCCCCTTGTGAAGTAACTTGTTCAGTGTACCCGGAAAATTGCCACTATTTTAACCGGTACAGGATCTCATTAGACAAAAACAGCCCTCAAAATACATCCCGATCGGCGTGATACTATATCAAATTTACTAAAATTCAGGACAATATCCATTTGTTCAAACCAAATAATATTTGTAAAAAGTGAGGCTTTCCTTTGTGACAGGTGATATGTACCTGTTTGCATCTGCTGAAAATGCGGATGCTTCAACCTTGTCTTTCTACCGTGTCAGGTTTTCGGAACTTTGAAAAACTTCCTCTGATAATATGTTCAATATTGATGATACTTCATGTGTACTGGTTTTCCGAAGCCTTTCAAGCAGAGAACTGATTCTTTCATGGTCAGAATAGCCGGTATATTGTCATCCGCTGAATCCGACAGAATGTTTGCCTGCTTCAGGGGAAAGGGAACATTGAAGGATCTATTGATTCCATCCGTCAAAATCCCGGAAACTGTAACATCTCACGATATTACTCCTTCTTCTGCGAAAACCGGAATCCGGGAAGCTCATGTATATAGCCGGGCCGGACTTAAACAAGCGGTACATCATTCGATCAGGGCGGGTGCATCCTATACCGGAAGGGAAGCCGGAAAAGCACAAAGGAAAACTGAGTCAAAAAAAAATCTCCTGTCGCGTCGCCAGGATATGGAGCTCAAACTACCTGATGGCAGACGGCTTCGGATCAAGGGAGGAAACATATAAATATTTCCCTGAGTCTGGGGCCCTGGATCTGGAGAAATTTCAATGATCGATGGAGGGTAAGACATTATCCCCTTATAGTCTGCTCAACGGTGTTTTTCATTATATTTGTCATGTGTCAGCAATAAAGAAACTCGCGGGACAAACTGCCATTTACGGGATTCCGAGTATCCTGGGCAGATTTCTGAGTTACCTCCTGGTACCCCTGTATACCAACACCTTTTTACCCGGCGAATACGGTACTGTAAATGTCTTTTACAGCTATGCCTCTTTCCTCATGGTGGTGCTGACCTACGGCATGGAAACAGCTTTCTTCAGGTTTTACGAACTTGAGAACGACAAGGGTAAAGTCTATAATACTTCAATAATCTCCCTGATTTTAACATCGGTACTTTTTATATTGCTTGTTTCAATTTATGCCGGCCCGATAGCAAGGCTGATCGACTATCCAAAACACAGGGATTATGTAATCTGGTTCGCATGGATACTCACCCTGGACGCTCTCTCTGCCATCCCTTTTGCAAGGCTCAGGGCACTCAACAAATCCAGAAGGTTCGCTTCCATCAAAATGGCTGGCATACTGATCAACATATCGCTGAACCTGTTCTTCATTCTCCTGTGCCCCTATATCATCAAGAGCTCACCTCACGGATCCATATCTCATATAATAAATATATTCTACAGGCAGGACTGGGGTATTGAATATATCTTTATCTCCAACCTGGTGGCGAGCTGCGCCACACTTCTGCTTCTATATCCCGAAATCGCGGCGATAAGGTGGAAAACCGATCCTGCTTACTGGAAAAAGATGTTCATGTATGCTTTCCCGTTGCTTTTTGCCGGCATGGCAGGAATAGTAAATGAGACTTTCGACAGGCTGCTTCTGCGCTATCTTCTCCCTAAAGACATTGCAACCTACGAGGTTGGAATATATGCGGCCAATTACAAAATATCAATACTGATGACCATTTTTATCCAGGCCTACAGGTATGCAGCAGAGCCATTCTTTTTTGCACAGTCAAAGGAGGCTGACGCAAAAAAAACATATGCCAGGATAATGGATTATTTTATAATCACTGTTTCATTGATTTTTCTTGCAACAATGGTTTATCTCGATGATATAATCCTCAGGTTCAGATTTATAGGCGTCAAATACTGGTCTGGACGCGGAGTCATTCCCATCCTGATGCTCGCTAACCTGTTCCTTGGAGTTTATTATAATCTCTCCATCTGGTATAAATTATCCGGGAAGACAATCTGGGGAGCATGGTTTTCCGCTATAGGGGCTGTAATCACCCTCGTATTGAATTTCTGGTGGATACCACTGTCACACGATCACCTGATCCATGGTTATCTCGGATCTGCATGGGCCACATTTATCTGCTACGGGTCGATGATGATAATATCATATATAGTCGGCCAGAAGTACTATCCCATCGGCTATAACATGGTTAAATTCTTTGGATACCTTGGCTTCGCAGTACTATTATATTTCATCAGCACCAGGGTTCAGGTCGGTAACATTGCAGTGCGGTTCCTGTTCCATACAGCATTAATCATGGTCTTCAGCCTGACCGCTTTACTGATAGAGAAACCATCCGTTTTAAGGAAACATCAGTCTGCGGGGCCTGACTCACCTTGAACATAACTTTTAACACTGATCTCAATACGAAGATGGGCTGAATTTTCAACAGCGGGTAATTTTTACGGGAGTTACACGTTTTTAAAATGCTGTTTGCCCTGAAGCCGGATATTTTCAATCGCGGTAAAGCGGCATAGCGTAATGTATTAAGATTTATTTCATTATCTTTCGACCCTGAAAAAAGTAAGTTTACCTAGCGATTCATACTCCACGGAGTGAAACTGTATAAAAACATGATAACCAGAAAGAACCTCGTATATTTTACCGTTATTATTACCCTGATTTTTTCTGCTGGTTTGACCTCCTGCAAGAAAAAAAAGTCATCCAGTGTACCCGATGCCGTGACTAACCCGGCAACAAATATCGGGAGGCGGTGGGCCCTGATAAATGCTTCCGTTACCACTCAGGGTCAGGATATGGAAATAACCTTCGAATATGATACAACAAGGGACCTGACAAATACCGTGGCTGGTGTACCTGCAACCGTTAATTCGACTTACTATGTTCCGGTATATGCGAGCCTGACCGGACTTAAGCCACTGAAGAAATACTATTTCAGGGTAAAAGGGGTAATCTCAGGCGAAGTATATTATGGCACGGATACAACCTTCACGACAACAGGCGACAACGGTACCAGCATAACTTTCAAACCAGGGCTGACGTACGACAGCATAAATGATATTGACGGGAACTACTACAAAACGATCAGTATCGGGAGCCAGACATGGATGGCAGAGAACCTTAGGACCACCAGGTACAACGATGGTGAAACGGTAGATTACATTCCCGTTTCCGGTGTATGGGCCGATTCTTCATTTGCGGGTTACTGCTGGTATAATGGAGATTCGGTGATGTACGGCGGATTATACAACTGGGCCGCCGTGAGCACAGGAAAACTCTGCCCTGTAGGATGGCACGTGCCATCTGACGATGAATGGACCACTCTTACAGAATACCTGGGAGGAGATACCCTCTCCACGGGTAAACTCATGGAGACGGGAATCGTTCACTGGTATTCAACTAAAAGTTATGTAACAAACGAATCGGGTTTCACGGCCCTGCCCGGAGGTTACAGGAGTTTTAAAGGCACCTATGCCAGCATTCAGAAGGCAAGTTACTGGTGGACTTCCACAGAAGCATCCACTCTGGATGCCGACAGCCGAAATATTTATTACAGCTTCCAGATAATCAACAATTCCAACTCGTCGAAAAAAAGTGGATTTTCTGTACGCTGTATCAAGGACTGACCTCATTCTGTAGAAAAATCCTGCTGTTTACAGGCCGAAATCGGCAATTCACCGATTTCATGTTTTCATTTTCATTCAATTGTGAGTATTTAGCATCTGTTCTCCGGGAAATGGAAGGAGATCAGTCATTTCTGAAATAATAAATTTAATTGACCATGGAAAGAAAAATAATAATAATTGGTGGAGGAGTCGCAGGCTTATCGGCAGGAATATATTCGAGGCTAAATGGCTTTGATACCGAAATAATTGAAATGCATTCAATCACGGGAGGTCAGTGCACAGCATGGGAAAGGAAAGGATACAGGTTTGATTACTGCCTTCACTGGCTGGTGGGCACGAGGCTGGGACCCTTCAATGAAATCTGGCATGAGACCGGTGTACTGAACGATTCGGTGAAGGTCATCGACCATGAAATTCACACAAGGATTTATGATGAAGAAGGTAACGAGTTTATACTCTACACAAATCTCGACAGGTGGGAAAACTATTTAAAATCAATTGCCCCTGAAGATTCTGAAAGCATTGCCAGGATGTGCAATGAGATGAGAAAATCGTCATTCCTCCAGCCATATTCCGATCCGCCAGGATTAAGAAATCCCTTCCGGACCATGGTCTCCGGTATAAAGATGGCTCCGGTAATGCTCCTCTTCCTGAAGTATGGCAGGAAAAGCTGCGACGAATTCTTTGAAATGCTTGGATTTAAAAATGAAAAGCTGAAGAAATTCTTCAGTGCCATGTTTGGTAAAAGGGATTTTTCTGCTCTGGCTTTTATAATGATGTTTGCATGGTTCAACCAGAAGAACGCCGGTTATCTTGAAGGAGGCTCCCTTCCTCTAGCCCGGAGGATGACAGAAAAATTCCTGTCACTGGGTGGAACCCTTACCACCAGGAAGAGGGTCTCAAAGATAATTGTTGAAGGTAATAGCGCCAGGGGAGTAATCCTCTCCGACGGAACAGTAAAAAGGGCAGATTATGTCATCAGTGCTGCCGACGGGCATGAAACAATTTATAACATGCTTGATGGAAGGTACACCAGCCGGAAAATTGAAGACGCGTATGATAAGTGGGAGCTCTTCACTCCAATAGTCCAGGTATCATTTGGGATTAACGGCCGCTTTGAGTCTGATACGGCTGCTGAATCGTGGACTATGAAAGGCATGAAGATAGGTATGACTGAGCTGGAATCGGGTTACAGCTTGATGAACTATGCCTTTGATAAAACCATGGCCCCTGATGGAAAATCTGTAATCGTCCTGAGATTTGAGTCACCATGGAAATTATGGGAGAACCTTAGCATGGAGGCTTATATCAGGGAAAAGGCTGAAATCGAAATGGATGCAAGGGAGATACTTGAGAAAAGATACCCTGGTATATCAACCATTATCGAGGTCTGCGACGTAGCCACCCCGGTTACCGATGTGAGGTACACGGGAGTATGGAAAGGATCTTATGAAGGATTTCTGCCTTCAAAGGGAAACCTGATGAAAAATCTGGACACCAGGTTGCCTGGATTAAAGAAATTCTATATGGCCGGCCAATGGTTATTCCCGGGAGGAGGCTTGCCACCTGCCGGTCAATCAGGCAAATGGGTCATACAATATATTTGCAGGGAGGAGAAGAGAAAATTCAGGGTTTCCTGATTAATTTCTTAACGTTTTTTCAGCCCTGCTTCACGACAAGTCTGAAAACATAAATTTTCCAGGCCGGTTCATCAATGTAAAGGCCACGGGCGGCAAGGTCGGATCCCTCTCTTTCGTAAGATATTCCTGTCAGGATATCGGTGAAACTCCAGCTATTGCCTTCCATTCTGGTAAACGGCAGCCTCACGTAGCACTGGCTTCGGATGGGTGAATAATTTACGATGGCAATTATTCTTTCATCCTGATCGCCTGTCCAGGAAAAAGCAATGTATTTTTCGAACGTCCTGTTTCCTTCCCAGGCTTGTGTACAGGTCAGCAGCTGCCAGTTACCGTTTCTGAGCACAGGCTGTTTCAACATTTCCAGCAGGCCTGAATAAAAGGAACCAAGCGCGGCATCATTCTCCTCATCAGCAGCCCTCACAAGATGTGGCGAGACCTTTTTCTTCATTCCATCAATCTGTCCCTGGTGAAAGAATCGCATTCCCGGCGAAAGATATGTAAGTACAGCTGCAGCCTGGTGTTTCCCCAGGGGGAAGCACGAAGCAGCTCTTTGCTCATCATGGTTTTCGAGAAAACGTGTCATTTTTGACTGGTAATCCTGCCCGGCAAAGAAGTGTTCCCTGACTGATTTGGCGTGTCCATCCTTCAGCCTGTCGTATAAGCGCTTGTCGTAGGCGTAGTCAAAACCCTGCTGAAGGAGAGTGTATTCCATGTCCCAGTACACTTCAGCCATCATGCAGAAATCGGGATATGATGCCTTCACCCTGTGAATCGCCTCGGGCCAGAACGGCTTGCATTTCATACCCCAAGTTCTCTCAAAAACATCGGGCAGAAGAAGCATTGCCATATCACACCTGACGCCATCGCAAAGGCCCCCTATCTTTAGAAGTTCCCTGCTCATCGCTTCATGCAGGTCGGGATTGGCATAGTTGAGCTGCAGGGTGTCAGGCCAGCCAGGAAAGTACGGGTCCCTCCCATGGGCAAAAATCAGTTCTGTACCGTTAAATGCGACCCTGGTATAGTTGAGAGGGTATTTCCCGATGTCCGATTCCTGTCCACGTATAAAGAAACCAGGATGCAAGCCTACCCATTCATTATCAATGGCAGTATGGTTCGGAACAAAATCCAGCATCAGCTTTATTCCCCGCTCATTGAGTTTTTTTCTAAGGCGCTCAAGGGAGGCCTCATCCCCTATCCTGCGGTTAACCGTATAGCTTTCAATGGCAAACCCTGAACCATCTATATCCTCCTCCTTAAGATCGGGCAGCGTCTCGGCGAATTCTTTTCTCCAGTCCTGATTCGACCTTGATATCCTCCTCCCGGCATCACCGGTCTGCCACACACTCAGAAGCCATATCCAGTTAAAGCCGGCATCACGAAACCTTTCAAGCTCGCTGTCGGGGATATCATCGAGTTTCACTTCATGGCCTGCAGATAAGCCCAGTTTATTCAGCCAGACCCGGGTATTGACCTGGTACAACAAGGGGAACGATGTCTTATTCATATTCTGAATTGAAATACTAATCAGCGGAATCAGCTTACAGATTATTCGCCGTTTTTATTTTTCGATGGCTTCCCTGAAGTTCTCTTCGATTCAACCTTTAGTTCATTCTCCCTGACCCTGAATTTTACGATATCGGAAATCAGCCTCATCGGGAGCTTGTCGGAATGCCTGAACTGCATTGTTCCCTTTGAAGTCCTGTAGCCTGCAATCTCTTTTTTAAAAGCCTCCATTGCCGAGGGATAAGGGTAAATGCTGATATGATTGGTATGGGCCGCAAAATAAAGGAGCATCCCCTTGTATGTATAGGCAGGCATGCTATAGCCGATCTTCTCTGTTGCGCCTGGTGCCGCTTTCCGGATCGTGCTTCTGAGTTCCTCTAGTCTTTTCCTCACCTGCACAGGTTGTCCGAGTATATAATCATCAACTGTTTCAGGTCGTTTTTTACTATTCAGTGCCATTTCGGTGCGCATTAATCTCTTGCACGAATTTATCTTCTAAGCTTTACACTGTCGACAAGGTAAGGCGAGTCCCCTCTCCAGAAAACCGGCCTGTTTTTCTGAATATAATGCACAATTACAACCTGCCCCTGGATTGTATCCATTTGCCTTACCAGCTTCTTGTTTACCAGTGAAAAATAGAACTTCTCTGATGCCAGGGCAGCATTCGATGTACTTGTTATACTGCTCAGTATCATCTCACCTTCATAGGTTTTAAAGATCGCCCCCTTGTGCGAGAATTTCTGAAGCAGTCCCGCCCTGAAACCTTCGCTGTAGGTATAAAAATACCTCCAGTAGACCAGCAGGCAGCATGCCGCCACGATAATTACACACAGCCATTTGAAAAATTTCCTCATCTTTTTCCAGGCAGGGGATTCATTTTTCGGAGTGGCTTGAGCTGATTCCTGATTTTCCGTCATGTCGTTTTTAAGATTTTCCAGAAATATCCAATAAAGATAAAAAATTTGGAGCTACCAGTGTCAATAAAACCAGGGATTCGGTCACAGATTATAAATCAGAGATAAATATCAGAATACCAGGTTAATCAGGTATTCAGTCAGATTTGTATCATGGCCCAGTCCCATTTTTTTCCTGAGCCGGTACCTGCTGATCTCAACCCCCCTGGTAGTTATATTCAGCAGCTTGGCAATCTCTTTTGTAGTAAAGTTCATTCTCAGGTATGAGCAGACCCGCAGATCGTGCGGTGTAAGATCGGGATGAAGCTCCTTAAGCTTTAAGAAAAAACCCTGTTGTGACAGTTTAAGAGTATTCATCGCATCGCGCCATTCCTCAGTCTGCGATTTGAGACCTTCATTAATTATCTGGTCAATATTGCGCATCGATTTTATGGGATACTTCGACGATGACTCCTTAATCGATTCCACATGATCTTTCAACTGGGTAAGAATATCATTTTTCTGGATCAGGTATCTCATTGTAAGCATCAGTTCATAACTCTTATAGTCAAGCTCGTTCTCAAGCCTGCTCTGACTCGTTTTGAACTCGATAAGCTGCTTCTGTTTCCTCAGTTCCGCCCTGAAAATTCTGATAATCAGAAAAACACTTCCTGCAATAATAAGGAAATACCCGGTAAGCGAGTACCACTTGAGGTACCAGGGTTTCTCAACAGTGAATACCTGGCTGTCGGTATCATTTGTTATATCCGATCTGATATAAAGTGTATAGGTTCCATAATTCAGGTTAAGGTATGAGAAATGATCGAGAGTGGTCCTGTGCCAATCATCGTCAATCTCTGCTATACGGTACTCGAACTCCTTGTCCTGGAGATTATACTGCCCGGGGTTAGCAAAATAAACAGTAAGGTTATTTGAATTATAGGGTACTTTAATTGGACTGTCTTCCATTGCAGTGAAGTCAGTTTTTTTCCTGTTTCCCTCAAAGACAAGCCTGCTGATAATCAGGTCGGAGGACGATACCGGGGAATTCAGCGCTGAAAGATTACAAATGATAAATGCCTGCCTCGTGGGAATGAGGATGCAGTTTTCGCTTATCTGCATTATCTGAAGCTCCCTTTCGACAAGATGGGTATATTTCTGTGCGAGTTCAAGCTTCTTTACCGCGGAAAGATCTTTTGAAATATCAAAGAGTGCAATCTTGTTCTCGCCAACAAACCAGTATGTGTTCTTGGTATAAGGAACAATCTGGAAAGCCTCACGGTATTTGCCAAGAGTTGCGTTTAGCTTGACTGATGGTATAATTTTCCCGTGCTCGTAGTCATATTCGTAAACCGAGTCAGCTCCCGTAAAGATGATCTGGTTGTTCAGCTTATGAATTTCAAGTTTCTTTTTAATCCCCGATACGGTATTGAAAAACTGTTTGCCGGTTACCGAATCGAGGTTTTCATTCAGCTCTATTCGATATATACCCTTCCTCGGGTGTGCTGCCCATATATACCCGCGGTAATCAATTTCTATATGGCGAGTGGGCTCATCAAACCCGATTATCTTATTCCTGAAGGTCCATTTTCCATCGCCACCTTTCCTGAAAAACACAATACCTGTATATGTGCCCTCAATCAGCAGATCGTTGTACTCCTTTATGGTCCAGCCGCCGGTCACATCGGAGATCTTATGCACTTTATCTCCATCCACAAGGAATGTTCCGTCGTTATTGCCGCAAATTATCTGGTTCCCTGACTTTTCAAGCGTCCAGACCTGTCCCTGTGTCCCCGGTATCAGCTTTACATCAGAAAATGCATAAACTTCATTGGCCGACTGGATTGATGCGACAAAGAGTCCATGATTTGTTCCCAGGTACAACCTTTCCTTCTCCCTTATGACTGAATATATCGTTCCAAGCGTGCCCGAAGAATTGGTGTAGACCGTATAAAGCGGAAACAGGTTATAGTAGTTTACCCCCTCATCCAGCCCTATCCATAGTCCTTTGTTCTTATCGAGGAACAGGGCAAGTACCGTATTGTTATTCAGGCCGTTGGCAAAATTGAACTTACCTAATATCTTCCCGTTATTTCTGCAAATCACAACCCCGTTCTGGATCGTACCAAAAACCATCAGCGAGTCATTGAGTGATAACCCGGCATTACAGGTCTGTGACTTGAGATATGATGAAATCTCAGAAACCTGCGGAGTAATCTTCGATCCGTCGAAGTCGAAAATGCCATCATTCGATGTACAAATCCAGTATTTGTTCTCAGAAGTCCTTACAATTGCGTGTACCTTGACAGAACTGAATAATTCGCTTCCTTCAATGAATCCGAAGTTATTCCCGTCGAACCAGTAAAGGCCTTTGTTGAAGACCTGCACTATGAACCTTTCTCCGGCCGGAAACATGAATAGCATTGTGAAGGGTGCCATTATTGCCTTTACAGAATTCCTGTCAAAACGATATATTGTGGTGAAGGACTGGAAGAAGATCACTCCGCCGGCCTCGTATATTTTCCATATCTCATCATTCTTTTCAACTCCCGACATCTCGGAAAGAGAATGATACACAAGCTCACCTTCATTGTCCCTGCTCCAGTATCCGAATTCCTCGAAGGCACCGGTAAATACCGTACCATCGCCAGAAACATATACCGATCTTACAGGCTGGCGGTATGGCAGGTTATAGATTTTCCTGCTTATCCCGTTGAATTCAATAAGACCTTCCGAATTGGCGAAGTAGATATAACCGCTACGATGATCCTGGCTGATGCCCCAGTTTTGATTTTCAATCGGAATGTGATTTGAAATATTGCTGATAATTTCCTGGTCAGGTGAAGATAAAGTCTGGGACGAAACATCTACTGATGCGCTTATGCAGCCACAAAGGCAAATGAGGGCAATTATTCTAATCATGGAAGCCATCAGACAACAACAATTGTTATATAAAAGATAAATATACGAAAATTTGCAATCCGGCAATCAGGCCAGTGATGTAGGCTCCGGTATGCAACAGTTTGAGCTTAAACCTCTTTCAGCTATAAAAGAAGTATATATCAAGGCTATAAACCGTTTCCATCATTCTTCATCTGCCTGCAAGTCCCCTTTCATCCCCGCGCCTTACAATGGAAATGCAATATTCTATTTTAAAATCTGCATATTATTTATTACCAACATAGTACATTTTAGTGATGTAGAATTGTTGAGTATTTTTTCTGCGGTTGAAATACTTTGAGAAGGTTTAATGTAAGGATGATTGAAGCCGGCAGGATAACCATATATATAACTTGACTAAAATTCTTTAACAAACCTGAAAACAAACTGGCTTATGAAAAAATTCCTATTGATCTTTATCTCTTTGCTGTGTTATATCAATGCGTATGGACAGCAAACGATTACCGGGAAGGTAACGGACGACAAGAATGCTCCGCTTCCGGGTGTTTCAGTTCAGGTAAAAGGCACAACCAAAGGTGCATTTACCGATGTTAACGGTGGTTTCAGCATCCAGGCCACCAAATCAGATACTCTCATCTTTTCGATGGTTGGTATGGTTTCCCGCAAGGAAGCCGTTGGAGCCAAGACCTATTTTGAAGTTTCAATGACAACCGAGACGACAAAGCTAGGTGAGGTTGTAGTGGTAGGTTACGGCACACAGAAAAAAATGGAAGTTACAGGATCGGTTGCGCAGGTCAAGGGTGATGAAATATCAAAACAACCTGCTGTTAACCCGATCAGCTCCCTGCAGGGCAAGGTTGCCGGGGTACAGATTACTAACCCTGGTTCGCCGGGAGCATCTCCTGAAATAAGGATCAGGGGTGTGGGAACTGTTTACGGAAATGCCAATCCTCTCTATGTTGTTGACGGGGTATGGTATGACGACATCAGCTTCCTTAATCCGACAGACATTGAATCGATCAATATCCTTAAGGATGCATCGAGCGAATCTATATATGGTATAAGGGCTGCAAATGGTGTTGTTCTGATTACCACTGTCAAAGGTTCCAGGAACACGAAGGCAGTGGTGACCTATAACGGTTACGTCGGAAATCAGGTTGTTACCAACCAGATTAAGATGGCCAACGGGCCTGAATTTGCCACAATGATTAATGAACTGGATGCAATCAACGGTGTGACCCCGAGGTACACCGATCCCAATTCTTACGGAACAACCGACTGGTACCGCCAGATACTTGGAAATGCATTTACCACAAGTCATCAGCTGTCAGTTACCGGTGGCGGTGACAAGTCATCATACAGCTTTTCACTTGGCTACCTTAAGCAGGACGGTATTGTCAGGAACAATACCTTCGACAGGTACACTGCAAAACTGCAGAATGATTTCCAGGTCTTCTCATTCCTGAAAATAGGCTATGCCCTTACAGGATCGGTGAATAACTCGCATGATATAGACAACGGGATTTTCCACCAGCTTTATTCTGCTGCCCCGATAGTGCCTGTTTATTACAAGGACGGCTCCTATGGTGATCCAAATGATTTCAGCGTAGGTAACTCCAACAGTTTCAACCCGCAGGTAACAATGGATTACTATCATCAGAAATCCATTAACTACAGGCTCACGGGTAATGTATATGCCGATCTTAATATTGGAAAGCATATTGTTTTCCATACGAGTGCAGGCACTGACTTTGGCCAGAATGAGCTAAGCAATTACCTCCCGCAGTATGTCGCCACTCTTTCGCAGAGGAACTCAACATCCGTACTGACTGTCGGCAGAGGCGAAACCAGGAACTGGCTGGTTGAAAATACACTTACCTACGATAACAAGTTCGGATCTCATGGGATAAAGGTTCTTCTTGGTCAGTCGGCCCAGTCGTACAAGTATTATGGTTTCACAGCCACAGCACAAAATGTTCCTAACGGCAGCACCGGCGACCATTATCTTATCCTTGGTGATCCTTCAACAAGGTTTATCACTGACGGCGGTTCTCTCAACACAGTTGCTTCATATTTCGGCAGGATAAACTACTCATTCAGGGACAGGTACATGCTTTCTGCATCACTCAGGGCTGACGGATCCTCAAAATTCACCGGCAATAACAGGTGGGGTATTTTCCCGTCGGTCGGGGCCGGATGGGTTATCAGCCAGGAAGAATTCATGAAGAACCAGGTTATCTTCAACACCCTGAAATTAAGAGGCAGCTGGGGTAAGATCGGTAACATGTCCGTACCAGCAAATCTTTCAGTACTGACAGTGAACAGCGGCTATGTATATATAGGTGGTGACGGATCAACAACCGGCGGGGCAAGCATTACCACAATTGTGCCCCCGACAACATACTGGGAGCTTGGTGTCGGTACCGATGTCGGTCTTGAAACAGCTTTCCTTAACAATAAGCTGACCGCAGAATTTGATTTCTATAACAGGAAAACTGAAAAGGCAATATTTGATATTCCAATTCTGGGTTCACTCGGGACAACAGGAAGCAGCATCATTGGCAACCAGGCAACATTCCAGAACCAGGGTTTTGAAGTCCTCATCAGCTGGAAAAACAATATTGGAACAGATTTCTCATATTCAGTGAGCGGCAACCTGGGTATAAACAATAACAAAGTCCTCGATGTTTCAACAGGTGCCAACCCGATATATCAGGCTATAGGGACAACTGGATCGAATAACTTCAATACCCGCACAATCGTAGGACAGCCCATCGGGCAGTTCTTCGGGTTAAGGGTACTTGGCGTGTTCCAGTCACAGGCTGAAATTAACGCATACACCAAGAATGGCAATCCTATTCAACCTTCAGCAGTACCTGGTGACTTCAAATATGCAGATGTTAATAACGACGGAGTCATAGATGACAAGGACAGGGTTGTCCTTGGGAATCCAAATCCCAAATTCACCTATGGCTTTAACACAAACTGGAATTACAAATCGTTTGACCTGATGCTCGACCTGCAGGGTGTAGCCGGTGTCCAGATTTATAATGCGAACCTCGGCCTCAGGTACGGAACCGAGAACTTCAGCCAGGACTTCTATGATAACCGCTGGCACGGACAGGGCACATCCAATACTTACCCATCAGCTAACATTGGCGGTGGCCAGAACTACAGGGCCAACTCATTCTATGTTGAGAACGGAAGCTATTTCAGGGTAAGAAACGTGCAGCTCGGCTATACAATACCTTCGTCTGTTACACAGAAATGGCAGATCAGCAAAATCAGGGTTTATCTGAATGCCCAGAATGCCCTCAATCTCTTCAGCTACAGGGGTTTCAGTCCTGAAATAGGTGGAAGCCCGACAAGGGCAGGTGTTGATGTAAATGTCTATCCGCTTTACGCAACCTATACATTCGGAGTAAATGTAACCTTTTAACTTTTAACCATAAATTCTATGAAAATATTCAATTATAAGATGTCTGGAATTGCGAGAATACTACCACTTGTAACCGTATTACTGTTTCTTACATATTGTACGGATAAATTTCTCGACGTTCCTCCCCAGGGTCAGCAGAAAGCTGAACAATTCTGGGTTTCCGAATCCGATGCAACCAAAGCGGTTGATGCAATTTATGCTAACCTCAGGAGCTGGCCCAATACGGCATTCGCTCCCATAGCTGTCGAAAGCCTTGGTTCTGATGACACAGAAAAAGGCAGTGACCCTTCCGATGCAACCTTTATGAACGACTATGACAACTTTACTGTTACTTCAACACAGGGTCAGCTTTCAGATTTCTGGAGCGGTCAATACCAGAATATCAATCTCTGCAACCAGGTGCTTGATAATGTTCCGGGAATAACAATGGATGCAACTCTCAAGGCACGTTACCTGGCAGAAGCCAAGTTTGTAAGGGCTTATTCGTATTTCAGGCTTGTCAGGGCCTTCGGAGACGTTCCGTTAAGGCTTGCCACGCCGAAGGATGCCTCGGAATATAATATTCCCAGGACCCCGAAGTCCCAGGTTTATGATGCAATCGAGCAGGATTTAACCGATGCGGCATCTGTTCTTCCCCAGACTTATTCCGGGGCAGATGTCGGAAGGGCAACAAAAGGAGCAGCACTTGCACTTCATGCAAAGGTTTCAATGTACCTCGGACACTGGTCAGATGTAAAAACCTTCACAGAACAGGTTATGGGACTGGGTTATTCGCTATTTGCAGATTTCGGTCAGCTCTTCAGGATAGCTAACGAAAACTGCAGCGAATCGATATTTGAAATTCAGTGTGCCCTTGTCCCGGGCAATTACGATGCGAGCAATTCGCAGTACTCGCAGGTCCAGGGTGTGAGAGGTGTAACCGGCGGCGGATGGGGATTCAACATACCCACGCAGAGCCTTGTGGATGAATTTGAAACAGGTGATCCCAGGAAGGACGCGACAATCATTTTCAGAGGTACCACAACGGCAGAAGGAGATGTTATTCCCGTTACTGTTTCCAATGCCATGTACAATCATAAATCCTATGTCCCGTTCAGCCTGTATGTATCGGGGTATAATGAAGGTTGCCAGCAGAATGTAAGGGTGATCAGGTATGCTGAAGTTTTGCTGATGAACGCCGAAGCAAATAACGAGCTGAACAACACTGCCGCGGCACTTGCTTCACTGGAACTTGTAAGGGCCCGTGCAAGGGGTGGCAATAACGCAATACTTCCTGAAGTGACAACAACAAATCAGTCAGATCTGAGAACTGCAATCTGGCATGAGAGAAGGGTCGAGCTTGCAATGGAGTTTGACCGCTATTTTGATGTCATAAGGCAGGGACGTGCTTCCGCTATATTCGGATCAAAGGGTTGGACCGCCAATAAAAATGAAGTTTGGCCAATTCCACAGAGTGAAATTGACCTTAGTGTCGGTGTACTGACTCAGAATCCGGGCTATTAATAAATAACTGTAAATAAATACTTATGAAAAAGATACATATATTACTGATGTCTATCCTGACATTTATTGGGATTCTGATGACATCATGCTACAAAGAGTTTGATCCGGCAAGCTATGCTCCTGCTTTTACAATTAACGGGTTTTCTTCGGTGAACCAGATCAAACCGGCAAATCTGATTGACTACTGGTCATTCAGCAACAGTCTGATTGACAGTGTTACAAGCACTTTGGCAACCAACAGCGGCACCACGTATACCAATGGATTTATCGGTAAGGCAATAAACCTGGATGTAAGCAATAAGGCATATGTTCTTACAGATCCGTCAACCGCGCTTAAAGCGGCGCAGAGCCTCACCATTTCCTTCTGGGTGAACCCTACATTTGTTGACTCCAACAGCGACGGAGGAATTGACGGAATCCTTGGACTGGTAAATATTGCAAACGCTGGTGATTTCTGGGGATACCTCGACTGGTTTGTTGAAAACGGAAGTAATCCGACCTCCGCCACACTGAAGATCCATTTCAGGGGGACATCAACCCAGGACACATGGATCGTCAAGTCGGGTGTTACCAACTTCTTCGGGAAGTGGACAAATCATACAATTACATATGACGCGGCAACTTCCAAAGTGACCTATTATATGAACGGAGCTGTACTGGTATCTGCTGCCACAACACCATGGACAGGTTCCCTCGATTTTTCGGGCATAGGGCCATTGATATTTGGTTGTGTACAGTTCCAGACGAATCCCAGCCTTGGCACTGCAGGCGGAACACAGGGATGGGCAAGCTGGCTCTCAGGGTCAATGGATGAAATCAGGGTATATAATACCGCACTTACCGCTGATGAGGTAAATGCTCTTGTAGTATTACAGGGTAAAGCAGGAAGGTAATAGAGTTGATTGTTTTAAAAGGCTATCTCTTCTTCGTTTGGTAATATGGTTAGTTATACAAAGAGATAGCCTTTTTTTCTTTAATTTCCACTTTTGATTAAATTCACAGGATGAGATTATCGTGTGCAATACTGGTTGTATTTGCCCTTTCACTGTCCGGATGCAGCAAGCCTGATAATCCGGGAACTCAGGTTCCTGTATCTTTCGGCCTGTTCTCTCTTAAGGTGAATAACAAGCTCGCCAATACCCTTATCAGGGGGGCGGGAACCCTGCCGGAAATAAAGGTAACTTTTACAGCCTCCCTTGATAAGAATACAACCCAGGGCGCATTAAGCCTTGTCAATTCAAATAATTCGTCAGTAAGCTGTGATTTAAGCTACAGCAACCACGACAGCACTTTGATAATCAAACCATCGGCTCCGCTGGACTATATTTCGGAATATGGCTTTTCGGTATCCCGCTCACTGAAATCGGCTTCCGGAGGTTCTCTGATCTCATCTGTCTCCCTGAATATTTATACGGCCATTGATTCATCCTCCAAATTTCCCGCTGTTACAGATGATTCACTTCTCACCCTTGTACAAAAACAGACTTTCAGATATTTCTGGGATTTCGGTCATCCTGTTTCGGGCATGGCAAGGGAAAGGAACACTTCTGGTGAAACGGTAACCACCGGCGGTACAGGTTTTGGTATTATGGCGATACCTGTTGCCATCGAAAGGCACTTTATTACAAGGCAGGAGGGGCTGGACAGGCTGATCAAAATCACCGGTTTCCTTACAAACAAAGCAGGCCATTATCATGGAGCATTTTCGCACTGGATGAACGGTACAGATGGCACTGTCGTTCCTTTCGGTGTTAACGATGACGGTGCTGATATTGTTGAGACTTCATATATGATGATGGGATTGTTAACTGCCAGGCAGTATTTTTCAGGACCAGGAAGTGACGAGACGTCCCTCCGCAACAGCATTGATTCCCTCTGGTACCATGTTGAATGGGACTGGTACAGGAAAAACGGGGAGGAGATGCTATACTGGAATTGGAGCCCGGTCCATGGATGGGCCGTTAATGTACCGGTACGTGGTTGGAATGAGTGCCTGATCACATATGTTCTTGCAGCATCCTCTCCTACCCATCCTGTTCCAAAGAGCACCTATGATAACGGGTTTGCTTTTAACGGAGGGATTATGAACAACAACTCGTATTACGGCATTGTCCTCCCTCTGGGCCAGCCATTCGGCGGTCCGTTATTTTTTGAGCAATATTCTTTCCTCGGGATTGATCCCCGGAACCTCTCGGACAACTACGCAAATTATCATACACAGACGGTCAACCATTCAAAAATTAATTACGAGTATTGTGTAAATAATCCTAAGAGCTATTATGGGTACAGCTCCCTGTGCTGGGGTCTGACTGCCAGCGATATTAAAGGAGGTTATACTGCCAGTTCTCCAACAAATGATGTTGGCGTAATTGCACCTACCGCGGCCATCTCCTCGCTCCCGTTCACACCTTCCGAGTCTCTTTCCGCTCTTAAATTCTTCTACTACCAGCTTGGTGACAAGATATGGGGCGATTATGGCTTCAGGGATGCGTTCAGCCTCCACGACCCATGGTTTGCCGACTCTTTCCTGGCAATCGACCAGGGACCGCAGATCGGGATGATAGAAAATTACCGTTCAGGATTACTTTGGAACCTATTCATGTCATGCCCCGAAATCAGTTCGGGACTGACGAAACTTGGATTCAGCTATTAATATCATGAAACTTAAAATAATCATTTTCACATCGCTTATTGTGCTCCTGGGATCGATATACCTTATCGCTGAAAGCAACAAGGAGAAAACCCCGGTTAAAGCACCAATGAACAATAGTATTACAGACGATTCCCTCCTTTCGCTAGTTCAGTTCAGGACGCTCAGGTACTTTACCGACCGGGCAGAACCTGTTTCAGGGATGGCCTGTGAAAGAGTTCATCCTGATGGCAATTATCCCGAATCGGACAAGAATATTGTAACGACAGGAGGAACAGGATTTGGAATAATGGGAATAATTGCAGGAATAAGCAGGGGTTTTATATCAAGGGATGAAGGCGTAGCCAGGATAAGCCGCATCGTTGGCTTCCTGAAAAAAGCTGACAGGTTCCATGGTGCATGGCCACACTGGCTAAACGGGGAAACCGGAAGAATCAAGCCCTTCTCATCCAAGGACGATGGGGCAGATATTGTGGAAACTGCCTACCTTGTTCAGGGACTCCTTTCCGCCAGGCAATATTTCCGTGAAGGTTCAGACTCTGAAAAAAGATTGGCCTCGGCAATAGATACTCTCTGGAGAGGTGTGGAATGGAACTTTTTCACAAGGAACGGCAGGAAGGTTATTTACTGGCACTGGTCCCCCGATCATTCATGGGAGATGAACTTTCCGATAACAGGCTATAATGAATGCCTGATAACCTACGTTCTGGCCGCCTCATCTCCAACATATCCGGTTGATCCTGAGGTATATCACCAGGGATGGGCCGGAAACGGAAGGATAGTATCTGATAAAAAAGCTTATGGCCTGCCGCTGATTTTAAGGTTCAACTATTCGGAAGATTACGGTGGTCCCCTCTTCTGGGCCCACTATTCATACCTTGGATTATGTCCCAGGGGTCTGAGCGATAAATATGCCGATTACTGGAGCCTGAATGTTAACCAGGCTAAAATAAACCACGAATGGTGCCTGCTGAATCCCAATGGATTTAAAGGCTATTCAGGATCGAGATGGGGGCTTACCGCGAGTTATTCAATTGACGGGTACGCTGCCCATGCGCCGGGGAAAAAGAACGATCTTGGGGTGCTCTCCCCTACCGCTGCAGTATCATCAATCCCATATACTCCGATTGAATCGATGGCTGCAATAAGGGATTTCTATTTCAATTCGGGCGACAAAATCTTCGGGGAACTGGGATTTATTGATGCCTTCAGTGATGAAAACAACTGGTATCCCAAACGATATCTTGCAATTGACCAGGGGCCACAGATTGTAATGATCGAAAATTACCGGACCGGACTCCTGTGGAAACTTTTCATGAGCTGCCCCGAAATAAAAGACGGGCTGTCAAAGCTGGGCTTTAATGTTAAAAATGCCGAAGACATAAAATAGACTACGTGAAGGATTAAGCCCTTAATCCCATCCGGAATAAATTTCCCGGAAAATCATTATCTTGCAGCACTTGATTTCCTGCCGCCGGCAGGTATCAGTATGTCTGCAAATTAAATATTCCGGAATGGCACCTGGGGAAGACTATAAAAACCGGATAAAAGAGCTGGAGGAAAAGATCCGGTCGTTAGAAGCTGAGATAAACAATTTTACCGGGAAAGGCTTTAACAGCTCTACTGAGGGTGACTTATTATCACTGCCCGGCATACAACATCCAAGCATAGCCGGAAACAGGTTAAAAAGAGCTGAACTGGCTTCAGGCAGCGGAAACTGGGAGCTCCATCTGGAGAGCGGAAGGATTGAAGCTTCCGAAGGAGCCGGACTGCTCTACGGGGTTGACAAGCTGGTTATGAATTACATTGAAGTAAAGGATATACCTCTTCCCGAATACCGGCCGCTCCTCGATAAGGCACTTAAGGATCTGATATCAGGCAATGCACCGTATGATATCGAATTCAAGATAAAGAACCTGAAATCGAAAAGGATAATTGATATACATTCCACTGCAGTATTTGATCCTGTTAAGAGAACCGTTTTCGGTGTCATAAGGGACATCACAGCAAAAAAAATTTCGGAAGAACTCATAAACCGGAAGAACAGGGACCTTGAGCTTCTGTTAAAAACCACAGTTGATCTACTGAATACTGCTGATAAAAGATCTACTCTCAAAACCTTACTGTCAGGTGCTAACCAGCTTATTGGCCTCGATGCTGGGGCCGTTTATTCCATCAACCAAGAAAGTATTTACCTCGAATCAGCTATCCCGGAACTTCCGGATGATGCCCCGGAAGATTTCAGAGTTGCTGACCTGGGTAATCATCCTCATATCAGGAAAGCCCTCGGGATCGGATCACCGGTTATTCTTGAAGATTCACACCAGGTTGTCCTTACTGAACAGGAAAGCTTAATTGTCGAATCGCGGAATCTGCGGTCACTGTTATATATTCCTCTTATTGCTTCGGGCAGGAACTATGGAATACTGATATTGGGGACCATTGACAGGTTGCATAGCTTTGAGGAATATGACATCTCGATATGCAGGACATTATCCAACATCGCGACCGTTGCGCTGGAAAACTCGATATTGATTTCCAATCTTGAGGCCTCCAGGATTAAAGCGGAGGAAAGTGACAAGCTAAAAACTGCTTTCCTGCACAATGTTTCACATGAGATAAGGACCCCGCTTAATGCAATAATGGGCTTCACCGGTTTGCTTTCCACTACAGGCAACGATCAGAAGCTGCAGGATGAGTTCGTCGACATAATACAGAAAAGCTGCACCCAGTTACTGAACATACTGAATGACATTTTCAATATCTCGCAGATTGAAGCCGGCCAGGTCAGCGTGAACATCACTGAAGCGAAACTGGGCGGCCTGCTAGAGGATCTGTATAGTCTCTATGAGAATGAAGTTAAAAATAAGAGACTTGAATTCGTGCTTGAAGATTCAGGGTGCAGTAAAGACAATATTATAATCAGAACAGACGAGGCAAAGCTGACGGGTGTGCTGAGCAATCTTCTTGACAATGCCGTCAAATTTACATCTGAAGGAAAAATCACCTTTGGGGTCACTTTAATGGAGACCGGGATCAGGTTTTTTGTAAGAGATACAGGCATAGGAATACCGGAACCGGAAAGAACCAAAATATTCGGGAGATTCTACCAGGTCGAAAAAATGGAAACTCGTTCGTACCCCGGCGCCGGGCTGGGACTTGCAATAGCCGATGCCTACGTAAGGCTGCTGGGCGGCAGGATTGAAGTAGAATCGGTTGCCGGTGAAGGGTCCGAGTTTTCTTTCTTGCTTTCTTCCGGTGTCATCTGCAATCAACCAGCTACTCGAGTCAGCAAGAGAGAAGGCGCATTTCCGGGAGTGGGTCGGGGTAAGACAATTCTTGTAGCCGAGGACGAAAGATCCAATTTTGTATTGATCGATTTTATGCTCAGCAGGCACGGGATGAAACTGATTCATGCTTCAAATGGCCGGGAGGCTGTTGAACTCTGCAGGAATGAAAACAATATCGACCTTGTTCTTATGGATATTAAGATGCCTTTAATGGATGGATATGAAGCAACAAGGCAAATCAGGCGGGTTATGCCCTCGGTACCTGTAATTGCACAGACGGCATTCAGCAACGCTGATGACAGGCAAAGGGCGATTGACTCGGGTTGCACTGATCTCCTTTCCAAACCATTCAGCAAGGTTCAGTTGCTTGAAATGCTGGATAAGCACCTCTTTCTTAAATAATCTTTTAAAAAATCCGGAAGTTCACCAGACCTTTCCTTTAGCGATTTGGTGGAATGATCATTCCTTTGACATTTGACGTATAATCGTTGTACAGCAAATTTCCAGGCAACATTACAAATATTCTGACAGGACCGTAACTAGTCGCTTTTTGTCAAATGGTTTCGAGATGAATCCGTTGCAACCTGCATGAATTGCCTTATCCTTATCATCAGCGTAGGCAGTTTGGGCTATGATCGGAGTTTTTTTATTTGTTTCACGGATCAGTTTCACGGCTGTATAGCCATCCATCACCGGCATTTTCACATCCATTAGTACAAGATCAATATCTTTCACTTCCTGGAATTTTTCAACGGCTTCACGTCCGTTCAGAGCTCTTATTATCTCTGTATTTGTTCCAGCCAGGAAGTAAGTCAGGAGCTTAAAGTTGCTATCTATATCTTCGGCTATGAGTATCTTCTTCTTTTCCTTGAATGCAAACTCAGCAATATGGTTCTTCACTGGTACAGGAGTGACAGTCTTTGCCTGCCTTATATAAGGTATTGTAAAACAGAATGTTGTTCCTTTCCCGGATTGAGAAGTAAGCCATATTCTGCCTCCGAGCAGTTCCACATAAGCTTTTGAAATAGCAAGACCAAGACCGGTTCCTTCATATATTCTTGATGTCGAACCCTGAACCTGGTAGAATCTTTCAAAAACTCTTGACTGATACTCTTCAGGTATCCCGATGCCGGTGTCAGAAATTGAAAAATAAAGGAATTTCTCCTGAACCTGAAGTAAAAGATGTACCTCACCAATATCAGTAAATTTAATCGCGTTATTTAGAATATTTGAAATTACCTGGGTAAGCTTTGTTGAGTCAGTAGTTATAAACGCATCATTATCAGGCAGCTCTGACGTGAAAGACAGCCTGATTTTTTTCTTTTCCGCGACCTGTGAAAATTGGTTATATAACGAACCAAGGAGAGAATTGATATTTATATCGCCGCTAATAATTTTTACCAGGTTCGCCTCTATATTTGATATATCCACAATATCGCTTATGATTGCTAAAAGGTGGTTACTGCTCTGCATGATTACGTCAATATAGGATCTGCGTGTAGCTTCATCAGTCTCCTGCTGGTCGAGTAATGCTGAGAATCCTACAATTGCGTTCATAGGAGTTCTTATTTCATGGGAGATGTTATGGAGAAATGCCGTTTTCAACCTGTCACTCTCCTCAGCTTTTTCCTTTGCCGATATCAAGGCTTCCTCGTCCTTCTTTCTCTGAGTAATATCATGGCCAATACCAACCAGGCCTTCTATAGATCCAGTTGTATTACGAAGAGGTACCATAGTGGTCAGCAACCATTTTCTTTTGCCTTCCCGATCCACAAAATCTTCCTCTTTCTCAAATATCACTCTTCCGGTATTAATTACCTCAAGATTATCAGCATGTCCGCGGGCACCGGTGGAACCTGGGAAGAGTTCAATATCTGTCTTCCCGAGAACTTCCTCCTCCGATCCGGCACCGATATTATCTACATCCGCCTTGTTTGAAATTACTTTCCTTCCATTTTTGTCGAGCACATAAATCGGATCAGGAAGATTATCGATCAGCGTTCGTAAAAGGATACGCTCGTGCTGCACCTTTTCTTCTGCTTTTTTCCGTTCAGTTATATCTCGTATGCTTCCGAGGATCTTTACCGGATTTCCAAGATCATCATAATAAATTTTTGCTGATAAGGAGCAGGGGATCAATGACCCGTCCCGTTTCCTGAACGTTATTTCATGGTCAGTCAGTTTCCCTTGAATTTGCAATGAATCCAAGAGATATTTCATTTCATCGGGTATGGAACAATAGTCATACATTGATTTTCCGACAAGTTCCGCGGGCTTGTATTGCCCCTTTGATAAAGCTTCAATGGACGGGCTGACATCGAGGATAACACCATTAAGTGACGACTCATAATAGACATCCTGAACATTTTCGAAAATACTGCGGTACTTTTCCTCGCTGTCTCTCAGGGATTTCTCAACCTGTTTACGTCTTGTTATATCACGTACAATGACCTGGACAGTAGGCTGGCCCTGTAAAATAAACGGAATTCCGACAACTTCTACATCGATTACCGATCCGTCAAGTTTAACGAACTTCTCTTCAAAAAGTGGTACATCTTCTCCTTCAATTTCTTTTCGCAACCTTTCCATGACATCCTTCCTGCTGTCAGGATGTACAATATTAAGGATAGATTTTCCAAGCAGATCTTCCGGACTATTAGCCCCGATGAGTCTTACACCTGCCGGATTAATGAAGATAAATTTTCCATCACGGTGCAAAGCAATGGCATCAGGCGATTTCTCAACGAGTATCCGAGATCTCTCTTCACTTTCACGAAGCGCACTTTCCGAAATGTCCTTTTTTCGTAATAATTCAATTTTATTTATGGCATTATTTACTGCAGGCCCAAGTCGGGAAAGATTATCCTTCAGGATATAGTCGTCAGCACCGGCTTTCATGCACTCGACCGCTACCTCTTCATTAATTGATCCTGTAACTAGGATAAAAGGAGTCAGAGGATTATTTTGATTGCGCAGCTGAAGTGCTTTCATCCCGTTAAACCGGGGAAGAGAATAATCAGAAATAATTATATCCGGATTGAAATTCTTAAGCCCTTTCAGGTAATCTTTCTGGTTATCTACCAATTGTTTTTCAAAAACAATTTTATTCTTCCAAAGCTCCCTCCAGATAAGTTCAGCGTCAGTCAGTTTATCCTCAACAAATAATATCCTTAACATGTAACTCCGGTTATTTTTGAGTTGTAAATTATCGTCAGAAAGCATATCTTTCATATTTGCTGATAGCCTTGTTCAACTATCTACTTGAGTGGTTCGTTTACTAGCAACCAGTATAAGCCAAGGCTGCTCATCGCATTGATAAACTGTTCAAAATCAACTGGTTTTACAACATAGCTGTTAACCCCCAGGTCATAAGCCTTCTTCATATCCGGTTCTTGTCGTGATGAGGTAACTACCACCACCGGTATGTGCGAAGTTCTTTTGTCCTTTTTTACCATTTCCAGGACCTCCAGTCCGCTGACTTTTGGCAATTTCAGATCGAGAAGCACTACTTTAGGCGGATTTGCAATACTCCTGTCTTTATACTTACCACGGCAGAAGAAGAAATCGAGAGCTTCAGCACCATCTTTTGCTACCAGGATATTGTTTGCCAGCTTGTTTTTCCTCAGCGCCCGTAAAGTCAATTCAGCATCCCGTGGATTGTCCTCAACGATAAGTATTTCAACTGCATTTACGTCGTCCATAATTTTCAATTTATTAGCATAATTAAGTGTCAGATTTATCTCATATTCAATCAGAAGTATTGATTTTAACTACTTTCATCATTATACCGGTCTTTTAATCATTTCCGTCCGCATGCAGGCTGAAATAAAATGTGGCTCCTTTTCCTATTTCCCCTTCGGCCCAAACATTACCTCCGTGCCTGAGAATTATTCGTTGTACTATTGCGAGACCAACTCCATTGCCTTCAAATTCACTTTCACTATGGAGCCTCTGGAAAACACCAAACAGCTTATGCTTATACTGCATATCAAAACCCACCCCGTTATCTTTAATATAGTAAGTTACCACGCCATTCTTAATACCTGAACCTATTCTTATTTCAGGATTGTCCTCATTTGATGAGTATTTTACTGCATTTGAAATAAGGTTGCTCCATACATGCCTGATCAGATTCGGGTCGCCCGTCGCCTTATGTAGCCTGCCAATTATGAATTTTGGTTCCCTTTTTTTATTATATGGTAAAAACTCCCCTGTTAAAGATGTTACAATCAGGCGCATATCAAGAACTGAAGGATTCATACTGCTTCTTCCGATCCTCGAGAAGTTCAACAGGTCATCAATAAGTTCTCCCATCTGGGTGGCGCTTGAGGAAATAATACCACATATCCGTTTCCCTTCATCGTCCAGTTTGCCCTTATAATCCTCGAGCAGGATATTTGTATATCCATGTACGGCCCTTAATGGCGCCCTGAGGTCGTGGGAGACAGAATAGCTGAAAGCTTCAAGCTCTTTAATTGCATCTTCCAGCTGACTGGTTCTTTCAATGACTTTCATTTCAAGCTCTTCATTAAGCCGGCGGATTTCATCTTCCTGTTTCTTCCTTTCAGTTATATCCTCGACTGTACCATCATAAAACATGATTTCCCCATTCTTATCCCTGACAGCCCTGGCGCTTTCCCGGAGGTGCAGAACAGTTCCGTCCTTTTTGTACCAGGCAGATTCAAGTCCTGTGATTAAACCATCTTTTTCCATTATATCGTGGAACCGTGTACGCGGGTAACCTGGCTCATAACCTTCATCTTCAAGGTTTCTGGAAGCAAGTTCTTCAAATGAACCGAATCCCATCATTTTTACCATCGTGGGATTGGCCATGAGTATTTTCCCATCTTTGGTGGTCCTGTACATACCTATGGTAACATTTTCGTACATGCTGCGAAATCTCTCTTCACTCTCTGCAAGAGCTATCTCGGTGTGCTTCCGTTCTGTAATATCGATCGATAAAATAAATATGCCTTCCCTTACAGGTTGCAGCCTCAGATCAAACCACCCGGTTACCCCATCCGGATAGATGAATTTATTCTCCATCTGATCGGGAATCCTCTCCACTAAACATTTCTTTATCCTTCTGAATACCTCTGTCTCCTCAATTCCCGGCCACATATCCATATATCGCCTGCCCAGCAATTCTTCTTTTGGACGCCTGTTGTGCACATCAGCCGTATCATTTATATATAAGTAATTCCAATCAAAATCCAGCATCTGGCACCCTTCGAGCATATTATCAAGTGTTGATCTGAAGCGTAGTTCACTTTCCCTGAGTATCTCTTCTTTCTTTTTCCTTTCGGAGATGTCCCTGATCACACTCACGTACCCCGATATCTGTCCCTCCATATTATGAACCACATAAGAAGATACTTCAACCGGAAACCGGGTCCCGTCTTTACGTTCCTGGACAGCCTCCCCAAACCATTGCCCTGATTCAGAGATTCTTTTCCTCATTTGTTCAGCCTTCGCATCGGCCCATCCGGTTTTAATAATTTGTATCCCGTTCTGCCCGAGAACCTCCCCAGCCGTCCATCCATACAATAACTCCGCAGATCTGTTCCACAGGGTTATTGAGTAATTTTCGTCAGTGGCAATTATTGCATCAGAAACGTTTTCAAGCAAGTATGCCTGGTATTTCAGTTTCTGTTCTGCAATCTTACGGTCAGTGATGACATCAAATACTGCAACAAAATATTCTTTCTCAGGACTGTAGACAGATATTGAGAACCACATTTTAAGAGCTTCAACATAGATTTCAAAACTTTCAGGAGTCCCTGTTATGGCTACCCTGCCATAACGCTGTATCAGTTCCTTATCTGTTTCCGTGATCCCCGGGATAATTTCAGAGACTTTCTTCCCTTCAACATTTTTCAGCCCTGTTTGTGCTTCAAATGCTATGTTGACGTTCAGGTAGATGAAATCACTGGGTTTCCCATTTTCAAATATCATCCTGCAATAGGCAAATCCATTGAGCATATTATCGAACAACCTCCTGTAAAGCTCTTCAGTTTTAAAGAGCTTTTCAGCCGATTCCCGGGCTATTCTCTCATTTTCAAGCTCTTCTATTACTGATCTGATACGCTGACTCCATATCCAGTATCCCATTAAGAGAGCGTTTACAAGTATGAGCAGTATAACTGTAAACAGAGTGAAAATGAAAACTCTTTTTAATGGTCTCTCAATTTCAACTTTATCGATCTTAGCGACAATGAACCAGCTGGTACCAGGTATATTGCTGACATATCCGATCACCGGAACCTTCCTGTAATCCACCCCTTCATGCATGCCATAAAGACCTTTTGCAGCATATGATGCAAGCAACCTGGAGTCTTTAACCGGAAATTTGAGGTTCATCGCTGTATTTCTCCAATGCCTGAGCTCATTGATGTACAGCACACTATCATTAACCTTTTTAAAGATTAACGTTTCGGCGCTGCCACTTTGTGTCGGCCAGGTCTGCACTACCGGGAAAATGTATTTTCCCGGATCAACCCTTAAAATTATAATTCCGACAGTTTGCAAATCATCATCAGGGTCCGGGAGCGGGACTATTATATCCAGGTATATCTGATTCGCTGGCTTTGATTTGTAAAAGTCGGTAAACACAATCTTCCGCGTACTTAATGACCTTTTAATGTCATTTACTACAGGTTCAATATAAGTTGAGTCTGATGGAAGGGCAGATAATATAACCTTTAATGATGGGGCAAGAAGAATTACATCCCTGTAGTCATAATCGATTAAAACAGAATTGATCCATTTTATTAACCACCCGTGGAGCTTTGCCCTGTCAATGCCGCTTAAATAGTTTTTTACGGACCAGGCAACTGACAGGTTATCTTTAATAGCAACTGCATCTCCCTGTCTTTCATTCTTCCAGCTTATAATCTGGCCGATCTTAAGTGTTGCAATTGCCTTAAGGTTATTTTCCTGTTCGGTATATATACTTTCCTTCTGTGAATTATAAAATATTACCCCGACGGTTATAATTCCGGCAGTAAAGAGGAAGAAAATAATTAACACCTTAACAGGTATGATCTTTTTGAAGAACTGTCTGAACTCCAAATCCGGCATGGGAAAACTATCTGGTCGTAAAACTGTATCTATCTGTTAATCTAATAATTGCTTCCGCTTTAAATAAAAGAAATAATAAAATCAGTTTACAGATTGACTTGAAAGGTTAATGTTTAAATTTAAGCAGGTTACAGATAACGGCATGTAGGGATTTTACTGAATTTTAAGTCAGATAATTGATCTAACCGGGGTATCCTTTTTTGTTCTGATCAGGAAGCCATTTTCATACCTCGTCAAAAAATGATTTATTTGATCCTGGTATCCTTTTTCAGTCCTTCCATGATCCGGTATCGTATCAGGTCGGCGGTGGTTTTGAGATGCAGCTTTGCAAGGAGCCGCTCCCTGTATGTACTTACTGTTTTAGGACTGAGGATCAGCTGTTTGGCTATCTGGTTGACAGTTTTTCCTTCAGCGAATAGATCAAGTACCATCATTTCTCTCGCAGAAAGACTTTGAGATTCAGGACCGTTTTCCCGGGTAGAAATGCTCCGATTCAGTATGTCACCAAGCGATGAGGTTATATATTTTTCACCTTCCGAGACTTTAACGATAGCTGCAAGCAGCTCTTCTGATGCACTCGATTTAGTGAGATAGCCTGAAGCACCATATTTAATTGCCTGGATGGCATACATTTCCTCTGAATGCATACTAAGTATAAGGACAGCTGTTTTTTTGCAGATTTTCTTTATCTGTTTTATGAGGTCAAGACCGCTTCTGCCAGGAAGCGATATATCGAGTAAAACAACATCATATTCCTGCTTCAACATTTTTTTTATGAGTTCCTTTCCGTCAGATGCTTCATCGATAACTGAGATTCTCTCATCATCTTCAAGAATCTCCCTTATACCATGCCTGACCACGGGATGATCGTCTGTAATGATTACCTTAATCATCTTTGCCGGATTTGTTTAAAGGTATTGTGACTCTGATCGTTGTTCCTTTACCTTTTTCTCCTTTTATTGATATGTGACCATGGACCATATTGGACCTTTCTTTCATACCAATAATGCCCATTGATGAAAGCGAGTCAATTTTGCTTTTATTTATGCCGTTGCCGTTATCATTAATGCAAAGAGTGATTTTATTGTTTGACAACCTGAGTGAAACAACAGCAGAAGCAGCTTTGGAATGTCTGGCAATATTGGTCAGGGATTCCTGGAATATCCTGTAAAGTATCAATGATAACCGGTGGTCAATTTTTATATCTTCCGGGAAGTGGGTAAAGCTGCACGATATTCCGGATTGTTTTTCAAACCTGTTTAGCTGCGAAATAATTGCCGGGATAAGTCCAAGGTCAAATAATATTGCGGGCCGTAATAACGTCGATATCTCCTTAATCTCTTCTATTGTTTCATCGATATCAGCCTTCATTTCATTCAGCTTTTTCCTGACTGGCGCCGATTGGATTCCCATCCTTGATTTAAGCCATGAAAGGTCCATCATGAGCGCAGTAAATTTCTGCCCCAGGTCATCATGGAGATTAAGGGCGATCTGTGACTTTTCATTTTCCCAGACGTCGTGAAGGTGCTTATTAAGCTTTTCGAGAACTTCACCTGATTTCCGGAGATCTTCTTCCATCTTATACTGAAGGGTCATATCGCGTGCAGCTGCAAAAACACCCTGAACCACGCCGTAATTATCCCTGTAGAGAGTTGCATTGTAAAGAACCGGTGTTGTGCGGGAGCTTTTATGGAGTATCGTCAGCGGATAGTTTTTCACGAAACCCTTAGTGAATACCTTCATATACCCCTCCCTGGCTTTTTCAGGTTCCGTGAAGTAATCTGAAAAATCACTCCCTATCAGCTTATTTCTATGTATCCCCGTTATCTTTTCAGTTGCCTTATTAACGTCTGTTATTTTACCCTCAGCGCTGATGGTCACAAGCGGATCGAGGCTCGTTTCAATAAGGCTACGTGTATAGAGTGATGCCAGGTAAATCTTCCTCTCGGCATTCTTCCTGTCAGTTATATCTGACTGAACGGTCATGCAGACTTTCCCGAAGTCCTCATGCTCAAAAACCGAAACGTTGGCATAGCTCCAGAAAGCACTGCCGTCTTTCTTCCTGTTCAACACCTCCCCGTGCCATTCCCTGTTGGTTCCGAGACTGCCAAGTATGTCATGTACAGTACTTTCCGGATCTTTTTCCACCGCTGCATTAAGAACCGATACATTTTCCCCCATAAGCTCACCGGGTTCATAACCAAAGATCTCATCAAACCTTGAATTTGTATAGACAATTTTTGCATCAGCCAGGCGGACAATATTAATTCCTTCTGTTATATTCTTTAAAATCTCACCTTTCAGCAACAATTCTTTCTCAGCTTTCTTCATGTCGCTTAGATCCCGGACAATAGTGCTTGTCATTTCATTTCCCGATTTATCGCTGAAGATTGTGCTGATGACCTCTGTCGGTATTATTGTACCATCTTTCTTTACCTGGTTGATCTCTCCTCTAAATCTACCTTTATTACTTCTTTCTTTAAGACCTCTTTCATAGCGGGGATCGTTAATGTCGATCAAGCCTGACCTGCCTCTCCTGCAAATCTCCTTTTCACTCATACCATACATTTTGCAGGCTTCGGGATTTGCCGAATATACTGATCCGTCGGGATTCGTAAGCAAGATAGCTTCTCCGCTGTTCTCAAACAGCGATCTGAATTTTTCCTCGCTGTCAAAAAGTCGCTTCTGGAGATTTTTCCTGAATGTAATATCTTCAGTGATCACAACTGCAAGCTTCTTATCTGGTCCGAACGGCCTTGCACTTACTTCTGTCCAGATGGTTTCCCCGTTCTTAAGAACTATTCCAATCTCAACCTTTTTTACTGTTCTCTTTTGCCTGATAGCTATTGAACCTGGAAATTCCTCAGGCTTCATTACTGTACCGTCACTGTGAACATATTTTCTGTCCCTGAATTTTCCACTTAACAGGTCACTCTTTGAAATCTTAAGAATTTCAGGGAGTGTTTTGTTGAATTCGATAATATTCCTGTTTGAATCAATCAGCGAAATTCCGACAGGGGCGATTTCAAAAAGAGACCGATATATTTTGTCACCAACAGGCATACCCGAAAGACATTTAACCGGAAAATCCTACAGAAACTATTGTTAACCAGACTACCAGGCAAGTTAATCCTTTTCCGGTAATCTGTCAACAGTACCTGTAACTGTTGCATACACTAAAAACAAGTTAAAACGGCTCATTCAACGTATCTTCCTGACCGGTACTGACCATGCGTGTCAGCCGGATCCGTGGAAAACCATTCAGCTCAACAAGATGTATGGACGAATGGGGCAGGCTTACCAGACGGATTCCTGAAACAAAAAAATGAATCACATATTGCAAATACCAGAAGCCTTGACCACATATGGCCGGTAAGGCTGTTATTAATGTAAACTGATGTTAAACAATTAATTATTCCCGGCCAGATATGGTCAATCTTCTCCGGCAAAGGGTGGTCCGGGGCACCGGGTATTCCACACTATATCAGAATCTTTTTCAAAGATTAAGGTACTGAAACTTGAAAAACAAAACAACAAGGTGTAAATCAGCATGAGCACTACCGGACAATAACCCTGCAAACGTATTGCGGCAACCGGCGTATGCAGCGAGGCCCCTCTCCTAAGCAAGGAGGGATTTTTATTTGTCCATCTGCTCTAATTGTTGTAGTTTTAGATATCTCAATTAAATCTTTCTCAGATGTTTTGTAAAGAATGTGGAAAACAAATAGATAATGATAGCAAGTTCTGTTCATATTGCGGTACCAAACAGTCATTAACTTATATGGGGGAAGAAACAACCCAGGTGGTAAACGAAAAGAAGAATTCTGAAAAAGATATACAGACGCCAATATTTATCGAAAAGAATACAAGCAAGGAAACAAAGGAAAAGTATGATTCTTCCTATGAGAAAGAAGCTGGAGCTTCTTTTATAGGAATTTTAGGGGCAATTGTCTTTTTAATACTATTTGTATCCGGTGCCTTACAATTCAGGGATCCAGCAATATATAGTGTTGTTGTTTTTATATTATTTATTGTAAGAATATTCATAATTATTGGGGTTGTAAATATTGCCGGGCACCAAAATAGAGAAAAATTTGGATGGGGATTATTTACATTTTTTCTTCCCTTTCTTGCCTTATCTATTATCGGGTTTTTACCGAAACTCAAGAAAGAACAATCTAATTCAATGAATGATAGCCACTTGTTAGATCGACAAAAGAAAGAAGATACTATTTTCCCCGAACAAATTACATTCGACCTTGCTTATAGTAAGATAACCTATACAGAATCAAATAACTCATATCACAACTTCTTTGGATTCTTAGTTGAGAAATATTCTATAACGTTCACAGATGGAGGTTATGGTAAGATACAATTGGATAGCGGATCTTATTATTTTAAAACTGAAGACGACCAAAAGTATTATTATAATACAAAAGAGGCGGCCATTAAGGCATTATACTATTACATCACTACAAAAAAATGCTTAAAAGAAGGATATAGATATGTCTGGTAAATAATCTTAACACAAAGAAGTATACCACTGCCTTAGACAAGGAGGGATTTTTATTATTTTAAAAAGTTAGTTTTAATATCACTTTCATATAAGTCCAAGACTCTATCTGATAATATTGCTAAATCTCTTGAAACGCTTCTGTTTTTAGGTGGTATTCCTTTATGAAGTCTAACTATATGAATCTTAGTCATATTGTTTTTAACATACTTGATTGCTTCAGCATAGTCAAAATCGCCACTTATCAATATTATTTTATCGCATTTATTATCTACACTTAAAGCAATCATTTTTACGGCTAAAGCTATATCCACACCCTTTTCCCCGATGAACTCCTGTAAATATGGATTTACTTTAACAATTCCGGTTTTAACAAATTCAATATCCCCATATTCTAGAGATAACTGATCGTAGTTATATTCAATTCTAGCGAAAGTATCCTTTTGATTTTTTAACCAATTTTCAGCCTCTACTACTTTTGTATCTATCTGAGTTGTAATTCCCGAAGGTAGGCCAGATGGATCTGATAAAAATGCTTGGTAATAATTTTGAAATTGTTTATAAACAATCTGATTCTTAATATTTGCATGAGTAAAATATGAATCTAGTATTCTTTGAGGTCTAAACCAATATGTTCGTATTAATTCATCTTCGGGTTCCAATAGATGTTTAAAGAGAGCATCCCATTTTACTTTTTTTTCTATAACACCAATATCTTTTAAACAATAAAATAGATTTTGACCATCAATCAAAATAATTACCTTTTTCATAGTGGTTATATTTAAAAAAAGGAGTCATCATTACTGATGACTCCCGTATTATTCAGGTTTTAAATACCTAGAGTATTCCCACCTTCCGGTGTATGATATCGACCAATGTTGGTCACTATCTATTTGCAAATATAGACTAGTCATTTTTAATATGCAAACAATTTGTAAAAACAAGATTTATTGCAATGTTAAAAATAACCCTTATTTTCTTGAAAAACAACTTTCTATAATAAAAGTTCGCAAAATTGGAAACGTATTATAAATCGTACAATGATTGTGCCATTGTTTAAATATATCCTAGTATAATTGATGGATTGTACCAAAATGGGTCTGATTCGCAAATAATTAGTTTTAAACAACCTTGAAGTACGATTAATCGAGTTGTGTAACAATTATGTGCAAATTAAAAAACCTCTTTTATAAGTGTTATAATTGTGAGCAAAACAAAAAGACAGTTACTATATTTCTTTCATAACTGTCTCATTTTAAATTGTAGCGAGAGGGGGGAATGATCCCCCGACCTCATGATTATGAATCACAACTTATATGTTTTGGACGTTTTTCCGGACATACTCTAAGACTATTATTTATCAGCTATTTAAATAACTTAGGTTATGATTTATTTTTGGTTGTTTATGGATTTATTATTACATTTGTATGTGCAATTGTATATTCACTTAAGAATTAATACTACAAAGCCATGCAAGCAACCGCAAAAATTTACTTTCAGAAAACAAAGTCAAAAAGGACTAAAGACAACTTAGTTCCTGTTAAACTCGAAATCATTCATAATCGGGTACAGAAGTATTATTCAATCAGTAAAATCATTAAGGACACTGACTGGCTGTTCTTGTCTGATGATGATATTGAAAAGGTAACTGGGGACAGTCCCAGAGGTAAATACAGGGACATTGCATTTGAGTACAAAAGGATTACTGATTATGCTGGACAGATTATCAGTAGTATTAATACTTTCAGCTTCAACCAGTTTGATGAAAAGTTTACCAACAAAATAACCGACTGGGATAGTGTCTTTGTGGCAATGGTTGACCATATCAAGGCACTGAAAATTAACGAGAAGTTCGGTTATGCTTCATCCTTTGAAAGCACCCTGAGAGCCATAAAGGAATATCATGAGGGGAAAGAGCTTGACTTCAATTGTCGTCAAAAAGTTGAAACAAGGTACACTGATTATGCCTCTGGTAAATCCCTGAATTTTGTTGATATAACCCCGACATGGTTGAAAGCCTTTGAATCGTGGCTTAAAAAGAAAGGCAAGTCACAGTCAACTATCGGTATCTATGTACGCAATATCAGAGTCCTGTTTAATAAGGCTATGAAAGAACACAAAATCAGGGCTGAATATCCTTTCACCGTTCATAAGCCTAAGACCGCAAAGGGACGCAAAACAGCCTTGACAGCAATTCAGATAAGCATGATTGCCAGTTATAAGACAAACCACCCTCAAGAGCAATTTTACAGAGATATTTTCATGTTCTCATTTCTGGGAAACGGAATAAACCTGTCAGACATTGCCCGACTCAGGTATTCAAATATCGTTGACCATGAAATAGAATTTGCCCGAAAGAAAACAGAGGATAAGGAAGCGAATGAAGATAAATTACACGTCCCGATTACAAAGACCATGCAATTAATCATTGACAGGCACGGAATCAAAGCTATTGGTGATTCGTACATATTCCCGATATTAAGACCTGACTGGAGCGAGGAAAGGAACTATGCTGAAATCAAGCAATTGACCAAGCAAGTGAATAAGTACGTCAGACGCATTGCCTTAATTGTCGGTATCAATGAAAACATTTCGAGTTATGTCGCTCGCCATAGCTGGGCAACCATTGCAAAGAATAGCGGAACATCAACGGAATTTATTTCAGAAGCTCTGGGACATAGCTCTGTAATTGTCACAAAGAGATACCTCAAGAGCTTTGAGAAGTCAACCAGAGAGGAACACTCAGGAAAAATGGAAGATGCAATTTATAACCAAAAAGCAGTTTGATATGAAAAATACAGATAAAGACGGTAAGCCTACTCCACGAGTAGAAAAATCCACCGACAAGGACGGAAGACCCATACATAGAGAGTATAGCGTTTTAGATGATACAGGTTTTTTTGCTGGTTTTGATGAGGAAAAATTTGGAGAAACAATAAGCAAGATCATTTTACACGATGTACCAGACAGACACTTACCCTATCTAAAAAAACATCTTGAAATTACCGCTAAATCCACTGAGATTGCCGAGCCTGAATTCACCGTTAAAAGCATTCTCTTGGCTTACTATTACATGAAGGAGAAAAAAATATTCCCGATTCCTGCTCTCTCCGATCCTGAGTTTAAGAAAACTGATTTTTACAAAGCACTTGCAGCAAGGCACGGCCATTCATATAATTCATATAAGAATGACTGGCAGCCCCTTAAAGACGATGCGAAACGCCTTGGAAATCCTGAAAGTATAAAACTGGCAATCGTGTTATTAAAAAGATTTCAGCATCAAGGAATCACTAAAGCTATTGAGCTCGCAGAAGGAGAATTGAGTAAAGCTGAACTAAAAAGTCAATCGCTTAAATGATAGCCACTTAATAACCTGTAACCCCGTTACGTACCCCGTTACATAGTGACGGGGTTTTTTATTAGCCCGACCTTTGTTCTTGTTACCTTTTAATACGAGGACAATGGAAAAGATCACATTTGATAACCTGCCCGACGCCGTGCAGGAACTTCACAAGAAAATTGACAGGCTGCTTAATCAAACACAGGCCGCTAAACAATCTGACCCTGACAAACTGCTAACGCTGGAAGAACTCATTGAATTCCTGCCAGAGAAACCAGCGAAACAAACTATTTATGGTTGGGTGAACGGAAGGCTCATTCCCTACGAAAAACACGGGAAACGGCTTTATTTCCGCAAATCTGAGGTCGATATGTGGCTATCAAACGGTCGGCAAGTATGAATACCGAAGCCGACATAAAACGCTCCAGCTTGAAAATCCTGCGGGAACTGGCCTTAAGTTATAATCGGAAGCGCTACCCGCACACTCCAGAATATGCGCGGTCTTGCAAACCCTATTCCGACAAGACGGCCAACGGCTTGACAACCTGCATTCTGGATTTTCTCAAATTCTCTGGCTGGCAAGGTGAGAGGATAAGTAACACGGGGCGTTATCTGGACAATTCGAAAGTTGTTACCGACACGCTTGGAAACAAAAGGCGCATAGGGTCGGGCAAATGGATACGCGGATCGGGTGTCAAAGGGACGGCAGATATATCCGCAACTATTCGGGGTAAATCTGTCAAGATCGAAGTAAAGATGAAAGACAGGCAGTCCCCCGATCAGAAGAACTACCAAGCGGCGATCGAAAAAGCTGGTGGCCTGTATTGGCTGGTTAGAAGCTTCGATGATTTCATGAATTTCTATAAAACACTTTGCAATGAATGAACTGAAAAAGGCACAGATTCTAACTGAAGATTTCGGTTTGTATGGGATTGGAAATTTTAGTCTCACAGTAGAACAAACGGCTCGAATAATTGAAATTTTGAGCTCTGATGATTGCGATGAGATGGCAGTAAAGTTGAAGAAGATTTATAACCAACTGCACTTTGAATGTTTTGGTTATTACATAGAAAACTTACATAGAATAAACCATGCACCAATCGGATGATTTAAGCATTAATTGGGTCAGGGTTCATAGAAAATCTATGGATTCAACTGTCTGGGAAAACGAAACCATTTGGCGAGTATGGTCATGGTGCTTATTGAAGGCAAATTTTATTGATAATGAATTCCCATTTAACGGGAAAGACATTCTTGTAAAACGTGGGCAGTTCATCACTGGTAGAAACAAAGCACTTGAAGAATTACCTCATCTGACAGCTCAGAAGTACCGAACTGCAATAAAGTATCTAAAATCAACCAACAGAATAACCACGGAAGTAACCAACCAATTTACTATTATAACAATTTGTAAATATGATGATTACCAAAAAGACGGAAGGCAATCTAACCAACTTATTTATAATGAATCTAACCAACCGATAACCAACGGGCAACCAACGGCTAACCAACGGATAACCACAAATAAGAATATAAAGAAAGAAAAGAATGAGGAAGAAAGGTTAAGGCCAAAATCAAATTTTACAAATTATTCAAAGCCAAAATTTAATGATAGAATTTACCGCGAAACTTAAAGAATTGAAAAATGGAAACAGTTGCGCAAAAACCAAAGAAAAAATTCCGCTTTGACGAATTCAGTTATAGCCTGCTTAAGGCAAATAAATGGTTTGCCGTGTATGCGGCGTCTGAAAGTTCGGCCACCTCTGCCGTGAAGTTTTACCAGATATTTCGTATTGCTGACGGCGAACTGGTGCTTAATCGTTACGGCCGTTATCGGTACATAGAACGTGTTTTTCAAGAGTACCGAGATGCAACGACAAAGATTTTGCGAAAATTAACCACTACTAATAACAACGAACATGGAACAAAAAATTGACATCCAACAAGTGAAGAAAATTCAAAAATTGCTGGCGGCTGACAGGAAGGTCGGCGGCGCAGTTGTGGAAGAAAAAAAGCAATACCTTTTCTTCTATACCAAGTACAACTTCATTGAGAAGATCGGCGATACACCCGCCAAAGGATATGAAACCCTTTCGGAAAGTCAGGCAGAAGCAAAGCTAAACGCTTACCCTGATATGACGGTAACGGTGCTACGCTTAATTAACTCGCCTGTAAAAATGCCAGCAATCCTTAAGAATCGCAAGGGTGTTGAGACTGCCGAGGTCGGCGGACACAGTGGCGCCAGTGATTATATCTTCAACAAAACGGGTGTCCGTGTAAAAGAAACTGACGTGTAACAAGCTAAAATCAATACAATGAAAAAAGAAAATGAAGCTCGCAAATTGGTATTTAGAGATACCTTGACCGAAACAACAGCTAAAAGGGACTTGGAAGTTGCCCGCCAAGCGCTTCAAAGCCTGCTTAATGAATGGCAAAAGCTTAATATCGGAGATTGCCAAGACATTAACCAATTGTTGATGCAAACAGACCAATATTATGCAAACGCTATTGACAAGTTAATTGTGCTTCCAGATTTGGGACAAAGGTTTGCAGTCGATCGGGAAAAATACAAACAGAATTTAAAACTGCCAGACCAAACGCAGTTAATTGCTATGGCAAAAAAGATACGGCAAATAACATATTGCGCCGTCCCAGATTTATTTAAAACAGACGGAAAGACAGTCTCCTTAGATGAAGGGATCAGCGCTTTCTATATCACCATGAATAATGTTTATGCCGATACTCCAGAATCCATCCAATTGGTTGAGGAAATTGTTAAGTTTTGCGAAATTTACAATAGCTTGAACCGAAAATTAAAGGGGAAATTACTGCCTCAATCGCCTGGCGCTTTTCGGATTTTTGTCGGGCAGTTTATACTGAAGCAGTCTAATACTTATGGACTGTTCGAGATCGAACCAGACCCAGCATTTTTGCGCAAGGTGATACAGGGATAATGGCAACGGCAAAACAGTAACAAAACCGCCTGCAAAGTGCAGGAAAATGCAGGATTAAACATTGAATGCCATGGCAAAGTTTGAGAAAGGGAAAAGCGGCAACCCAAAAGGTAAAAAGCGTGGGACTTGTAACCGTTCAACGGAACAAATCCGAACTGCCATACAGCAGATGATAGATGAAAATTTCGAGCTAATAAAGGCAGACTTCAAAAGGCTTGAGCCAGAAAAACGGACAAAGTTTTATATTGATCTGCTGAAAATGGTTTTACCGCCACCGTTGACACCAGAGGCGTTGACAGAACCGCAGCTTGAGATGCTACTTGAATTTATACAAAAAAAATACACCAATGAGCAAGACCGACAAACTGGAACGACTTAGAGAAGCCGTTCAGGGCAAAATAAAGCCCGCAACCTCTATGCGGATTTTCGTTCAACCGCAACCATCTGCCGAACGGAGGTTCTATGCGGCGGTTCCGTGGCCAATAGATGTAAACGTAAACTGCCCCACTGAAGCCACGGCAAACGACCTAAAGGAATTCTTGTCAGCGCAGACTTGACAAACTTGACACGCTTTTTGGCAGAAATGGGGTGTCATCTATTTCTGTCTTTTGGGTGGGGGGTTGTCAGCAATGGCAGCCCCTTTTTAAAATGGAAATATTTGCATAATTAATTTCGGTGGCTTACATTTACTCTTGACAAAAAGCCGCGAACTAATGTCTAAAATACGAGTATTAACAATACTGGCCCCGTGGGTCGATCTGGCAGTTTTGCTTCGCGGCTTCTGCCTCTTTGACTTTACGGGGTCTTTTCTTTTAAAAAGCCGCGAAAATGAAAACGACACCTGAAAGCCGTTATCTGGAATATGATAACGCAGTTAAGCTTATCCGTGCAAAGCGGGTAAGCGTGCCAGCCAAACAACGTACCAGCGACAATGTAACGCCGTTCTGGTTAGAAGCTATCCTTTGCATTGTCTTGTTACCTGTGCTTGTCCCTGTTGGGGCTTACGCATCGGTAAAATGGATTGTCCGTAAAGTAAGGGGGGCACAATGAGCCCCGCCCGCATCCTTTATTTACGGCGTGTCTACCTTAAGGAGTGCAGACACCCCAGCGGCAAGCCTGCTAATAATGACTGGCATTACAAAGTAATCCTGATGCTGTTGTTTATTGCTGCCTTGGTCTGTTTTGCGATTGGCCTTACTTCATGCTTTTAAACCTACATGAAGTGGTTAACAGAAGCCCCGTTAACAGCGGGGTTTTTTATTTGCAAAAAGAAGCCTTAAATCGGTTTATGTATGTTCAATTGTATGTCAAACAAAAAGGCAGTCACGATTTAACATTTCGTAACTGCCTGATTTACTGTGTAGCGAGAGGGAGGAATGATCTCCCGACCTCATGATTATGAATCATGCGCTCTAACCAACTGAGCTATCTCGCCATCCTGTCTTTCGCGGGTGCAAATATAACTAGTCCATCCCAAATAATCAATATGATTTTTTGTTTTGAGATTTTTTTTTAAATTGCAGGAAAGTAGCCACCCTGAAAGGAGATTTTCCTTCTCAACGCCATGAAAATCAGATATGAATTAGAATATCCGGTAAAAAGCTCACCGAAAGTCATATTCCCGAGGCTCAGCACCCCGGAAGGGCTGGAGGAGTGGTTTGCTGACAGTGTGACCGCCGAAGGTGATCTTTTTTCCTTTTCGTGGGAAAAATCTGTAACCAAAGCCAAGCTATCCGCCATCAAGGAAAACAGGCTGGTAAGGTTCGAATGGGCAGACAGGGAAGGCGAAGAAGATTCCAATTACTTCGAATTCAGGATAAACACAGATGAGCTCACAGGTGATATTGCAATAGTTATTACCGATTTTGCCGAACCCGATGAAAAGGAAGACTCAATATACCTTTGGGACACCCAGGTAACAGAACTCAAGCGAATACTCGGAACCTGATAGAAAATCATACACGGGAATTCAGAAATTCATAAAAATCCAGTAGGTTTGCTCCGGTTATGGCTAAAGGATTAAAAAAGCTAGACAGGTTTGTTCTGAAATCATTCATCGGGCCCCTGGTCCTGACTTTTTTTATTGTCCTGTTCATCCTGATCCTGCAGTTTCTCTGGATGTATATCGACGAGCTTGCCGGGAAGGGCCTTCAGCTTAAAGTTCTTGCCGAGCTCCTGTTTCATTTCTCACTTACATTTGTGCCTGTAGCTTTGCCGCTTGCAGTTCTCCTTGCTTCACTCATGACCTTCGGCAACATGGGTGAGTTCAGCGAGCTTTCAGCTCTGAAATCTTCAGGAATTCCCCTGAGAAGGATAATGCTGCCCCTTGCTTTTCTCGTTGCCCTTGTCTGCGGAATTTCATTCTTCTTTTCAAATAATGTCCAGCCATATGCCTACAGAAATGCCCGGACGCTGCTTTTTGACATTCGAAGGAAAAGACCGGAATTAAATATCCAGGCCGGCACATTCAACAACGAGGTTGATGGCTTCAGCATGAAAATTGCCTCAAAGGATCCGTTCACGAACAAACTTGAGAAAATCCTGATCTACGACCATCGTAATAATACAGGAAATAAATCCGTTACCTATGCCGATTCAGGCTATATGAAGGTCACGCACGATGAATCGGGAATGATCCTTACCCTGTACAACGGATACAGCTATAATGATATGGAAGAAAAGACCGGTTCTCTGAATCAAAGGAAATTTCCATTCAGAAAAGACTACTTCAGGGAGCAGACAATCATTATTTCGCTCAGCGGCTTTGACCTGGAAAGAAGCAAGGAGGATCTCTTCAAGGTTAATTCCACCACCCAGAACATAACTCAGCTGATTTACTTTATCGATTCCATTAATGGCAGCAACAAGATAAAAAGAGAAAACTACTTCAGGGACTTCAATGCTACAAGATTATATACCCAATCTAATCCAAAACAAAGGAATAACCAGGGCAAGACTGAAATCCGGCCCGTTCTAAAATTTTTCGACCCACGCAAGCTGCTCGATTCCCTGCCTGTGGCTGCCAGAAAAGAGGTAATGATCAAGGCGATCGAAAGTGTAAGATTTGGAATCAATTACCTTAACCAGAAAGAGGAATTTATTCATAACGATGTAAGGTCCCTCAGGAATTACCAGATTGATTTTCATAAGAAATTCACCCTCGCTTTCGCGTGCGCCATCCTCTTTCTAATCGGTGCACCGCTTGGGGCCATAATAAGGAAAGGAGGGCTTGGCACACCCGCTATTATTTCAATTCTGTTTTTTGTAATCTATTATGTCATCTCCATATCGGGTGAGAAATTTGTGAAGGAGGACCTGGTAAATGTCTTCCTCGGCATGTGGTCGGCCATCCTGATACTCCTTCCTATTGGCATTTTCCTGACCTACAAGGCAACAACAGATTCTTCGATTTTCAACACGGAAACCTACGTGCTATTCTTCAGAAAAATAAAAGACAGGATTTACAGCGTGACCTTCAATGTAAAGTATGAAAATCCTCCTTCTGACCAGTAAGTCTCCATGGCCCCCAAAAGATGGAGGAGCATCCGCAACACTTGCACTGACTGAAGGTCTCCTTGCATACGGGGCAAAAATTACAATTGTTTCTATAAATACCTTAAAACATTTCGTCTCCCCTTCGGAAGCGCTTGCGCATTTCGGTGGAAATGTTGATCTTAAATTAATTACTGTCGATACAAGACCCGGAATCCCTGCATTGATCAGGAACCTGGTATTGACGGATTACCCGTATTCTCTCGAGCGTTTCCTGTCGAAGGAAGTTGAAAGAGTTCTCTGCTCGCTTAATGCTGATGAGTTTGATATAGTCCAGATAGAGGGCCTCGCAATGACAGGCTATCTCAATGTTCTCAAACGGTTCAGCAGGGCAAGATTCATTTACAGGCCACATAATGTCGAATGCAGGATATGGTTCCTCCAGTCAGGATGGGAAAGGAATCCTTTAAAACGAGCCTATTTAAGACTGCTGGCCTCAAGGACTGAAGCGGCAGAAAAAACAATAATGAAAAAGTTCGACGGCCTGGCTTCTGTCACAGGAGAAGACATGAAATGGTTTATAAACAATGGTTTCAGTGGAAAATCAACAGTGTGTTCACCAGGATACCCGGTACGGGAACCGGGGTCCACTGAAGAAGTTCCAGGAAGCGTTTTCTTCCTTGGATCACTAGACTGGAGGCCAAACCTTACCGGCCTGGAATGGTTTATAAGATATGTCTGGCCCCTGGTCGGGCTGAACTGTCCCGGTGCGGTATTCCATGTAGCCGGAAGAAATCCATCGGCCAGGGCAAGACATATGTGTAAAGGTAAAAATATAGTCTTTCATGGCGAGATCGGCGAATCATCGCTGTTCATCGGGAAAATGCAGGTGATGGTGGTTCCACTTTTTGCAGGGAGCGGAATAAGAATGAAAATCATAGAGGGAATGTCTTGCGGGAAAGGCATAGTTGCCACTTCCGTCGCGGTCGCGGGAATGGACCTGGCCGACGGGAAAGCCGTCTTTATAAAGGATGATAGCCATGCATTTGCAGATTCTGTTGTAAGCCTGCTCAACGACGCCTCGCTGAGGAAAGAAATGGGATCGGAGGGCATGGAAACTGTCAGGAAAAATTATAATATCTTCGCATCAGCAGAAAAATTGATGAATTTCTACTCACAGCTTGTCTGATGATTCAGAGGATACTATTCTGGCTCCCGCTTATCCTGATATTGCATACCTATGCAGCTTACCCTTTGCTTCTGCTTATAATCAACAGGTTTTCAAGGAACGGAAAAACCATAAAAGAATACCCCGACCAGCCATATGTTTCCGTTCTGATGGCTGTTCACAATGAAGAATTAGTCATTGAGCATAAGTTAGAATCGCTGTTCATGTCGGATTACCCGGCCGGTAAGCTGGAAGTTCTTGTCGGTTCCGACGCGTCGGATGACATGACTGACAGGATTCTTGAAGAGGCATGCAAGAAACATGATAGCTTAAAAGTAACAACATATGGTAACAGAACAGGAAAACCGGCTGTAATCAACGATCTTTCAGAAAAGGCCAGGGGTGAGATACTGGTTATCACTGACGCCAATGTGATCCCTGAGCCATCAACAATCCGATTGCTTGTAAGGAACTTCTCTGATGAAACCGTTGGTCTTGTCGACTCAAGGCTCACAAGCTCCAACCCGAGAAAGGACGGGATCGCACTCCCCGAGAATGCCTACCTGAATATTGAAACAATGATGAAAAATACTGAAGGCAGGATATGGGGAACAATGATGGGTCCGTTTGGCGGATTCTACGCGGTTAGGAAACAATCGTATCAGCCGAATAAAAATGAGATATTGGCCGATGATTTCAGAATATGCATGAACGTCATCAAAAAAGGAGAAAAAGCAATCAGCGATCCGGAAGCCGTAGTTTTTGAGGACCTCCCTAATAACATATCAGATGAATTCAGGAGAAAAGTAAGGATATCCGCGGGTAACTTTCAGAATCTGAGATATTTTTCATCTTTGCTTCTTCGCCCTTTCAGCAAATGGTCCTTCAGTTTCATATCCCACAAGGTACTCAGGTGGCTTACTCCTGTTTTCTGGCTTATACTTGTAGTATTTAATATCATGCTTCTCAATACTTCAATTTTCTATTTTCTGTTTTTCTTACTACAGGTAATTTTCATAATTTTGCCCCCGCTTGATATTTTATTGAAAAAAACGGGAATAAATCTTGTACCGCTCAGGTTCTTCACGCATCTTTTCATGATGAATGTTGCATTGTTCACGGGCCTGATAAAAAACCTTGGCGGGATAAGAAGCGGGGTTTGGACACCAACAAAAAGATTTCAGTGATGAACGGAATTAAGGTAAATAGCATAGAAGAGGCTCTTGACGATATAGCAAAAGGGAAACTGCTGATTGTTGTGGATGATGAGGACAGGGAAAATGAGGGTGATTTTATTTGCGCCGCAGAACTTATAACCCCCGAGATAGTCAATTTCATGGCAATGTACGGGAGGGGTTTGATCTGTGTTGCCCTCCCCGAAGAAAGATGCGAACAGCTCGACTTGGATCTTATGGTAGGAAACAATACTTCGATTCACGAAACCCAGTTCACCGTTACAGTGGATCTCCTCAGCAGTGAAACGACAACCGGAGTTTCGGCACGCGACAGGGCACTGACAATTAAAGCACTAGTCGACCCGGCTACCAGGCCGGCCGACCTCGGTCGTCCGGGCCATATCTTTCCCCTGAAAGCAAAATCGAAGGGTGTACTGAGGAGGGCAGGCCATACTGAAGCCGTTGTTGACCTTACAAGGATGGCAGGTCTTAAAGCCGGCGGAGCCCTCGTGGAAATAATGAACGAAGACGGCTCAATGGCGAGGATGCCTCAGCTTTCCGAGCTCGGAAAAAAATTTGACATCAGGATCATTACCATTGAGGACCTCATTAAATACAGGCTCCAGAGCGAATCGATAATAGAAAAAGGTGAAAAGGTAAAGCTTCCGACCACCGTTGGAGAATTTGAATTTATTCCTTTCAGGCAGATCAGCAACGGGCTGGAACATGCGGCGCTGATAAAAGGTACATGGACGAGGGAGGAGCCCGTCCTGGTGAGAGTCCATTCATCCTGCTTCACCGGCGACATTTTTCATTCCCTCAGGTGCGATTGCGGCCAGCAGCTCGACAAGGCTATGGAGATGGTTGAGAAGGAGGGAAAAGGTGTCGTTATTTATCTTAGCCAGGAAGGACGTGGAATCGGACTCCTGAATAAAATCAAGTCATATAAGCTGCAGGAAGAGGGAATGGATACTGTCCAGGCCAATCTTAAGCTCGGCTTCAGCGAAGATGAAAGGGATTACGGGGTCGGTGCCAGTATAATGAGGGAGCTGGGTCTTGGAAAAATAAAGCTCATCTCAAATAACCCTGTAAAGAGAGCGGGTCTTGAAGGTTACGGTATCAAAATAGTCGAAACGGTCCCTCTTATCATTCCGCCAAACCCCTACAATGAGTTTTACCTTGAAACAAAGGCCAGCAAAATGGGACACAAGCTCTCATGCTACAAACACGGCGTCAAGGATTAATCATTTTTTGCCTGTTTTTTTGTAGATTTGTTCTTCATTTCTGATAAATCCGCATCATGAAGAATTTCAGGATCGTATTCATGGGAACACCTGAATTTGCAGTGGCCACCCTGGGATCATTGCTCATGAACGGTTATAATGTTGTGGGGGTCGTCACAGTTCCTGATAAGCCGGCCGGCAGAGGGAGGAACATTGTAAAATCGGCCGTGAAAGAATTTGCCGAATTGAGCTCACTTCCGGTACTGCAGCCTGAAAAGCTGAGGGACGAGCACTTCATAAGCTCGCTGAAAAACCTGAAGCCTGATCTTTTCATTGTTGTCGCTTTCAGGATGCTCCCTGAAATCATATGGAGTATGCCGCCGGCGGGGACCATAAACCTTCATGCTTCCCTCCTTCCCCATTACAGGGGGGCTGCCCCGATAAATCATGTTCTAATCAATGGCGAACAGAAAACCGGGGTGACAACTTTTTTTATAAACGACCAGATCGATACCGGGAACCTTCTCCTCAGAGAGGAGATCCCGGTATTTCCTTATGAGAATGCCGGTGACCTTCAAAACAGGCTAATGAAGGAAGGAGCCAGGCTCATGATCAAAACCCTGGAAGGATTGGCCGGCAACAGGCTGATAGGCATTCCGCAGAGCCAGTTCCTGAAACCGGGCGAGATACCTGTACAGGCCCCTAAGATATTTCCGGGCGATTGCATTATCGACTGGAGAAAAGATGCCGCAAGGATAAATAACCTTGTAAGAGGATTAGCGCCTGCACCCTGTGCCAGAACCGTGCTCAATAACGGGAAAGAGAGCTTTACATTTAAAATATATGAGAGCCAGGCCCTGGATGAAAAGATTACTGAGGCGCCCGGATCTATCATATCGGACGGAAAGACCTATCTGAGGGTGGCTTGCGGCAAAGGGTACCTCAATCTCGTGAGTGTACAGCTTGAAGGAAAGAAAAGGATGGGCACCCGTGACTTCCTGAGAGGGTTCAGGATAGCCGGTTTCAATGCTGAAATCAGTCCGATGGTTTAGTACTCCTCAGGTATATCTTTTGCCCGGGAGAAGGCTCGGAGCCCTCATCCATCCTGTTTAACATGAGCAGCTTCTTAAGCTTTATTCCATAGATCTGCGATATACCGTACATAGTTTCACCTGCCTTTACCACATGAATTTCCTTGCCAGGTTCAGCTTTATCCCTCTTAGGCTGCAGATAGAGGATTTGTCCGGGTGTAAGAGAAAAATCTCCTGCAAGCTCATTGTATTTTGGAAGCTCCCATTTAAGAAGGTTCAGCTCTTTTTCGATCTTTTCCCTTGTGTCGTTCTGCCCGACGATTATATACTGGATCCTGTTATTTTCCATTACCCTTGCAGGAAGAGCGTGGTAGGATATTGTTCCCTCAATCCTTACAGGGGTAGACGTATATTTCCGTGAATCATCTGCGGCAGGCTCTCTTGATTTGATCCTGTCTGAATCCTCCTTCAATGCTTCTCCTCCGGCGGTATCGTACCTGTATAATTCGTATTGTTCGATTCTTTCTATCAGCATTCCGGCATAATCGGGATTCGTTGCATAACCTGCTTTCCTCAGTCCCCGGGCCCATCCCTTGTAATCGGTTACCGGAAGATTAAAAAGAAAGCTGTACCTGGGAGTCTGTCGCAGGAAATCAGAATGGTCCCTGAAGGATTCTTCAGGGGTGCGGTACTTCCTGAAACACTCATTTCTCCTGTCATCATCATGCCTTATTGTCGGGCCGTCCCAGTTATCATGGCATTTTATCCCGAAGTGATTATTCGCTTCCACAGCAAGGGTTCCCTTCCCCATTCCTGACTCAATCAAACCCTGGGCAAGAGTAATGCTGGCAGGGACACCGGTCCGTTTCATTTCACTAATCGCCAGTGCTTTATACTTATCAATATAATCAGATGCAGTTCCTGCCGGGATCCCATGGGAAACGGGTGTTATTGTATGCCTTGTTGCATGGCATGAGTTCAGAATAAAACCAGCCATCAGTAAAGCCGGATATAGCCATCCCCTCATTTGGTCTGTTTTCAGGCAAAATTAGAAAAACACTGTTCGCGGGTAAATATTGTAATTCACAATAACAAATATTTTTCAACCGACCGGAATGTCCGGGAGAGTTTAAAGTGGTATAATGATCTTAACAAAAGGAGGGCTGAACTGAAGCCCAATATTTTAATATCTTTGTTTACCCGTAAAATCTGATTTATGAAATCAAAGAGTATTGTCTTCTCCTGGGTTGAATTTAATGATATCTCGGAGTTGGATGAAGGTGACAGGGAGCTTCTCGAGATTGCAAAAGCTGCAGCAGCCGATGCTTACGCACCATATTCGGGATTTAAGGTCGGAGCTGCCCTCAGGCTCGAGAATGGTAAGATACTGAGAGGGACCAATGTTGAGAATGCAGCGTTCCCTTCCGGAATTTGTGCAGAGAGGAATGTTTTATCATCAGCTTCGGCAAATTACCCGGGGGTAAGACCGGTGGCACTGGCTGTCATTGCCCTTACTGCTGACGGATTCTCAAAGGATCCTGTCTCGCCATGCGGGAACTGCCGCCAGGTGATTGCTGAAGAGGAAGAAAGATACGGCAAAGAAATACGCATAATCCTGGGTGGTTATCCTTCGGTAAGAATTGTTGAAAGAGGAGGAGATCTCTTACCAATGCAGTTCAGCAGGGCAGATCTCAGGATGCATCCTTGATAATAAGCTGGAAACCTGCACCATGAATATTTTTAATTACCAGTGAAGGATCGTCTGCCAGGTATCTTCTGAGCTTAGTTACATAGACATCCATGCTCCTGGCAGTGAAATAATCATCGGACCCCCAGATCTTTTTCAATGCCATCTCCCTGCTTATAAGAGCATTGGGATTTATTGCCAGCATCTCCAGAAGCTGTGATTCCTTTGGTGAAAGTTTGATTTCCCTGTCCCCGGTATTGAGTGTCCGCAGCCTTGAATTAAAGATGAAACGGCCAACCTCATAAATATCGCGCGTTTCATCGTGGATGTCTCTTCTCTGGATAATGGCCTTTATTTTTGCCAGGAGTATATCAGTATCAAAAGGCTTGGTTACGTAATCATCACCACCTACGCCATAACCTTTGAGAACGTCGTCCTTCAGCTTCTTGGCAGTAAGGAACACAATTGGAATATTGGGATTCATTTTCCTGATCTCGGTGGCTATGGTAAAACCGTCGACATGGGGTAACATCACATCCAGGATGCATATGTCAAAATTGCCTTTCCTGAAATGCTCTACGGCATACTTGCCGTCATCTACCCACTCAACCTGGTAATCATTTAGTTCCAGGTAAGACTTAAGAACCGATCCGAAGCTCAGATCATCCTCAACGAGGAAAATTGTTACAGTTCTGCTGCTCATATTCAATTCTCTGAATTAAATGGTAAATAAACTTCAAACCGGCTTCCCTTACCAGGCTCGGAACTAACCGAGATATTGCCCCTGTGGGCATCGACAATTGCCTTGACATAGTTTAGGCCAACACCAAATCCCTTAACATCGTGTATATCGCCTGAAGTCTGCCTGTAAAACCTCTCAAATATCTTCGCCTGGACACTTTTGCTCATCCCGATACCCTTGTCCTCCACTGCCATGATTATGCCTCCGTCGCGGTTGACTGTAGAAACGGTGATATCCGGAAATTCAGGTGAGTACTTGATTGCATTATCGAGAAGATTGTGGACAAGGTTTGTGAAATGTTCAGCATCAGCATTAATAGTATCGTTTTCCGCTTCCAGCCTTGTTCTTATCTTTCCGTGCTTCTGCTGAACCTGTATGTCTATCGTTTCTATTGTTCTCTCAATTATGGAATGAAGTGATACCGGCCGGATCTTGAAATCAATCTCCTTCTTATCAAGGGATGCTATCTGCAGAATTGTTTCCACCTGCTTGTTCATCCTGTTGTTCTCTTTTTTGATCATGCCGATAAAATGCTTAAGGCTGTTCTCATCTTTCAGCACCTTGGGATTCAGTATTGTATCAGCAGCCAGTGATATTGTTGCTATTGGCGTCTTGAACTCATGGGTCATGTTGTTTATGAAATCGGATTTGATATCGGCGATCTTCTTTTGCCTGAGAATGGAGTAAAGGCTGAGGGCAAAGGTGGAGAAGATAATCAGCGAAAAAATAAGGGATCCTCCGAGAAGCCATGTCATGGAGCCGAGTACATAGTTATTTTTTTTCGGAAAGACAACGGACAGGATCAGGTCCCTCTGTATAAGATTCTCAGGAAACAGCCTCACTTTATAATTGCTTTTGAGGAATTCACCCTTGCTGATCCTGTCGGTCGAGGTCGATGCCACTTCTCCTTCTTTAATCACGGCAAACTCAAACGGGGTATGAATCCCGTAGAATGGCAGGTAGTGATTCAGAGTCTTAAGAATTTCCGAATTTTCAAGCTCCATTGTCTTTTCCGACTGGTAGATCTCATAGAGCATCCTTTCACTCATATTCTGGAACTCGCTTGACCTTTTTTTCACCCAGTCTAGAAAATCTTTCTGATTGACGAAAATTGATTTTTCCCCGCTGCCATCAACAGCCTTGCTTGCCTGGTGGCTGCCATCCAGATTAATATGAAATGTAGAATTATTGTTCAGCGAATCCACAATTGTGGTATCGCTTGAGATAACTACATTTCGCTGAGTGCCGTCGTTGCTTACGGTCCCATACTGGTTTCGTATATTAATGCTTACAGTGCCTCCACCCTGGGCAGAATATCCGCCGAAGTTCAGGTAACCTGAGATATCGACAGATGTATCAGACATTGCAAGGGGGTCGCGCCAGAGAAAATTATTGAATGTATTAAGTTTCCTTAGCGATTCTATCTCGTTTGCAGCATTATTAAGGCTTATAAATACCCTGTTATCAAAACTTTCCTTGTTGGCTTTAATGGCATTGCTTATCCATATTATCTGGACCCACGTGATCCCGACAATTGAAAGAGACATCATTATGACAAGACTGATGAATATCTTCCTGTTCATGAAGCAAAATTATACCATTTAACTTTTTAACATCCTCTTTTTAACTTTTCCTTAACGACATTTAACCTCAATTTAACTGGGCTTTCACGTTGGCGGGCTTACTTTTATTCCTGTAAACCAATTATATGGACACCATGAAAAGAACCTTGAGGTTAGTTTTTTTAGTTGCAACAGGGGCTGTTTTTCTCGCAATCCAGGCAGTGGCGCAGGATAAAAAAGAGGAGAAAAAAATCAAAATCATTATTTCCGATAACGGTAAGACAAATGTGCTCATCGACACTGTAATATACGGCCAATCGACCGATTCCATAATAATGAAGAACGGTCAGACCATACATCTTAAGGAAAACCGCGATCACTTTGTCACGGCTGACCAAAAGGATGGAAAGAGCTTTACAGTGGCATATTCTTCTGACGGGAAAGGAGAAAAGGACGAAATGAAGGAGATCATCATCAGCACGGGTAATGATATTGAGGAGAATGTTGAAAAAGAGAGCATTACCGGAAAAGAAGGCAACACGGGTGAAAAGGGAGACAAGCTGAGTTATGTGATCGCCAGGGGTGGAATGGTTATAACGATAGAAGGCAGCGATGAAACCAAAATCAGCGAACTGGCAACTTTTATTGAAGCGAAGCTCGGTGGAAGCAAAGAAGCCACGAAAACGGGCAAAACTGAATCAAAAGATACCGGGTCGAAAGACAGGAAGAAATAATTCCGATCAGGCTTTTATTGATTAACATGGAAATGAGCCCGGAGAAATCCGGCTCATTTTCTTTTTATATATTCCTGAATGCTTTCCAGGCATCATCCTGCGGAAGCGGGGCAGTAATGACAATTTTCTCTTTTTTAACCGGGTGAATAAATTCCAGCTGTCTGGAGATAAGGCTAATTCCGCCATTTTCATTTGAGCGCGGGTAACCGTACTTCAGATCTCCCTTCACAGGACATCCTAAATTACTGAGCTGTGCCCTGATCTGGTGATGCCTTCCTGAATGAAGGTCAATCTCAAGAAGGTAGTATCTTTCAGACCGGCCAATAATTTTATATGCCAGTGATGCTTTCTTCGATCCCTTCACCTCCGATTCGAAGACGTATGTTTTATTCTGTTTCTCGTTTTTGCGCAGGTAATTTGAAATAGTTCCTTCCGCCTCAGGAGGCTGCTCCCTGACCAATGCCCAGTATATCTTTTTCACATCGCGTGTCCTGAACATTTCATTCAGCCTTGAAAGGGCCTTGGATGTGCGTGCGTAAAGCAGAACTCCGCTGACAGGCCTGTCGAGCCTGTGTACGACTCCAAGGAAAACTTCACCCGGTTTTTTGTATTTCTCAGCAATGTATTTTTTAACCCGGGCATCAAGAGCTTCATCACCTGAACTGTCACCCTGCGACAGGTCTGACGACTGCTTGTTGACAGCTATTATATGATTGTCTTCGTAAAGGATCCAGGGGACCATTCTGACTGCTAGTATTGCTCTTTATCATTAGGAAACTGGAGGGTCCTGACATCGCTTATATATGCCTGAACAGCACCTTTTATCTCGGCATGCAGATTATGATACCTTCTCAGGAATCTGGGTGAAAACTCCTGGTTTACGCCGAGCATATCGTGCAGCACAAGCACCTGCCCGTCAGTCTTCGGTCCTGCACCTATTCCAATGGTAGGGATTTTAATGCCGGATGTGACTTCTTCGGCAAGCTTTGCAGGGATTTTTTCGAGAACAATTGCGAAACAGCCTATATCCTGGAGAAGCCTTGCGTCATCCATCAGGCGTCTTGCCTCCTCCTCTTCCTTCGCCCTGACGACATATGTACCGAATTTATGGATTGCCTGCGGAGTAAGACCAAGGTGACCCATCACCGGAATGCCTGCCGAGAGTATCCTCTCGATGGATTCTGCCACCTGTTGACCACCCTCCAGCTTGACGGCATGTGCTCCCGTCTCCTTCATTATCCGGATCGATGAAGCCAGAGCTTCCTTTGAGTTGCCCTGGTAAGTTCCGAACGGAAGATCGACTACAACCAGTGCTCTTTTAACGCCTCTTACAACCGACGATGCATGATAGATCATATTATCCAGAGTGATCGGAAGTGTCGTCTCATAACCGGCCATTACATTTGAAGCGGAGTCTCCAACAAGGATCACATCAATCTCTGCTTCATCCAGTATCCTGGCATAAGAATAATCGTAAGCTGTAAGCATGGCAATCTTTTCGCCCTTGAGCTTCATCTCATACAAAACATGGGTCGTAACTCTTTTTACGGTTTTGTGGACTGACATGGTCATTAATTGTTGGTTACAGCTGACAAAGCTACTAATTGTATCAGATATTCGTGCCAGGGCTTTATTTCTTTTTATGAAGGGCAGACAGTTTCTGCCGTTTTGTCACGAAAAAAGGCTGAATTAATAGTTTGGTGCCAATGGCATAATCATTGCAGCAATAAAAACAAATTATTGAAATTTAAAGAAACTGGATATGGGAAAAATAATTGGAATTGACCTTGGGACCACGAATTCATGCGTTGCCGTCATGGAAGGCAACGAACCGGTGGTGATCCCCAACAGTGAAGGAAAGAGAACAACGCCTTCTATTGTTGCATTTGTGGAGAACGGCGAGAGAAAGATTGGTGACCCTGCAAAGCGTCAGGCAATTACGAACGCGAAAAAGACCGTTTACTCCATTAAAAGGTTTATGGGTGAGACTTATGACAAAGTAACAAAGGAAATTGAAAGGGTGACATACACTGTCACCAGGGGGGACAATAATACACCGAGGGTGAACATTGAAGGCCGTTTATATTCTCCACAGGAAATTTCAGCAATGATCCTTCAGAAGATGAAGAAAACAGCTGAAGACTATCTTGGACAGGAAGTTACCGAGGCTGTCATTACAGTTCCTGCCTACTTCAGCGATTCACAACGCCAGGCTACGAAAGAGGCAGGTGAAATTGCGGGTTTGAAGGTCAAAAGAATAATTAACGAGCCTACCGCGGCCTCGCTGGCCTATGGCCTCGACAAGAAGGCACAGGACCTCAAGATAGCTGTGTTCGACCTTGGAGGGGGAACCTTTGACATTTCAATCCTCGAGCTGGGTGATGGCGTTTTTGAAGTCAAGTCGACCAATGGCGATACCCACCTGGGTGGGGATGATTTTGATCATCTGATCATCGACTGGCTGGCCGAGGAGTTTAAAAAGGATGAAGGACTCGACCTGAGAAAGGATCCGATGGCGATGCAGAGGCTTAAGGAAGCAGCTGAGAAAGCGAAGATCGAGCTTTCCAGTTCGACTTCAACAGAGATTAATCTTCCGTACATAATGCCGGTCGACGGAATTCCCAAGCATCTTGTGAAAACACTGTCGCGTGCACAGTTTGAGAAGATATGTGACAAGCTGATCCAGGCAGTAATTGAACCATGCAGGCAGGCTTTGAAAGATGCCGGTATGCAGGCTTCAGATATAGACGAAGTTCTTCTTGTGGGAGGTTCAACACGAATTCCTGCAATCCAGCAGCTCGTTGAGAAATTCTTCGGGAAAGTGCCTTCAAAAGGTGTAAACCCCGATGAGGTTGTGGCTGTAGGTGCCGCAATCCAGGGTGGCGTTCTTACAGGTGAAGTAAAAGATGTGCTTCTCCTTGATGTCACACCACTGTCACTTGGGATCGAGACAATGGGTGGCGTAATGACCAGGCTCATCGAATCGAACACAACCATTCCTACACGCAAGACAGAGGTCTTCACCACAGCGGCAGACAGCCAGCCTTCGGTAGAGATACATGTTCTGCAGGGAGAAAGGCCGATGGCTCCAGGTAATAAAACCATTGGAAGGTTCCATCTCGATGGGATACCACCTGCCCCGAGAGGTGTCCCGCAGATTGAAGTAACATTCGACATCGATGCAAACGGTATACTTCATGTTTCCGCTAAGGACAGGGGAACAGGAAAAGAACAGAGGATAAGGATCGAAGCGTCTTCGGGGTTAAGCGATGACGAAATAAAGAGGATGAGGGATGAAGCCAAGGCTAATGAGGAGGCTGATAAAAAAGCCCGTGAAAAAGTCGACAAGGTCAATGCTGCCGACAGCATGATCTTCCAGACAGAAAAACAGCTTAAGGAATTCGGTGATAAAATTCCTGCCGACAAGAAAAGCGGCATTGAGAGTGCCCTGGCAAAACTGAAAGAAGCACATAAATCCCAGGATATTGACTCCATAGAAAAGGCACTAGCGGACCTTAACGCGGTATGGCAGGTTGCATCCGAAGAGATGTACAAATCGGCACAGTCATCGGGCCAGGCTTCATCACAGCCAGGTCAGGATGCATCTGCCGGAGGAAGTAAAAAGTCAGGCAGTGATGAAGTAACCGATGTCGATTTTGAGGAAGTAAAATAACATACGGTCGCGATTGAGAAATCCCGCATAATGCATGCGGGATTTTTTTTAATTTTATATTCTGAAACCAGACAATGATATGAAAGTCACAATAATCACATTTTTAGCCTTTATAGCTGTTTCAATAAATGTAACCGGTCAGGCCTCACTAAACCAGACCGATGCCAGGGGCCTGAGACAGGGACACTGGATCAAAAAAAACAGCATGGGCCATGTATTATATGAAGGATACTTCAAAGAAGGGAAGCCTTCGGGCCGGTTTAAACGATTTTACGAGAATGATTCATTGCAATCTGTTCTTGACTATTCCGCAGATGGAAAGTCGGCAAATGCGGTTTTCTATCATCCAAACGGCCTCGTAGCCTCTAAGGGAAAATACGTGAATCAGCTTAAGGAAGGAAGCTGGGAATTCTACTCCTCCTATTTCAAGGACTACCTGATATGCAGGGAAGAGTACAGGAACAACATGAAAAACGGGATCTCTGTGAAGTTCTACCCCGACAGTAGCATTTCTGAAAGGGTAAACTACGTCAATGACAAGAAATCGGGCGAATGGACGCAATATTTTGTCGGTGGCAAGCCCTGCCTGTCGGGATATTATGTTGACGGAATGCTTGACGGGAAATTTACAACATACTATGATAACGGCCACCCTGAATATTCAGGTCAGTACAGGGATGATGCCAGGGATGGCGACTGGATAAAATACAACCGTGACGGATCGGTAAAATTAAAAATCAACTATATTTCCGGAGTACCTACCAGTCCTGAACTGTTCAAAAAGGAAACTGAATACCTCGATTCTCTGGAAAGAAACAAGGGTAAAATTCCGGACCCTGAAAAAACAGGCACCATATGGCAATGAATTGCCACAGGAAAACCTTAATCGCCGTGCTGCTGATTCTTGCGGGGTTTTGCTTGGTTGGTACCTGCGAAGCTCAGGGTATTTCATACAATTATTTCTACAGGGTATATTTTAAAGATAAGGGTCTTGTTTTTTATAATAATTATCCGACGCAATACCTAAGCCAGAGGGCTGTCTTAAGGCGTGAAAAATACAAAATTCATGTACCCGACATTTATGATATCCCTGTTAAAAGCGGATACATAACTGCCGTTTCCTCCTTCGGTCTGACTTTTCACTGTTCATCGAGGTGGATGAACACCGCCCTTTTTAAATCAACCGCACCTGTTGACATGGCTCCGGTCCTTAACCTCCCCTTTGTTGAAAATATTAAGGTGGTAAAGAAGCCGGCCGGAAAGGGACTTTCTGCGGATAAGCTTGGCCTGCAGCTTGAACAGGCAAATTCGTTTCCTTTCGATAATCCCATAAAAATGCTTCATGGGGATATACTTCATACCAACGGGCTCACAGGCAAGGGCATCCTGATTGCTGTACTTGATGGTGGCTTTTACCTCACCGATGAGATCTCGTCGCTGACTCAGCTCAGGCTGCGAAACGGGATAGTAGCCACGAGAGATTTTATTACTGGGGCTGAGAACGTTTACGGCTATCATTACCATGGAACTGCGGTGATGTCGGTCCTTGCAGGGTTATACGACGGCTACATTGAGGGCAGCGCCCCCGGGGCCGATTATTGCCTCGTGAGGACGGAAGACACTTCATCAGAATTCCCGGTTGAAGAGGATTACTGGGCTGCAGGAGCCGAGTATGCCGATAGCCTGGGTGCAGATATAATTTCATCATCCCTGGGGTACTATTCTTTCGATGACTCGACAATGAATTACAAGTTCCAGGATATGAACGGGAGAAACACCTTCATAACAAGGGCCGCCGAAATTGCCGCATCAAAAGGAATCCTGGTTGTAACGAGTGCAGGAAACGAAAGGACCGGCTCGTGGAAAAGAATTATTGCACCCACCGACGGGGATAGTGTATTGTCGGCAGGTGCGGTTGACGGAAATAATATAATCTCATCTTTTTCATCAGCGGGTCCCAGTGCCGACGGAAGAATAAAACCCGATAATGTTGCACAGGGAGTCAGGGTACCTGTTCAAATTGAAACAAACACCTTCGGGCTGGCGAGCGGCACTTCTCTATCCTGCCCCCTGCTGAGCGGCGTTTGCGCATGTGCTCTCCAGGCAGCGCCTGAAATCCAAAACAAGGATCTGATAGACCTCCTTCACGAATGTGGTGACAGGCATTCATATCCCGATTCACTGTACGGGTATGGATTGCCTGATATGATACAGGTGATTGAGAGCCTGGAAAACAAATTTCTGACCAGGCCCGAAAACAGTGTCACCATCGGGCCAAACCCATTCTTTAAGGACCTTAACCTGATATTCAGAGATGCCCCAGGATCAATAGAAATCAGGGTATATAACACTTCAGGAAGCCTTGTAGCATATCATACTTTCGCGGAATACATCAGCAGGTCATTGATAATTACTGACCTTGAGAATAGCAGTCAGGGCCTGTACCTGGTAAGACTTAAGACATCTGTAAGGACGTACTACTTCAAAGTCATTAAAATACGAGCATAAGCATGAATGACAAAGTGTCATTGGCAGAGTTACAGGTGATTATCAGAGATTCACTGTATCTTGCTTTTCCCGGATTTTACTGGGTTACTGCGGAGATATCGGATCTGCGTGAAAATATCTCAGGGCACTGCTACCTGGAACTGATTGAAAAACAAGCCGATGATGTCAACCTGAAAGCTAAAGCCAGGGCCGTTATATGGGGCAGCCGGTATCGTTTTGTAAAACATCTTTTTGAAGGAGCCACGGGAGAATTGTTAAGACCGGGATTGAAAATCCTGGTACAGGTCAGGATAGAATATCATGAGCTTTACGGTCTCAGCCTCGTTATAAATGATATTGATCCATCATTCACCCTCGGCGAGATGGCAATCAGGAGGCAACAGATCCTCAGGAAGCTTGAAGAGGAAGGGGTAATATCTATGAACAGGGACATTGAATTTCCGCTTCTTCCCAAAAGAGTTGCAGTAATATCATCCAAAAGCGCTGCCGGCTATGCGGATTTCACTAAACACCTGAATGAAAACACCTTTGGATACAGATTCAACATCGCGCTTTTTGAATCGGCTATGCAGGGGGATGAAACAGAAACAGGAATTATATCCGCCCTCGACAGGATTGCTGAAAACCAGGATCTGTTCGATGTTGTTTGCATTGTAAGAGGAGGAGGAGCTGTGAGCGATCTCAGCTGGTTCGACAATTATAACATCGCATTTCATGTTACCCAGTTTCCCCTGCCAGTCATTACAGGGATCGGTCATGAAAAAGACCGTTCAGTAACTGACATTGTTGCTCACAGGGCTGAAAAAACCCCTACATCAGTAGCTGATTTTCTGATCGGTACAATGGCCGCCACGGAAGAATATATTGCGGGACTATATAACGACATTTCAACCCTCTCACGCTCCCTTACAGATGAAGCAAGGATCAATCTTGATGCTTTCTTAATGAGGCTGCTGCCCTCGGCAAGCATCAGGATAAACAGGGAAAAAGACAGGATTTCAGGAAGCCTGCTCAGACTGGCAAATACAGGCAAAAGCTTTGTCATAAGGGAGAGCATGAAACCGGCTGCAATGCTATCAAGGCTGATGTCATCGTCAAGAAATTTCAGGTCAGGACTGGAACTTCATATAAATAGTTTTCATGAGTTGCTCAAATCGGGAACCAGCTCTTATCTGAAGCAGAACCTTGACAATGTTGAAAAGCTCGGAAACAATCTCAAATTGCTTAGCCCCGAGAATATTCTGAGGAGAGGTTATACCATCACATCAAGACGGGGCAGGATAGTAACCTCAGCCGGTCTTCTTAAGCAGGGAGATAAAATCCATACCACATTTTCAGATGGCACTGTCGAGAGTTCCGTTTCAGGGCCCGGTGATTCATAAAAAAAATATTTTTCGATAAATGATAAACACCATAAGAAATGGCAAAGAAAGAATTTTCATTCAATGAGGCTGTTAAAGAGATTGAAAAGATCCTTCAGAATATCGAGACCGGCAACCTTGACGTTGACAAGCTCTCCGATGAGGTCAAAAAAGCTTCAGAGCTGATAAGGCAGTGTCAGAAGAAACTGAGGAGTACTGAAGAGGAAATAAACAACATTTTTAAGGACATGACATAAAAATCCCGCGGAAAATCTTCCGCGGGATAAACTTTAACACCCTAACCTAAATCCTTTGAAACAAACTACTGACTGTTTGATCTAACTTCATAATCTTAAACGATTAAGAAGGGTAAAAGGTTTCAGGGTATTTAAACTTTTTTTTATAAGTTTTTTTCTATCCCCAGGACATCCCTGAAAGCCTGTACGAATGTCTCCTTGGGTAATGCGCCCATTGCCATCTGGGGCTGACCGGTTTTTGGCACAAAAAGCAGGCTGGGGATACTTCTTATCCCGAATACAGAAGCCAGTTCCACCTCCTTTTCAGTATCGACCTTATATATATCTAGCTTACCCCTGAATTCTTCTGCCAGCTCTTCAAGAACAGGAGCTACCATTTTACAGGGACCGCACCAGTCGGCATAAAAATCAATTATACAAGGCTTGTCTCCTTCGAACTTCCACTCTTTATTGGTTTCATAGTTGAAAACTTTTGAGAGGAATTTTTCTTTTGTCAGATGCTCTGTCATAAAGTTATTTTTAATGAAACGATTTGTCTTAGAAATTGTTCATTAAGGAACAAAACCCGTACCAATATGGCCAATTCGAAATCCCCTGCACGAAATAGTCCAGAAATTGTAACTTTGTCACGAAGATAAATTAAATTGTCATATTTATATATGAAGATATGTCTAAATGACAGGATTTTCGATCTCCTTTCTTCAGTTCTGGACGAAGCTGGCAGGGATGGATACGTGATCGGAGGGTATGTAAGGGACCTGCTGCTGAAGAGAGAAAATCCCGGAAAAGACATTGATATCCTGATTATTGGCAATGGGATTGAAATTGCAAAAAAAGTTGCAGGTAAGCTTGGAAAAGGCGTCAAGGTCACGGTTTTCAGGAATTTCGGGACCGCAATGTGTCATTCCGGGGATTACGATATTGAATTTGTAGGTGCGAGAAAAGAGTCGTACAACAGGAATTCAAGAAAGCCTGTGGTCGAAAACGGTACACTTGAGGACGACCAGAACAGGAGGGATTTTACAATAAATGCAATGGCAGTATGCCTGAACAGGTCAGGGTTTGGTGAGTTAATTGATCCTTTTAACGGACTTTATGATCTTGAAAATAAGGTTATCAGAACACCTCTTGAGCCTGACAGGACATTCGAAGACGATCCGCTGAGGATGTTAAGGGCAATAAGGTTCGCCTCGCAGCTGAATTTTGAAATCAGCGCGGAGACATTCGACTCAATTAAAAGAAATGCAGCGCGCATAAACATTGTTTCAGCTGAACGTGTTATTACCGAACTGAACAAAATAATGATGTGCGACCGCCCCTCCAGGGGCTTTGTCCTCCTGGAAAGATCAGGTCTTCTTGCACTTATTTTTCCCGAGCTGGACAAGATGAAAGGTGTGGAAAAAAGAGAGGGTAAGGCACATAAGGACAATTTCCTCCATTCTGTAAAAGTTCTTGATAACATCAGCCGTAAGACCGATAATCTTTGGTTGAGATGGGCAGCTCTTTTACATGATATTGCAAAACCGGTCACAAAAAAATACATTCCTGAATCAGGATGGTCTTTTCACGGTCATGAGTATATCGGATCCAGGATGATCCCTTCGATTTTCAGAAGGATGAAGCTCCCTTTAAACGACAGGATGAAGTACGTCCAGAAGCTTATAGATCTGCATCTCCGGCCCATCGTTCTCTCGCAGGAAGAGGTTACCGACAGCGCAATTAGGCGACTTCTCTTTGAAGCAGGAGATGATATTGAAGATCTGATGATGCTCTGCGAGGCAGATATAACTTCCAAAAACGAGGAAAAAAAGACCAGGCACCTTGAGAATTTCAGGCTGGTCAGGAAGAAGCTGAAGGAAATTGAGGAGAAGGATGCTGTAAGAAACTTCAAGCCCCCCATCTCGGGTGATGATATAATATCTGTCTTTGGTATCAAACCGGGAAAGGAAGTGGGTATTATTAAAACTGCAATTCGTGATGCAATTCTGGATGGCATTATCCCTAATGACTATGATGCAGCCCGCGAAATAATGATAAAGACTGCGAAGGAACTTGGTCTTGTTTCAAAAGACGGCACTACCTGATCAGGTCAAGAATAACCGGCAGGTGATCGCTGAAGCCCCCGATATATTTTACACCCCGGTATGTCGGTTTTGGCGTGTTGCCGGGATAGGCCGGGTCTTTCTCCAGGAGAAATTCCGGGCTGAACACGGAACAGAATTCAGGACTTGTACGAAGCCCACGGCTGGCTGCCAGAAGCCCGTCGGAGACAATTACTTGGTCTATCATCTCCCATGTTCCCTGAAATTTATAAGACCCGACACCGCTCCTGCACTGCTTTTCAGAAAGATTTGAAAGACAATTTTTGCCTTGTACCAATCTGGATGTCATAGCCTTAATCAGCTCATCCGCCGGAGTACAATTGAAATCACCTGCAATTATTATTTTTGCTTTTCCATAACTGACCCTGTACAGCGAGTCTGTAATTGAAATAATAATTGAGGCTATTCCGGAACGTGTTTTTTCCTCAGCAAGTATTCCTCTTCTTCTTGAAGGCCAGTGGTTGAGAAACAGGTGAAGCGTGTCAGAACCAATCTTCCATTTCGTATAAAAAACCATTCTTGTCCTGGCATTGCCAGCCATCATCGAAGGATCTATGCTTCTCAGGTACAACAGGTGAAGGATATCCTTCCTGTAAATAATGCCTGTCCTTATTCCACGCGGATCCCTGGATCCCGAGGTTACCACGCCATATTTATATTTCGAAAGCCAAGTGTCGTTTACAAGGTCGCGGAGGACCCTGCTGTTTTCGACCTCGCAAAAGCCTGCAAGTACAGGAGGTTCCCATCCCCCAGAGGCAATTATGACCTTATAGAGTGAGTTTAATTTCGTGTTATATCGCGATTTATCCCAATGCCTGGATCCGGCAGGAAGAAACTCGTTGTCATCATAAATGGAATCATCTCTGGTATCAAAAAGATTTTCAACATTATAGAACAGGAACCTGACTCTCGCTGTGTCACTCTCCTGGGCTGAAGCGGACAGGCCCTTGAAAGCGATCAGAAGGATTATTGCATTGAGGATTATGTTTTTTCTTTTCATTTCCTGAAGAACTCATTTTTTTTGTTCTCCTGGAACCCTTTCATACGCACCGATGTCGGGGTTTGGAATGCCTGTTCTTATAAATCCCCGTATATCAAGAGGATAATCCACTGCAAAAACCGGATTACCTGCTCCTACCAGGGGTGAAAGTGTATCGGGCCGGAAATCATAATTAAATATCGCGATAAAACGTGGATCGGTATTAATCATTGACCCAGGGAAAGCTTTCCTGTTCCAGAAGAAAGAAAAGGCTGTATCAAGCCTGATAAGACAGTGGTCAAAGATAAAGGTGCCTGAATAAAGGCTGCCGGCGGGCACAAGGTTTAGCTCTGAAGGGAGATCCCCGTAAATAACTGAATTATCCATTTCTATGTCAGCAGGGCCGGAAGAAAAGCCTTTCGACCCCGATTTTTCAGAAATATTCACTGAGGGAGTAAGCCTTATGCCATACTCCCACAGGTTGAAAACAGAGCAATGAACAAACCTGTAACTACCACCTGATATTGTGCTGATACAGTACTTCCCAGAATGGGTAAAGACACAATTTGCGGCGATTACCGATCCGTGAACAGCTGAGAGGCACGATATGGTAGAATGCATTATATAAGTATCGTAGAGGTACAGGTCCGGCTGGTTAAACTGGTTTGAAAGTTCACCCAGGGTCACACCATTCACGGAGCCCCTGATTACCATATGTTCAATTCGATTTCCGCTGCTTGGATTCAGGAACCTTATTCCAAGCCATTGTCCGGGTATATCCTCGTACATTTTCTCCAGTCTGTCGCCGGCAAACAGAATGGGGTGGTTTAAAGTACCTTTTGCCAGGAGGGTTCCGGCTACACGCAGTTCACTGTTCCTGTGGAAATATATCCTGGTTCCCGAATCAATAACCAGGGTCCTTAAAGTATCAACAAATACAGTGCCGTAGATTAAATATGGCTTTTGTCCTGACCATCTCTGATCATCAAGGATAGAATTGGAAATCAGGTTAATATCCTGCCCCCAGGCCTGAAGCAGGACTTTTTCAGTATATTGCCCTGACACAAAAAGTATTGAATCTGATATTGATACCGGTGAATTGCTGCTCGATGGATCAACACTCACCTCGATGAATACATAAAAACTGTCTCCCGCTGCCACTGAGATATCTCTCTTCAGGCTGACAGGTTCCCCATCTATATTGATTTTGAACTGCGAGCCTGTCCCTCCTGCCAGGTATGCCTCATCAATCTTAATTGGACTATTGCCGATATTCTTCACTCTTAACTGCTTTGTCACAGAACCGGCTGATGCAAACACAGTATCAAAATATATAGTGTCGGCCGAAAACCTGAGCTGGTTGATTGTCATAAAATTATTTTTCTGGCACGAAACCAGGAATACAGCGACAAAGGTTAAAAATGGAAGCGAACGCGACATATCTCAAAAATAGTAAATAGGGAGGACAAGAGGTATAATCTGGTATCAAATGAAGAGAGGGTGCCTTAAAACACCCTCTCCCTGTAAGATTATAATCTACTAGTAAGCATTAATCCAGCGGTATCTCCTTGCACTTTCTCCAAATTTGACAGCCATGGTCAGCTCATGAGATCCAAGTGTTTTACCATGAAGTTCATTCATTGTAAAATCGGCAGCATATCCGAAGTAGAACCTGTCATACTTCCCTCCTATCATCAGAATTATTGAACCGGTAGTACGGTAAGAGAGACCGGCCCAGTATTCCTCTTTCCAGTAAACCCTGCCTGTAAGATCCATCTGTGCCGCCTTGAAAAGCTGGTCAGATGACCTTATCATAGCTGAAGGAGACAAAGACCAGTCCGGCGCACCCCGGAAATGAATTTTTAATCCTCCCGTGAGGTAATAGTGTCCCAATTCTGACCTGTTATTATCGCCTTTATTGGCGAAGAGTATCGAACCTCTGGAAAGTGATGTCATGGAGAACCCGACATAGTAATTTTCAGTTGTATAGGTGGCTCCGAAGTTAAAATCGGGAATATAAGTTACCCTGTCGTAGTTATTCAGGAATTCATCATCCACATCCTTAAGCATAAGGTTTCCATTGAGATCAAGGGCATACTGATAGAATGTTGCTGCAAGTCCGAGTGACAGGTAATTTGGGGTTGTTCCTGTCCGGCCAATCTGAATATGATACGCATAAGCGGCAAGGAGACCGGTTCGGCTTATAATACCGTTTCTGTCGTTGAAAACATAACCTCCCAGTCCGACATTTCCTCCCTTTGTGGGCCTGACCATTTTCTTCCTTACAGAAGTAGATTTGGAAATATAACTGTTTTTCAGTATCCTGGTCTGAAAGCTTGCGGCATAAGTGTGAGGTGCGCCGGCCAATCCGACCCATTGTTCCCTCACGGTAAGATTGACAGTTGTATAGCCATCACGGCCTGCAATTGAAGGATTTATCAGGAATCCGTTCATGATATACTGGCTGTATAATGGCTCCTGCTGGGCATTTGCCTTCAGGCTTATGAAACCTATTAATACTGTTAGCAGTAGGAACTTAAAGAATCTCATCTTGTAAATCTACAAATTTTTACCAAATTATCTAATCACTGTAATTACACCCGTACGTGGTTTTGAGCCATCATTCAGATATAGTATGTAATGATATGAATCAACCGGAACATATTTCCCGTGATATTTTCCATCCCACGGGTTGGCCGAAATATTCTTGGTTCTGAAAACACATTTTCCCCATCTTGAGAACACAAGTACTTCTGCGTTCGGATACATATCAATGTTTTTAATTACCCATACATCATTCTTACCATCTCCGTTAGGTGTAATCACTTCAGGAACCTGTATGCAATTCGACCCGTCGCTTATACCAACAGTGATATCCAGGTTAGCTGCACATGAATTTGCATCCAATACAACAACGCTATACGTCGTATCCTTTGCATCACGTGTACCAGTAGTTAATCCATCCGACCATAATATGGAATACGGGGTAGTACCGCCAGTTATTGTTAATGTAATGGAACCATTGGTTTCTCCAGGGCATTTTGCATCAACATGTGTTTCCGCAATCGACAACTGTGCCGGCTGGGTAACATCTGCTGATACGAGAGTGGTACAACCTGTATTATCGGTTATCGTAACCGAATAGGTTCCGGCCGTCAACCCGGAAATATCCTCAGTTGTTGCGCTATTGCTCCAGAGGAAGGTATAAGGTGCAGCTCCTCCTGTTACAGTCAGATCAACTGAACCATTTGCAGCCCCGTTGCAGAGAACATTTGTAACTGCCGTTGTTCCGGCCGGTGAAGTGTTGACCGTAACAGTTACGGGCTGAATGTCAAAGCATCCTCCTGCTGTGGTACCTTTAATATAATATGTACCCGATCCTGCTGCAGCTGGTGTCGCATAAGCAACTGTTGCTGCCGCGTCAGTCCAGTACGTGAATGTCAATCCAGGTGTTGAGCCAGCTGTTATAGCTGCCCTGGTAAGATCGACTGTTGTGGGCGAACATACTGCAGCCGGGTTGGTTATTACGACAGAAGGTACAACATCAACAGTAATTGTTCCTGTTGAGGTAACGGTACCACATCCTCCTGACAGTGTCACGGTATACGGGAATGAACCTGATGCCGTCGGCGTCCCTGTGATGGTTACCACGTTGGCTGCCCATGTCCCGGTTACTCCCGCAGGCAGTCCTGTAACTGTTGCACCGGTTGCACCTGTTGTCGCATACGTGATATCAGTAATTGCATTTGTAATGCATATTGACTGGTTATCAGTCCCGCTGGCAGAGCTAAGTACCGATGTATTATCAGCAGAAACAGTAATTGTCCCGTTTGCTGTGGCAACACCGCAACCGCCTGTAGTGGTTACTGTGTAGCTAAATGTACCTGATGCTGATGGTGTACCTGTAATGGTAACCACATTGGCTGCCCACGTACCTGTCACTCCTGCCGGCAGTCCGGAAACCGTAGCACCAGTTGCTCCAGCTGTAGTATATGTTATGTCCGTTATCGCTGTATTTATACATGCTGTCTGGCTATCTGTGCCAGCGGCAGAACTCAATATAACCGTGTTGTTCGAAAGCACGGTGATAGTGCCGTTAGCTGTTGAGCCGCCACACCCGCCAGTGAGTGTTACAGTATAACTGAAGGTACCATTTGATGTTGGCGTACCTGTGATCGTAACCACATTCGCTAACCATGTCCCGGTTATTCCTGCAGGCAGCCCGGTGAACGTTGCCCCGGTGGCGCCAGTAGTCGAATAGGTTATGTCGGTCATTGCAGTATTTACACAAACTGACTGATTATCAGTTCCTGCTGCGGAAGTCAGTGTAATTGCATCCGGTGAGCCTACTGTGATTGTACCCGTCGAGGTAATCGTGTTACAGCCACCCGTCAGCGTTACTGTGTACGGGAATGAACCTGTAGCCGTCGGCGTCCCGGTGATGGTTACCACGTTGGCTAACCATGTCCCGGTCACTCCTGCAGGCAGACCTGTTACTGTCGCTCCTGTTGCACCTGTCGTCGCGTAGGTGATATCAGTTATCGCTGTGTTGATGCATACAGTCTGGTTATCGGTTCCTGCCGCACTCGACAATGTCGATGTGTTGTCGGGGTTGACTGTGATAGTTCCGGTCGAAGTGATAACTCCGCAACCACCAGTGAGTGTAACAGTGTACGGGAAGGAGCCTGATGCTGTCGGTGTCCCGGTGATGGTTACCACGTTGGCTAACCATGTCCCGGTTACTCCCGCCGGCAATCCTGTAACAGTTGCACCGGTTGCACCTGTTGTCGCGTAGGTGATATCAGTTATTGCGGTGTTGATACAT
>DATKMR010000007.1:0-179091 GCA_035541795.1 Bacteroidales bacterium
GGTTTGGCACCTCGATGTCGGCTCGTCACATCCTGGGGCTGGAGAAGGTCCCAAGGGTTCGGCTGTTCGCCGATTAAAGTGGCACGCGAGCTGGGTTCAGAACGTCGTGAGACAGTTCGGTCCCTATCTGTTGTGGGCGTAGGAGATTTGAGAGAACCTGACACTAGTACGAGAGGACCGTGTTGGACAAACCTCTAGTGTACCTGTTGTAGCGCCAGCTGCACCGCAGGGTAGCTATGTCTGGAAAAGATAAGCACTGAAAGCATCTAAGTGCGAAGCTCCGCTCAAGATGAGATCTCCCTTAAGGGTCGTCGCAGACTACGACGTTGATAGGCTGCAGGTGTAAAGGCAGTAATGTCAAAGCCAAGCAGTACTAATTACCCGTGTGCTTTTAGAGTGTACTTATTAACTTTCCTAACCTTCATGTTAAGATATTTTATCGTCTTTAGGTGACTATAGCGGCAGGGCACCACCTCTTCCCATTCCGAACAGAGAAGTTAAACCTGCCAGCGCCGATGGTACTGCGTTAGTGGGAGAGTAGGACGTCGCCGACTTTTAAACAGAAGCCCCTTTTATCCGCCATACGGCGAATGAGGGGCTTCCTTTTTTTTATTATATTTGCTTTCCAACCCCCGCCCCAACCTGAAATGGATATACCCGACACCCAGAATAATTCCGAAAATACCAATAAAATTATCCCCGAAGGCACAATTCTCTCTGAGACACTCCTTCATATCTTCAACTTAAACCAACTCAGGGACGTATATAACAATGCAAGGGAAAAAGACCCTGTATCCCTTATTAATGCTCTCTTCGAAATCCTCGACCTTAAAATCGACCTCCCCGACGACGACCTTGCCAATATCCCCGAAAAGGGACCGTTTATTGTAATTTCAAACCACCCGTACCAGGGCATAGATTCAATGCTTCTCTACAGGCTTATTAATACTAAAAGACCCGACTTCAAAATTCTGGGCAGCTACCTGCTCCAATCAGCAGAACCTTTCAGGAATATTATAATACCGGTTAATACCACCGAGGGCTTCAGACCGGGAATATCTTCCTACAAGGGAATTAAGAAAAGCCTGTTTTATCTGAATGAGGGTCATTGCCTCGGAATATTCCCCACTGCCGAAGATTCCAAACACTGGGTCTCCGGGAAAATTATTATTGACCGCGAGTGGAAACCGGCTGCACTGAAGTTGATACGAATGGCCGGGGTTCCCGTTATCCCTGTCTATTTTCACGGGACCAGAACAAGAATTGCTCACATGCTCCAGAGGATAAATCCCGGGAACCCATTGCCGGTAGAACTTCTGAGAAAAAAGAAAAGAACAATAAAAATAAGAATAGGCGCACCGGTTTCAATTAAGGAACAGTCTGAATTCTCTGATATAACATATTATGGCAGGTACCTCAGGGCCAAAGTTTATTCCCTGGGTTCAGCCATCGAAACCAGGAAAACAGGAAACCGGAGATTCATCAAAAAATACGGTAAAAAAGAAGCAGTGGTCGAAGCCGTTCCACAAAGCATCCTTTTGGAAGAATTCCTTAAGGTAAGGAAGGAATACGAACTTTTTTCAGCCAAAAACTATTCAGCCATTTGCGCCCCGGCCGAGATTATCCCTAACATTTTCCACGAAATCGGGCGTCTGAGGGAAATAACTTTCAGGGACGTCGGCGAAGGGACCGGCAAAAGCATTGACCTCGATGAGTACGATTTTTACTATTACCATCTTTTTATCTGGGATACTGACGAAAACAGGATTGTCGGGTCTTACCGTATAGGAAAAGGGAAAGAGATTGCTGGGATTTACGGGATAAAGGGATTCTATATAAGCTCACTCTTCAGGATTAAGAAAAAATTCCTGCCAAAACTCGCAGAATCACTCGAACTGGGAAGATCGTTCGTAACAAGGGACTACCAGAAAAAGGCATTTCCCCTGTTCCTGCTGTGGAAGGGGATCATGGTCTTTCTGCTCCGGCATGAAGAATACAGGTACCTGATCGGCCCTGTTAGCATAAGCAATGATCTCTCCGAATTCTCAAAGAAGCTGATTGTCGGATTCATCCGCAGCTATTTCTTCGACTCCGGCCTTTCTAAATTTGTTGTACCGAAAAAGGATTTCATCGTGGATCTCGAAAAACTGTCGGATCATAAAGTATTTATCGATTCATCTGATAAGAACATAAACAAGCTTGAAAAGATAATCCTGGATATTGAACCTGGTTACAGGCTTCCTGTACTATTGAAGAAATACCTTGAAATAAACGGGAAAATTGTCGGATTCAACATAGATCCGAAATTCAATAATTGCGTGGACGGGCTTCTTATCCTCGACCTGCTGTCTGTCCCGGATGAATTTATTAAAGGACTGGCAAGGGAGATGGATGATCCGTCAATACTTGAAAGATTCCGGAAATAACTTTGTACACCCAGGGGATCGTACCTCGACGGTGGCTAAAAAACAAGTTTAGGCGTGCAGGTAAATGAAAAAAGGGCTCCTGTTGAAGCCCTTTTTCCTGATGGATTATTCTGCTAATAGAATTTGTATCTTTTATCGACAACATTCGCGCTCTTTCTCATGGCTTCGTAGGCTTCGTAGCTGCCCCTCATGCGGAAAGTGGCTGCCAGCCTCTCTTTGAGCAGCTTCACATCATCGCTTGCGCTTGTATTGACATTATTTACCGTAAGCATGAAGACACCGTTGTTGCCCTTGACCGGACCTGCAAGTACACCCTTTTCGGCGGCAGTTGCGGCAGCAATAAGCGCCGGTTCAATGCCGGCACCTGTTACCGAATAAGACCTGAAGCTTACCTGTGATGCATCCTGTACTTTCCCTCCGATAGCATTTGCAATCGACTCAAGACTCTTTGAATTCGATGAAAGGGACAGGAGCTGCTGAGAAATTTTTTCAGCCTTCTTTTCCCTGATTACCGCAAACCTGACATCAATTAAGACATCCTCGATGGGTGCGATGCCTTCCTCGACTGCCTTTGTACAGAATCCTACCACGTACTTATCCCCTACTTCAAATACCGCCTGCTGGCTCTGATCGAGAACAATCCTGTTAGGCTCGGTCTGAAAAAGCGCCATTATCAGGGCCCTTGGCTTATCGAGGCCGGGCAGATTCTTCTGCTGGGGCGTGATGCTGTTGGCAATCCTCATGTTCAGCTTCTGCTCGGATACCGATCTGGTAAACTTTTCAATGGAAGTATTGTTCCCTGCGAACCTGCTGGCCTCAGCATAAACCTTCTGGTTTGTGAGACTGCTGGGAACCACCTTCCTGTCGATTACGCCAAGATTGTATTTCTTTTCTTTTTTTGAGATGTCGAGAATTTCTATAATATGAACTCCATATGAAGTTTCAACTAGCTTGATATCCCCTTTTTTACTTGAGAAGCAATAGTCGTTAAAAGGTGTTATCATCTGTCCTTCCTTGAACCAGCCCAGGTCTCCGCCTGTCTGTGAAGAACCCTTGTCATCAGATACCGAGGTTGCCAGCAAGCCAAACGGGGTGCCTTTTTTAATAAGCGTGAGCAGGCTGTCGGCTTTTTCCCTTGCTCTCTTAACCGATCCTGTAGTATTCGGAGTTATAAGGATATGACGGGCATGAACCGAATCAGGTCTTTCTGCTACATCAATAAGTCTTGCCAGCTTGTAAGTGTCTTTATCAAGGTATGGGCCATAAACCTGCCTGCGGTTTTCTTTCTTCACAAACTGTTTCAGGCTGTCAGGAACCTCTGATAGGGTAATGAAAGCGCCAGTGTACCTTGTATCGGATGTGGAATTTATAAACTGACCCGGGTTCTCGGCTGTCTCAAAGTCGCCTTTGATCTTGCCGATCCATTGCTCAGCCTGTTTGAAATCATCCTCGGAAGGATTAATGTCAAAAGTGACATATTCAACATCACGGCTTATACTCCTCCTGAAATCTTCCTTGTGCGAATCATAATATTTACGGTAATCGGCAGAGCTGACAGATACTGAACTGTCGGGCAGAGCCGAATATCCCTTCATTGTATAGCTGAAATCAACAGTTCTTGAGTTAATCTGGCTTTCAAATTCAGCCTGCTTGGAGGTTACATAAACACCCCGGCCCACAAGGCTGTTGAATTTAGTACCCATCCTGTCGGAAATAATATTATTTTCGAAATAGAGCCAGTATTTTTTTGCATTTTCATCAGCCTCTGTATTTTTCAGGAACTGAACGAGAAAAGACTTGTTGAACTGCCCTGTCTGCCTGTTTGTAAAGAGCTGCTTTACAATGGGATGTGGGTCATTGCCAAGCACAAGGTCATTTAGTTCTTCATCAGTTACAGCGATTCCGAGATCTTTATATTTCGACTCAAGGATGTCTTCCCTGATGATATTCTGCCATATCTGTTCACGAATTGACTCGGCTGTCTTCTCGTCGATATTTGATGTTCCTGAAAGTTTGTATATCTCCTGCAGGTTCTGAACACGTTCCTCATAATCCTGGTAAGATATTCTTTCACCGTTTACAAGACCTATCTCATAATATTTATTCTGGCGGATCCTTTGACTTCTTCCCCTTCCGAAAAAATCACTGACTACAAAAATAAATAGCGAAAGGCCTATTACAGCTGCTACCAGGACTCCTGCCTTTTCCCTCAGAAATTGAAGTGCTGACATGAATTAGATCGATTTATGGATTATTTATTTATTCTTTAAAAATACAGGCGACAAATATAACAAAATTCATTTTATATCAAGGCCAATACACCATATTATAAAATGAAAGAAACCGGTAAGTGGATTGGGAGCCTGGAGCACGGCAGATAAGACGACGGGGGTGACCGGGATTAATTTTAATAAGAAGCCGAAAAAAACTCTAAATTCCGGCATTGACTTATAAAAAACAGGGGTGTGTTTAAAAAATATTGATAAATAAATGGAAAAAAGTACTCAAAATGGGGGTATAAAGAAAAATATATCTAATTTTGTACAAATTATATTAAACGGATTATGGCAGAATTAAGATTTAGTGCTTTGAAAGAGGTGTTCAACAGGAAACCTCTTGAGGTGGAGATACCTTCACGTATTTCATCTGAGTTTTTCGGGACGAATGTTTTTGACCTTCCCAAAATGGAGAGGTATCTTCCGAAAGAGGCATTTAAAGCTGTGAAGACGGCTATTGAGACAGGTACTTCCATAAACAGGCAGATTGCCGACCAGGTTGCAACCGGGATGAAAGCATGGGCACTCGAAAAAGGTGCTACCCATTATACTCACTGGTTCCATCCTCTTACCGATGCAACTGCGGAAAAACATGATACGTTCCTCGAGAGAACCGGAGAAGGAAAAATGATAGAAACATTTTCCGGGAATCTGCTGGTACAGCAGGAACCTGACGCTTCAAGTTTTCCCAGCGGAGGTATTAGAAATACATTTGAAGCCAGGGGATATTCGGCATGGGACGTTTCATCACCGGCCTTTATCGTTGGCTCAACCCTTTGCATCCCGACAATATTCGTTTCATATACGGGCGAAGCCCTCGATTATAAAACACCCCTCCTGAAAGCACTGGCAACACTCGACAGGGCTGCAGTAAAAGTATGCCAGTATTTCGACCGTGACGTGAACAGGGTCATTGCAACACTGGGATGGGAACAGGAATACTTCCTGATCGACGAGGCCTTATATTATGCCAGGCCTGACCTGATGCTTGCCGAAAGAACACTAATGGGCCACCAGTCGTCAAAGGACCAGCAGCTTTCCGACCATTATTTCGGGTCTATACCCGAAAGAGTTCTCTCATTCATGAGAGACTTTGAATTTGAGGCATACAAGCTGGGAATCCCGGTTAAAACACGGCATAATGAGGTCGCCCCGAACCAGTTTGAATGTGCCCCTATTTTTGAAGAGGTCAACCTTGCCGTTGATCATAACCAGCTGATAATGGATGTGATGAGGAGAGTGGCCAGGAAACATAATTTCAGGGTCCTGTTTCATGAAAAACCATTTGCCGGGATTAACGGTTCGGGAAAACATAATAACTGGTCAATGGCTACCGACACCGGGGTGAATCTTCTTTCACCGGGTAAAAACCCGAAAACAAATCTCCAGTTCCTTACATTCCTTGTTAACGTTGTCAAGGCTGTAAATGACAACCAGGCCCTTCTCGCTGCAAGCGTTATAAATGAGCCGAATTCACACCGTCTCGGTGGTCATGAAGCTCCGCCGGCTGTAATGTCGGTATTCCTTGGTACCTATCTTTCAGGAATCCTCGAAGATATTGTATCTAAGGTAACCGACAGGAAGATGACTCCTGCGCTTAAGACCGAGCTTAAGCTGGGTGTAGGGAAAATCCCGGAAATACTTCTCGACAACACCGACAGGAACAGGACATCACCGTTCGCCTTCACAGGTAACAGGTTTGAATTCAGGGCTGTAGGGTCCTCCGCTAACTGCGGGGCAGCAATGATTATCCTGAATGCGGCCGTTGCAAATCAGCTTAAAAAATTCGGTGAGGAGGTGGATGTAATCATCAAGAAAGGCAGGAAAAAGGATGAAGCCATCTTCCAGGTTCTGAAAAAATATATTATTGAATCGCAAAGAATAAGATTCGAGGGCGACGGCTATAGCGATGAGTGGATCAAGGAAGCATCCAAGAGAGGAATACATAATATTAAAAGCGTTCCGGAAACCTTGAGCCTTCTCCTTACACCCCGGGCCAAAGAGGTACTCGTCGATTCAGGCATTCTCTCTGACAGGGAGCTGGAAAGCAGGGTAGAAGTGGAATATGAAAAATTTATTAAAAAGGTCCAGATTCAGGCAAGGGTCCTTGGCGACCTGGCAATAAATCATATTGTTCCGACCGGTATTACCTATATGACATCTCTTATTGAAAATGTCAAGGGGCTGAAGGAGATCTTTAACTCGACGGAATTTGAACGACTCGCAGGCTCAAGAAAAGAGGTTATCATTACCATTTCGGATCATATCACAGCCATAAAGAAACTTGTTTACGACATGGTCGAGGAAAGAAAAAAGGCTAATAAGATTGCCGACCTCAGCAAGAGGGCAATTGCTTATGAAAGTAAGGTTAAGCCATACCTCGATGAAATCCGCGATCATATAGACCGGCTCGAACTGATTGTCGACAATGAGATGTGGCCTCTTCCGAAATACAGGGAATTACTTTTCACTAGATAATTCTGGTTTTTCATAGTAAGGTTGGTAGGACGGCCATAATGGCCGTCTTTTTTTCGCCTCCCGGTAGGGCCTTTCAGAATTAATGGCAAAATCAAAATATTCGGGGCACAGGGGCGTTCTTATCCTGTTACCGGAATAATCAAAATTGATTACATTTACTGCATAATGAATTTCGGATTATGAGATGGTCTCTTTCAATCATATTGCTTATTACAATTCTGGTCTCTCCTGATCTGGCTGCTCAGAAAAGGAAAGCCGATAAGGCTTATGAATTCTATAAATCGGGAGAATATTTTGAAGCTCTCGATCATTTCAAGAACGCATATTCCAAATCGAAGGATAAGACCATAAAAACGGAAATGGTCTTTATGGTGGCTGAATGCTACAGGATGACTAATGATCCTAAGAATGCAGAAATTTGGTATAAAAGAGCTATCAGGTCGGCTTATACGAAGCCCGATGCACAGTTCTGGTATGCAGATGCAGTAAAAAAGAATGGCAGGTATCAGCAGGCAGCTGATGAATTCAGAAAATACAAGCAGCTCGTGCCGTCCGATCCAAGGGCGGACCAGCAAATCAGGTCATGCGAGCTTGCACAGGAATGGACCAGGAATCCCGAAGCTTACAAGGTTGATGAAATGAAGGATGTAAACTCAAAGGACGATGATTTCAGCCCTGCATATGCACGCGACGATTTTGGAGTCATCTACTTCACCTCAAGCCGCGACGATGCCATGGGAAATAAAACACACGGGGCAACGGGCCAGGCATTCAGCGATATCTTCGAGAGCAGGCTGGATAAGAAAGGGAAATGGAGCACCCCTGTTGCTGTTGAGCCTTTAAACAGCGATTATGAGGACGGTACTCCTAATTTCACACCAGATTATAAAGAGATATATTTTACAAGGTGTGAAGCAGGAAAAAGGGAACGGAAGGGTTGCAAGATCATGCATTCGACAAGGAAAGGCGAATCGTGGGACCAGCCTAAAGACATTGGATTGCTTGCCGACTCTGTAGTAGCCGCTCATCCTGCAATTTCTCCCGACGGGCTTACCCTGTTTTTTGTATCGGACATGCCCGGCGGTTTTGGCGGGAAAGACATCTGGTATGTTACACGGGAAAAAGTTTCAGGACCATGGTCAAAACCAAAGAACGCCGGTCCCGATATTAATACTGCGGGAAATGAGGAGTTCCCCTACGTCCGGACCAATGGAGTATTGTATTTCGCATCTGACGGACAGATTGGCATGGGTGGTCTCGACATCTTCAAGGCTGTTCCCCAGTCGGACGGATCATATATTGTCCAGAATCTGAAGGCTCCCATTAACAGCAGCTCCGACGACTTCGGAATCACATTCCAGAATGCCACTGAAGCCGGTCTTTTCAGTTCCACAAGAAAAGGGAAAGCCAATGATGAACTCTACTCATTTGAACTGCCACCTCTTCGCTTCAATGTTTCTGGCCTGGTCAAGGATGAAAAGACAGGAACCCCGATCCAGAGCTCTACCGTTCAGCTGATTGCCAGCGACGGTACTAACTTTGAAACACAGACAGGAACAGGAGGCGATTTCAAATTCTCGCTCAAGCCGGCAGTCGATTATATCTTCCTTGCCTCCAAGAAAGGGTACCTGAATGGCAAGGAAAAGGAGACCACGAAAGGGCAGGAAAAGAGCAGGGATTTCATGGTGACAATTCTTCTGACCGCGATAGATAAACCAATCGAGCTGTCTAATATATTTTATGATTTTGATAAATGGGACCTCAGACCCGAATCGATGGTTACTCTCGATAAGCTGGTGGAGACCCTCAACGACAACCCGACGGTAACGATAGAGCTCCGCTCTCATACCGACTCGAGGGCTGCTGAAGATTATAACCTCACACTTTCCCAGAAAAGGGCCCAGTCGGTGGTCGATTACCTTGTATCCAAGGGTATCGAGATCGAAAGGCTTACAGCAAAAGGTTATGGCAAGTCAAGTCCAAAAGTTGTTGATGCTGATCTTGCAGGCCAGTACCAGTTCCTGAAGACGGGAACAGTTCTTTCCGAACAGTTCATAAATACCCTGTCGAGTGATGAGCAGAAGGAGATCGTTCACCAGATTAACAGAAGAACGGAATTCAAGGTTCTGAGAACTGACTACCAGTCGCAGAAGAAATAGAGCTATCTTCTTTTTTCCTAACTTAGTGCCTTAAATTATTTCAATGGCTTCCGGTTCACGCTATGCAGGCAGGGGTGTTTCTTCCGATAAGGAGGATGTCCATAAGGCAATTTCTTCTGTCGACAGGGGAATTTTCCCTTCTGCTTTCTGCAAAATAGTTCCGGACCTGCTGGGTGACGATAAGGATTACTGCAATATCATGCATGCCGACGGGGCCGGGACAAAATCATCGCTGGCTTATGTTTACTGGAAGGAGACAGGAGATATTTCGGTCTGGAAGGGTATAGCCCAGGATGCTGTAATTATGAATCTCGACGACCTGCTGTGTGTAGGAGCGTGCGACAATATACTGCTCTCCTCTACAATCGGCAGGAACAAAAACCTGATTCCCGGAGAAGTTATCTCCACTATAATAAATGCCAATGAGGAGATACTGGCATCACTCAGAGAGCTGGGTATCGGGATCTGGTCGACCGGGGGAGAAACCGCTGATGTCGGTGATCTTGTCAGGACAATCATAGTTGATTCCACGGTTGTTGCAAGGATGAAACGCGGAGAAGTCATTTCAAATAACATCAGGCCGGGCGATATTATTGTCGGTCTCTCCTCTTCAGGAAAGACAACTTATGAGAAAGAGTATAACGGAGGGATGGGAAGCAACGGACTTACCTCGGCCAGGCATGATATATTCGGAAAGTACCTGGCCGGGAAATACCCCGAGAGCTTTGACCCGGGAATAAAAGAGAACCTGGTCTATTCCGGCAGTTACAGGCTTACCGATGAAATTGAAAAGCTGGGTGTTGACGCGGGCAGGCTGGTTCTGTCCCCGACCAGGACCTATGCCCCTGTGATAAGGCAGGCACTGGCTTCTTTCAGGAAATCAATTCATGGAATGATCCATTGCAGCGGCGGAGGACAGACAAAAGTCCTTCATTTTGCCGGTAAAATCCATATTATCAAGGATAACCTTTTTGAACTTCCCCCTCTCTTCAGGATGATACAGGAACAATCGGGTACTCAGTGGGAAGAGATGTACAGGGTCTTTAACATGGGTCACAGGTTTGAGATTTATACTGATGAAGAAACAGCTGGCAAAATAATTGGTATCTCGGCGAGCTTTAACCTGGATGCCAGGATCGTGGGGCATGTTGAAGCATCACCATCAAAAAAGCTGACTGTAAAATCAGAATTCGGGACATTTGAGTATTAGTCGTTGGGTGGAACAGCCCGGAGGCTAAACTGCCCTTACGTCGTCAAGCCCTTGTGCCTTTGAGCCTTTTTATTATCTTTGCAGGCTGAAATTCAAACCTTATGGCAAATAACATTATACTCGAGAGACTTGAAGGAGTCAAACACCGGTTCGTTGAGGTAGGGGACCTCCTTACTCAGCAGGATATTCTCTCGGATATGAAGAAATATGTGAAGCTGAATAAGGAATACAAGGATCTTCAGCCTATTATAGAAGCATACGAGAAATACAAGCTCACCCTTATAAACCTGGCCAGTGCAAAAGAGCTGCTCTCCACTGAAAAGGATGAGGAGATGCGTGAAATGGCAAAGCTTGAAATCGAGGAGCTCAGCGCCAGTGTGCCCGAGATGGAGGAAGAGATTAAGGTGCTTCTCATCCCTGCCGACCCGGAGGATGCCAAGGATGCGGTGATGGAAATCAGGGCCGGAACAGGCGGTGATGAGGCAAGTCTTTTTGCCGGGGACCTTTTCAGGATGTATTGCAAATACTGTGAAGCCAGGGGCTGGAAATATGAAGTAACAAACTATTCGGAGGGTACGGCAGGCGGATACAAGGAGATCGTATTAAGTATCACAGGGGAAGGTGTTTACGGGATAATGAAATATGAATCAGGAGTTCACAGGGTACAAAGAGTTCCGCAGACTGAAACACAGGGAAGGATTCATACATCCGCTGCTTCAGTTGTCGTTCTTCCCGAAGCCGACGAGGTAGATGTGGAAATCAGAAATGAAGATATAAGGAAGGACACCTACTGCTCTTCAGGTCCCGGTGGTCAGAGCGTCAACACAACCTATTCAGCCATAAGGCTAACTCATATCCCCACAGGTATTGTTGTGACCTGCCAGGATGAGAAATCGCAGCTGAAAAACTACGACAAGGCCCTGAAAGAGCTGAGGACCAGGTTGTATAATCTTGAATACCAGAAATACCTTGACGAGATATCAAAGAAGAGGAAAACAATGGTATCGACAGGCGACCGTTCTGCAAAAATCAGGACTTACAATTATCCCCAGGGCAGGATGACTGACCACAGGATAAATTTTACAGTGTACAACCTTCCTTCGATCCTGGATGGAAACATACAGGAGGTGCTTGACAAGCTTCAGATGGCAGAAAATGCTGAAAGGTTAAAAGAGAGTAACATTCAATAATTTTATAAGATGAATTATTCAGAGCTGTTCGGGAATATAAAGATCAAGAGGTCATTTCTTTGCGTGGGACTTGATTCTGAACCTGATAAAATTCCTTCCTGCCTGAAAAATGCAAAAGATCCTGTTTTTGAGTTTAACAGGAGAATAATTGATGCAACTTATAAATATGCTGTGGCCTATAAACCCAACGCAGCTTTTTATGAATGGAACGGGGCAAAAGGATGGGAGACACTCGAGAAAACAGCAAATTATATCAGGGAGAAAGATCCGTCTCTTTTCATTATTGCTGATGCCAAGAGGGGCGATATCGGAAATACATCGAAAATGTATGCTAAAGCATTTCTTGAAAACCTTCCTTTCGATGCCATAACCGTAGCACCCTACATGGGTGAAGATTCTGTCATCCCTTTCCTGTCATATCCCGGTAAATGGGTAATTCTTCTGGCTCTCACCTCCAATAAGGGGGCAAGCGATTTCCAGTACCATAATGAAGACGGCATAAGATTATTTGAAAGGGTCCTTACCGTTTCACAAAAGTGGGGAAACACAAGCAACCTGATGTACGTGGTTGGTGCAACCCGTGCTGAAATGCTGAAAGAGATAAGGAAGATAGTGCCTGATCATTTTCTCCTTGTTCCCGGTATCGGTGCACAGGGAGGAAGCCTCGAGGAGGTGGTAAAATTCGGGATGAACAGCACCTGCGGATTGCTGGTTAATTCCTCCAGGGCGATTATTTTTGCTGACAATTCGGAAAACTTCGACAAGACAGCTGCTGAAAAAGCTGAAGAGGTTCAGAAGGAGATGGAGAAATACCTGGCCGAAAGAAACCTCATTTAAGCAGGAACCTGTATTTATTCTTAAATGTCATTGCGAACGCAGTGAGCGACCTCTTTTTCCATTTTATCTATTGATTTAATCCCCCTGTTTCCTTATATTTAACTTCTCGCTGTACTGTTTTATATCTTGCCGCCATGAAGGAAGAGTTCCTGCATTTTGTCTGGAAATACCAGCTTTTCGACCCGTCGAGCCTTACTGATAATACCGGGTCACAAATCGAGGTAATCAGCACCGGAGATTATAACCATGATGCAGGTCCCGATTTTTTCAACTCTCGCCTGAGGATTGGAGGTACCGAATGGGCGGGAAATGTCGAGATTCACATTAAATCTTCCGATTTTGAACTTCATGGGCATCACCGCGATCATTCCTTCGATAATGTCATTCTTCATGTAGTGTGGGAGAATGACAGGAGGGTCAGGAACGCCAGGGGCCGGGAGGTGCTGACTTCAGCAATAAGGGTTTCAGGAAGTGTACACGACAAATACCTTAACCTGGTTAATAATCCGGCAGTTATTGCATGCCAGGATGAAATTGGAAAATGCGACCGTTTCTTTATTGCATGCTGGTTAAAAGCTCTGATGGTCGAACGATTGTCAGGCAAATGCGGCTTCATCGAAACAATTTACAGGGAGACAGGCAATGACTGGGAAGAGACATTCTACCGGCTGGTCTGCAGGTATTTCGGATTCAGGGTAAATACAGGACCTTTCGAAATGCTTTCAGCCGCCCTTCCATATAAAGTCATTAAGAAACACTCCGACAACCTGTTCCAGGTGGAATCGCTGCTTTTCGGAACTGCGGGATTACTGGATGAGGGTCTATTCAAAAGCACGACCGAAGACAGGTATTTTCTTGAACTGTCAAAAGAATTCAGGGTATTGTCATCAAAATATTCCCTTAATCCTGTTCATGGCTGGCTTTGGAAATTCAGCCGGCTCAGGCCGGTAAATTTTCCAACCATTAGACTTTCGCAGCTGTCATCACTCCTTTGTACGGCCGGAGGAATGTTCTCAAGAACCATAGAATCGAAAGATCCCGGTGAATTGAAAAAGCTTTTCGAGGTAACAGCATCCTCTTATTGGACTGACCATTATGTATTTGGAAAGTCAAGTCGCCCGGTAATGAAAAGAACAGGTGAGATGGCACTTAAGATACTTCTCATCAACACGGTAATCCCTATCATATTTGCGTATGGAAAAAGCAGGGGAGAACGAAGCTTCTCTGACCGCTCGGTTGAATTTTTAGAGAAGATAGGCCCCGAGTCTAATTCTGTAATCTCGGAATGGGAGTCGGCCGGAATTCATCCCGGATCAGCTGCTGACACACAGGCGCTTGTGCAGCTTAAGACCTGTTACTGCCGGAAACGAAGATGCCTCGACTGCAGGATAGGACAAAGGATCATTGCCTCGGGAGCCATACTGAAAAACCCGGAAGAGGTCATTATGGAGTCGTGATACCCGGCAAATTGACGAAACCCGTAATTTGTTTGATAAACAGCCTTATATATCCAACAAGCAACGCAACTCAAAGAGCTGTTTCCCCGTCATTAATATGAACGGACTGTTCAGATCCTGCTCCGGTTTTTATTTAAGATGAAACAGGGACAGGGTAAAAATTTGCCTGACAGGTCTTATTTAATATGGTAAGAAAATAAAAAAAAATCAAATTGTTTGATAGTTTACATAAAAAAGTCTTATTTTTGCGTTCCAAAATTGGAGACTCGGTCTACATTTGGATAAACAATATATTGATTAAGGATATGTACTTGACATCAGAGAAGAAACAGGAGTTATTCAAATCTTTTGGAACGTCGGAGATCGATACGGGAACTGCTGAAGGGCAGATCGCGCTTTTCTCTTACCGCATCGGACATCTTACGGAGCATCTTAAGAAGAACAAGGGAGACTACAGCACACAGCGTGCGCTTATTAAACTTGTCGGAAAAAGGAGAAGGCTTCTCGATTATCTAAGAGTTAAAGATATCAACCGATATCGTGAAATCATAAAGGCGCTGAAATTACGCAAATAGGGAAAAAGGCAATTCTGAATTGCCTTTTTTCTTAATAATATTCCACTTTCGTAGTTTCATTCCCATAAAATCATTTATCATGTTTAAAATATTTCAAAAAACAATTGATCTCGGCGACGGGAGAACTATTACTCTCGAAACAGGAAAGCTTGCCAGGCAGGCCGATGGTTCGGTATTGCTGAAAATGGGTACGACGATGCTGCTTGCAACCGTCGTATCGGCTAAAGATGCTAAGGAAGACACCGATTTCATGCCGCTTTCGGTGGAGTACAAGGAAAAATACGCTTCATCGGGACGATTCCCGGGCGGATTCATGAAAAGAGAATCAAAACCATCAGATTATGAAATTCTCATTTCACGCCTCGTGGACAGGGCGTTGAGGCCACTCTTCCCCGACAATTATCACGCGGAAACATTTGTTACCATAAACCTGATCTCTGCTGACAAGGATATTATTCCCGATGCACTCGCGGGTCTGGCTGCTTCAGCAGCACTTGCCGTCTCAGATATCCCGTTCAACGGACCGATTTCAGAGGTACGCGTGGCAAGGGTAAACGGTAACTTCATTGTAAACCCTACGGCAACCCAGCTGAAAGAATCAGACATAGATCTTATGGTAGGTGCCACCTACGATAATATACTTATGGTTGAGGGTGAAATGAAGGAGGTATCTGAATCTGATATGCTGCAAGCTCTCAAGATCGCTCATGATGCAATCAAGCTTCACTGCAAGGCCCAGATGGAATTTGCCCAGGAGGTTGGAACAACGGTGAAACGAGAATATTGTCACGAGGAAAATGATGAGGATCTTAAGAAGAAAGTATGGGATGAGACCTATGAAAAATGCTATAATGTGGCCAGGTCCCTTACTGCAGACAAACATAAGAGAACCGAAGCTTTTGAAGTAGTAATAGAAGAATTCCTTGCCCGGTACGGCGAGGAAGAAGTGAATGAGACTCTTGCCAAAAGATATTACCACGATGTTCACAAGGAGGCTGCAAGAAGGCTGGTCCTTGATGAAGGACTGAGACTCGACGGAAGGAAAACGGACCAGATCAGGCAGATCTATTGTGAGATCGATCCGCTTCCCGCTACCCACGGCTCATCGCTCTTCACCAGGGGTGAGACACAGTCACTGACAACCGTGACGCTCGGGACAAAGCTGGATGAGAAAATCATTGATGAAGTTCTGAACCAGGGTACTGAAAAGTTTACCCTTCATTATAACTTCCCTCCGTTCTCCACCGGCGATGCCAAGGCTGCCAGAGGCATAAGCAGGAGGGAGATCGGACATGGAAACCTGGCACACAGGGCATTGAAAAATATGCTTCCGCCGGAGACGGAAAATCCCTATGCATTGAGAGTGGTTTCGGATATACTTGAATCGAACGGATCATCATCCATGGCGACAGTATGTGCCGGAACACTGGCATTGATGGATGCAGGCATCAAGCTGAGGAAACCCGTTTCAGGTATAGCGATGGGCCTGATTACAGATAAAGATTCGAAGAAATATGCCATCCTTTCAGATATTCTCGGTGACGAGGATCACCTGGGAGACATGGATTTCAAGGTTACAGGGACGCGCGATGGAATAACCGCCACACAGATGGACATCAAGGTCGACGGGCTGAGCTATGAAGTGCTTGAAAAAGCCCTTGAGCAGGCCAGGATTGGCAGGCTGCATATACTTGGCATAATGGAACAGACTATATCTGAACCACGTCCTGAACTCAAACCTCATGCCCCAAGGATCGAAATGCTTACAATTCCTAAGGACATGATCGGGGCACTCATTGGTCCCGGTGGAAAGGTTATCCAGGAGATCCAGAGGGAGACCGGTACTACAATTGTGGTTGAGGAGAAAAATGGTTGCGGCGATGTGAACATCTTCGGTGAGAACAAGGAGGCTATTACTGCGGCTCTCGACTGGGTAAAGAAAATTGTAGCTGTTCCCGAGGTTGGTTTGATTTATAAGGGTAAAGTAAAAACCATCGTCCAGTTTGGTGCATTTGTTGAAATACTCCCGAACAAGGACGGGTTACTTCATATCTCAGAGATTGAGTGGAGGAAGCTAAATACCGTTGATGAAGTTCTCAAGGAAGGCCAGGAGATAGAGGTGAAGCTAATCGATATCGATCCCAAGAACGGAAAACTTAAGCTTTCAAGAAAAGTTCTCCTTCCACGACCGCCACAATCGGAAAAAGACGAGCATCACAGGGAACCAAGGGAGCACAGGGAACACAGGGATCATAGGGAACACAGGGATCACAAGGATAACAGGGAACACAGGGATCATAAGGAGAACAACGAATAAATAATCCGGGCATTAGCCCGGATTTTTTATTGTTTATCCCGGGGCTATTTTTAAATTTGATTTACGTAAACCCTACCAGCTCCCAAGATGCGGATCAAGTATAATTATGTGGTAATTGAAGGTAATATCGGTGCCGGAAAAACAACGCTTGCAACAAGAATTGCCGACCAGTTCAACGCCAGGCTCATACTGGAACGTTTTGCAGACAACCCATTTCTTCCAAAGTTCTACAGCGATCCCGAAAAATATTCGTTCCCGCTTGAATTGTCATTCCTGGCCAGCCGTTATCGTCAGCTGAAAGAAGAGCTGGTAGAACAGGATCTCTTCAAGAACTTTACCATCGCCGACTATTATTTCATGAAATCGCTTGTCTTTGCTGCCTCCACACTTTCAGGCGATGAGTACAACCTTTACAGGCAGATCTTCTACATTATTTACGGATCGTTGCCAAAGCCTGATATTTATGTATATCTGCATGTCAGGCCTGAAAAATTGCTTCAGAATATTGAAAGGAGAGGCAGGACCTTTGAAAAGTCAATTTCGGTGGAATACCTGAAGAAGATACAGGACAGTTATTTTTCTTTTTTCAGGCAAAACCCGGAGAACAAGTATCTTATTATCGACATAAACGAGGCTGATTTTGTGGAACACGACAATCATTTTGCAAGAATAGTGGACACGATCTTTTATGATGAGTACCCTCCGGGCATAAACAAGATCATTCTTTAATTATTCAGGGCAGGAACAAAAAGATGAACTATTTTTTTTAAATTTGCATGAAATTGTTAATTTTACTATATTGTTCATTGTAAATCAAGCAAATCAAATCATAAACAATAAATCTTTAGACCATGAAAAAAATCAGTAGCTATTTATTCCTATTGCTCGCTGCAACTGTTATGGTGAGTTGCAGTGGCCTGAATAAGATGAAAAAGAACGCTAACCTTGTAAAATATGAGGTTACGCCAAAAGTTCTTGAGGCACATGCAGGAATGGTAGAAGTAACGATCAAAGGTACTTATCCGCAGAAGTATTTCGATAAGAAGACCGTACTTGATATTACCCCGGTTCTTACTTACGATGGCGGTGAAACACCTTATAAGAGTGTATCAGCCCAAGGTGAAAGTGTTCAGCAGAACAACAAGTCTATTTCAAATGCTTCGGGAGGTCAGTTCACCTATACCGACAAAATCCCCTACAAGGATGCAATGAAGATGTCACAGCTTGTTGTAAGGGTAAAAGCTACCAGAGGCAAGACAAAACTTGATTTTGATCCTGTTAAGATTGCCGACGGTGTCATTGCCACATCAACCCTTGTCGATGTAAATGTCAAGCCGATAATGATGGCCGACAAGTATGTCAGAGTAACCCCGGAGAGCCAGTCGGCAGACATCAAGTATCTCATCAACATGTCGGACATCCGCAGCACCGAGCTTACAAAGGACGAGATCAAGCTTCTGAAAGATTATATCAAGCAGGTAAGCACCGACCAGAACCGTCAGTTTAAATCTGCCGAGATCAGTTCGTATGCATCACCTGATGGTAAATATGATTTCAACGAGAAACTTTCGGTAAAACGCGGAACCACTGCCGATAAATTCCTGAAGAAGGAGTTTTCAAAGATTGATGCTGCAAAAGCCACCGGTTTCTTTAATGAAAAGACAACTGCTGAAGACTGGGATGGTTTCAAAGCGGAGATGGAGAAATCAAACATCAAGGATAAAGATCTTATCCTGAGAGTTCTGTCGATGTACTCCGATCCTGAAGTTCGTGAGAAAGAGATCAAGAATATGGCATCTGCTTTTGAGGTTCTCAAGAAAGATATTCTTCCCCAGCTGAGAAGGTCGAAATTCAACCTGAGTGTTGATAAGATCGGCCGCAGCGACGAGCAGATCCTTGCACAGATCAAGGCTGACCCGAAGGTTCTCTCAATTGAGGAGCTTCTTTATGCAGCCACCCTTACAAAGGATGTCAATGAAAAGCTTGGTTATTATCAGACAGCTTCGGAACTCTTCCCGAAATGTATCCGTGCTGCCAACAATGTTGGTTATTGCTATCTTCTTCTGGGCAAAGCCGATGAGGCTGTTACAGCTCTTGAGAAAGCAAAAGCAATTGAGAACAACGATATAGTTAAGAATAACTTCGGCTTTGCATACCTGCTTAAGGGTGATGCTGCCAAAGCTGAAGAGTTCTTCACATCGATGACAACAGCTACTGCCGAATCAAAATACGGACTTGGCATCCTTGCTATCAAAAAGGCTGCTTACGACCAGGCTGTTAACTATTTCGGAAGCGAACCTTCATACAACCTTGCACTTGCACTTCTTCTCAAAGGTGATGTAAATAAGGCTAAGGTTACTCTCGAAAGTCTCAAGGAACTCTGCAAATGTGGTAAACCTTCATACCTGAAAGCTGTTGTTGGTGCACGTCTTGACGACAGGACATATGCATTCAATAACCTGCGTGAAGCCACCGGTCTTAAAGCCGACTGGAAAGCTTATGCCAAAACAGATCTTGAATTTGCAAAATACTTCAACGACGACACCTTCAAGGGTATTGTCCAGTAATAATCCGACTCATAATAAAAGGCTGCCTGAAAAGACAGCCTTTTTTATTCTCAAAAATCCTCCGTTCTGTCATCCGGCGATCGTGATTTTTTTCCAGGTTTCCCATAATACAATTCCTGCACTGACCGCGATATTAAACGAATGCTTGGTCCCGTATTGTGGAATTTCAATGCACCCATCGCATAAATCCACAACTTCCTGGGCAACCCCATTGATCTCATGGCCGAAAACAAAAGCATACTTACTGTTACATGAAGGATTGAAATCCTGCAGCTCCATAGCTCCTTCCACCTGTTCTATTGCCATAATGATATAACCCCTCTCCTTAAGATGCCCGGCCGCGTCAATTGTACTTTTAAAATACTGCCATTTGACCGATTCAGTGGCTCCCAGGGCGGTTTTCTGAATATCCCTGTGCGGCGGGGTGGCAGTTATTCCACAGAGTAAAATTTCTTCTGTAAGAAATGCATCGGCCGTCCTGAATACTGAACCGACATTATTATGGCTTCTCACATTATCGAGCACAATGATCACAGGAAGCTTTTCAGATCCCCTGAATTCATTTATGCTCTTCCTCCCCAGCTCCTCGTTGAGACGCTTCCTCATTCTCAGTTTTTCAGCCAAATTAGTCAAAATCTCGGTTTAATTTTCTATTTTGGAGTCGGTTGACTTATTCCGGTTACGAATTTAAACAGTATGAATATCCACGAATTCCAGGGGAAATCTATCCTCAGAGCCTATGATGTTGATATCCAGGAAGGATTTGTTGCAGAAAACCCCGATCAGGCAGTGATGGTTGCAGAGGAACTGGAGAAGAAACTCGGTTCAAAGTTTTTTGTTATCAAAGCACAGATTCATGCCGGCGGACGTGGCAAAGGTGGCGGCGTGAAACTTGCAAAATCACCCGCTGAAGCAGGAGAGATTACAGGCAGGATAATTGGAATGCAACTAGTTACACCCCAAACCGGGCCCAGAGGCAAAAAAGTTAGCAGGGTGCTGGTAGCCCAGGATGTATATTACAAGGGTGAAAGTGAAATAAGGGAATTCTATATAAGTATTCTCCTGAACAGGAATTCCGGAAGACATGTAATAATGTATTCGACAGAGGGAGGAATGGATATCGAGGAAGTTGCAGAGAAAACGCCTCACCTTATATTCAGGGAAGAAATAGACCCGTCAGCCGGGTTTCTTCCTTTCCAGGCCAAAAATATTGCTTTCAGGCTGGGACTTTCCGGTACCGCGAATAAAAATATGCAAAAATTCCTGGCAGGGATATACGAAGCTTACACCGGGTGTGATGCCCAGCTTCTGGAGATCAATCCTGTTCTGAAAACAAGCGACAACAGGGTGCTGGCGGTGGATGCCAAGGTTGTCCTTGATGATAATGCGCTCTACCGGCATCCCGAACTCGCCGAGATGAGGGACAGGAATGAAGAGGATCCTTTCGAAATTGAAGCAGGAGAGTACAATCTGAATTTTATAAAACTTGATGGTAATGTAGGTTGCATGGTTAACGGTGCAGGACTTGCTATGGCAACGATGGATATTATCAAGCTTTCCGGGGGTCAACCGGCTAATTTTCTGGATGTTGGCGGCGGTGCCAACGCGAAAACCGTCGAAGCTGGCTTCAGGATTATACTTAAGGACCCCGCGGTGAAGGCAATTCTTATCAATATTTTTGGTGGAATAGTAAGGTGCGACAGGGTAGCAAACGGAGTTGTGGAGGCTTATAAATCAATAGGCGAGATAAAAGTGCCGGTGATCGTAAGGTTGCAGGGGACAAATGCAACAGAAGCAAAGGAAATAATTGATAATTCCGGATTAAAAGTATATTCAGCCGTCTCATTCAGTGAAGCAGCCAGTAAGGTGAAGGAAGTTCTCGGGTGAACATTTGATGCCCTGGCTCCGTTTAATGAAACAAGCTGAACCTGAATGAAAATTACAACCAGAGGCAAAATTAAACTTGCTGCTGCGGTCGTTTCGCTGCTGCTGATTATTTTTTTAATAGCACTTGCTGTTTCAGGGAATCTCAGGAGAAGGATAAAAGTATATTTCTCCCCGGCCTGTGTTCAGTACAAGCAGCAGGTGTACAGCAATAAGCTTACTGACAGGATAATAGATTATTCATCAGAAGCAAAGAGAACGGGAATAAAGGAATGCTCTGATGAGGATGATATCAGGCAGAGACTTAAGGAGGGTTCGCTGGTAAGAATAAGTTCAGGCAGGCTGCTCACGGTCGAAAAGCTTAGCTACAGCTATCCCTGCCTGACACCCGACAGCCGGGACCTTCTTGAGGAAATAGCCAGGCGTTTCAGGGAGAAAGCCAGTCAGGCCGGGCTAATGGGATCAAGGTTTATTGTAACCTCCATGATCAGAACTACTGATCAGATGAAACTGCTCAGGAAAATCAACTCAAATGCATCGGCAAACAGCCCGCATCTTAACGGTAATGCATTCGATATTTCCTATATCAGGTTTAAAACCAGGAAATTATTTATGACGGAATGTGACAGGCGCTTTCTTAAAGAGGCCCTGGCAGAGGTGATAGTGGAGCTCAGGGACGAGGACAAATGCTGGGCAACTTACGAAAGGAACCAGAGCTGTTTCCACGTCGTCGCAAGATAGCCTCTTCCCGTCATTTTTTATGTGATCCGTCGCAATAGGGTTTGTTCTGCGATCTGCCGCATCTGCAAAGATATACCTCGGCAGGGCTTTCCATGATATCCTTTTTCGAATCGCTCAGAAGAATATTCCCCGTGATTTTTACCGGGCCATTATCCGTAATTTCAATTATTGCCTGTGGCCTGAACTCCCTTGTCTCTGACATGACTTTTCAATTATCATTAAAGCCTACTTTCCTGTGTGCACCATCGCAAAATGGCATGTGGTTGCTTGCTCCACACCTGCAAAGAGAGATAATGCTCTCCTTCACTTCCTTCTTTGTCGTGCCATAGAGAACTGTGAATGTGCCATTTATAACAAGTGGCCCGTCGGGCATGACCTTTACAGAAACAGGCTCCGCAACCGGATCATTACCTGGTATATTCAGATCGGGTCTCCTGAAGTTAACATGGTTTGTCTGCCCGGGGTCGATATCATTGTTTTTTTCCTCTTCGTTCCATTTCCATGTTAGCGCATCGGTAGGACACATGTTTACTGTATCAATAATCTCCTGTGTGCCGGCTCCGTACATGTCGACCCATGGTCTTCTTCCCGGGTCGAAGACATCAATCAGTTCCCTGTAGCAATGAGAAGCGTGTATGCATGTATCTGGCTTCCAGAAAACTGTAATAATCCCGTTTGTATATTTTCTTCCTCTTCTGAAGCTCTTATCGTTTTCCATTATGGTTTGTTTTACTGTTTGCCCACGTCGGTTGTATCGCGATAACCCATCTCCCGCAAGGCTGAAAACGTGTGCAATTTAGAAATAAAATTGTTAAATGTAAATCGGGTTTGTTCATAACTATTTACCTGTAATGTATATATTTGTTCCGTGTTCAGGGGCCTGAATATTTTTTATCTAACTTGCATTCAGGTTAGCAAGAATGGAAGAATTTTAGACATGTAATGCAGACAGTCATTATTATTGGAGCGGTATTAGCAATTTCAGGAGGGATGCTGTTTCTTGTCCTGATGTTAAGAAAAGCAGGATCAAAGCTGAAGGCAAAAGACAGTGAAATTGCAACCCTGCGCAAATCGCTTGCCAGTGCAGATGAACGTCTTCATTCAAGGAATGATGAGTTAGCAGAGGACCTTTCAGCTTCTGAAAATTTCTTCGGCAACCTTATCCAGGCTGCAGATGATGGTATTGCCTTCTATGATGAGGAAATGAAACTCGTCTTTGCAAACAATGCTTTTTTTTCTATTATCGGTCTTAGCCGCGAGAGTTATTTAGCATCAGACAGTTCTGCATTCTTCCATCCCGAAGACAAGGGCTATCTTCAGAAATGTGCCTCTGCACTTTCTGAAAAGGGATATTACGATGGTGAGCTCAGGCTGCGACATGCCGACGGGCATTACGTGTACCTCTCCACAAGATCGGTTGTCATCCGCGATTCAGATGGTAAAAACATCGGAAACCTGACAATTTCACGTGACATTACAGCGCTGAGAAAATATCACGAAGAGCTTATACAGGCTAAGGTTGAAGCTGAAACGGGCAACAAGCTTAAGGCATCATTCCTTGCAAATATCTCACATGAAATCAGGACTCCCCTGAACAGCGTGGTGGGATTCGCAAACCTGCTTCTTTCCGATGATCTGACGAGGTCCACCAGGGAAGAATACATCGATCATATAAACCATAACAGCGAGAAGCTTCTGCAGATCATAGGTGATATCATTGATCTTTCACGGCTTGAAAGTTCCCAGATTGAAATTACCTATGAGGAAGCCTCCCTGGCAGAGATACTTAACGAGGTAATTGAAGAATCGAGGAAGACTATAAAGCGCAACGAAAAGCCAATCATTCTGAGTGTTAAAAACAACTTCGGCGACAACGGCGACCTGATTTTCACCGATAAGCTCTGGCTCAGGAGGGTACTTAACCACTTGATGGACAACGCTATAAAGTTCACCCTCGAAGGATCTGTCGAGCTCTCATATTCAAGGGAAGAGGAGAACCTGCTTTTCAGCATAAAAGACACCGGAATCGGCATCAAAAAGGAAAACCTCTCCCGGATTTTTGAACAGTTCAGGCAGGAAATTGATGGTCATCACCGGCCGTTTGAAGGACTTGGAGTCGGGCTTACTCTTGCCAAGGAAGTGATCCAGAGGATGGGAGGAGGGATTTCTGTACAATCGGAAAAGGGAGTAGGCTCTGAATTCAGCTTTACAATTCCTTATCGTCCTGCAGGAAGCAGCAGGATCAGAACTAAGGACGCAACAAAAATTATGACTTCACTCGACTGGAGCAAGAGAACCTGTTTGCTCGTTGATGATAACAAGGATGTGCTGATATATCTGAACAGGATACTTCTCGATACAGGCATTAATATTATTATGGCCCGATCGGGCATCGAAGCTATTGGTATTCTCAAGAGCAACCCGGGTGTGGATGTGGTTCTGCTCGATATGCAGATGCCCGAAATGAACGGGATCGAAGTTACCAGGGAGATAAGGAAAATCCGGAAAGCCCTGCCTATAATTGCCCAGACCGCTTTTATTTTTGAGGATGACAAGGATATTATCCTCGAAGCCGGCTGTGATGCCTGCCTGATTAAGCCAATCAGGAAAGATCACCTTCTTACGGTAATGTCGGGTTTTATAAAGAACGGCTGAGAATTCTCCGGCTCCCTTCAAAGACTAAAGTCAAAATTTCTTTACAGGTTCAGCCTTTATTCTTATTTTGCATTCCGTTTCAGGTATGTCGAAAGAACTTTTTGCAGAGGTTATTGTCCCTTTGGCAGTTAAGGGAAGATTCTCATACAGGATTCCTGAGAAATTTAGGGAAAGAATACGTATCGGGTCCCAGGTGCTTGTTGAATTCGGGTCAAGGAAGATTTACACCGCTGTGGTTACCTCTATATCAGAAAAAGAACCTGAGCTGGGACAGTTAAAGGACATTATCGAGATGCTCGATACAAAAGCATCTGTAAACCAGGTCCAGATCACTTTCTGGTTATGGATGTCGGAGTATTATATGTGCAGCCCGGGTGAGGTGATGAGGGCAGCACTCCCCCCGGGACTGTGCCTGGAAAGTGAATCGGTTGTTTCGGTAAACGAGGATTTTACAGGATTCAGAGAGCTTGATGAAGACCTTTTCATGCTGTTCAATCTTATCGCAAAGGCCGGAAAACTGCAGGTAAGGAAGCTTCCCGGCATAATAAACGGCAAAAACTCATTGAAGCTGCTGAATACCCTGGTCATTAAAAATGCAGTTATATCTGCAGAATCCTTCATGGATGCCTATTCAGCCAAATCGGAGAAGTTTATTGTGATGACCAGGAAGTACACCGACTCTGAACTGGGCAGAATAATGGACAGCCTTGCCGCAGCCCCGGTCCAGCTGGGGATCCTTACATCCTACCTGAGGCTGACGGGCTATACTTCGGGAAGTGATCTCTGCCCGGTAAGAAAAAGCCTTATCCTGAAGGAAGCAAAAGCCACCCAGGCATCCGCCAATTCACTCGAGAAAAAAGGGATCATCCTTACTGTCAGCCTTGAGGTCAGCAGGCTTGAAAAAAGGGATCGGATTACAGGAACTGTTAAAGAGTTAAGTAAGCACCAGGAGGATGCATTGACAACCCTTTACGATCAGCTGTCAGCAAAGGAGATCGTTCTTCTACACGGGGTAACTTCCAGCGGCAAGACAGAGCTCTATATAAAGGCAATCGAAGGTCAGCTCAAAAAAGGAAAGCAGGTCCTGTACCTTCTGCCTGAAATTGCCCTTACCACCCAGATAACGAGCAGGATTACAAGCTGCTTTGGAAATTCCGTAACTGTATATCATTCAAGGTTGCCGGATAAGGAAAGGATAGAGATATGGGACCGTGTATCAGGAAGAGAAAAGGAGAAAGGATTCAATGTGATAATAGGCGCCAGGTCAGCTTTATTCCTCCCTTTCCATAACCTTGGTCTCGTGATTGTTGACGAGGAACATGACGGTTCGTACAAGCAGCACGATCCGGCTCCGCGATATAATGCAAGAGATTCTGCAATTATGCTTGCATCGCTTTCAGGGGCAGTAACCGTACTCGGGTCGGCGACTCCTTCGGTGGAATCAATGTTCAATGCAGCCTCAGGCAAATACGGGTATGTAAGGATGGATGAACGGTATGGAAAAGTAAATCTTCCAGAGATTATAGTCGCAAATACAAGCGAGGCTGGAAGAAAAAAACTGATGGTCTCGCATTTTTCCCCACAGCTTCTTGAGCTAATAGACGACGCACTTGAGAAAAATGAACAGGTAATGCTTTTCAGGAACAGGAGGGGATATTCCCCGTATTTGCAGTGCACCGGGTGCGGCTGGATACCGACCTGTACCCAATGTTCAGTGAATCTTACTTATCATAAAGAGCTTAACCGGCTTGTGTGCCATTATTGCGGTTCGTCGTACATGATTCCCGTAAAATGCGGAAGCTGCGGGAATATTTCAGTTGTAATGCGAGGTTATGGTACAGAGAAGCTTGAAGAGGAGATTAAAATTGTCTTTCCCGGGGCGAGAGTTGCAAGGATGGACCAGGACAGTACAAGGAAAAGGCACTCCTTTCAGAAGATCATTTCAGATTTCGAAAAAGGCGACACGGATATCCTGATAGGAACGCAGATGATTTCGAAAAGCCTGGACTTTGAAAATCTTACTGTTGTCGGGATTCTGAATGCTGATGCCTTGCTGAATTTCCCTGATTTCAGGGCTCACGAAAGGGCGTTCCAGATGATGTCGCAGGTGAGTGGCAGGGCAGGAAGGAGACAAAAGCACGGACGTGTTGTGATCCAGACTTCAGATCCTTCGGACAGGGTTATAAGGTTCGTCCTGAACAATGATTACAGGGGAATGTATGAATCGCAGATCGGGGAGCGAAGGCTTTTCAATTACCCGCCTTTCTGCAGAATAATAAGGATAAACCTGAAACATAAGGATAAACAAAAGCTGAACGAGTTTTCATCCCTGCTTGCGAAGGAGCTCAGGGAAGCATTCGGGAACAGGGTCCTTGGCCCGGAATTTCCAGTTGTATCGAGGATTCAGCTCTGGTACATTAAAAGCATTGTGATTAAAATTGAAAAGGAGAAGCCGGTGGCAAAGGCCAGGGAGCTGATAAGGATGGCAGTTGCCGGCATCGAAAAAATCAAAGGCTCCGGCTCACTGAGGGTGAACATCGATGTCGATCCATATTGAGTGAACAGTTATTTCGGCATTGAAGAGTGAAAAATGAGGATGAGCAGGGAGGAAGTAAAAAGAGCATTGTAAAAAGTACTAATTTTGATCAGCAATTGAAAAAGCATGAATATTGAAGTATCCAACGGGGAAATAATTGATAAGCTTACAATAATCCAGATCAAGCTTGAAAGGATAAAGAATGAGGATAAACTTATCAATCTCAGGAATGAATATGATGTTCTGATGGAAGCTGCCGGTTCGGTAATAGGCCTGGATGATCCTCTCTACAAGGCTCTGTATGATGTTAATTGTGAGTTGTGGGACATTGAGGATCATATCCGCGACCTGGAACGAAAAAAGGATTTCGGGGAGGATTTTGTCAGAACGGCAAGGTCGGTTTATTTCTGCAATGACCGCAGATCGGAAATAAAACGGGAAATAAACCTGAAAACCTCATCCGGTCTGATCGAGGAGAAATCATACGAGAAATATTGATGCGCATAGTTGTAATCCGGACATCAGCAATGGGTGATGCGGCCCTTGCAGCTCCAGTGTTGAATGCGCTAAGGAATCAGCACCCGGAGGTGGAAACCATCCTGGTAACCAGGAAATTGTATAATGCGTTTTTCAGGCAGGACAGATCGCTTATCATTTTTAACCCCGAGTTTTCGGGAAGACACAAAGGCCTGAAAGGAATACTGAGACTTTTCAGAGATCTGACCGAAATAGGCAAGATCGATCATGTGATAGATATACACGATGTTCTCAGGACAAAGTTGCTTGTTCTCCTGTTCAGGATGAAAGGAATTAAAGTAAGCGTTATAGATAAGGGAAGGAAGGAAAAGAGACAGCTTGTCGGCGGGGAGAAGAAAGCTTTAAAACATTCGGTTCAGAGGTATGCCGATACCTTTTCACATGCAGGCATAGAATTGCATATTGGAAATGAAAAACCGATCAAAGTAACAGCAATTGCCGACGAAATAGCTGCCAAAGTCCTGGGCGATTCAGCAGTCAGGAACATCGGGCTGGCCCCATTTGCAAAGCATAAGCTCAAAATGTGGCCAGAAGATTATATGGTCGAACTTACAAGGCATATTGCAAGGGACTTTAATGTTCGGTTCCTTCTTTTCGGCGGTCCTGAAGAGAAAGAGAGGATAGCTTCACTTTGCCAGAAAATACCCGGATCATTGAACTTATGCGACAAGCTGACCCTTGAAGAGGAGCTGGCAGTAATGAGCAGGCTTGACCTGATGATTGCAATGGATTCATCAAATATGCACATGGCAGCACTCACAGGAACAAAAGTGGTCTCCGTGTGGGGTGCAACGGATCCGATGGCAGGTTTTGGCGCATGGTTGCAGCCTGATGAGTATTCAATAAGGGTCCCGGCAGATGAGCTGACGTGCAGGCCATGTACAATTTTCGGGCAAGGTTCATGCAAACGGAGTGACTTCGCATGCATGTTGTGGCTTAACCCGGAGATAGTTTATAACAACATCAGGAAGCTGAATATCCTTTAGAATTTTTAAATGCTATGAATAAGAAATTCAGGATTTTATCATTTTTCTTAGTGATTATTCTGCTGAAGATATCTGCAGGTTGTTTGGATGAGAATGAGTCAAGGAAAGAATCTCCGGCCGACCTTGTAAATCCCCTCATGGGTACCGACAGTGATTACAGCCTTTCAAATGGAAACACGTACCCGGCAGTTGCGATGCCATGGGGAATGAACTTCTGGTCGCCACAGACAGGAGAGATGAAAAGCGGGTGGATGTACACCTATAGGGATAAAAAAATCGTCGGGATAAAACAGACCCACCAGCCGAGTCCGTGGATAAACGATTATGCAGCATTCTCGCTTATGGCAGTGACAGGTCATGAGCTGTTCAGGGAAAAGGAAAGAGCATCATGGTTCTCCCATAAGGCTGAAATCTCAAAGCCATACTACTACAGTGTTTACCTGGCCGATTATGATGCCACGGCGGAAGTCACCGCTTCAGAAAGAGCCTCAATTTTCAGGTTTACTTTCCCTGCAAACGACTCCTCGTTTATAATTCTTGATGCATTTTATGGCGGTTCGATGGTGAAAGTTATACCCGCCGAGAGAAAAATTGTTGGATTTTGCAGGAATAATCATGGGGGAGTTCCTGGAAATTTTCATAATTATTTTGTTGCCGAGTTTGACAGGGATTTTGAATCGGTCGATACATTCAGGGGAGACACACTTCAACGCCGATCAACTGAGACCAGGGGAGATCATGCAGGTGCAATTCTCAGGTTCAAAACAAAAAGAGGCGATAAGGTGAATGTCAGGCTCGCGTCATCTTTTATAAGTCCCGGGCAGGCTGAACTTAACCTTAGGCGTGAGATCGGGAACAAGACATTTGATCAGCAAAAAGATGATGCCAGGAATGAGTGGAATAATCAGCTGGGCAGGATTTATGTAGAGGGTGGCAGCGAGGACCAGAGAAGAACATTCTATTCCTGTCTTTACAGGATGCTTCTATTTCCAAGGGGACTTCATGAAATAAATGAAAAAAACCAGATTGTCCATTACAGTCCGTATAATGGAAAGGTTGAACCTGGATATCTCTATACCGATAATGGCTTCTGGGATACCTTCAGGGCAGTGTTCCCTTTTTTCACCCTGATGTATCCCGACCTGAGCAGCAAGGTTATGCAGGGGCTTGAGAATACCTACCGCGAAAGCGGATGGCTGCCTGAATGGGCAAGCCCAGGGCACCGCGACTGTATGATTGGCTCCAACTCGGCATCACTTATTGCCGACGCTTATCTAAAAGGTATAAGGGGGTTCAATATCGATACCCTTTATTCAGCAATCATTAAAAATACCCTGGGACCTGGCCCGGTGAGCTCGGTAGGCAGGCTAGGTGCTGATTATTATAATTCGCTTGGCTACGTACCCTATGATGCTGGTATAAATGAAAATGCCGCCCGTACGCTCGAATATGCCTATGCCGATTTCTGCATAACAAGGCTCGCTTTAAAACTAAAAAGATCACAGGCGGAAATTGACATGTACCATAACAGGTCGCTTAATTACAGGAATGTTTTTGACACCGGCAGGAAACTGATGAGGGGCAGGAATAAAGACGGTTCATTCCAGTCACCTTTCAGCCCCTATAAATGGGGTGACGCCTTTACAGAGGGGAACAGCTGGCATTATACATGGTGTGTATTTCACGACATCAATGGATTAATCGGCCTGATGGGAGGAAAGTCTGCATTCAATGCAAAGCTCGATTCTGTATTCACTGTTCCGCCGGTATTCGATTATTCGTACTACGGGATTGTCATTCATGAGATAAGGGAAATGCAAATAATGAATCTTGGCAACTATGCTCATGGTAATCAGCCAGTTCAGCATATGATCTATCTTTACAACTATTCGGGTGAACCATGGAAGGCCCAGTATCATGTAAGAGAAGTGATGAAAAAATTATACAATTATACCCCCGACGGCTACTGCGGTGATGAGGATAATGGTCAGACTTCTGCATGGTATGTTTTTTCAGCTCTTGGTTTCTATCCTGTTACACCTGGAGTGGACCAGTATGTTTTCGGATCTCCTCTCTTCAGCAAGGCAACCCTGACATTTGAGAATGGCAGAACACTCAGGATAATCGCACAGGGCAACAACGATGCCAATGTTTATGTGAAAAAGATAAGCCTTGAAGGTAAGGTTGTCAGCAGGAATTATATCGAACACCATGAATTAAAGGCCGGAGGCAGGCTGGTATTCGACATGGACAATTACCCATCACATTCGAGGGGAATATCAAACGATGCAGTACCTTATTCTATGAGCCTGAATGGTATCAGATTCTGAGCCTGATGCTGAACCTTACCAGAACAGCAGTCAATCCAAGCATCAGAAGCGACCATACCAGTGAACCGGCTATATTGATAAGTGCGCCGGGTGCCTGCTTGTAAATCAGTACAGGTACACCCGTCATCCATATCAGGTAATAAACGATATCCGGGGCAATATATGTAGTCAGGGAGTTTTCACCGGCAGGCCTGAGAAATGAGGCCCAGCCTGTTAGTTTCCTGATATCCGATATGAAGTAGATAATTGTGAACACGAGAAAGCTGATGCCGGTGCACAGCAAACCCCAGCTGGGCGTGGCTTTGATTTTTGAAATGATGAACCAGTGCCTGAGCAGGAATCCCAACCCGATAAAAGCAGCACCAAGCAGGAAAAAAACTAAAATTGTCTTCAGATGCCCGGCTTCCCTTGTTCTTTTCAAAATCAGCCCGGCAATCAGGCCGGTAAGCACCAGTAGCGGGTTGTTACCCCGGATCAGGATGCCGAATGCGGTATTTATAACACCCGATGGATGAATTACATCCAGTCCGGTAAGGATGTTAAGAGCCAGGAATAAAGACGCTACGAGAGCTGTCTTCACAATCGATTCGCGGAAAAGGAGATAAGTGAAGGCTGCAACTAGATAACCCCAGCCGATCAGGCCAAGAATTCCCCACCATCCTGTAATAAGCGAGCCGTTGTTCTCGATATGACCCGACCTGAATTTAAGTACAAGAAGTGCCAGGATGGCAATCCCCGCCAGCCTGAAACCTGTAATGGTCAAATACCTGTTTTCACGGTCGTAGTAATCGTTCCAAACCAGGAATACCCCACAATACATCAACAGTGCCCAGAGGTTCCTGCCTATGCCTGTCAGTTCGGGGTTTACCCTTCCAGAGTTTAGCATAAGGACACCGATTATAATAAGTGCAAGGAACCTTTTAAGAATGTGCTTGCCTGTATCTTTAACTCCTTCACCGGCCGACAACCTTTTTGAAAGCGAGAAAGGTATCGCCATTCCTACAAGGAAAAGGAATCCCGGGAAGACCCAGTCGGCAAGTCCCATACCGTCAAAATTTGCCTCCATATGGCCGAGCCACGATGGGACTTTATCCATATTGAGGTCATTAACAAAGAGCATAAGGAATATTGTTATCCCGCGCATTATATCAATGGAAGATATCCTGTTGAAGTTTGTCATATTTGAGGTTGTTGAGGCATTAAAGGTACAATATGAAAAGCTAATTCCCTCGTTGAATAACATATACAGTTTAAAAATGCCGGTTCTCACTTCACAAAGGGTGTAAAATCTTTTGTAATGAGCTAATATTAGTTACTTTTGTAGTCCAAATTAAAACAATTTCGGGGTGTAGCGCAGTTGGTAGCGTACCACGTTCGGGACGTGGGGGTCGGAAGTTCGAGTCTTCTCACCCCGACAAAAGGGGAAAGACTAAACTTTCCTCTTTTTTGTTATGGCTTATTTCGTCTATATTCTTAAGAGTATGAAAGATGGAAGATACTACATTGGATCCACTTCCAATGTTGAATCAAGATTGGCCTATCATAATTCCGGAAGACAGAGATCAACGAAAAGCAGAACGCCCTTTGTACTTGTAAAATCAGAAGAATATCCTGACAGGCAAGCAGCTGAAAGACGTGAAAGGGAGATAAAAAGTTACAAAGGAGGAGAAGGATTCAGAAAAGTAATAGGAGGGGTGTAGCCCTGCCACGGCGGGGTACCACGTTCGGGACGTGGGGGTCGGAAGTCAGTCCCGGCGAGAATCGCCGGGATATTCTTATCGCATTCACACCCGATCCTGCCCTACCGCTTTTTTGCAGGTTTTTCTTAATTTAGCCGGTAAAGACTTGACAATGTACCGATACCTGTTCCGCTTTGCCGTAATGTCCGTAACCATCCTAACGGCCAATCTTATAACCAACTCAATAAGCAATTGGCTCGTTACTTTCAGGACTCAGATGAAACCTCTTACATTCACTCTTATAGGGATGGCCATAACAGTAATTATTTTTTACCCCTTGTTCGCCCTGCTTGAAAACTGGGTTAAAGACCTGTCGGCCAGGGTAATCAGGAAAGGAAAGTCACTCGCTGGAAAGTATATCGGGCTTGTACTCACATTTGCCCTGTGTATAGCTGTCCTCAGCTGGTTCTATGCAAAAATGTGGTACCACATCAACCTGCTGGACGTGATCCTGCACAGGTAAACATTTCCTGTCTTTCCAACGTTAGTGATTGAATAAACGGAGCCACAGTATGAAAATTATTTCCTGGAATGTCAATGGTATCAGAGCAATAGCTAAAAAGACTTTTTTCAACGACCTGCAGCGGATTGGAGGAGATATAGTCTGCTTCCAGGAGACCAAAGCGAATGAACAGCAGGTAAAAGAAGTAATGAAGGATTTGAAAGGCTTTCATGTTTATGCAAACGCTTCTGTAAAGCCAGGTTATTCTGGAACCGCCATCATAACACGTTCCGAACCACAGGGCGTTGTCAGGGGAATCAATATCGGGGAACACGACAATGAAGGGAGGGTTATTTGCCTCGAGTATGAGATTTTTTTTCTTGTAAATGTCTACGTTCCCAATTCAGGCAGTGAGCTTAAGCGCCTGGATTACAGGCGGGAATGGGACCTTGCCTTTTTCAGATACCTGAAGGACCTTGAAACCAGGAAACCTGTGATTGTATGCGGTGATTTTAATGTTGCACACCGCGATATAGATATTGCCAGGCCTAAATCCAACTACAATAAATCGGCCGGATATATGCAGGAAGAGATTGACGGCATGGACAGGTTCCTGAACGGAGGCTTTGCTGATACATTCAGGAGGAAATATCCCGACCTTAAAGACAAGTATTCGTGGTGGAGCTATCGTCTCGACGCAAGAGAAAAAAATGTGGGATGGAGAATTGATTATTTTCTAGTCAGTGAGTCTCTGATGACAGGCGTAAAAGATGCTATAATTCTCGATCAGTACATGGGATCTGATCATTGTCCGGTGGGAATAGAGATATACTGAATCGGCGGGTAAAAATTAAACCTCCTGCCGGCTACCTTGCTGACAGGAGGTTTATTATTGATTTGCTTTGATTTACCTTCGTTTGCCCCCGCTTTTGGATGATCCCTTCGATGAGGAATTTTTAATAGCCGGGGCACTCCTGGTTACTGCCCTCTGGCGCCCCGCACTCGATCTTTCAAGAGGCGCGATGTTTCTCTTTTCACTCTGAGCCGGCTTCCAGCTGTTCTGCTGTCTTTGCTGCCAGCCGCTTCCCGGGTCTTTCCTGTAAACATTGCCCTGCCTGTCGCTGAAGACATTGTTCGGTACCCGGTTATTCGGCTTTGGAGTAACCCTGTTATAACCCTGGTTATTATTATGCTGGTTTTGTCCCTGATTCGGGTTCACTGTGGGAGATCTCCTGTTGTTCATATCCTGGTTGCCATTCGGCTGGTTACGAGTGATCGCGTTGCCTGAGTTCACACCGCCGTTTCTCCTGTTAATCGTTCCCTGGCCTGGAATGTTGCCGGTACCGGGATTATGGTTGTCGGACCTGTTATATGAACCGGAACGACCGCGGTCAACGTCACGGGTGACTATATCCCTTCGGTTCACATAGATGTTGTTGTGAGAGAAGTTATTCACGGTATAACGGTTATATGTGACATGCTCACCGTAAAATCCTCCGAACCCCGGGTGATAATGAGGATAAAATGCCGGCCTGTAGATTGAAGGACCCCACCAGCCACCCCAATAGGAATGTGACCATCCCCATGAGAAGCCAAACCAGCCGTAGCTGTAATGATAGTGGAAGCACCATCCCGACCATGGATTATAATGCATACCGAAGCCCCATGTATACGGACGGGGATAGTAATACCTCCTGAACCAGGGCCTGTAATAAAATCCCGTACCGTACACTACAGTCGGACCATATATATAACAGCCAAGATAACCGGGTGTATAACCAACGTAGAGATAGTCGGGAGATACATCATATATATATACATAACGTGTGTTGTAGGCCGGACTTGACGGTGGTATCTGGTCAACATCAGAAGGTCTTTCTGCCGAAACGCTCCACGGACCTTTGGGTCTGCTTGCTGAATACCAGACACCATTATCTACCGCGAAGTATCGGTTACCTGATCTCATTACTGTGATCGAAGAGTTGACGGCAAGGAAGAGCTCCGTGCCTTCTATCCTTTCAAATTCAGGGTCGCCATCATAACTGACATTAATGGTCGAAGTCCTGTCGACCTTGGCAGTTTGCGGTATTTGTGCATCCATGACTGCCTCTCTTGCAGCATCAGTTCCTGCAATACTCGAGAGAACGGCATCCTTATCTGAACCTTCGGGAATTTTTGCAAAGTCGCCGGGCAGCTTGTCGGAAGGGATATAGGCCCAGGGTCCCCTGAATCCTGGTGCCGAATACCATCTGCCGGAAAGAAGGATGTAAACCATCTGGTCGCTGATGTCCTTGAAAATCTGGTCATCGCTGTTTGAAACGTAAAGCAACCCGGTTCCTGGCACAGATGACCATTGCGGATCACCGTCTGTCTGAATTATCTCGGCGGGTACGGTGCTGACAAGGATATTTGTAACACCCTTCGACTGTGATGACTGTCCCGACTGATTCTGTTTTTGCTGTTCCTTTACCTGGGTATCCAGGGATCTGATCGGGTTAGGAAGATTCTTAACCGAGTTCCAACCGGTTTCAATATTTTCTGAAACATACCAGTAACTACCGGCATATAAATAATACCTGTTGTCATCCGGACATTTAACAATAAGGAATGGAGTGTTGATTACCCTGTCCATTTTTATGTTATCATCGGTTTTGATAAGAGGTTTCCCGTCAATTGTAATAAGAGTTGTGGGTTCATTCTTATAGTAGATAAGAGGTGCATCCGTGCTGATCTTGTCAGAGGAAGTTCCCTGGTCCTGCTCGATGGTTGTGACGATCTGATCGATTGGCATCTCAAGGTTCCAGTCGGGGATCTCAGTTTCGAGCATACCCGAAAGTTCGTCTGTCTTTGCCTTGTCCTGCAAATCGGGGAAACGCACCTGCGTTACCTTGATATTGTCCATTGTTGCCATCCTGGTATCCTTATCGGTAAGCAGGGCTGCTTCAGCCCATACAACACCGAAAACCGGATCATCGTTCTTTGATTGCTTCATCGATACAACTGCTCTTGAGACAAGCCTGTTCCCCTTAAGGCTCTCGGGCTGCGGCTGGTAAATAGTCACAGTTGAACCATTGCTAAGCCTGACATCTCTTGGCCAGTCGGCTTGTGAAAAACAGCGTGCGGAAGAAGCAAGAAGAAGTATTCCGAAAATTGAAATTAAACGTTTCATGACTTTAATGATAGATTTCTTATTTGATATGTTTTTTTACCCCAGGTTTAACCTGTTTGAATATATTCTTTGCAAAGAGTATGCCATTAATCACACTCCTTACATACTGCTCACGTATTCAGGCAGTTGTAATTTCGATTATTTTAATAACCAATCGTGAACCTTTCCCTGTGATGAGTTGCATTTTCTAACTCATCGATCATGGCAACGGCATAGTCTTCAGCCGATATGTTACTCTTTCCTTCATCATCCACGATCATGTCATCCTTTCCGATCCTGAAATTTCCGGTCCTCTCTCCCGGCATAATATTACCGGCAGGGGAGAAGTACACCCAGTCGATGGATTTTTCAGCCGGGAGCATTTCGAGGAATACACTTGCAAGCGCCTTCACAGCCGGAAGAAAGCTTTCCGGAATCATACCTGTATCCATAAGCCTTTTTCCCGGGGCCACATAAAGTGACCCCGCGCCGCCCACAACAAGCAGCCTTGAGACTCCAGCCTCCCTTACACCCCTGATGATCGATTCGTAACCCCTGGTCGTTTCTGCCGCGATATCCGGATTTTTCCAACCCGGGTTATAGGAACTTATTACTGCATCGGCCCCCGCGCAAACCTTCTTTACCACTTCATGTTCCAGTACATCTCCTTTAATGACTTCAAGGTTAATGTGATGATCTGTTATCCTGCCGGGATTCCTGACGACGGCTTTCACAACATGCCCTCTTGACAGGGCTTCTTTCCTGATGGCGGATCCAATGAATCCGCTGGCACCGATTAATACTGTTTTCCCCATTTGTAAATTAAGTTGTCAATATTGTAAAGTTTATAAAGCATTTCATATCAAAGTTATGTAATTTTAGTAGTTTGAATTTACTATCTCTATTCAGAAATATAAATAAGATGAAAACAAATAACCGCAGGGATTTTCTGAGAAAAAGTATCCTGGGAGTATCAGGCGCGGCAATTGCCCCTGGTCTTACAGGCAGAGGATTTTTAAAAGCAGGAAGCAGCCCTGCAATCCCGGAACTCCCGGTGAGGATATTGGGAAAAACAGGTATTAAAACACCGCTGATCAGCATGGGAACGTCTGAAGCGACAGCCCCAGGTATGGTCAGGGCTGCTTATGAAGCCGGGATTAAGCTTTTCTTCTCAGCAACTTATTACGGCGAAGGTAACAACGAAAAGCTCGTTGGGGAGGGGCTGAAAGGCTTACCGCGTGATTCTTTCGTTGTGGGTACCGCTGTTCCTTCACCGCAGGTTGACCCGAGAACAGGTAAGTTCTCATCCCCGTTTGATGCCGCCGCATACATAAAAAAAGCTGAGGAGAGCCTTAAACGGTTCGGCCTTGATTACGTCGATTTTGTACTTTTCCCCTATGCGGGAAAGAGGGAAACCGTGACAAACGATGAACTTCTGAAAGCACTTTTACAACTGAAGAAACAGGGCAAGACAAAGTTCCTGGGGATTGCATCACACAGCGATACTGTGGAAGCGCTCAAAGCTGCTGCTGACTGCGGAGTATATGATATTGCAATGCCTGCATATAATTTCAAGTCAACAGAAAAAGACGCTTTAAACACTGCAATAGGATATGCCGCGGGCAAAGGAATGGGCATTGTTGCAATGAAGACAACTGCCGGTGTCTTCAGAAGTAAATCTGGGCCTGTTTATAACTCCAATGCAATTTTGAAATGGGTCCTGCAGAACCAGAATATCACCTCCATCGTATCCGGAATGTCTAATCTTGAACAGATGCAAAAGAATATTCTGATGATCGGTGATATTAAATTGACGGACCAGGAGATGAAGGATATCAGCATGTATTTCTGGTCGGGTGAACCCGGTCTTTATTGTCAGCAGTGCCGGGAATGCCTTCCTCAATGCGCTGAGAATATAGATATTCCAACCTTTATGAGAAGCTATATGTATGCATACGGGTACAGGAATTCCAGGCAGGCTTGGAACCTGCTGGCAGAGGAGGATATGCCGCAGAAGCCCTGCGAATCGTGCGATGACTGCAAGGTAATATGTAAATCGGGCTTTAACGTAAAGGAAAGGATTCAGGATATTTCACGGCTGAAAAAAGTCCCCGGGGAGCTTCTCTTCACCTAATCTTTATGGTCTGCAGGCTCGACGTGAATAGTTACGTTCAGGTTTGGAATCTTGCTTTTCAGGGCATCCTCTATCATATCGCAATAACGGTGGGCGTCCTCCACTGACTGCTTGCTGGGTATCTCAACGTGAAGATCGACAAACCTGTAATTGCCTGCTAACCTCGTCCTGAGTTCATGGTAGCTTACCTTCATTTCGGCCAGTGAAGCTTCGAGAATTTTTATGTCGTCCTCTGCCCAGGCTTCATCGAGCAGGGGAAGAAAAGCCTTTCTGAGCAGCAGGAAGGATTCCCTGATAATAAGCAAGGCAACCAGGATTGCAATTACAGGGTCCAGCCAGTGAAGATCTGTGACAATTATAAGGCCAAGGCCTAGAGCAACTCCAAGCGAAGTATAGACGTCAGTTTTAAGATGCAGCGCGTCGGCCTCAAGGGCAATCGAGCCTGTTTCTTTTGCCACAGTATAGAGCAACCTTGAAACAATCAGGTTGACAAGGGCTGAAATAAGCATCACTGCCGATCCAAGCCCGATAGATTGAAGTTCGAAAGGAGAGCCGGTAAGCTTTCTTATGGCCTCAATAATTATCCAGACAGCGGCTACAAGAATCAGTACAGCTTCAATTACACCTGAAATATTTTCTATTTTCCCATGCCCGTAGGGATGCCTGGAGTCAGGAGGATTGTCGGAAACCCTCACTGAAAAAAAGGCTATTATCGCCGCCATCAGATCCATTGAGGAATGAATAGCTTCGGATATAATACTGACAGAACCGCTCAGCAACCCTACAGCCAGCTTGACAATTATCAGGAAAGAATTGGATAAAACAGATAACCGGGCGACTTTTACTTTACTGTTCATGCTATCCGATCAGGTAAAGCAAAGGTATATATAAAACTCAATCTGAGCCGTCCGGTAATAACTTATTAAAAAGTATTATCAGACTTCTATGCCTTCATATTTGCGGGTCCCCAGACCAATTTTCTCAGCATGTTCCAGTCCGGTCTGCCAGAATGTTTCGGGATGTGCCATCTTGAATTTATCACTTCCTTCCAGCGATTCATGTTTGCCATCGCATATCCTGCTTCCCCTGATTGCCGGTGCGGCAAGAACCATGTCGGCGCATGCCTGGTCAAGTGCAACAGGGTCGAATGATGCGGCAAAGCCAATCCCCGGAACCAGCGGTACATCGTTGAATCCCCAGCAATCACAATCGGGAGAAACATCAATGATAAAATTGATATGAAATGCCGGCTTATCCTTCAGAACTGCATATGAATATTCCGCAATTCGCCTGCTGACGATTTCCGAGGCATTCTGCCAGACAACCTGTGCCGAGTCGTACTGGCAGACAGCAATGCACTGCCCGCAACCTGTACACTTGTCGTAATCTATGTGTGCGATCTTGTCTTTGCCGACCTTTATCGCGCCGTAGTTGCAGAACTTCTCGCAAATCCTGCAGCCGGTACAGTTCTCTTCGTAAATCCTGGGAGATGAGCCGGAATGAAGAAACAGCTTTCCTCCGACAGAGGCAGCTCCCATCCCAATATTCTTTAGGGCACCCCCGAATCCTGTCAGTTCATGCCCTTTAAAATGGTTCATCGAGACCAGCACATCAGCGTCTGCTATTGCACTACCGATAAGGGCCGATTTGCAGTACTCCATGTTCAGGTCAATCTCACGGTAATCAATTCCTTTTATTCCGTCACCGATAACAACCTGGCAATCGGTGGCAAGCGGATTAAAACCATTCTCGAAAGCTGCGTCAAGATGGTCAGGGGCATTGGACCTGCGCCCGTGGTAAAGTGTGTTGCAGTCGGTCAGGAAAGGAATGGCCCCCTTGCTCTTCAGTACTTTAACTATCTGTCTTGCATAGTTGGGTCTAAGATAGGCCATGTTTCCGGGTTCTCCGAAATGAATCTTTATTGCAGTCAGCTTATGATCAAGATCGATGGTATCTATTCCTGCTTTCCTGACGAGGATTTCAAGTTTCTTCAGAAGTCCAGAGGTGGGTTTGGACTTGAGATTTGTAAAAAAAACTTTTGAGGGGTTCATTTTCTAAAATTTGCTAAACCGACAATATTCTTGATAGTGAAACAAGGGTATGGTTTACATCCTTGTGCAGCTTGACAGCCTTCCTGAATGGCACAAGTACAATCTCCCCGTTCTGCAGTCCGACCATCACACTCTTCTGGTCATCCAGAAGCGCCTCAACAGCAGCATGACCGAGACGAGATGCATTAACCCTGTCTATAGCCGATGGTGAACCTCCGCGCTGCAGGTGACCCAGGATGGATATCCTTATATCATAATCCTTAAAGTCGTCTTTTACCTTCTCAGCCAGGCCTATGGCACCTCCTTCTTCTCCTTCGGCGACTATTACTATATTGCTCGACTTTACCCTTTTACCCTCTTTCTCGATCATCCCTTTCAGGTCGCTGGCCTGGCCTTTTACCTCGGGGATAATAATGGCTTCTGCCCCGGTGGCTATACCGCTGTAAAGAGCAATAAACCCTGCCTCGGCACCCATCACCTCGACGAAAAACATCCTGTTATGTGCGCTCGCCGTATCCCTGATCTTGTCAACGGCTTCTACCACGGTGTTGAGTGCAGTATCATAACCTATTGTATAATCGGTGCCGTAAATGTCATTATCAATCGTCCCGGGAACACCTACAAAAGGAATATCAAATTCCTCATTGAAAAGCCTGGCTCCGGTAAATGATCCGTCACCACCTATTACCACAACGCCGTCAATCTGTGCTTCCTTTAGATTCTGGTAGGCTTTTGCCCTTCCCTCGGGTGTCCGGAATTCTTCACATCTTGCAGTTTTAAGAATTGTACCTCCTCTCTGGATAAGACCGCTTACACTCAGGGCATCCATCGGCTGGAAAATCGAATCGATCATACCCTGGTATCCATGGCGTATCCCGACAACATCAAGCTTGTTAAAGACCCCCGTTCTTACAACGGCCCTGATTGCCGCGTTCATACCTGGTGCATCACCACCGGAGGTCAATACTCCGATCTTCTTAATTTTTGCCATAAAATTTCAATTTTCTTTCAGCCCGCAGAGGTAATATTTTTTTTGTTGGGGCAAAGAGGCTTCCAGTTCCTGATTCAGAGAGAAATAATGGTGTCACGGACCAGGTCGATAAGCCATTTGGGGGTCGAGGTGGCACCACAGATACCGACCGACTTAACACCCCTGAACCACTCTTTTTTCAGTTCATCTGGCGATGAGATAAACCAGCTTTTGGGATTAACGCTTTTACAGACCGAAAACAGCATCTTCCCGTTTGAACTCTCCTTACCGCTCACAAAGACTATTATGTCGTGTTTCTTGCTGAAAGTCCTCAGACCAGGTTGCCTGTTCGATACCTGGCCACAGATGGTCCTGTTTACATGAAGGTGTTTTTCAGGATCTGCAACTCCAGCTTCCAGCATCTTTAACCGTATTTTTTCAGCCAGCTGATTGTAATCGGAGATGCTCATCGTTGTCTGGGAAAATAAATGAATTTCCTGGGAATAGTCGATGAGTCCGAGGTTTTTCTCACCGTCGGTAAGGATCGCCTGGTTATTTGTCTGCCCCATCAGTCCGATAACCTCTGCATGACCAGCTTTCCCGAATATAACTACCTGCCCTCCTGAAACTGCCCGTTCGAGCCAGACATTCTTTATCTTCGACTGCAGTTTTTTCACGATAGGACAGGTGGCTTCAATAATCGAAATATTGTTTTTCTCTGCAATATAATATGTCTCCGGTGGTTCACCATGGGCCCTGATAAGGACCTTGCAGTTTCTCAGGTTAAGATACTGTTCATGGTCAACTGTTTCAAGTCCCAGAGAGAGAAGCCTCTCCACTTCTATGTCGTTATGCACGATCTGTCCCAGGCAGAAGACTTTTTCACCCCTGAGCAGAGCTTCCTCGGCAATTTCAACTGCGTTCTGAACACCGAAGCAGAAACCCGACCGTTCGTCGACTTCAACTACCATTTATCTTTTTTTCAATAATTTCCATTACCCAGTTCATCTGCCGGGCCACTGTCATCCTGCTATTATCAAGAACAATAGCATCTTCGGCTCTTCTCAGAGGACTGATATCCCTGTTTTCGTCGGCAATGTCGCGTGCAATTATGTTTCTTTTAACTTCCTCGAAACTCACACTCTCACCTTTCGAATTAAGTTCATCAAATCTCCTCCTGGCCCTGATATCAACGGATGCGGTCATGAAAATTTTTAGCTCGGCATCGGGAAAAACGACGGTTCCTATGTCCCTTCCATCCATCACGATTCCTTTAAAAACGCCTATCTGCCGCTGGAGCTCCACCATCCTGGCCCTTACCTCAGGTATCTGGCTTATCCTGCTAACGTTACCCGAGACTTCTATTCCCCTGATCTCTTTTTCAACATTTTCGGAGTTAAGGAAAGTTTCATATTCCTCGATATCGGGGTCGAAGATGAAATTGATGCTGATTTCAGGAAGAGAGCCAGTAATTCCGCTCATATTTACCCGCTCTCCCGAAACAAAACCTTTTCTGAGGCAATACAGGGTCACAGAACGGTACATAGCTCCACTGTCGATATAAATATAGCTAAGCTCCCTGGCAATAGCTTTGGCAAAGGTGCTTTTACCGCACGAGGAGTATCCGTCAATTGCGATTATGAGTTTTCTTTTCATTATTCAAAGAAGCAAAGATTCAAATAATTAAACGCAAAACAAAATCATTGCTTCCTTGTCAGCTTCTTATAAACCTGGTCGGGCCTGACAAGAATTGAAATGGTGTTGGTCGTTCCGGCGAGGTGATAGGTTGCCCTGGCAAAGCCTATTGACAGGTACGAGGTGTTGATACCAAAGCCCCATGAAAAGCCAACTGTAGAGACTTTTGATTCGACCTGCAGCTCCTTCCTTCGCTGGTAGTTGTACCCGGCCGAAAAGTAAAAATTCTTGCTGGGTATAAGCTCGGCGCCTAATATGACATGACGCATCAGGTTCTCGCCTACTCCGCCGCTTCCCGGGGTTGACGAGGTGTCTGCAGATTTATAGGTGTATGTAAGGTCATATTTTTCCAGGTGCCTGAACGTAAGAGAGAATCTTAAAGGAGCGTGATTCAGCTTCTGCGAAACGCCGGCTTCAATCTCAAAAGGAAGCTTTTCCCTTGCTTCGCCGGCATACGTGGTGATTTCAAGCCCGGCATTTTTTATTACCACACCTGCCGAGAAGAGGTTGTTCCTGCTGTGATAGGCAGCCCCGGCATCGATTGCCAATCCGAACGATGTGTACTTTTCAAGGTTTGAAAGAACCGGCTTAACGTTAACGCCTACAGTTACCAGGGAATCCACCTGTTTTGAAAAGATAAGCGACAGAGCATATTCAGCCGCAGTGAATGTCCCGGTAATGTTCCCCGCTTCATCGGTCTCCCTGAAAGATCCGTAATTAAGGTAAGTCATTCCTGCCGCAATGTTACCGATACCATTATAGCTCTTTGAAAACATGGTCATGCCATAGTTTATCCCGGCCATGTAGTTCACATAATTCAAAGCCAGCATGTTATCCATATCGGCGTTCAGGAGTGCAGGGTTGTGATAGGCAAGATTCAGGTCCCCTGTGTTCAGCGAAACGTTCGTTCCCCCGAGGGATGCCACAAGACTTGAGTGTGTAAGGTTCAGGAAATCGTAAACATGATCTCCCCCGGTCTGCGAAAAGAGAGCTAATCCCTGCAGGGAGGCCAGAAGAGCGATTATCGTCTTTTTTAAGGCTTGCATCCGGTAAAGATAGTACTTTATAAACGCAGGCAGGTACCGGTCTATTATCTCATTAATTATCAGGCAGTCTTTCCTGTAAGGGCTAATGCATCGTCAATATCCTCCTTTTTCCTGTTGGCCTGCGACAGGAAAATGCCCGTGATGACAATCGCCATTCCGGCAATATTCTGGAAGGTCAGTTTCTCATGAAGGATAATGAACGAAAAGATTGCGGTAAAGACGGGAATGCAGTTTGTGAATGCATTCGCTTTTGATATTCCCATATGCCTCACAGAAAAGGCAAAAAGGATAAAGGCACCACATGAAGCAAAGAATGCCAGTTCAATGACGGGGACAAAGGTTTTCAGTGTGTAGCTTGAATGAATAAAAGTGCCCAGGTCGGTTACCAGGAAGACTGGAAGGAATAGTACTGCCCCTATTACATTCTGAACGAATACAATAAAGACAGATCCGTACGATCCTACTAGCGTAGAAAGTACGAGATTATATCCGACCGCGGAGACAACGGCCAGGCCGAGGAGAAGGAGCCCCTTTATGTTGAATGAGAGTGATCCCCCAGGGTTGATAACAAATATTATTATGCCGATAAAGGATAGCATAATGCCTGCATAGTTCAGTGTCCTCAGCTTTTCCCTGAAAACAAAGCGGGCACCTATTGCGGTTATCACAGGGATAGTCGAAATAATGACTGAACCGGTTGTGGAAGTGACATAAGTCAGGCCGTTGCTTTCGCCAAGGAAATACAGGAAAGGCTCAAATAAGGCAAGGAGCAGGAAAAGCCTGCGGTGCTCTTTCCGGATCTTCTGGAACTTCTTTTTTAAAGAAAGGTAGGTAAACAGCATGATCACCGCCAGGACAAGCCTCAGGAAAACTATTGTGATAGGTTTGAGGGTTTCGTTGGCAACTTTGAACCATATGAACGAAAAAGCCCAGAAGATCATTGAAATGACCACTGCACCATATACTCTCAGCTTACTTGCTTCACTCAAGGCTTACGGTTATTGAGCAGCGAATTTATGTTTTAATAATTTAAAAACTCATGAAAGAGGGATGTTTTTGAGTTAATTTCGACCAGCAATATTAAGGCACTCTGAAGACGGAATAAAGTATCAGTATGACAATGTATTAAGAAGCAGCGGGCTTTCGAACACATTGTAAATTTGATTCCTGTCACATTTGATTGTGAATCTATAATTATTATATTTGCCGCCTCTGAGAGGTTATTTGATGATTATTCTGCTGGAAAATTAAAATTCAAAAATTTATATCATAATGAAGATTCTTGTTTGCATTAGCAATGTTCCGGACACAACTACCAGGGTTAAATTTGTTGAAGGTAACACGAAGCTTGATACAACAGGTGTACAATGGGTAATCAATCCATGGGATGAACTTGCACTGACAAGGGCGCTTGAACTTAAAGATGACGCTTCAACAGGTGTGAAAACAGTAACTGTTGCTCATGTCGGGCCGGCCTCGTCCGAACCTACAATCAGGAAAGCCCTTGCAATAGGGGCTGATGACGCGATAAGGGTAAATGCAGATCCATCTGACGCGTACTATGTTGCGGCCCAGCTGGCAGAAGTGGTGAAGAAAGAGCAGTTCGATCTGATCCTTTGCGGTATTGAATCGTCAGATTTTAATGGTTCCACTGTTGGAGGCATGTTGTCGGAATTCCTGGGAATTCCTTCGGTATCCGCAGTTTCATCACTTAAAATAGAAGGAGGCAGGCCCGTCATGACCAGGGAGATAGACGGTGGCAAGGAGAGTGTGACGGTACCTCTGCCGTTTGTCGGAATTGTCCAGAAAGGGATTGCAAAAGAGCCAAGGATTGCGGCAATGAGAGGTATAATGCTTGCGAGATCGAAACAGATAAAAACCTCTGAACCTGTTGCCTCGGATTCCCTGACACAGGTTGAAGTATTCGAGAAACCAAGTCCCAGGGCAGCATGTAAATTTGTTGATCCTGAAAACCCTGGTATGCTTATCGGTATCCTTCAGAATGAAGTAAAAGTTATTTAAGTACAAACAGCTAAAAGATTAAGATATGTCAGTTTTAGTATTCACCGAGAATTGGGACGGGAAATTCAAGAAATTATCATATGAACTGGTTTCTTATGCATCGGCGATTGCAGGCATGATGGGAACAACTGTCACTGCAGTATCTGCCGGCCAGGTGACTGATGATGAACTGAAAGAACTGGGTAAATACGGAGCCTCAAAAATCCTGAATGTCAGGGGTGAGAAGCTGGGAAGACTAGATAACCAGGCTTTTGCATCACTTGTTTCGGAAATAGCCTTAAAGGAAGGCTCAAAGGTCATTGTTCTTTCAAATAACAATACCGGAAAAGCAATTGCCCCCAGGGTTGCCGTAAGGCTCAAAGCGGGCCTGGGAGCCGGCGTTTCAAAGCTTCCGCTCAGCCTCAATCCGTTTACAGTTTACAAGAAAGCCTATTCAGGCAACGCGTATGCCCATCTCGTTATTAAATCCGATATCAGGGTCCTGACACTTGCACAGAATTCCTTTGATATTGTTTCCACACCGGATAATGCAGTTATTGAAAGCATAGATGCATCGGTTGACGGATCTCTTTTCAGGACAGAGGTTACCGATGTTCAGAAGCAGACCGGGAAGATTTTACTGACCGATGCTGACATTGTTGTTTCAGGCGGTCGTGGAATGAAATCGCCCGACAACTGGGGCCCGATCGTTGAACTGGCATCACTTCTCGGTGGGGCGACAGCATGTTCCAGGCCCGTGTCTGATGAAGGGTGGAGACCCCACGATGAACATACGGGTCAGACCGGGAAGATAATCGCACCCAATCTTTATATAGCGGTCGGAATTTCAGGGGCAACACAGCACCTTGCCGGGATAAGCTCATCGAAATACATCGTGGCAATTAACTCCGACAAGGACGCTCCAATATTTGAAGCTGCACAGTACGGAATTGTGGGCGATGCAATGAAGGTTCTTCCCAAACTGATTGATGCTGTAAAGGAAATCAGGAAGTAATTCGTACAACCTCAATAATAACAGGCTTTATTTACCTATCAACCTAACCAGACAAGATGACCAGGCAAATAATCTTTGCGATAGTGCTCCTTATAACCCTTGGAGCATTCTTTTTTACAATCAGACGCATAATCGGGTTCTTCAGGTTGACAAGAGGGGGGGTCCCTGTCAGGAACATCGGGAAACGGTTTGAGGTGATGCTCAGAGTGGCATTCGGCCAGACAAAAATCTTCAGGCGTCCGGTCATAGGCCTTTTTCATGCCATTGTTTTCTGGGGGTTTTGTGTAATACTTCTGGGAAGCATCGAAATGGTAATTGACGGACTGAGCGGTTCGGAAAAAGTGCTGAAATTCCTTGGTCCGGTCTACAATATTATAATGGCTTCGGGTGATATATTCGGGTTGCTCGTGGCCGTTTCCATAATTATTTTCCTGTCGCGACGCCTTTTCTTCCATATAAAAAGGTTCGAAGGCATTGAGATGAAGAAAATCTCGCATATAGATGCAAATATTGCACTTACGATCATTCTCCTTCTTATGATATCGTTGCTGGGTATGAACAGCGGATATCTGTTTTACAGGAAGGCAACCGGGGGCGAGGTTTCGGGCATTTACCCTGTAAGCTCGCTGTTTTCATCAATATTTAGCGGGTTGCCTGCCGAAACTCTGAAGACGCAGTACGGGGTTTGCTGGTGGGCACACATCCTTCTCATTTTCATATTTGCCAATATTCTCCCGTACTCAAAGCATTTCCATGTCTTTATGTCGGTACCTAATGTATTTCTAACACGGATCGAGCCGCTAGGAAAGCTGACCAACATGGATAATGTCACCCGCGAAGTAAGGCTGATGCTTAACCCGGAGACCGCTTTTTCGGCATCACCTGAAGGAGCAGAACCTGAAAGATTCGGTGTAAAGGATGCAGAGGACGTTACCTGGAAGAATTATTTTGATTCCCTTGCATGTACCGAATGCGGGAGGTGCACATCGGTTTGCCCGGCGAATATAACCGGAAAGAAACTTTCACCCAGGAAAATAATGATGGATCTGCGTTCAAGGATGAAGGAAAAAGGCCCGCTGATGATCAGGAACGGTAAAGGGTTCAGCGATAATAAATCCCTCCTTGGAGATTATATTTCAGAGGAAGAGATATGGGCATGCACTACATGCAATGCCTGCGCGCGCGAGTGCCCGATTAATATTAACCATCCAACACTGATAGTTGATTTGAGAAGGTATCTTGTAATGGAAGAAGCTTCTGCTCCCGGCGAGCTAAAAGCAGTCTTTAACAATATAGAGAATAACGGGGCGCCATGGCAGTATTCGGCCGAAGACAGGCTAAACTGGGCCAAGGACCTGGAAATTGCAGTAAAATAGCCGCCTCGTATTTCACTTTGTCACACGTTTGTTTTGGTGTTAAAACTAATTATATGGAAACCCGAAAAATTGAAGTGCCTGTAATGGCCGACCTCTCAGCAAGGGGTGAAAAACCTGAGTACCTTTTCTGGGTTGGTTGTGCGGGTGCTTTCGACGACCGTTACAAGAAGGTGGTAAGGGCCTTTACCAAAATACTGACCCACCTTGGTGTCAGCTACGCTGTTCTCGGAAAGGAAGAAACATGTACGGGCGATCCTGCCAGAAGGGCCGGGAATGAGATGCTCTACCAGATGCAGGCTTTACAGGTGATTGAAATACTGAAAATGTATGAAGTAAGAAAGATAATTACCATCTGTCCTCACTGTTATAATATATTCAAAAATGAATACCCCGACCTCGGCGGGAAGTACGAGGTAATAAATTACATCCAGTTTCTTGATAAGCAAATAAATGACGGCAAACTGAAACTGGATGCCGGCAACCCTGGAAAAGTTAAGGTTACTTATCACGACCCGTGCTATCTTGGAAGGGCTAATGAGATCTACGATGAACCCAGAAAAGTTCTTTCAAAGGTGTCGGGATCCTTAGTTGAGATGGAACGGAACAGGAGCTTTGCACTCTGTTGCGGTGCAGGCGGTGCCCAGATGTTCAAGGAGGCAGAAAAGGGTGACAAGGAGGTTTTCATCGAAAGAACTGAGGAGGCATTGAAAACCGGCGCTGAAATTATTGCAACAGCTTGCCCGTTCTGCATGACAATGATGACCGACGGAATCAAGTATAAGAACAAAGAGGAGGATGTTAAGAATCTCGATATTGCTGAGCTCGTCGCAAAATCGCTGGAATTATAAACTGAAACCGTATCGACAATTAATAAAAATTTACCCCCTTTCTTATTTCGCCCGGGGGGAAATGAAAGAAAATTAAACCACTCCTTCTTCCTTGGGGGAAGATTGGGAAGGGGGTCCTTAATAAAAGAGGATTTGATTTCAATATATAATAATTTATGATATGGAAAACAGGAAAGTATTAAGAAGCGGTGAATTTCTCGTAAGCGAGGTGGAAGCAAAGGATGTTTTTATCCCCGAGGAATTCAACGAGGAACAACTGATGATCGCGCAGACTTGCAGGGATTTTCTTGAAGCAGAGGTCTATCCCAACCTTGAGAAAGTTGAAAAGAGCGACAGGGATCTGATGAAAAGCCTCCTCAAAAAGTCGGGAGAACTGGGCATGATGGGGATATCAATACCTGAAGAATACGGCGGCTTTGGCCAATCGTTCGTCACACAGATGCTCGTCGCTGAGACAACGGGGGCAGGCTATTCATTTTCTGTAGCTTATATGGCACATTGCGGTATTGGTACGCTTCCAATCATGTACTATGGTAACGAGGATCAGAGGCAGAGGTATGTAACCAGGCTCGCAACAGGTGAATACCTGGGTGCTTACTGCCTTACCGAACCAGGGGCAGGCAGCGACGCTAATTCAGGAAAGACAAATGCCAGGTTAAGCGAGGACGGGAAACATTATATCCTGAACGGTCAGAAGATGTGGATAACAAACGCCGGATTTGCAGATACACTCGTGGTATTTGCAAAAATCGACAACGACAGGGTGCTGAGCGCCTTTATTGTTGAATCGAAATACCCGGGTGTTGTCATAGGTCCCGACGAACACAAAATGGGTATCAAGGGTTCCTCAACCGCACAGATATACTTTAATGACGTAAAAGTTCCGGTAGAGAATCTTATCGGAAAAAGAGGAGAGGGCTTCAGGGTTGCACTTAGCATACTTCACATGGGAAGGATCAAGCTGGGGGGCAATGTGCTGGGAGCCGCAAAAAAAGCAATTACGGATTCAGTAAAATATGCCAACGAGCGGAAGCAGTTTGGTGTACTTATTTCAACATTCGGTGCAATAAAGCACAAGCTTGCCGAGCAGGTGATCAGGCTTCTTGCAGCCGAGTCGGCAGTCTACAGGGTCAGCAGGGACATCGACGACCTGATGGAAAAGCTGAAGGTTGACTGTGGCGACAAGGGAAGAGCGTCCATCGAGGCAATAAGCCATTATGCAGTTGAAGCTGCAATCCTGAAGGTAGCAGGTTCTGAAATGCTCGACTTTATCGTTGATGAGGCCGTGCAGATACATGGTGGCATGGGATATTCAGCCGAGATGGCTGTTGAGAGGGGATACCGCGACTCCAGGATAAACAGGATTTTTGAGGGGACAAATGAGATAAACAGGATCCTCGTTGTCGACACCGCAATGAAGCGCGCAATGAAAGGTGAATTCTCACTGTTCCCCGAGGCTGAGATAATTTATAATTCAGCCGCCTCATTGCCAGCTGAAAAAGCTGTTGCCGGCGATTATTTCGGGGAGAAGAGGGCCTATACCAGGAACTTCAGGAAGATAATTTTGCTGTGCATTCATGGTGCCGTTAAGAAGTTCGAGAAAGGGCTTGTAAATGAACAGGAAGTCCTGAATAACATAGCTGATATGATGATGGATCTCTACCTGGCCGAATCGCTGATGCTCAGGATAGAAAAACGCGAAGGACTTAAAGGAGCAGCTTCTGTTTACCATGATGTTCTTGACGTTTGTTTTTATGATGCGGCCGACAGGATCAGGAAATCAGCATCGGATACAATAAATTCCATGTCAGCAGGAAGTGATGCGCCTGTTTTGCTCAGGGCTGTTGAAACCCTGTCGTCAGTAGCAGGTGTAAACGTAAAAGATTCCAGGAGGCGCATTGCAGACAAGCTTATAGAAGACAACCAGTATAAATTCTGATCGTCTTTTCAACTAAATTCAGGAGGGTGCTCAAAAGCACCCTTTTTTATTGTTATATATTGATTTACAGCGTTTTGGATATATATCAATATGGCTGATGATAAATGTCAATTTCTGTTATGATAAAGAGCATAGAATCAGGTACAAAAATCAGCCGGGACGGTAAATAGGGTATCGGGATTAACAGATATATTTGTGAACAAATTAACAATTACTGAAAAATGAATCATTTAAGTAAAGTAGTAAGAGTAATCCTGGGTCTGACAGTGGTGCTCACTCTGGTTGGAGCACTGTCGTCCTGTGAAAAATATACATGGACACCTCCGACGATCAACACTGCGGATTCGTTGCATTTCAGTACGGATATCCAGCCGATCTTTAATGGGATATGCATCAACTGCCATAACGGGAATATTTCCCCCGACCTTCGTGATGGAAAATCTTTTGCATCCCTTACAAACATGGGGCTGATCACACCTCCGGGAGAGACAAGCGGCTTGTACCTGATGGTGACCAGTGCGAGTCATACGGCAAGGACCACTGACATCCAGAAGCAGAAGATACTTGTATGGATCAACCAGGGTGCGAAAAACAATTAATGAGTAATAAACTAATCTAAATCAAACAATATGAAAAAGGTTCTTCTTGCTTTAATACTTTCAGCATTTCTGGCACCGGTATATTGTCAGGATGATTCGACAAGCGTCAAGAGTTCCGAACCGGTAACCATGTTCAGCACATCGGTTCTGATAGACAACCCTACGGTCAGCACTATCAGCAAAGGATCTATCCAGTTGCAGATACAGCACCGTTTTTCAGAAATAAATACGATAAAGGATCTTTATGGTATCTATGGTTCTGCAAATACAAGGATAGGACTGAATTATGGCATTACCGATAAGTTTATGATAGGTGTCGGTACAACAAAGGATTATAAGCTCCAGGATATTAACTGGAAGATCGCGATTATCGACCAGACCGAGAATAACAGCGTTCCTGTTTCAGTTTCCTATTACGGGAACATAGTCCTGGATGCCAGAAGCGATGATGCATTCGGTGATGTTGACAGGTACAAGTTCATTCACAGGTTCTCCTATTTCAACGAAGTTATTATAGCAAGAAAGATCAATAATATGTTTTCAGTGCAGGTCGCACCATCAGTAACATATTTCAACGCGGTTCCTCAGTATGCTTCCGATTCGACATATAAAAATGTCAGCCTGGGCCTCTCTTTCGGTGGACGTGCAAACCTGTTCGGCAATCATTCACTTATTGTGGAGTATGACCAGTGCATCACCGATCAGCCCAAAATGAATACCAAGCCAAATCTTGCAATCGGCTGGGAAATTGGAACCCCTACCCATACTTTCCAGGTTTTTGCTTCAAATTACAGCCAGATTATCAGCCAGAGAAACATGGTCTTCAATACCAACGATTTATCAAAAGGTCAGTTCCTGTTCGGCTTTAACATCACCGTCAGGTTTTAATACGGAAAATACCGGCAAGTAATGAATTTTAACTGGTTGCGGTTTGCGGTTGTGCTGTTGGTATCTGGTCTTGCAGGGGGGATGAATGCCGCACCATACGGACATGATAAACAGGCTCCGGCAGTACAGGATACTTCGAAGTTTATTTCTCCTTACCGCGAAGACAATGAACGTTGTCTGAAATGTCACGGGCAGGAAAAATATGAATATCCGAACGCAACACAGGGCAGGATAGTAAAAGCCCTGATGTGCACACAGAGGATCGTCAGAAGGGATCTCTTCTACCAGTCGAATCATAAAGGTTTCAGCTGTACTGATTGTCATTCCGAGAGCTATCTTAAGTTCCCTCATGCAGGTGAATTAAGAATGGAGGCCAAAATGAACTGCATCGACTGTCACGGGGGAGATGAAAAGTTCGCCAAGTACCACTTTGAGGAAATAGAAGCGGAGTATAAATCGAGTGTTCATTTCAAACACGAACAGGATGGTTTCTCATGCTGGAAATGTCATAACCCTCACACTTATAAGACAAGCATTAGGAATACGAATGATCTGAAGGCTACCATTCTTTTCTCTAATTCAATATGCCTGAACTGCCATGCCAATTATGATAATTTCAGGCTCCTCACGGAAAGGGAGGAGATAAATATTGTGAGGGAGCACCAGTGGCTTCCAAACCAGGCAGTACATTTCAGGAGCGTGAGATGTATCGAATGCCATGCGAAGCAGAATGACAGCGTACTTGTCTCGCATGAGATAAGGCCTAAGGAAATGGCGGTCAAGAAATGCAATGAGTGTCACTCCCGGAATTCCATACTGATGTCATCATTATACAAATTCAGGTCAAAGGAGCTAAGGCAGAAAAACGGGTTTCTCAACGCGGTAATATTAAACGAATCATACGTCATCGGGGCCAACAGGAATGAGTATCTGAATATCCTCAGCCTGGTTATTTTCTCAGTGCTGGTCGTAGTTATAATTGTCCATGTCGTAGTAAGGATCAGGAAAACTAACAAATCGAAGGGAGGTAAGGATGTATCTGTATCCTAAGTGGATAAGGCTTTGGCATGTTTTGAACGCCTTGTTATTCATCACCCTTATAGTAACTGGCATCAGCATGCAATATACAGGCCGGAACAATCCGTCGTATATGGTTGGATTTGCAAAGGCAGTCAAATGGCATAACTTTGCTGCAGTGATTCTTATTGCAAACTATGTAATCTATATCCTGGGCAATGCGTTTACCCCCAACGGGGCATACTACAGAATCGAAAAAAAGAATTTCCTGAAGGATCTCAGCACCCAGATGAGATACTATGCCTGGGGGATGTTCAGGGGCGAAAAACACCCGTTTCCCATAACCCTGGAAAGAAAATTCAACCCTCTTCAGAAATTATCATATGTCCTCGCCATGTATGCCGGGATGCCTCTTCTTATAATATCAGGATTAGGCTTGCTTTTCCCCGAGATAACAATTAATAAGATTTTCGGAATCAGTGGCCAGGTTCTGACCGATATTCTTCACATTTCAATGGGTTTCATTCTTTCCCTCTTCATGGTAATTCATATTTATACCTGCACACTAGGGAGCAAGCCATGGTCGCTGTTTAAGGGAATGATCACCGGCTATCACGATTCTGAACACGATTAGAGACAGACGATAAATGAGAATTAAAGGGGTGCATGGAGTGCACCCTTTTTTATTGACCAACTGCCAGGCATGACTTTTACTTATTGATAGCAGGACATCCTGGAATCTTACCCCGCCAAAAAATAAAAAAGGCTGCAACACGGCAGCCTCTTTTATATATTTGTACACTATTCCTAGAAACCGGCTGCTGTCAGAGCATCGATAGTATTCTGCAACAGTGCATAGCTGTAGTTGAGGTTATGAATACCCAGGCTGTATTCCCTCAGGCAGAGCTGGAAGTTGATGATTGCTCCCATCTGAATGTTCTTGAGGGTAAGTTTTGGCAGGGCGGCATTAGTTGCTTTCTGGGCGGAAGTCCAACCTGTTGTTGTCGGATTCTGGAAAGATGATGTGTTATAAGTCGGGCCGTTCGGGTTGTTAACCGGGTCAAATACATTCAGGTAACCGTCGTAGTTGTTCGTGGTTATACCATACCAGAGGTTAGAAGTTGCATCACCGTTCTTATTCATTATTTCAACACCGCCTTGTTTCAGCTTACCGGCAAGAGTTGCCAGCAGGGTCTTGATCTGGTTCCTTGGAAGGGTCCATTTATCAGGAGTTGATGAGGTGACAGGATTGTTTGCATGGCACCCGGTAACGTTACATCCGTTGAAGTTACCGATAGCACTGAATGTATGGCCACCTGCCTTGCCTGAGACGTCTGCCATATGGCAGTCGGTGCAGGAAGCAACTGTTGCATGTTCAGAACTGGTGTATGATGCGGCTCCTGGAAATTCAATACCTCCGACACCTGCGCAAATAGCACCAACGGTACCATAATGCGTATGTGTCCTGTAACCGACTTTCAGTACGTTGTTAGCCATATTGGCTGTAGTAGAATCATAGAAAATCGCTGTCTTGTTGGAAATGAGCGATGCATAATCGATCACGTTACCGTCGGTATTCGATTTTGTGAAGGGACGTGGCTGATGGCACTTGATACATAAATTTGATTTGCCGTTATCCTGTGTGAGATTGATCGTTTTTGCCCCTGCCCACATCGTCATCGGAACAGCTGCTGTGGTTGTAAGCGGGAAGAAATCTGTTTCAGTATAGGATGTGTGAAGGCTTGAATGGCAGGTATTGCATTCGAATTCACCGATGGCATGAGAAGCGTCAGTTGCATAATCATTGCCGTATTTACCAGTCGATGAGTTAAGTGTAAAGGTCGAAGGTATGTTATTTGAACAGACAAATTTAAAACCTTCAGATGAGTGACACGGGGCACATCCGGTATTCCCAGCTTCTTCGGCTTCCGCTTCCCCGGTGTGATGCTTCGACAGGGAATACTCTACCGCTTTCGACTCCACAACCGTGCCGTTATGACACTGTTTACAGGTTTCATTTGCATCAGTCCCGTTTGTGCCGTCCTTACCGGCCGGACCCATCGGTCCCTCGCACGATGCAAGGATAAAACCCGCAGCTACTGTGACAGAGAATAGTTTGATCAGGTTTTTCATATTTATGATTATTTAGGTATTAATTTCTGCCTGCAAAGTACAAATAGCTCTTGTTAATCAGATAACAGCATCCGTGATATATGCAATATGGCAAATTGATTCATATGAGCTTAAGCGGTGATATATATCAACTCAAAACATGATATTGATTACTTTTTCATAACTTTCACCCTTGAAAATTATTTTTGAAACCCTTTAAAAACAACTGATGGTTAGTGAAAGACTTGTTCATAGTTGTGAAAACTGTGTTGTAGCCTGGAAGAACTTCGTGAACCTTACGAAGGAAGAGCTTAACCTTGTGAATGAAAACAGGTACGAGGCCACCTTCAAACCTGGAGAAATTATCATCAAGCAGGGGTCGCCTGCTACAAGCGCGGTTTTCCTGGCATCGGGGATAGCAAAAATATATATCGAAGGCCTCGATTCCAGGAATTTTATCCTTGGAATGGCACTTCCTACAAATCTTATTTTGGGCCCGGGGGTTCATGTCAGCCACAGGCATTCCTATTCTGTAGCTGCTCTTACTATTGTCCAGACATGCTTCATTAATTTCGAGATAATTGACCGGCTGATCAAAAAGAACCCGGCATTTGCTTCGGGAATGATTGAAGACATAAGTATGAAATCCTATATGGTTCATAATAAGCTTGTTTCACTTGCCCAGAAAAAGATGCCCGGGAGGATAGCCGAGGCCCTGCTTATGTTCTCCGATACAATTTATCATTCCGATGAATTCGATCTCATCCTTTCTAGGCAGGAACTCGGTGAAATGACAAATATGGCAAAGGAAAGCGTGGTAAGGATACTGAAGGAACTCCAGGGAACAGGTGTTATCAAGACAGGGTATTCGAAGATCAAAATCATCGACAAGGAGAAGCTGAGACTCATCTCAGAAAGGGGTTAGGGTAAAACTATATAATTCAAGCAAAGATTCAGATTATGAAAGTGATTAAATTTCTTTTCTCCCCGGTTTTCATGGGGATTCTTTTTGTAATATTCGCTCTCTCGATGGCAGTGGCGACATTCATTGAGAATGATTTCGGATCAGTTACAGCATATAACAGCGTTTACGGTGCATGGTGGTTTGCCCTGGTAATGATTCTGCTTGCAATAAACCTTGCAGGTCAGATAATTGAGTTCAGGCTGTACAGGAAGGAGAAGCTGACAGTCTTTATTTTCCATTCAGCGTTTATTATAATCCTGGCCGGAGCCGCCCTGACGAGGTATTTTGGATATGAGGGTTCGATACATATAAGGGAAGGGGAGGAGCAGAATAAATGCTATTCATCCGACAGGTTTATTGGATATACTGTAAGAGACGGGAAAGGAAGCACGCTTGCCGAGAATTTCACGAAATATTCGCTGCCGGCTTCTTCACAGGGAAAATATTCCAGGCACGTGAATGTCGCCGGTGACAGTTATGACATCGAACTTTCTGAGATTGTAAGGAATGCGGTTGAAAGAATTTCGGATTCTCCCTCGGGTGTGCCCTTACTGTCGCTGATAATTGCAACGGGGCGGATGGATATGGAGAACTATATCATGAGAGGCGGGGACAGAATAACCATTGCAGGACAAAGCATCGGCTTCAATTCCGGCGATCCTTCAGATATTACAATTTCATGCGATTCATCCGGGTTCAGGATATCCTCTGTAAAGGCATTCGCACAGACCGGTATGATGCATGGCGACAGCCTGCCTGTGCAGGCAGGTAAAAAGATAGCTCTGAAATCAATGCAGATCTATGCTATCGGGGGTTTGAAGCTGATCCCTCAGGAGATGTCAGCAAAAGGATTTTTACGACCGGTTCATATAGATCCCAAAGAGCAGGAAACAGGGCAGAGTGCAATGATCTTTCATGTCTTTTCGGGTGACAGGACCGTTTCTCTGACACTATGGGAAAGGAAGAATGAGTATTTTTCTAGAGGAACCGTTTCAGTTAACGGCAGGACCGTCGAGCTGTTTTATGGCTCAATGGAGACGACGCTGCCTTTTTCACTTAAGCTTAATAAATTCATATTTGAAAGGTACCCGGGTTCGAACAACCCCTCGGGATACAAGAGCGATGTCGTTCTGCTTGATAAGAATTCCGGTATACAGAAAAATTATATGATCTACATGAACAAGATCCTCAAATACAGAGGATACAGGTTCTACCAGTCATCATTCGACCAGGATGAAAAAGGGACAGTCCTTTCGATAAACCATGATGTTCTCGGAATGCCGGTTACCTATGCAGGATATGCAGTGATGTTCCTGTTTATTCTGCTTTCGATTTTCAACAGGAGATCGGTTTTCAAAAATATCACTCCCGGATACTGGACTTCAGCGATAAGAAAAACTGCTGTTATTCTGGCCCTCCTGCTGTCTGTATCCCTGTTGAGTGCCGTGCAGGCACAGAAGCTTGTTCCCGATCGCAAGGCATCCGAAGAGCTAGGCAAGGTGCTGGTGCAGGATCAAAAAGGGAGGACCAAGCCTCTGTACACTCTCAGCAACGATATCCTGAGAAAAGTGACCCACAAAAACGAATTTGAAGAACTCTCTTCGATGCAGGTCTTCCTCGGAATTTACTTCGATTTTGAAAACTGGCAGAATGTGAGACTGATACGGGTGGCAAACAGCGAAATTGAAAAGATACTCGGGATAAATGGCAGCTATGCAGCTTTCAGCGATATAGTGGATATGCATTCGGGAGGAGGGTACAAGCTTTCAGAGTATGTTCAGAAAGCATATGCAAGGTCGCCGGGCGAGCGGACGAAGTTCGACAAGGAGATAATGAAAGTTGATGAACGGGTGAATATCGTGTACATGATAAATACCGGAGAATTCATGAAGGTCTTTCCCCTGAGAAATGACACCGGGACCTGGGGATCTCCGGATGAAGCAGTGAAACATGCTCTGAACAGGGAGGATTCTCTTTACCTGAAAAGCGTCATGCCGATGCTTTCTCAATCACTGAAGGACAAAAAATCAGCCGATGCTGTCAGGATTGCCCGGACGGTTAATGAGTATCAGCGCAGGTTTGCAGCATATTCACTTCCCTCGCGGTCGAGGATTAATCTCGAGATGTTCTATTACAAGGCAAAGATTTTTGAACGTCTCTTCCCATTCTATGCCACAGTGGGAATAGTGATGCTCATTGGACTGATTATTATGGTGATAAAAGGCATTAAAAGCAATACGCTTCTTGTCAGGTCACTGGGGTGGCTTCTTTTTGCAGGGTTCCTGTTTCATACCCTGGGCCTTGGCCTCAGGTGGTATATAGCAGGTCATTCGCCTATGAGCAACGGGTATGAATCGATGATCTTTATCTCATGGGTCACCCTTCTTGCAGGTTTTATTTTCAGCCGCCAGTCGCCGTTTGCACTTTCTGCAACTGCCGTGCTGGGGTCAATGACCCTGATGGTTGCACACCTGAGTTTTATGGATCCTGAAATAACAAACCTTGTACCGGTACTTAAATCTTACCTTCTTACCATTCACGTTTCCGTAATAACCGGCAGCTATGGCTTCCTCGGCCTTGGTGCGATACTCGGCCTGATTAACCTTATCCTTCTTATTTTCTCGAACAGGAATAATATTGACAGGATAGCATTAACAATAGATGAGCTTACCGTCATTAATTACAGGACACTGACACTGGGTCTTTACTTCCTGACTATCGGAACTTTTCTCGGAGCAATCTGGGCAAATGAATCATGGGGACGATACTGGGGCTGGGATCCTAAAGAGACATGGTCGCTAATAACAATTATCATTTACAGCATTGTTATTCATTCCAAACTGATACCCGGTTTGAAGGATATTTTTACATTCAACCTCCTCTCGCTTTTCGCACTGTCATCCGTACTGATGACCTATTTCGGTGTGAACTATTACCTTTCGGGCCTTCATTCCTACGCATCAGGGGATCCGGTTCCGGTTCCTTCATTCGTTTATGTCACGGTAATAGTGCTGGTACTCATTTGCTTCATGGCCTACATGAAGTATGAAAGGTGGAGGAAGGCAAAGGAGGAAACTGCTCAGTAAAAAAATATTCCAGGGTAAGTAAAACCTGACTGAATTTTAAGGAGAAGGATTGTCGCGGATGGACAATCCTTCTTTCATTTCTCAGTTTTTCCTGGCTATGTAAAAGACATACCCGTAATGTTCCTTATACTCATAGTATAACTTTGCCTCCTGCCTCTGGTTCGCAATGAACTCCTCCACGGTTTTATTCCCTGGATATTTCTTCATGAATTCTTCCTGGGCTTTGACCTGGGGCACATAAAAGTTATCAATCCAGCAGGCTTCAGGGAGGGTGAAACTGGTTACAAGATCGTACCCGGCATTTTGAATCTGCATACTCTTTGCTTCTATGGAACCTATTTCAGGATATGCATCGGACCAGAAATTTCTGATCTCCTGAGGTTGTTCATCCGTTAACCATGATGCTTCAGTTACAGCAAGATATCCTCCTTTTTTGATGAACTTCCTCCATTCATTTATTCCGCGGGCAAAGCCGATATTATAGATAGCTCCTTCGGACCAGACCAGGTCGAGTTCTTCTTCCCGAAAGGGAAGGTTATCCATCGATCCGATAATTCCTTTTATCCTGCCGGAAAGATTGTTGCGGGAAGCATTGGAGTTAAGAAGTGAAATGAACAGGGGGAAGATGTCGATCCCTGTTATGATTCCAGGTGCATTCCTGGCCAGGATCATTGTTTGTCCACCCGTACCGCATCCTAGATCGGCGATCATTGATTCAGGGGTAAGGTTGTTGATGAACCTCAGGGCTTTAACGGTTGCTTCGGGGCTTCCGGGTCCCTGGCGTTCCAATCCTGCAAAGTATTCACTTATAAGGTTTACATCGAATTCGTGTATAGATTTATTTATATTGCTCATGATTTTTAGATTTTAGAAAACAATCACTTTTCAGGAATTATGATAGCTGAATGCTTAAAGAATCTTAACCTTGTTATGGGAAGGGTAAGACTTATTTTACAAGATCTGAAATGAATTTAATCATCCAGGGTTTTTAATACTTCAAAGATATTTATTTTTGCTTTAAATCATCATATTGAAGCTGCCGGATATTTTGACATTGGGCCATCATTTGAGATTTTAAGGAACGCTGACCTTAATGCTGATGTTCCTGCCCATATTGTAAATTCCGCTGCCCGGCCGGGATACAGTAACGGGTGTCCCTTCCTTGCTGACATAGAAATCCATGTACTTCAGACGACTCAGGTGTGACTGGTAGGCAATATTCGTGATATTATCTACGATGACCATGATACTCATCAGCCTCCTGCCATGCTTATCCCTGATATCAGAGCCAAAGCCGGAATTCAGCAAGGTGTACCAGGCTGTGGGTGTCTCCGTTCCGTTTTCAAGGTAAACCCTGTACTGTGATGCAAAGTGGTCCAGGCTGATTTTCAGATAGAGGCCCGAGAAGCAAAGTATTTTCATTTTAATACCAGCACGCAGCTCAGAATGGAAATGTAATGGAGGGATGAAAGGCAGGTACCTGGTGCTATCATTTATATGCAATCCGTTCGCTCCTTTGTTTTCGGCCAGAATAAAGGATAATGAATTTTCAAAATGAAGCCAGTCGAGCGGATTGGGATGAATATCGAGATTTACCTCGCCACCATTAATATGAGCGTCTGACTGCTGGAATTTATATGTAGCTGTTCCTCTGGTGATGACCGAGTCGCCCCCGTTCCTGCCATGAAGCTTTTGGCTAAAAATATAATTGGTCAAATTATTATTGAATAGCTCAACGCTTCCGTTAATGTACCTGGTATTGAAAAACAGCCCTAAATTTTCCTGAAGACTGAACTCAGGCTTATCAAGGTTCCCTACCTGGTAGATACCGGTACCGGGATGGACCCCATTAGCTGAAATTTCAGAAATATTCGGGGATCTGTACCCGCGTGCTATATCAGCCTTAACAGACATGTTGCCTGAGAAATTGAAGGCGGCACCGATACTCCCGGTTAACCCGGAGAAAGTCCTGTCAGACTTTGAAAAGGCAAGGGTTGAATAGATTGAATTCACAATCATATCGAAGCCGGTTAGTGGATTTTTACCGGTATGCATCTCCTGACCCGAGAATAGCCGCAAATCAAGCCTCAATCCGCCGCTGATGTCCAGCCTTCCGGAGGTCTTCTTAATAACCAGGAAGGGACTAAAATCAACCTGGCTGTAGTCGGGTATTATAAACTCGCTGCCCCTGTTGAGGTTTTTCTGGTACATTCCGTTTATGCCGGTTATAAGCTCCCATCCATGCAATTCGGGGAGAAAATATTTGATGTCGTAGGTAAGACTTGTCAGGACAAGATCAAGTCCGGGTACGGAAATAATTCCTGGATGGCTGAACTCCTGCCTGATATTTTGCTGGAAGCCTGCTTCAATGCTTATCCTGCCTGCATTTCCAAGGATTAAGTTGTTTGATGAATATAACTTATAATGCCTGATATGCTGGTGAAGGGGAGATATCTTATATGTATTCAGTTCTGAATCGGTGACAATTGGCCTGAACATGTCGTCCTCGGTAACCTGTTTTGTGAATTTACTAGTTGTGGAGTCCCTGCTTCCGTCAGGAATTTCCTGGAGATCGTTATAGGAGGAAAAGTTAAGATGCGAATATCCCCATTCCTTATTCAGTCCGAGCATCCAGTTTGCGTCAGTTTCATTGAACGCGGTACCATATACCCTTCCATCATTTATATTCCTGTAATCCGTGGCCTGTTTGTGCGAGAAACGGGCATTCCAGACGAAACCGTTATTATTGCCCGAAAGCGCGAAGGATCCTTATATCAACCTGTTGTTCGCCTGGTAAACTGTATTAATGTTGCCGGATATTTTTCCTTCCTGTATGGCTGGTGCCGGGAGAAGGTTGACCACTCCTGCTATTGCATCCGACCCATACATAAGGCTAGCCGGTCCCTTCACCACCTCAATCCTGTCAATGTCATTATCGTCGATCTCTATTCCATGTTCGTCCCCCCATTGCTGCCCTTCCTGCCTGACGCCATCATATAAGGTGAGGACACGGTTGTAACCAAGGCCATGAATAAATGGCTTGGAAATATTCGGGCCGGTGCTGACGGCGTTGAGCCCGGGAATGTCTGCTATCGCATCGATTATATTTGAATATGATTTCTGCTCCTGCTCCTTCCTGTTGATTGCAACGACAGGTATGGGATTTCGCCTCAACTCGACAGCGTCAGAAGAACCTGTCACGACGATGGTATTCAGTTCTGCTATATTTGGTTCCAGCATAAAGTCCTTGCGCGTTACGACTGAAAGGTCCACTTTTTCTATAGCCGTCTTGTAACCGACATAGCTGACTTCAATTAAAACAGTAACAGGTGGTAGCCTTTCAAAGGTGTATCTCCCCAGGGTATCGGTGCTTGTACCTATTTTAAATTCAGGGATATATATTATTGCCCCAATGATCGCTTCATGGCTTACCCTGTCTGTTATCCTGCCCGAAAGAGAGGAATTATGTGATAAATTGTCAGCTGTTGCATTTAATCCATATAATAACAGAAATGCAGTACATATAAATTTCATTGCATTTATTGATTAAAAATTTCCCGGAAAGGTCTTTAGCCTCACATATATATCGCACATGCCATCATATACTTCCTGCATGATGCCCAGTGTGGAAAAGGACCGAACAAAAAAAGTACGCGGTAAAAAAATTAAAGGAAATTAACCGGTGGTGCGCGGTATTGAAAATAATCGAATGATTCCGGCCTGAGGATGAATTCCGTGCCAGGCTGACTTACAATATGGGAATTGCTCGCCGGCGACAGACCCGTATGTGCTTTGACGAGGAAATTTACATACTCGAACTGACAGATTGCACAATTGTCTTCAGGGTTATTGATTGAAGGGGAATCACTTACAGAAAAATGTTTGTCGTGTGTATGATGCCTGTGAAATGCTTTGATCCCTACCGGGTAAAGGAATATTGCTAAATGCAGCAAGGTAAGAAAAATGATATTTATCCTGTTGTTTTTCATCAGGGACCAGCCGGCCTTTTAGTCAGTAGCAAAGTTAACTAATTAATGTTGTTATTGTCTTACCCTTCTTCAATGATATTTAAAGCCAGAATCGCCTCCGTCGACCAAAACCTTAATTCTGATCATGGAACAAATTTGAAGTAACCTTCCCCCTCTTTCCGCCGGCTGGCGGAGAGAGGGGGACCGAGGGGGTGAGTTCATGCTTCAGAGAGGGGGACCGAGGGGGTGAGTTCGTGTGGCTGGAATCAGGTCCGAAAATAAGACCTTTTAATCCAGAAAGCCACATTAACGAGTGCTATCATTACGGGAACTTCCACAAGCGGGCCGATTACTGCTGCAAACGCTTCACCTGAATTTATCCCAAATACTGCAATTGCCACTGCTATTGCCAGTTCAAAATTATTGCTTGCCGCTGTAAAGGAAAGCGTAGCTGACTGCTCATAGGTTGCCCCTATACTTTTACTCATGATGAAAGATACAAAGAACATTATAAGGAAGTAAATGATCAAAGGCACAGCAATGCGAAATACATCCAATGGGATTTTTATGATGTATTCTCCTTTTAATGAAAACATCACGATAATTGTAAATAAAAGTGCGATCAGGGTTAAAGGACTGATTTTGGGTATAAACCTGGTGTTGTACCACTCTTTATCCTTTACACGAATCAGGATAAATCTGGTCACAAAGCCTGCAATAAAAGGAATCCCGAGGTAAATGAATACACTTTTCGCAATCCGGCCGATGGTTATCTGTGCGACTGTTTCGTTTGTCTGAAGACCGAACCATCCTGGCAGTATTGCAATGAAGAGATATGCGTAAACCGAGAAAAACAGGACCTGAAAAATTGAGTTGAACGCAACCAGTCCTGCCGCATATTCCGTATCTCCTTTTGCGAGTTCATTCCAGACAATGACCATGGCGATGCAGCGGGCCAGACCAATAAGGATCAGTCCGTACATATAATCTATATTGAAGCGAAGGAAGACAATTGCCAGAACGAACATCAGGACAGGGCCGATTATCCAGTTTTGTACCAGCGACAATCTAATAACCTTCTTATTTCGAAAAACATCTGCCAGCTCTTCATACTTCACCTTGGCAAGGGGTGGGTACATCATTACAATTAATCCAACCGCTATAGGTACATTGGTTGTTCCGGCGGACATGCCATTCCAGAATTTTGCTATTGCAGGAAACAGCCAACCTGAACCGACACCAATAAACATCGCAAGAAATATCCATAAGGTGAGGTACCTGTCAAGAAATTTTAATCTGGTTTTCATGAGATTGTTATTATTCGTCTTATCTCAACAACAGCTTGATTTTGACTGGGAACACCCACAGGCAGGTTCGGAGTTCCTAAGAATGCCATTTATTATTCCAGCTGCACATCCTACTCCTGAATTGACCGAGATTGCCTGGGTAGGGCAATTCATTGCGCATGCCCCGCATTCCATGCAATAGTCACGTCTTATTATGTGCGCTTTCCTGCCCGATAACTCAAATACTTCATGCGGACATACTTTTATGCACATTCCGCATCCGTTACAGGTCTCTTCACAAAGCGATAATGTCACTACATCCGACAGGTATTGTAAATCCTTCATATTCATTATAAGATTAGTTTCCCGATCAATTGCATTGCAATCCCGATGATGGCAAAACTTATCTGCACAGGGACAAATAACTTCATCTCCTTCTTCACTCCTGAAAGTGAAGTATAGGTTGAAGAACCCGTGAAATTCATCGCAACAAAGGATGAAATTGCACCAATTATAAAAAGCCACGAGAAGGTTTCCATCATTTTATGTCCAGCGGGCCGCAGCAGGAATATGCCTGCAAATAAAACAGTACCTGAGAATAACCCCTTAAGGGAGAATTGCTTACCAGGCAGGTAAGGGAGGAGCAGAGGAGTTATGACGATACCCGCAACGTAAGCCAGGAAAACGGTTAAAATCGATTCTCCGCTGTTTGCATAGAAATTCTGAAATGACAGGCCCTTGCTGCTTAATCCTGATAAAAATGCCAGGATTGCTATCGATGCAAGGAGGTAATACTTCCCATACATGAAATCGTTTGGAATAAGTTTAATCCTGTCGATAAAACCGAATTTAACCTTTCGCATTGCCTTGTCGGCGCGATATCCGTCACTTATGAACTTTTTAATATCGGATGCCAGAACAGGTCCATAGTGAACATTGAATCCTGTTTGCTCCTTAACTTTATGTGCAGCAACTCCCGTAGCACCAAGCTGGGGGAGTATAAGTCTTTTGTGGCTGACAATTTTTTCGAGAGATACTTCCCTAATCCTTTTCACAAGTTCATTTGTGCCAAAAGTTCCTTTTCCTGCAGCACACCATACATTAACACCTTTTGTATCAAGAACCAAAATCCAGCCGTCAATTTCCGGGAGGTTCTTTCGAAGGTGATCAAAGGTGAGTTTATAATTGGAGGTTACGAAAACATCAGATTCAGCTATTGGATCGCCAACAGCGTATAACCCGGGCGCCACCGTATATTTTTCACGCCTGATACCCCACCGGACCATAACTGCACCCAAAAAATCAATGAATTCCAATCTTGTGGATACTTGTGGAACTGTCAATTCCGAGATTTCAATTTTACCGGTTATGTATGGTCGATTCATTTGATGTGGTCTTTATAAAATGTAAAAAACCTGTCTTTAATCTCATCCCTTACCCTGCGAAATTCACTCAATAAATATTCATCTTTTCCAATTGCCCTGGAAGGGTCCTCAAATCCGAAATGGTAATGTTGTTTGACCATCCTGGTGAATACTGGGAGGTCTAAATTGCAATAATCCTTGTGCCTTCTGGCTTCTGCAACTATTTCCTGTACAAAGAATCAATACTTTCATGCCAAATTGTAATATTAACAGGGGAAATCTTCTATACATATTTCCTTGAAAAAATCATCAAACATATTTACATAAGTTCTGATATTATTGCAGTTAAGGCAGTAGTTTATCTTCAACCCCTCTATTTCGCCCTTGATGAGTCCGGCATCTTTTAGCTCTTTCAAATGCTGAGAAACAGTCGTTCGTCCAAGTGGTATATAATCAGAGATGTCACCCGATATGCATGTCCTGGATTCGGCAAGATATTTCAGAATGGCAAGACGTGCCGGATGGGACAGCACTTTGGCGACCCTGGCAATTTTCTGTAATGATTCTTCGAAGTTCCCTGCTTTATTCATCGTTTTAATTCTAATGTCGTAAACATACGACATAGAATTGACATATCAAAACAAATAAGAGACATTTTTTACAAATCGCTCACTTACAGATTGTGCAAATTCAGTTTCCTTAAATTATCCAGGAAATTAACATTGATTAGTTCAGGGTCTTTATTTCATCCCAGGGAGCAATAATCATAAATGAAGAACACGATTTAAATAGGCGTGGTCAGGAATAACTAAAATGGGTCGGGCAAAAAATAAAATCGTGTTATGCCTTGATAGCTATGAATCTGATTTACAGTGACAGGGTGTGAGTTTGTGGATTGCCATCTCCTCCGGCGATCGCGGCCTTAATTCTGATCAGTGATCAACTTGAAATAACCTTCCCCCTCTTTCCGCCGGCTGGCGGAGAGAGGGGGATCGAGGGGGTGAGTTCATGGATTACCTCCGGCGATCGCGGCCTTATTTTTCTGATCGTTCGCCAAAGCAAGCTTTGCCGCACATCAAAAAAATAAGGCCGCCCTTTCAGGGAAGCCTTTTTTGAAGGGTGGAAGATGGGATTCGAACCCACGACCTTCAGAGCCACAATCTGACACTCTAACCAACTGAGCTACGACCACCGTTTTTCGGGTTGCAAATTAAGCCCAAAAATTTCATTATGCAAAATTTTCATTTTATTTTCTCATGAAAGAGGCAATTACTATATTTGCACGGTTCAAAAAAAATTGAACCAGCCTGTTCAGCCCTTAACCCCATATGTGCTGGAAGGCTAAGGTTATTGTTAGATTCAGGGATCTCTTGAAGAAGTTAAAGTTTATCGACAACATTTCAGGATTACAGCTGTTCCAGTTGCTCAAGTTTGCTGTCTTCTTTATCGTAAGCATCGTCTTCACAAAAAGCCATCTCAAGAAGGTAGATATCGGAAACTGGGAGATGTTCCTCTTCGTTTCAAGCCTTCTGAGCTTCTTCTGGGTGACCGGCATTATACAATCGCTGCTGCCTCTGTACCATCGTAACAAGACTTACAGGTCGGTCGGAGAGAGCACCAAGGGCAAGTCGCCCGAGATATTCAATGCATTCCTGCTGCTTACCTTTTTCAGCCTTCTTGTCTTTGTGATTGGACAGTCAATAAAGGGAAGCGTATCTATATTCAATTTCAAGGGAGACGTACCTTTCATCAATCTTCTCCTGTGGTATATTCTCCTGAGCAATCCGGTCTGTCTTATCGAATATATCTACCTTCTTAATAACAGGTCATACAGGATATTTCAGTACGGGCTATATACTTTCCTGGCACAGCTGGTACTTGTAATTGTTCCTGTTCTGGCCGGGAGGGGGATCTTATGGTCGTTCTACGGTTTACTTATCGTCACCCTGGCAAGATGGGTGTGGCTTATCATTCTTCTCAGGAGGTACACCGAAATGAAGGTTTCGTACGAGTTCATGAAAGAGCACCTGTACCTTGGCATACCTCTTATCCTTACTTCGCTCATCAGCGGATCGGCTCAATATACCGACGGAATAATTATTTCGGCCTTTTACAATAATCCGGAGACTTTCGCTCATTTCCGTTACGGCGCAAAGGAGTTCCCACTTGTCCTGTTATTGGCCAACGGGCTGAGTAATGCCATGCTGCCTGAATTCTCCACACGGCTGAGGATGAGGGAATCACTGGCAAAAATCAGGGCAAAATCGGAGAGGCTGATGCATATGCTCTTCCCGGCATCGATGGTAATGATGCTTTTCACGAGGTGGATATTCCCGAGGATATTTACCCCTGAATATGTGCGAAGTGCCGATATATTCCTGATATATCTCCTGCTAATAATTCCACGGCTGGTCTTTCCACAGACAATTGTTATCGGAAGAAAGAGAACACGTGTTACGCTGTTTGCCGCAATCCTTGAGCTTTCTCTGAATATTCCCCTGAGCCTGTATCTGATACGCGATTACGGAACTGTAGGGGTAGCCCTGGCAACACTGATCGTGTACATTATTGAAAAGATATTCCTGATAGCATATGTATGGGTCAAAATGAAAATCAGGCCATCGGAATATATCCCACTCAAAATCTATTCGGTTTATTCAGCAATGATAATAGTTCTCTTTGTCCTCATCGACCACAGGATAATCGACATTCATTGATTTTAATTTAAGGTTTCAGAAATGTTTATCTTTGTAAACATCGTAACCAGTGAAGCTGATTTAAAAGTGAATGTTTAAGGTTAAAAGCAGATTTTTTTATGTATACCGTTGAGGTGCGGAACCATGCAGACAGGAGAGAATTTCTTCGGTTCCCGAAAGAGCTGTACAGGAATGATCCGGGTTGGATAGCACCGCTGGATTCTGAAACCGAATCAACATTCGATCCGGGTAAAAACCCATCCTTCAGGCATGGTGAAGCTGTAAGGTGGCTTTTAAAAAGCGACGATGGCAAAACTATCGGGCGTCTGGCCGCTTTTATTGACAATATCAGGAGCAAAGCCAACCGGCAGCCGACGGGAGGAATAGGATATTTCGAGGTAACCGACAGCAAAGAAGCTGCATTTAAGCTATTCGATACTGCGCAGGAATGGCTGGCGGCGAGGGGAATGCAGGCCATGGATGGCCCTATTAACTTCGGGGAAAATGATACAAACTGGGGCCTGCTTGTCGAGGGATTCATGCAGCAGGGGCTGGGAATGCCTTATAATAAACAATATTACAGGAATTTTTTCGAGGAATACGGCTTCATCAAGTACTTTGAACAGTATTCTTACCACAGGCAGGTGAGGGATGAGAATAGCAAGATCGTGATGTTCCCACCCCGACTTGTAAAAATCGCCGAATGGCTGATGAAAAGACCCGGATATAGTTTCCGCCACTTTGAATTCAGGAACAGCCGTAAATACATTAACGACCTTGTTGAAGTTTATAATGCAACCTGGTCGCTTTTCAAGGAGGACTTCACACCGATGGACCCTGCATTTCTTCAGGCGACCCTTAACAAGATGAAGGCATTCATGGATGAAGAGCTTGTATGGTTTGCATATTATAACGACAAGCCGATTGCATTCTTTATACTGTATCCCGACCTCAACCAGATACTACGGCATTTCAATGGTAAACTGCACCCCTGGAATATGGTGAGGTTCCTCTACTATAAGGCGACACGCGAGATGACCCGGATGCGTGCAATTGTCGGTGGAGTGCATCCATCACACCAGAATTCCGGGATCGAATCCTCAATATTCATCCACCTATACGAGGTTTTCAGGAGGAAGAAATGGTACAAGGAACTTGAATTATCGTGGGTGGGTGATTTCAACCCAAGAATGATTGCCATATACGAAGCCCTCGGCGCACACAGGGCAAAAGTACATTACACCTACAGGTACATGATCAACAGGGAACTACCCTTTGTGAGGTACAAGGAAGAAATGTCGGAGAAGCAGAAGCTGAGAGGCTGACAAGTGACAGGAACAATAATTTTCAGTACCGGTTTGCTATTTCAAAAATGTTGTTTACCTTTGCAAACCCTGATTCGGGGATTTTTGGAACAGATAAATAAGTAACAGCAATGAAAAAGGGAATTCATCCGAACAATTACAGGCTGGTGGTATTTCAGGACATGTCGAATGGTCATACTTTCCTAAGCAAGACCACAGCTCCGTCGAAGGAGAATATCAAATGGGAAGACGGGAACGAATATCCTCTGATAAAACTCGAGATTTCAAATACTTCTCATCCTTTCTATACCGGCAAGATGAAGCTTGTTGATACGGCTGGCCGTGTTGATAAATTTAACACCAGATACAAAAATCATATCGGGAAGAAGAAATAACGTATCCTGAGGATGCGATGATATAGCAGGGCCGTTGTTATCAGCGGCCCTTTGTTTTTGCCTTCCGGGATTTGGCATGACTATTGTAATCGCGACTCAGCCGGTTTAATTGAGGAGTTTTTAAAATAATATGTAATTTTAACATTTTGCTTCGGGATGGATAAGAAGTACAGGCGACAAGCGACAAGTATTCTGCTTCCGGATATTATCGACGGCGGAGGAGAAATCATACCTATAATTACCGACGGCGACGAAAGTGAGCTCGAGGAGTTGCAGGTTCCTGAAGTGATCCCTTTACTCTCACTCAGAAATACGGTGCTCTTCCCGGGCGTGGTCCTGCCGATATCGATTGCCAGGCCGAAGTCAATTCAGCTCATAAGAGATGTGTACCGTACTGACAAAATAGTGGGTACGGTGGCTCAGAAGGATCCTGAAGTTGAGGATCCGGGCTACGCTGAACTTCATCAGATCGGCACAATAGGACAAATTGTCAAGCTGTTGGAAATGCCGGATGGTTCAACGACCGCGATTATCCAGGGAAGAAAGCGGATGATCATAAGTGAACTTGTGTCAGATGATCCCTATTTCATGGTTAAAGCCACTACAGTTCCGGAAGTAAGACCGGATACCGACAGCAAGGATTATGAAACAATAGTCGGTTCGCTGAAAGACCTGTCGCTTAAGATAATAAAGTTAAATCCGAATATAAGTCCCGAAGCCTCATTCGCAATTAAGAATATTGAAAACAGCATCTACCTGATCAATTTCATCTGCTCGAACACCGATATAAAGGTTCAGGACAAGCAGCGCCTGCTGGAAGTGAGCAGCATCCGCGACAGGGGATATATGCTCCTGGAATTCCTTGTTCAGGAGATACAGATTCTTGAACTCAAAAGTGAACTTCAGCTGAAGGTAAAAAGTGACCTTGAGCAGCAACAGCGTGAGTTCCTTCTGCACCAGCAGATGAAGACGATTCAGAATGAGCTTGGCGGGAATCCTCTTGAAAAAGAGATAGAGGAGTACAGGAAGAAAGGATTGGAAAAGAAATGGCTAGCTGAGGTGCAAAAGACCTTCGAAAAGGAGCTTGAAAAGCTTCAGCGCCTCAACCCGGCTGCTGCTGAATATTCTGTTCAGGTGAATTATATCCAGACACTCCTCGATCTGCCCTGGGGTGAGTACACTACCGATAACCTCGATCTTAACAATGCGAAACAGGTGCTGGATGATGACCATTTCGGCCTCGAGGAGGTTAAGGAAAGGATCCTGGAACATCTTGCAGTTCTGAAACTTAAAGGCGACCTGAAATCTCCCATCCTTTGCCTCTACGGACCCCCGGGAGTCGGCAAAACATCGCTGGGAAAATCAGTGGCCAAGGCAATTGGCAGGAAGTATGTCAGAATGTCACTCGGGGGGTTGCATGATGAAGCCGAGATCAGGGGTCACAGGAAAACTTATATAGGGGCAATGCCGGGGCGCATTATCCAGAACATAAAAAGATCAGGAACCTCAAACCCTGTTTTTATCCTCGATGAGATTGACAAGGTAGGCCAGGACTTCCGCGGTGATCCATCATCTGCACTCCTCGAGGTGCTGGACCCCGAGCAGAACAGCTCTTTCTTCGACAACTTCCTTGAGATGGAATATGACCTTTCCAAAGTCATGTTCATTGCCACCGCCAATACTCTTTCAACGATCAGTCCTGCCCTGCGCGACAGGATGGAACTGATTGAAATAACAGGGTATCTGCCTGAAGAGAAGACCGAGATTGCTACTCGCCATCTTCTCCCGCGGCAGCTGGAAAATCATGGTGTTAAAGCCGACCAGCTTGTTATAGGGGGCAAACAGCTCGAATTCATCATAGAAAAATATACCCGCGAATCGGGTGTAAGAGAGCTTGACAAGAAGCTTGCAAAGATCGTAAGGGTAAGGGCAAAAGATATTGCATCGTCAAAAGACTTTAAACCGGAACCTGATGAGAAAGTCCTGACAACGATTCTGGGTTCACCGAAATATACCAGGGACATCTACACCGGAAACGAACAGGCAGGTGTTGTTACTGGCCTTGCCTGGACAGCAGCAGGAGGCGAAATTCTTTTCGTGGAAACGAGCCTCAGCAGGGGTACGGGTAAACTTACTTTAACTGGTAATCTTGGAGATGTGATGAAGGAATCGGCCGTGATTGCCCTTGAGTACCTTAAAGCTAACGGTGACCTGCTGGATCTTCCTGAGAACTTCTCCGAGAAATGGAACATTCATATTCACGTCCCGGAAGGTGCCATCCCCAAAGACGGACCATCGGCAGGAGTTACCATGGCTTCGTCAATTGCATCGGCTTTTACCCAGAGGAAGGTAAAAAAATTCCTGGCCATGACAGGCGAAATTACATTGAGGGGAAAAGTGCTGCCGGTGGGAGGGATAAAAGAAAAAATACTCGCGGCCAAAAGAGCCAGCATAAAGGAGATCATACTCTCCGGGGAAAACAAAAAGGATGTAGAGGAGATAAGTGATATCTATATAAAAGGACTAAAATTCCATTATGTAAGCAGCATAATGGATGTTCTGGAGTTATCTCTCCTGAAACAGAAGGTTAAAAATCCGAAAAAAATATCATTCGAATGAAAAAGGTAGCGGTTTTCCCGGGATCGTTTGACCCATTTACAGTGGGCCATGAGAGCATTGTCAGGCGTGCTCTTCCTATGTTTGATGAGATCATCATTGCAGTAGGAGCAAATGCACTTAAAAAAAGCTTTTATACTGTGGAGACCCGAAAAGACATGATCTCAAAGATATTTGCGGGAGAATCCAGAATCAGGGTCGATCATTATGAAGGGCTTACTGTCGATTACTGCATGAATCACGGCGCCGGGTATATTCTCAGGGGCCTCAGGACCGCTGCCGACTTTGAGTTTGAAAGGGCAATCGCCCAGGTGAACAAAGCGATGGCACCTTCTATCGAGTCGGTGTTTATCCTCACTGTTCCCGAGCACTCGTATATTAATTCCACAATCGTGCGCGACATAATCAGGAGCGGCGGTGATGCATCTAAATTTGTACCAGGTTCCATTAACCTGAAAGACTTCAAAGGTGATGAAGAGCTCTAGGCTTCTTTGCCTGATTATTCTGATATCGCTCCTGGTCCAGCCGGCATTCTGCCAGAAAATTACCATTGGCGGCTCAGGCAAAGGGTATTCAAATGCCGAACTCAAGGTTTTCAGGCTGTCGGATCCTGTTACAAAATCCCTGGTCCCTGTTTCAGTTCTTGATTGCGATACCTCCGGCTGTTTTCATTTCAGCCTGGATGTTCGTCCTGAACAGACCATCTTAATCAAAACAGGCATTTATTGCCTTTACCTGTATATAGATTCAGTACACGACTTTACTCTGAGATTGCCGGATTATGAGGCACGCAATGAAGAGGACCGGCAGAATACTTTTTTTGAGGAGACGAAATCCGTTCCCGAGGTGGTCAATGACCGGACAAATATAAATAACCTGATCAGGACATTTGACGTCGAATATGACCCTCTTTTCAACAGGATCGCCGACAGGATAATGTATAATACCAGGAAGAACGACATCCCGGGCCTGATTGAAAAACTGAACTCTTTTTCATCAGGTAATTCCAATCCTTATTTCAGCGAATTTGTCAGGTTCAGGCTTGTAATGCTCAACCAGGTCGCCCATGGAGATTATCGCGGAAGGGTTGAGGATTCAGTGATAATAAATTCGGTTTTCCGTCCTGAAAACCGGGCATATACGGACCTGGCCGAACAGATGTTCACCAGGTACTTCAGGACACTTGCAGGAGGCAGACTAAAGGTTCAGTTTAAGGATGCGGTGACCAATGCCTCGGTTGGCGGTCTTGAAAGCGTGATCATACACGACGGCAAGGCTTCGAATGAGCAGCTCGTGGAGTATATCATCATTTTAAACCTGTTCAGCGAATACTTTGAATCGTTCATCCGGCATGACCAGGTCTTAAGTATATTAGGCAACCTCGAGAAGGACGGATCATCGACGTACATAAAGGAACTGGCAGCAGGAGTCAGGCAGAAGCTCACTGCACTGGGCGACGGGTCAGCACCACCCGACTTGAACCTGAAGGATGATACTGGTACGCTGTTCCGGGTATCCGGTCTTAAAGGAAAGTATGTGCTTCTTAGTTTTGGAAAGTCCGACAACTCATTCACTCTTAGCGAATACGGGATACTAAAATCGTGGCTGCCACATTTTGCCAATGACCTTAAAGTAGTAACAGTGCTTCGCGACAGGGATTTTGCAACTGGTTTGAAAAGACTGCATAATATGGGTTTCGCATGGACCATCCTCGACGGATCTTCTGCAGATCTTGAGGAATATCTTTTCGGAGTAACTATGTATCCCTCGTTCCTCCTGCTCGACAGGGAAGGAAAGATTCTCGTCCGTCAGTGCCCCTTCCCGTCCGAAAATTTCGACCAGTTCTTCAGCAGCAGGCTTAACGACGAGGCGAAGAAATCAGCCCCTGAGAACTGACTTGTTTATCAGGTCGGCAAGTGAAAGCCATGCAAGGTCCTTGATCTCACTTATATCGTCGGCCGACATCCATTCTACCCTTGTGATACCTTCTTCCGTCTGCGGTTCGGTATCAGTGCTTCCCGAATATTCCATAAGGAACCAGTGGGTTTTCTTCAGGTATGAGATGCCCTCCCAGGCGTAGGTGTGGTAGCTTGGTTCCAGGGCTTTCACGATGGTGTGACCCGAAATCCCGCATTCCTCGTTCACCTCTCTTAAAGCGCATGCTTCGGGCGATTCACCCTCTTCAATATGACCTTTCGGGAGATCCCATTTGCCCCTTCTTTCAATGAAGAGGTATTTCCCCTCTTTATGCCTTACCAGTCCACCTGCTGCACCGACCTCGGTGAAATATATTCTGAAAATCCGCCACAGGTGTTTGATATCGGTACCGTAGATGTTTATAGAAGGGATATCTTTATCTTCCTGGAATTCAGAGATAAGCCTGTAAAGTGCATCCGTGTCATGGAATTTATGGAATAAGCCGTATTTTTGTAAACGATCCGGTTCAGGGCTTATAATTATGAACCTGTTTTCAAAATGTACTTTAAACATATCCATATGGAGAACATTTCAAAGAGAATCGCCGAATACCTTTTACAAATTAAAGCAATAAAATTGCAACCGTCAAATCCTTTTACATGGGCTTCGGGCTGGAAATCGCCAATATATTGTGATAACCGTAAGACGCTCTCTTTTCCGGAAGTAAGGGGTTATATCAGGGACTCTTTCTCAGCCACTGTCAGGAAGCTATATCCTGAGGCCGAGCTTATTGCAGGTGTTGCTACGGGAGCCATTGCCCACGGGGTGCTCGTTGCGGAGAAGCTATCACTTCCCTTCATATATGTCAGGTCGGAAGCAAAGGGTCACGGGCTCGGTAACCAGATCGAAGGTTATTACAAGGAAGGACAGAAGGTTGTTGTGATCGAGGATCTCATCTCGACAGGCGGCAGCAGCCTTAGTGCTGTCAAAGCTCTCAGGGAGGCCGGATGCGAGGTTCTCGGGATGGTTGCAATATTCACCTATGGATTTCAGAAAGCATCTGACGGTTTCGCTGCCGAAAACTGCCGGATTGATACCCTGAGCAATTATAATGTTCTTGTTGAAAGCGCACTGGAAACCGGATATATCTCCAAAGATGATGTGGAAACACTGAAGACCTGGAGGGTAGACCCTTCAAAGTGGGGAGTCTGATTAATACAAGAATGGGCAGCGGAAAAAAATTTGCAAGCAGGGAGGCCAAGCTCGCCTGCAGCAGTGAAGAGTTTTATGGTTTTATTACCGACATGCGGAACTTCGCGAAAATCCTGCCTGCCGGGGTATCGCGATGGACGGCAGATGAAACCAGCTGCAGGTTCAGTATTTCACCTCTGGGAGAGACGGGGTTAAAGATTATTTCCAGGTCGCCATACAGCTCTGTTAAATTTGAAGGCGCGGTGCTTGTGTCAAATACTTTTCAGCTGGATGTAATGATTTCCGACGGAGGATCCGGGAAAGCGTCGGCAGAATTATTTATGGAAGCTGATCTTAACCCGGTCATAGCTGCAATGGCTGCAGGACCAATCGAGAAGTTCCTCGAAACACTGGTGACAGAAATGGAAAAATATAAAGGGTGGACAGAATGAGTGATCAGAGAAAATCCACTTCCCCGTGTTCATATTCATAGATTCTTCCCTTCCTGTCCTCGATCTGGAGCCGGCCAATATCTGTAACCGCAATTATCTTTCCTTCAAATACACCCCTGCTGTCGCGGAACTCTGTCCATTGATTGAAGTGATACAGGGCATTGATATAATCAGAGTTTATTCCTGTTTTCTTATTACCCGATAATTGCCTGTACCTGCGGTCTATTGAACCCAGCAGATTGTTAAGGCAGTCGTCGAGGCCAAACTCCCTTCCTGCAGACAGCCTGAGTGATGTGGCCCCCGAAACCGATGCCGGGAATTTCACCTGATTGACATTGAGACCTATTCCGGCTATGGTGTGTTCGATTTCATATCTGATAACGGCATTCTCGATCAGGATGCCTGCTATTTTGTCATTCCTGACATAAATGTCATTCGGCCATTTTATCGTTACGTCGCTGCAGAGGCTGACCAGGTAGTCGCGTATTCCCAGCGAGATCATCTTAGAGATGGTGAACTGCCTCTCGGCCCTGATGAAATTTGGAAAGATTATAATGCTGATCAGCAGATTCTTACCTGATTCACTTTCCCATTTGTTATCGGCCTGTCCTCTGCCGGTAGTCTGGTACAGGGTATGCACAACGGTCCCGTCCTGTACCTTACCTTTCCTGAGAAGCCAGGCAGCATGGGAATTTGTTGATGACAGTTTTTCAACAAAGATTTTCTTTGAGCCTATAATCATGAATACCAGTAATTTAGTTTCTGCGGGAAATTTTTTCTTACCAACCTGGCAGTTATGCTGCAGATTGGCATTCAAATTGTAAAATGTAAACAGCTTCTGCAAAAGTAAAGATAAATGTTTGTACTTTTGCACGGCACATTAAACTGTTGAATTTTAATGAGAAAAAAAACTGACGAGACAGAAATCCTGGTTGAAAGCATTGCGAAAGGCATATTTGAAAAAAAAGGTGAAGATGTCGTTAAAATTGACCTGACAAAGCTGGAAAGCAGGATAGCTGATTATTTCATTATTTGTAATGCACCATCAAAAACGCAGGTGGATTCAATAAGCAATTCTGTCGAGGATATTGTCAGGAGTGAGGCGGGGCAGAAACCGTTGCATGTCGAGGGACTGGAAAACTGTTTCTGGGTGCTTCTTGATTATGGTGACGTTATAGTGCATGTTTTCCAGGATGAATACAGGAAATTCTACAGCCTTGAATCGCTCTGGGCAGATGCAAATATTACAGTGCTAAAGGATAAAAAAGTAAGTAAGAAATTAAATGGCTGAAGAGAACAATACAAACCAGAATCCCGATCAGAAAACCGATAAAGGTCAGAAACCCAGGTTCAGTTCAACATGGATATTTGCAATCCTCGCGATTTCAATACTGGTGTTCCAGTTCCTGTTTAGCAGCAAATCTGATGAGAAGATTACCACCGGTGAGCTGAAGGAAATGCTCATCAATCACGATGTTCAGAAGATCGTTATCGTAAATAAGGATTATGCTGAAATTACACTTACTGATGATGCCATTAAAAGCAACAGGTATCCAAAGCTTCCGAAGCCCGGTAATACTTTTGGCCTTTCGACTGGAAAGCCTGTTCTGACATATATTATCGGAGACCAGAATAAGTTTGAGACTTTCGTTGCAGACGTTCAGAAAGCTGCAGGTATACAGGATAAAGAGCTGATTTACCCTGAGAATGAGAAAAGGAAGAATTACTTCGGTGATATCCTTACATGGCTGCTGCCACTTATTCTTGTGCTGGTCCTCTGGATGTTCCTGATGAGGCGGATGACAGGCGGAAGTGCCGGTGGCGCAGGGGGAATATTCAGCGTTGGAAAATCAAGAGCCCAGATATTTGACAAGGATACGAACGTTAAGATCAATTTTCACGATGTTGCCGGTCTTGAAGAGGCCAAGACAGAGGTAATGGAAATCGTTGATTTCCTGAAGAATCCCAAAAAATATACCCAGCTGGGAGGTAAAATTCCCAAAGGCGCCCTTCTTGTTGGCCCTCCGGGAACCGGTAAGACTCTGCTGGCAAAAGCAGTTGCTGGAGAGGCAAATGTCCCGTTCTTCTCAATATCAGGTTCCGATTTCGTGGAGATGTTCGTCGGTGTAGGTGCTTCAAGGGTAAGGGACCTTTTTAAGCAGGCAAAGGAAAAAGCACCATGTATCGTCTTTATTGATGAAATTGATGCTGTAGGAAGGGCAAGGGGCAGGAACCCAAATTTCGGGGCAAATGATGAGAGGGAGAATACTCTGAACCAGCTGCTTACCGAGATGGACGGATTCGGCACAAACCTGGGTGTCATTATCCTGGCTGCCACGAACAGGGCTGACATTCTCGACAGGGCGCTGCTGAGGGCAGGCAGGTTCGACAGGCAGATTCATGTCGAATTGCCCGACCTTAAGGAGCGTGAGGCAATTTTCAAGGTTCACCTTCGTCCATTGAAGCTTGATAAGGATTTTGATATCTCATTCCTTGCAAAACAGACACCGGGCTTTTCAGGTGCCGATATAGCAAATGTATGCAACGAGGCAGCATTGATAGCCGCCAGGAAAAACAAGACCGTTGTCGAGAAGCAGGACTTCCTCGATGCCATCGACAGGATTGTCGGGGGTATGGAGAAAAAGAACAAAATCGTATCGCTCGTGGAAAAGAAAACTATAGCTTACCACGAAGCAGGTCATGCAACTGTCAGCTGGCTCCTTGAATATGCCAGCCCGCTGGTTAAGGTAACTATAATTCCAAGGGGAAGAGCCCTCGGTGCAGCATGGTATCTGCCGGAAGAGAGGCAGCTGACCACCCGTGAACAGATTCTCGATGAGCTAGCCTATGCACTAGGAGGAAGGGCATCCGAGGAGCTTGTATTCGGAAAGATTTCCACCGGGGCACTGAGCGACCTTGAAAAAGTGACAAAACAGGCCTATGCCATGGTTGCCTATTTCGGCATGAGCGATAAGGTTGGGAACCTGAGCTTTTATGACTCCACGGGGCAGATGGACTTCAATTTCACAAAGCCTTACAGCGAGAAGACCGCGGAACTGATCGACCACGAGGTAAAAGAGATTGTTGATGAATCATATATAAGGGCCAAAGAGGTGCTGAAGAAGCATATGAAAGGACTTACAGAGCTTGCTGAACTGCTCCTGGAGAAGGAGGTAATCTTCGGTGAGGATCTTGAAAGAATATTCGGCAAGAGAAAAGCCGACAGGAAGAAAGAGACGACAGCACTGGAACAATCTGCCGTGAATGCAGAAGTTGCCGAAGCTGCCGTTAATGCAGATGCGGAGAAGGCTGAGAAGAAGGAGAAAGGCAAGAAGAAGAAAGAAAAGGGAGAAAAGGGAGAAAAGGGAGAAAAGGGAGAAAAGAAAGAAAAGGGAGAAAAGGGAGAAAAGGGAGAAAAGGGAGAAAAGGGAGAAAAGGGAGAAAAGGGAGAAAAGAAAAAGGATAAAGAGGAAGCCAATTAAAAGCCCCCTGTTTTGGACAATCTGATAAGACGTACACTAACCGGAATCTTTATTGTAATCTTCGTTCTTGGAGGATTCTGGCTTCACCCGTTCACCTTCATTGCCACCGCACTTGTGCTGCTTTCAGGTTCGCAGTATGAATATTACTCGATTATAAAAACTACCGGGGTCAGGCCGCAATGGATCACAGGCATGATCTCGGGAATTATCCTTTATACAACAGCGGTTCTTGTGGCCGCCGGCCTGGCCGGACCTTCATGGTTCCTTATAATGATCCCGGTGGTCATATATATAATGATTGCCGAGCTTTACAGGAAACAGGAGAGACCATTCGATTCAATTGCACATACAATTTTCCCCCTGGCTTACCTGGCTGTTCCTTTCTCCATGTTTCCATTTTCAGCTTTCAGCCATTCAGGGCTTGATTCCCTTATGGGGCACGGGAACATCGTTTTTTCTCCCGGTATCGTGGTCGGCTTTTTTATCCTTCTCTGGGTAAACGACTCGGGGGCATACCTTGTCGGGGTGAGCATAGGACGGCACAGGTTGATGGAAAGAATTTCACCCAGGAAATCGTGGGAGGGATTTGCAGGAGGATTGGTATTCACTGTAGTGGCTGCCTTCTTTCTTTCTGGATGGCTGGGTGTTGTCGGCAGGACTGGCTGGATAATAATTGCACTGATCATTTCAATAACCGGCACTCTCGGCGACCTTGTGGAATCGATGCTTAAAAGAAGCACCGGGGTCAAGGACTCTGGCAATATTATGCCCGGGCATGGCGGATTTCTCGATCGGTTTGACAGCACTTTTGTCTCTTTTCCGCTGGTGTTCCTTTACATTACTCTTTTTGGTTGATTCACCAGACTTGATTAGTTTTGTGCAAACTTTTTCGGGATGAGCATTTCAAAAGAAGGGTATAGGATTTTATTATTCGGATTTGTTATTCTTATCCTTGTTAACACGGGTGTGGCAATCTTATGGCCCGAACTGGTTTTGTTCAGGTGGATGTTCCTTTTTGCATCTCTATTGTGCTATGTTTTCATCATTCTCTTTTTCAGGTTGCCGGTCAGGTACCTCGAACCCGACCATGGACTGGTTTATGCACCGGCCGACGGAAAGGTGGTTGTCATCGAGGAAACGGAAGAGAACGAGTACTTCATGGACAAAAGGCTTCAGATATCAATTTTCATGTCACCTTTCAACGTTCATTCGAACAGGTACCCGGTTTCGGGAAAGGTGAAGTTCGTGTGCCATAACCCCGGAAGAAACCTGGTGGCATGGCACCCGAAGTCATCGGAATACAATGAAAGGAGCTCTGTTGTTATTGAAACGCCTGATGGAAAGGAGATACTTGTAAGACAGATCGCCGGTGCCATCGCAAGGCGTATTGTCACATATTCGAGGATGGACCAGGCGGTCATTCAGGGGGAAGAGCTGGGGTTCATCAAGTTTGGTTCGCGGGTTGACATTTTCCTCCCGGTCGGTACGGAAGCTGAGATCCCGATCCTCCGGCAGGTAAGGGCAAATAAGAGTATTATTGCCAGGATTTAAAAGCTTAGAATTTAAGAAAATGAACAGTGCGGATAACAGGATCATTGATATAACCGGGGATGTAAAATGGATTGGAGTTCCCGACCAGGACATCGTTACTTTCGATATTGTGATGACCACGGAATTCGGGACCACCTATAATTCATATTTTATCAATGCCGATAAGAAAGCCATTGTTGAAGCGGTAAAAGATAAGTTCAGCGATGTGCATATTTCAAAATTACGGGAGGTAACGGACCCTTCTGAGATCAGGTATATTATCCTCGATCACACTGAACCCGACCATTGCGGCAATACAGGCAAGCTTCTTGAACTGGCACCCGATGCTGTGGTCGTAGGCAGCGGGAACGCGATCAGGTATCTTTCCGATATTCTAAACGGGCCATTCAATTCGATGGTTGTTAAAGACGGTGATACACTCGACCTTGGGAACAAGAAGCTTCATTTCATCAGCGCTCCCAACCTTCACTGGCCCGATACCATGTTTACATGGCTTGAAGAGGACAGGGTCCTGTTTACATGCGATGTATTCGGTGCACATTATTGCTTCAGGGATATCTTCAGCGATTTTTCGGACGATTACCTGAAATCATTCAAGTACTATTTTGATGTTATCCTGAAACCATACAGCAGGTTCGCCCTTAAGGCAATCGAGAAAATCTCATCTTTAAACATAGAATATATCTGTACCGGCCATGGGCCCGTTCATCACGAAAACTGGAGGGAGATTGTAGAGCTGACACGTGATTATGCCGCGCGTTACCTTCAGGCAACCGCAGTAAGGGAAGTAAAGAACATTTTTATCGCTTATATTTCCGCCTACGGTTATACGAAACAAATAGCAGAGGAGATAGCCGCTGGCATGATGCAAAATCCTTCGGTGCGGGTAACAATACGTGATATTGAAAACATGCCACTGGGTGAGATGGAATCGGAAGTTGTAATGGCTGACGCCATCCTTGTCGGTTCACCGACAATAAACCAGAATACCCTTCTTCCTGTGTACAAGCTTTTTTCTGTTATCAACCCGCTCAGGGATAATTCAAAGCTTGCCGGCTCATTCGGATCTTACGGGTGGAGCGGGGAGGCGCCCAGGATAATAAGCGAATCGCTGAGGAACCTTAAGCTGAGAGTTTTTGTCGACAGCGCTGCCATTAAATTCTATCCCGGCATGGAAGAAAAGGAGGCGCTCAGGGATTACGGAAAACGTTTTGCTGACTTTCTGATAGCAGAATGCGGAAATAAATAAAAGAGGGTGCATTTCTGACACCCTCTTTGCAGCTTCAATTACGAGATCTTAACCTGTCGTGAAAGCCTTGCTTTCTCTTCTTCACTTTTCGGCAGTACCACCGAAAGAATTCCATCCTTGTAATTGGCTTCAATCTTCTCCTTGTTCACATTCTCGGGCAGATAAAAGCTCCTGCAGAATGATGAATAGCTGAATTCCCTTCTCTTGAATTCGTCACCCTCCTCCTTCTTTTCCTCGCTGTGCTCCGAAGAGATGGTGATTACATCCTCGTTGATCTCGATCTTAAGGTCATTCCTGTCCATTCCGGGAACTGCGAGATCGAGGGTGAATTTCTTTTCATCTTCCTTTATGTTTACGGCTGGCATTGAAGTGCTTCTGCCGGGGGCCACAGGGAAGAAATCATCATCGAAAAGACTTGTCCATAAAAATGGCTTGTAGCTCCTTCTGGTAATCATTGGTAACATAGTTTTGTCCTCCTTATTTTTTGGTTAAACATTCATTTTAAAAATTCAGATAATCTGATTTCAACTTTCGTTCCATTAATAAATATATGCCATTATGGCACAAAAAGAACAAATTGACATGTCATTATGACATACAGGTGTTTTTTGAAAATGACATTTATGCTTATAAACTTTTGATAATAGGAAGTAGAGATTTTATGAGGATTCAGAAAATTAAGTTAGGTTTGTATAAGAACTAACCTGAGATCCATTAATGAATTCTGTAATCCGCAACCTTCTTATAATCGCGGGAATTGTCCTGATAATTTCAGCCGTATGGTTCTTTCGTGAGATAGTGGCCTACATTCTTATTTCAGGTGTACTTTCCATTATGGGAAGACCCCTGGTGGATCTTTTTTGCAGGATTAAGATATGGAAATGGAATTTTCCAAGATCGCTGGCGGCCCTTATTACCCTTCTTATCATTTGGGGCCTTGTTTTCCTTGCATTCTATGTTTTCGTGCCTCTCATTGCCGGTCAGATCGATCAGCTTTCATCTATCGACAGCAGCAAGCTCGTACAGTTTATTGAAGTACCGATAAAGAAGCTTGAAGGGCTGATTAAGGCACTCAACAAGGACTTCACCCAGGAAGGATCGATCAGGGCTTACATAGTTTCAAAAGTTTCAGGGATACTGAATATTAATGTTATTCAGAACTTTATCGGCCAGGTGGCTGCCACCCTCGGAAATGTCATCATAGCTATATTTTCAGTATCTTTCATTACATTCTTCTTCCTGAAGGATCAGCACCTGTTTTTCGAGGCAATACTGATGTGGGTTCCCGACAGGTATGTTGATAATGTTACCAGGGCGCTTTATTCGATCAAGCGTTTGCTTACAAGATATTTCATTGGGATAGTCATCCAGAGTACCTGTATTATGATTCTTGTGACTACAGGGATGACAATAGTTGGGATCGAGCTCAGGCAGGCTCTTGTTATGGGGCTCATCCTGGGAGTTATAAATGTCATACCTTACGTGGGACCCTGGCTGGGGCTTTTCATTGCAATCACCATGGGTGTTGCATCGCACATGAACCAGGATTTCAATACTGTTGTGATTCCGCTGGTATTTTATATGATACTTGTCGAGGCAATTGTGCACCTGATTGATAATGTCGTGTTCCAGCCGATCATATTTTCAAGCAGTGTGAAGGCACACCCGCTGGAGATATTCATAGTGGTCCTTGCAGCGGGATTTGCTGCGGGTATTCCCGGGATGATACTTGGGATCCCAATGTACACCGTGGTCAGGGTATTTGCCAGGGAGTTCTTCAATAATTTCAAGGCAATCAGGAAGATAACATCCAGCCTCGAATCGGAAGTGGAGAAAGCTAACCGGCAGATTTCCGAGGACAAGAAAGCTGAGGATGAAAAAGAGCAGGGAAAATAATGAAGGGGAATGAATAAGGCAGTCTCAGTAATTAAAAGCGTGGTCCGTTTTTACACCGACGGGTTTCAAAATATGCCGGGGTGGGGAAGGAAAGTCTGGATAGTCATCCTTATAAAGCTTTTTATAATCTTTGTTGTGCTGAAGATATTCTTCTTCCCTGATATTCTGAAGAAAGGGTTCAGGTCCGACTCCGAGAGGAGCACCTATATGCGGGATCAGTTAATCAATATAAATAGTAAATAATGACGGAGTACATCGACTTAAGCCTGATCGACTGGTCGAGGGCACAGTTCGCCCTCACAGCGATCTATCACTGGTTATTTGTTCCTCTGACTCTCGGCTTATCGTTTATTGTCGCCATGCTGGAAACACTATACGTAAGGACCGGCAACGAGGAATGGAAAAAAATCACAAAATTCTGGATGACACTTTTCGGGATCAATTTTGCGATCGGCGTCGCGACTGGAATAATCCTGGAATTTGAATTCGGTACAAACTGGTCGGGTTACTCGTGGTTTGTCGGTGATATTTTTGGTGCACCGCTCGCTGTTGAGGGCATCCTGGCATTTTTCATTGAATCGACATTTGTTGCTGTGATGTTTTTCGGGTGGAACAAGGTGAGCAGGAAATTCCACCTGGCCTCTACCTGGCTGGTAGCAATAGGGGCCAACCTTTCAGCACTCTGGATTCTGGTTGCAAATTCGTGGATGGAAAATCCCACAGGGATGATCTTCAACCCCGAAACTGCCCGTAACGAGATGCAGAGCTTCTGGGCTGTACTTTTTAACCCGGTGGCCATAGACAAGTTTCTGCATACAATTTCTTCCGGCTTTGTACTCGCATCAATGTTTGTTGCCGGTATAAGTGCCTGGTTCCTTCTTAAAAAACGGGAGGAGGCATTCGCCAGGAAGAGTATACTGGTTGCAGGCATCTTCGGACTTCTTTCGTCGGTGCTCGTGGCAATAACGGGAGATTCATCGGCAAGGACCATTTCAAAGATAGAGCCGGTCAAGTTTGCTTCATTCGAGGCAATGTATAAAGGAAGGACAAATGCTCCACTTGCCGCTTTTGGCGTCTTAAGAAAATCGGGAGAGAAGATAGGTACAAAGAATGCAAATGAATTTGTTTTCTCAATCGAGCTGCCAGAACTGCTTTCGGTGATGACATCCGGAAGCAAGGATGCCTATGTGCCCGGACTTTTGGATCATGTTAACGGTAACCCGGATAAAGGAATAATTTCCACAGCTGAGAAGATTGAGCGGGGGAAAGTTGCCAACCAGGCTCTCCAGGATTACAGGAAGGCAAAGGAGAGCAACGACCAGAAAAAACTTACTGAGCTCCGCACAAAGTTCCAGGACCGGGATTTCAGGGACAATTATTTCAAATATTTCGGATATGCCTTCCTTACTGCACCCGAACAGGTCATTCCTGATGTCCATGGAGCATTCTACTCTTTCCATATGATGGTTATACTTGGCTTCCTGATAATTCTTGTCTTTGCAGTTGCCGTCATCTTCCTGTTTACAGATAAGCTTCAGAAGAACAGGTGGTTCCTCAGGGTAATGGTAATTTCGATCGCACTGCCTTATCTTGCCAGTGTACTGGGATGGATACTGACCGAGATGGGCAGGCAGCCATGGATTATTCAGAATCTTATGCCGGTAAACATTGCTGTTTCGCATATTTCAAGCGGGGCGGTTCAGACTACCTTCTGGCTCTTCGCTGTACTCTTCACGGCATTGCTCGTAGCTGAAGTGTCTATCATGCTGAAACAGATCAAAACAGGTCCAAAACATTAAGAGGAAAAGAGATGACAACAATGATAACACATATATTCCTGCAGAACTACTGGTGGGTAATAGTATCCCTCCTGGCTGCAATTCTGGTATTTCTGATGTTCGTCCAGGGAGGGCAGACTTTTATTTTCTCCCTGCCTTCGGATGAGATCCAGAGAAGAATGATAGTCAATACGCTTGGCCGCAAGTGGGAGTTTACATTTACAACGCTTGTTACTTTCGGTGGTGCATTCTTCGCATCCTTCCCCCTGTTTTATTCAACAAGCTTTGGGGGGGCATACTGGGTCTGGATGGCTATACTGTTCAGCTTTATTGTGCAGGCCATTGCATATGAGTACAGGTCAAAGCCGTCGAATGTCTATGGCCAGAAGACTTTCGATGTCTTCCTGTTTCTAAACGGATGCCTTGGTCCGCTTCTGATCGGGACAGCAGTTGCAACCTTTTTCACCGGTGCCAGGTTCAGCCTTGATTCAATGAACCAGGTAAGATGGGCAACAGAGTGGCACGGTCTTGAGGCTGTTCTTGATATCAGGAACATTGCCCTGGGTTTTGCCGTTCTTTTCCTCGTGAGGCTCAACGGTTTACTGTATATAATCAATACTGTGGACAATGATGAGGTAGCGGGCAAGGCTCAGAAGAAGCTCATTGTCAACACGCTCTACTTCCTTGTATTTTTCCTGTACTTCGTGGGTGCCCTTCTTTTTGCTACGGGCTATACTGCAGATCCGTCGACAGGCACAATTTCCCCCGAGAAATACAAATACCTGCATAACCTGCTAGCTATGCCGGTTGTTCTTGTAATCTTCCTGGCCGGTGTTGTCGGGGTCCTTTATGGCTTGTTCATCTCTATTTTCAAGGGAAGCACAAAAGGGATATGGTTCACCGGGTCTGCGACAATCCTGGCAGTATTTGCGTTATTCCTTGTTGCCGGTTTTCATAACACGGCATTTTATCCATCAACTGCAAGTATTCAGAATTCCCTGACCATCAGGAACGCATCATCAAGTGCTTTTACCTTAAAGACAATGATGTTTGTCTCCTTCATTATACCATTTGTGCTTGCTTACATATGGTACGCATGGAAAGCAATAACATCTTCAAGGGTAACTGCTGAAGAGATCAGTTCCGACGATCATGCATACTGAAAAAATAAACACGAAATAAAATGTATCTGACCAAGATTATTGCTTACCTCGTCTGGCCGGTCTTCATTTACGTATCCTGGCTGATTATTAAGGCGGCTGTTATTCTGTATGAAAGGAAACCGGCACCTGATGAGTCGAAACCTGCCGCTTCAGAACAGGAGTGATATCAGCGATACTGCCACGTAGGCAGGTATTATAAGAGGGATCCCTGCGAACCTGAACAGGGCAACGAGAAGAATTACCACTCCTATAAGAAGGAACCTTCCCTCATTTCCTTTTAATTTCAGATTGTGAAATTTAAGGGAGAGCAAGGGTATTCTTGTTACCATCAGGCCGGAAAGCACAAGAGAGAATATTATTATTGCCACCGGAGATGCCGTAAGGGATTTTACAAGTGTCGATCCTGAACAGGCAGCAGACAGAACCACCGTCACAACGGCAAGTGCGGCAGCAGGAGTGGGCAGGCCTTTGAAGGAAGTTGTCTGTGAGTCGTCGATGTTGAATTTGGCAAGCCGAAGCCCTGCACAAACAGGGAACAGCGCCGAAATGGCCACTGTTGCTATCTTCCATCCATCCGTATCCGAACCATGGCTTGCGGAGAGTAGAGTATAGATAATCAGTCCGGGAGCCGCACCGAAGCTGATGACATCTGCAATGCTGTCCAGTTCTTTGCCCATTTCAGAATAGGCGTTTAATGCCCTGGATGCAAACCCGTCGAAAAAGTCGAACACCATGGCGGCAAGTATTACCCATGAGGCAATAACAGGATAACCGTTGTAAACCAGTACAATGGCAATAAATCCAGATGCCAGGTTAAGAGATGTTATTATATTCGGTATGTGCTTCATTTATGATGCCGTTCCGGAAGGCGGTCAAAATTAAGATAAATTTCAGTTATAATTTCAATTTAGCTAAATTTACTTCGATAAGCTGAGTGAAGATGAATGAGCTGATGAATATAAAAATAGCAGTCGATTTTGACGGTACAATTGTCGAGCATGCTTACCCCGGAATAGGAAAGGAAAAGTTGTTCGCGTTCCGCTCGCTCAGGGAGCTGGAAAAGATGGGAGCAAGGCTGATACTGTGGACTTTCCGCACCGGGAAAGAGCTGGAAGAAGCCGTTGAGTATTGCCGTCGGAACGGTGTGGAGTTCTACGCCGTCAACAGGAACTATCCCGAAGAAATAATCGACGATTCGGTCAGCCGGAAAATTGATGCCGATATCTATATTGATGATAAGAACCTTGGAGGGTTCCCGGGATGGAGCGAAGCCTGGCAGATTCTTTTCCCGTACGAGATCCGGGAAAAAATGGCCGAAAAAAGAGTGCTGAGAGGAAAAGGGAACTTTATTTTAAGATTTTTTAAACGAAACAGGAAGAAAAATGAAAGCTGAAACAAAAAGATACTTTGCCTTTTCAGCCCTGGCACTCATCCTGTTGTGGCTTATCTCATGCTCGGGAAAACCCGGAGCAGTTAAGCCCGATCCTGAAACAGCCAGAACTGAAAAGGAAGAACCAGCCCTGAATGAGAAGATGCTTTCACTTGTTGTACCTGCCGAAAATGACGGCCTGCATCTTGGCTCCGGCTTCAAAGTGAGCCTTGCCGCAATAAAAGCAGGTGTACTGCCCGATTCTTCAGGAATTTATTATGACGGGATTCATGCCGGGACCCTTAAAGGAAATCAGCTGGAATTCACAATCAGTCATTCCTTAATTACCAGGACCGGAAGGAAAGCATTAAAAATATCTGTATTCAAATCAGGCAGGCAGGTTCAGACACTGACCAGGACCCTGGTTGTGTACTCGGATGTTCCTCCTGGAAGGAACGGATACAGGGTGATAAAAAGCTATCCGCACGACAGGGATGCCTTCACTCAGGGGCTGGTGTATGAGAACGGATTCCTTTATGAGGGCACGGGCCAGTCAACTCGTTCATACCTTAGAAAAGTCGTCCCTGAAACGGGACAGGTGGTTAACCAGCTCGATCTCGATCCTCAGTTCTTCGGGGAGGGCATTGCTATTTACGGTGACCGTATATACCAGCTTACCTGGCAGTCGCAGGTGGGATTTGTGTATGAAAAATCGAATTTCAGGCAGGTAAATAAAATCTATTACCAGACCGAGGGATGGGGTATCACTACCATCGGAAACAGGCTGGTAATGAGTGACGGGACCAATATCTTATATTATATGGACCCTGAATCCTTTTCAGTTGTCTCTACCCTCGAGGTATATGACAATAAAGCAAAGGTTGAGAAACTGAATGAGCTTGAATATATAAACGGGGAGATTTGGGCAAATATATGGCAGACAGACCTGATTGCCAGGATAGATCCATCGAGCGGGAAAGTGATTGCCTATATAGACCTTGCCGGCATACTGAAGGATCCTCATACCGATACCAAAGAGGATGTTCTGAATGGCATTGCATGGGACAAACCAGGCAACAGGATATTCATCACGGGCAAGAACTGGCCGCTGATTTTTGAGATTAAGCTTACTGAATAAGTTTCCTTTCGTACACCACGTTGATAGCCAGGGGCACAACCCCGAATTCAACAGGGGTATAGCCAAGCAGTTCCCCGTCGGCCTCGGCAAAAAGAGGTGCTTCAGTTGAAATCCTGATATTACTGGCCCTGTAACCGTCCACTTTGGGGTGGCTAAGGATGGTTCCGTCATAAAGCAGCTGAATATTCCTGATAATCTCAAGCCGACCCATTTCCCTTATTACCGTAACATCGAGCAGGCCGTCATCCGGCAGCGCTTCAGGAGTCTGGCGCATCCCACCCCCGCAATATCTTCCGTTCCCGACATTAACGGAAAAGACTTTTGCCGATGAGGTCTCACCGTCGATTGTAAATTCAGCCATGGTTTTCCTGTATGAGACAAGGCTGGTGAGCAGGTTCAGGAAATAAATTGCCTTGGAGCTCCTTCCCTTGTCTTTCTGGATATTTGTCTTCCTGACAACAAGTGCCTCAAAGCCGATGCCGGCAATATTCAGGAAATATCTCCTGTCGGTCACTTCCCCGTTCTGGCAGGTAATGTACCCTACATCGTGAAGGAGAGTCTTCTTTTCCTTTATTACCTTAACTGCACTTTCATAAATCATCGGTATGCCGAACATTTTCCCCCAGTCATTTCCCGTGCCCACGGGGATCAGTCCGATAGTAATATCGCCCGATGGACAGAATTGCTGGTTGATTGCTCCGTTAACCACTTCGTTCAGCGTACCGTCGCCGCCAACCACAACAAAATTCCTGTAGCCTTCACCCACAGCACTGGCAGTGAGTTCTATCGCTTCACCTTTTCTTGTGGTAAAGATATTCCTGACAGCGACACCCTCTTTATGGAAAAGCTCTTCGATCCGTTTCCAGTCTTTCTGTCCTTTCCTGTTACCGGCGTTTGGGTTGACAATTACAAACCATTCAAGTTTTATACCGCTCTGAGTCATTCTGACATTTTAATCATAGTAGCGGCAAAGATGTAAAAATTAGATGAAAATCAAAAAAATAAGACACTCCCGGCACCCCGGATCCCTTGTTAATAACATGTTGAAAACCGTAAAAAAAATGTTTACAATTACACTGGTGGCTCCCCGGGGCAATGGCTCATAAATAGTAAATTTGAAGCTCAAAATTAACCAAGGAAATCATATAAAGAATGGGAAGGATAATAGCACTCGCTAATCAGAAGGGTGGGGTTGGGAAAACGACTACCGCGATCAACCTTGCGGCAAGCCTGGCCGCACTGGAAAAGAAGGTGCTGATTGTTGATGCGGATCCGCAGGCAAATGCCACATCGGGCATCGGGATCGACAATCGTCAGATAAGTTCGACAGTTTACGATTGTCTAATCGAGGGAAAGGATCCAAGGGAAGCGTTGCTGAAATGCAATGTCGACAACCTTATGATCCTGCCGTCAAATATTGATCTTGTCGGTGCTGAAATTGAGATGCTGGAGATGGAGGAGAGGGAGAAAGTTCTTAAAAAGGTTCTTTCCGGCCTGAAGAATGACTATGATTATATCCTGATAGACTGCTCACCATCGCTTGGCCTGCTTACTGTCAATGCCCTCACCGCTTCCGACTCTGTGATTATACCTGTCCAGTGCGAGTATTTTGCCCTGGAGGGGCTGGGCAAGCTCCTGAATACTATAAAGATAATCCAGGGTAACCTCAACCCGTTGCTTGAGATTGAAGGCTTCCTGCTAACCATGTATGATGCTCGGCTAAGGCTTTCCAACCAGGTTGTGGAAGAGGTAAACAAGCACTTCTCGCAGATGGTGTTCCAGACGATAATACAGAGAAATGTCAAGCTTTCGGAAGCACCAAGTTTCGGTCAGCCGGCGATTCTTTACGATGCTGAATCGAGAGGTACGGTGAATTACCTGAACCTCGCCAAGGAACTTATTTCAAAAAATGAAGTAACTGAGAAGCAGGCTCAGACTGTTTAGAATAGTAAAATGACTATGACAAAGAAAAATGCTTTGGGCAGGGGCCTCGGAGCGCTGATCGAGGGAGTTGAAAAAGAGGTCCTGGAGAAAAAGGTGGAGGCAAACCTTCAGATTGCGATAGATTCTATCGACGGTAACCCTTTCCAGCCAAGAACCAGGTTTGATGAACAATCGCTCGAGGAACTGGCTTCATCTATTAAGCAGCTGGGTATAGTTCAGCCGCTTACCCTCAGGGAGGCCGGTAACGGAAGGTTCCAGCTGATAGCAGGCGAACGAAGGCTCAGGGCAGCAAAAATTGCAGGGCTGACACATGTCCCTGCCTTCATAAGGACAGCCGACGACCAGGCCATGCTGGAGCTGGCTCTAGTTGAAAACATCCAGAGGGAGGACCTCGATGCCGTTGATGTTGCGATCAGCTACCAGCGTCTGATCGAGGAATGCCGCCTCACGCAGGAGCAGCTTAGCGACAGGGTGGGAAAACAGCGGTCAACCGTTGCCAATTACCTCAGGCTTCTCAGGCTGCCGCCCGAGATCCAGCTGGGGATAAAAAACAAGCAGCTTACAATGGGCCATGCAAGGACCTTAATAAATATAGAGGACCCTAAGAAGCAAATCAAGGTTTATTACAGGATCCTTGATGATGACCTCTCAGTACGAAGCACCGAGGAGCTCGTGAGGATACTCCAGGCTGAAAATCTTAAAGATCCTGCAAAGGCTGAAAAAAAGAAGAAGCTGAATGACGACTTCTCTCAGCTTTCAGGTCATCTCGAAAGGATATTCTCCTCAAAAGTCTTTTTCAGGATAAACGAAAAAGGGAAAGGAAAAATAGTTATCCAGTTTGAGAGCCCCGAAGAGATGGAGCGCATTTTAGGAGTATTCGACCGCCTCAACTCCTGAAAATAATTATCTTTGTCACGCCGTTATAAGATTTTCCGGGATGCCGGAAATGATTTGTGCTGTATTGAAACGAGGCATTTATAAAATAGCATTGCTTATCTTCCTGTTAAGCACAGGAACAGGATGCCTGTCGGCTCAGGATACCGTTACCGTTTCTCCTTCCCGCACCAGGAATATCAGACTAAACCCGCTCAAGGCCACAATGCTGGCAGCTACAATTCCCGGTATGGGCCAGATATACTCACGCAAATACTGGAAAGTGCCGTTTGTCTATGCCGGCTTCGGAGCCCTGGCCTACGCAGTTTCCTTTAACTCCAGCAGCTATAACACCTTTATCAAGGCCTACCAGGATTTTACTGATCTCAATCCTGAGACACAGAGTTACCTGAAGGTGATTAAGATCGACCCGAAAATCTATGATCCGATCTTATTCCCGAAATCTTACAGCAAGTCAATCGCATCGGACATAAGGGATCAGCTCCTTAACAGGGTCGACTATTACAAACGGTACCGCGACCTGTCTTACATTGGCATTGGTGCCTGGTACCTTCTGACAATACTGGATGCTAATGTCGATGCCAGTCTTTTTGACTATGATGTTAGTGAAAATATAAACCTTTCTCTTGCTCCTTTCCAGTTTCCTTTATATAATTACGCTGTCGCAGGGGTTGGCCTGAGTCTGAAAATTAATTTCTGAGAATGATGAAGAAACTGACAATACTGATTACACTACTTTTTTCTACTGCAATATATCTTTCAGCCACTACCGTAAATGATACTATAATTATCAAATCGGATGATAACCTTGAGAGGATAACAAGGGATCTCGACAGCCTTGTCAACTGCTGGTATGTGAAGATGGCTATAAGGAACAATCCCGAAAACACGTCCGATTCAATCATCGGTGAGTTTTCCGATTCCGTCTATAAGGAAAGGCTGGGCAAGATCAACTCCATAATCAACCTGCCGTACAATAATATCATCAGGAGCTGCATTCATGTTTATACCGAGAGGAGGCTTGAAAGCACCACTGCCATCCTTGGCCTGCAGGATTATTATTTCCCGATGATAGAAGATATCTTCGATTCATACGGTCTCCCTTCTGAATTGAAATACATGGCCGTTATCGAATCCGCCCTCAACCCGACGGCGGTTTCTAGGGTGGGCGCAACAGGTATGTGGCAGTTCATGCACAGTACCGGAAGGTTATATGGACTTACGATCAACTCTATCGTTGATGAGCGGAGGGATCCTGTAAAAGCCACTCATGCCGCAGCGAAGTACCTGAAGGACATGTGGGATATTTATCACGACTGGGTACTGGTAATTGCTGCATATGACTGTGGTCCCGGCAATGTGGATAAGGCTATCAGGAGATCTGGTAACAGGAAAGATTACTGGCAGATTTATTACAGGCTTCCCAGGGAGACCCGGGGTTATATTCCCCAGTTCATTGCTGCAGCCTATGTCATGAATTATTACAAGGAACATCATATCAAACCCCTGAAGATAGACCTTCCGGTATCGACCGATACTGTTATGGTAAATAAGGATATTCACCTGGCGCAGATATCGGAGGTGATGAATATTTCCCTCGACGAGCTCAGGTCCCTTAATCCACAGTATAAAACCGGATTCGTTCCCGGTGGTACCAAACCGATGTCAATCACGCTTCCCATGAAGCATGTTGGTAATTTTATCGATCTGACAGATACAATAAGGAATCACAAGCATGATGTCTACCTCAGCCGTACCAACCTCACGGTCAATCCTGCAAAATCTGTCTATCTTCCTCCTGAAGTAAAAGGCAAAACCAAGATCTATTATACCGTAAAAGACGGTGATAACCTGGGTTTCGTTTCAGAGTGGTTCCACGTGGGTCTTTCCGATCTCAGGTACTGGAATGACATCTATTCCAACACTATCAGGGTCGGTCAGAAACTGGTGGTATTTGTCGATCCTTCAAAGGCTCCCGGATACAGCAAAGTGAATGAGATGTCATTTGATGATAAACAGAAAACCTCCGGGATACCGGCAGTAACAGCTACAACAACACCTTCTCCCGCTGCTGATTCGGGCGAGTCGGGTTTTATTATATATACCGTCCAGAATGGCGATACCATCTGGGACATTGTGAAGAAGTTTGACAATGTCACGACTTCGGAGATACTTGCCCTGAACAATATTTCGGATCCAGGAAAGATACAGGTGGGGCAGAGACTGAAGATACGGAAGAAGAACTAGCAGCAGGGGAGGGGCAGTACTTCAGTATATAATACCCGCTCCTTCATAATGCGTCCCTTCAGGTCATTCTTATTATTACTGCTGGTGCTTGCCTGCCTTGCCGGTGCGGGTGCACTTTTTCACGGACCTGTTGGATTCCCTTCATACACTGACTTTATACCACTTCCTGCACAATCACCTTCAGTCCAGGATGTTGCATCTTTCCACCCGGGCCCGGGAGCAAGGAAAGACACCATTTTTATTGAAGAGCCTTTCAAACTGGTCAGGGAGAAGGAAGACTCCCTTAAAGGGCCCGTGTCCTTCCCGGAAAAAATCTCAGGAAAGTTCGATTCACTGTCAGCTTCTGGTAGCCAGATAAGGATCCTATACTATGGCGATTCACAGATTGAGGGAGACAGGGTAACTTCCTACCTTCGTCAATATCTCAGGCAGCGTTATGGAGGAACAGGCCCGGGGCTCATCCTGCCACTGATGCCTGTGATGTACACGAAAAGTGTCTATATCAGGTCCTCATCCAACTGGAAACGCTTCAATTACCTCTCCTTTAAAAACGGTGAGTACAACAGCAGGGCGCTAGGTCCTTTTATGACCGTATGCAGGTTTCTTCCTGCCGGTAACCGGAAGAAGGCTGAAAAGGCCTATGTCAGGATTTCACCCTCCCAGTTTGCCGACAGCTCAGCTGCGAAGTTCGAAAGGCTCAGGATCTTCTACAGGAACACGGAAGGCAAGGTCAGGGTTACGGTTTCGGTACCCGGAAAAACTATCCTCACCGATACCCTCCAGCCAGATCCCGGGACTAAGGAACTGGCATGCGGGCTGGGCAGGCCCCAGGAGGTAAGGATTGATTTTGAGGGAAGGACGAGCCCAGATATTTCCGGCATCAGCATAGAGAGCAGCAACGGTTTGGTGCTGGATAATATTCCACAGCGCGGGAGCGCGGGGCTCGAGTTCACAATGGTCGACAGTGCTGACCTGGGCCAGGACCTCCGCCTTCTCAACCCAGGCCTGATAATCCTCCAGTATGGTCTCAATATCGTAAGAAATGTAAGGAAAGAATATGGATTTTATGAAAACGGTCTCGGCAGGCAGATAAGGAGGATTAAGAATATCTGCCCCCGGGCCGATATACTTGTTGTAAGCCTGACGGATATGGCATATTCAGCGGGCGACAGCCTTCTCTCTTTTCCCAATATCGGCATTATAAGGGATGTACAGGAAAGAGCATCCTCCAGGGATGGAGCCGGTTTCTGGGATTCGCGTACCGCCATGGGAGGGGACCGTTCGATAGTAAGATGGTCGAAGATGAATCCGCCGCTTGCCCAGCCCGACCTCGTACATTTTACAAACCAGGGAGCCGATACCCTCTCTTCCCTGCTTATAAGAGGTGTCTTCTCTTTCACAGACTCCATGGCAGGACCAAAGGTAAAGATGGTTCCCCTCGGGGACACCGCCTTCATCCCGGAAACAGTCAGTGCCCGGGATCAATCATTACAGGCAGCCAATATAAAAGTCAGTCCCGTCGCGGTAATTAAGCATATCTTCAGGTACGACCCCTCAAACCCCTTCATATTCACAACTCCCGGGTTCTGGCTTTTCCTCCTGTTAGTCATGGCAGGTTACAGCCTGGTTTACAAAAAAATACGGCTGAGAAATCTGTACCTTCTCCTGGTCAGCCTGTATTTCTATTTCAAAGCAGGCGGACTGTTCCTCTTTCTTCTTGTATTTGTTACGATGGTCGATTTTACATGCGGCCTGCTTATATATAATGCGAAGGGGAAAACGACGAGGAAGCTTTTTATTATCTTCAGCGTAATTTCCAATCTCAGCCTCCTGGCTTACTTCAAATATTCTGCATTTATTACAGGTTCGGTAAATTCATTGTTCGGCACCCACCTCAGGGTATTTGATCTGCTTTCTTCACTATCAAATGCCCACATGGGTACACACTTCGATACAAGCTACATCATCCTGCCGGTGGGGATATCATTTTTTACTTTCCAGTCGCTCAGCTACACCATCGATGTTTACAGGAGGAGGATGGAGCCTGTGAGGAATATTACCGATTTTGGGTTCTATGTTTCCTTTTTCCCGCATCTTGTGGCCGGGCCCATAGTGCGTGCTTCTGTATTCATGCCACAGGTTTACAACGAGTTCAGCCTTTCCAAAAGGGAGTTTGGCCATGCCCTGTTCGTGATTTCCAAAGGACTTATCAAGAAGATTATAATCTCGAATTTTATTGCCATCACGTTTGTCGACAGGGTATTTGATGCCCCGGCGTTATATTCCGGGCTCGAGAACCTGATGGCAATTTATGGCTACGGTCTACAGATTTACTGCGATTTTTCGGGATATACCGATATAGCTATCGGGGTTGCGCTCCTTCTGGGTTTCCGGCTGCCGGTAAACTTTAACTCACCCTACAAGGCTTCTTCCATTACTGATTTCTGGCAGAGATGGCATATTTCACTTTCGAGATGGCTCAAGGATTACCTCTATATTTCACTCGGGGGCAACAGGAAGGGAAAGATCAGGACCTATTTCAACCTTATGGTAACCATGCTGCTAGGGGGACTCTGGCACGGAGCCTCGCTCAGGTTTATTCTCTGGGGAGGCATGCACGGGGCAGGGCTTGTGATTGACAGGATAAGGAAATCGATATTCGGGGAGGGAGAAAGGTATAAGAACCTTGCGAGGCTTGCCGGCATTTTTATAACTTTCAATTTTGTGAATTTCTGCTGGATATTCTTCAGGGCCGATTCAATGGATTCAGCAATGATGATGCTCAGGCAGATATGGAACAGTTTCAGTCCGGGTTCATACCAGGCTCTGATCCCTGCATACTGGCAGGTTATTTTGCTGATTGCCTGCGGATACCTGATTCATTTTATTCCTGAGAAGCTGAAGGAGTCGTACAGGGGTCTTTTTATCAGGACACCCCTTGCCGGGCAGGTCGCGTTCGTTCTTGTAATGGCGGTGGTTTTATGGCAGATGAGATTCGCCGGTGTCCAGCCGTTCATATACTTCAGGTTCTGAAGAAAGAAAATCTCTCCTCACCCGCCGGGGAAGTGATATCGGGAGAGGCTTTTTAAAGATAGGAATCCTCACCTATGGTTTTCACGAATGGAGCAATTGCTCTTCTGTAGATTCCCTGCACGTAAGCGATTGTCATCCCGTAGTTTGTGACGGGGATTCCCGCTTTGACCGCTGCCTGCAGCCTGTTGTGAAGCTGTCTCCTGGTAAGCATGCAGCCACCGCACTGGACCACCAGGGAGTAATCTTCCACCGGCCGTGGCAGTGGATCCAGCCCTGCAACTACATCAAAATACAGGTTCTTTCCTGTAAATGACGACAGCCACCGGGGTATCTTAACTCTCCCGATATCGTCGCATGATACATGGTGAGAACATGATTCAAGGATGAGTACCCTGTCTCCATCCTTCAGTGCAGAAATCCTTGGAGTACCTTTAAGGTAATTATCAAAATCCCCCTTGAACCTGGCAAGCATGATGCTGAAGCTGGTAAGCGGTATATCGGATGGTATCGCGGCATCGGCTTTCACAAAGACCTGTGAATCCGTGACTGCAAGCGCGGGTTTGATCCCGGTCTTCTTAAGGAAAGCATCAACTTCCCTTTCCTTGACGACAATTGCAACCGCGTCGTTGTCGAGAATATCCCGGATGGCCTGAACCTGTGGGAGTATAAGCCTTCCCTCGGGCGCCTGCACATCAATGGGAGTGATCAGGATCACTATATCGCCATATTTTATCAGGTCGCCTAAAAGGGCAGGAGTTCTTAAAGATTTTTCAGGAACCGCCTCCTTAATTGCACCCGTAAGAGTTTCGTAGTTCCTCTTATCAGCTGAAGAGAATTCAAGAGGGTACTGTCCTGTCAGTTTTTTTACACCGGCAATAAATGAAGGTGAGGGAACTTCGATGTCAGATTTGCTGTGAATAACCAGGAAAGGAATCTCTTTCGTGGTAAAGGACCTGATAAGTTCTTCTTCAAAGACGCCCCAAATGTTTCCTGAGGTGACAAGAAGGGCAAGGTCCACGGCATCGAGTGTCCTCAGGGTCCTGTCAATTCTCTTCAGGCCGAGATCACCTGTGTCATCTATGCCGGCAGTATCTACCAGTACAACGGGGCCGAACCCCGTTATCTCGAACGATTTTTTCACCGGATCCGTGGTCGTACCGGGATGCTCTGAAACGATGGCAATATCCTGTCCCGCAAGGGCATTTATAAGGCTGCTTTTCCCGCTGTTCCTTCTTCCATAAATCCCGATATGAGGTTTTGCCTCTTTCCCCTTATTCATTTTCTTTCAGCTCATCAAGTGAGAATCCAAGCTTCAGAAGGTTTCCAGGTTCAAGGATCTTCCTGAGTCTCTCCTCCTTGATAATCCTGAGCCTTTTGTTAGCCTCGAAAATATCTATTCCGTCCTGCTTCATCAATACAGCGATTTCGGAGGCTTTTTTATACCCGATGAAGGGAACCAGTGCCGTGGTTACGGAAGGACTTCCCATGAGTGCATCATATCCGGCACTTTTAGCCGTGATGAGATCCGCAAGAAGGTTATCGTGAAGCGAATTGCCTGATCCTGTAAGCAGCCTGATGCTTTCAATGAGGCTGTGCCCGATAACAGGCAGGTAGGCATTCAGATCGAGAGTTCCCTGTCCGCACAATGAGCTGACAAGCTGGTCGTTCGAATATACCTTGTGTGAGGCAGATATGACGAATTCCGGTATTACCGGATTTATTTTCCCCGGCATTATGGAGCTGCCTGTCTGACGGGCAGGCAATGTAAGCAGCTGATACCTTGTGAGGTCAGAGGCAAGTAACCTCAGGTCGCCTGCCATTTTTTCGAGATTGACTGCATGGGCCTTCAGGATGGAATGCACCTCCACCCATTTGTCAAGATTCGATGTGGTATCTGACAGGTTCTCGCTGTGAGCGACAGGTACCCCTGAGATTTTTCTCAGTTCAGGTACCACTTCCATTATAAAGAACCTGGGAACAGCTATTCCCGTTCCGGTGGCACCTCCTCCAAGGTTTACCTGGCGGGCCCTCTCAAAGCACTTCGATACCCTCCACCAATCGCGCGAGAGTGCGTCATTATATGCGCTGTAAAGCAATCCGAATGAGGAAGGGACCGCTTCCTGCATCTGTGTATATCCGGGCCGAAGTTTATCCCTGCTCTCTTTTTCCATCTCTTCCATCCGGCCCCTGAGATGGTTAATTGTATCCTCCAGCTGCTGAAGAAGTTTTATTACCGCTACTGCCAGGGCAGTAGGAACAACATCATTTGTCGACTGGAAGATATTTGCATGTTCTATCGGATCGATCAGATCGTACCTGCCCGGCCTGTTACCGGTTTTTATGAGGGCCAGGTTAGCAATGATCTCATTGATATTCATATTGATGCTCGTCCCGGCTCCACCCTGTACCGCCGGCACTATGAAGTTGTCGAAGTACTTTCCTTCGGCAACGTCGGCAGCAGCCGAAGAAAGGGCCCCGAGTATTTCATCCCCGATGATCCTGAAGGGCTGGGTTTTACCGAACCTGCTGACTGCAGCATCGCGGAATTTCCTGTAAGTTGAGTAACAGGCACTTTTGGTGATGCCTACGGAACGGTACCATTCGATATGAAATGGTATATCAGATGGAAAATTCTCCCTGGCTCTCATCGAATGAATTCCGAAAAGCGCTTCAGCGGGCACCTGCATTTCACCAACAATATCCTTTTCAGTCCTGTACATTATTAAGTTCTTCTATCATCTTCCATGGGAAACGGAATTCAGGACCGGCAATACCTTTCATCACGTTTACCGTAAAGGTCAGATATTTCCGGCCGAGACCGGGCGTGCATAAGTGATCACATCCTTACCGTTAATATCATCCTTGCAAAGGATAATCAGTCTTTCCAGGACATTCCTGAACTCCCTGATATTCCCTGTCCATTGAATTTTCTGAAGCTCCCTGATGGCATCCTTCTTAATGTTTTTCCTCGGCATCCCGTATTCGTTGCAGATAATGCCGTTAAAATGTTCGGCGAGGAGGGGAATATCATCTTCTCTTTCATTCAGGGTAGGGACGTGAATAAGAATGACGCTGATCCTGTGGTAAAGGTCCTCCCTGAAAGTGTTGTTCTCTATCTCTTTTTTTATGTTCTTGTTTGTCGCGGCGATCACCCTTACATTGACATGTATGTCCTTATCGGAGCCTACCCTGGTTATCCTGTTTTCCTGCAAGGCCCTGAGCACCTTTGCCTGGGCGGAGAGGCTCATGTCACCGATCTCATCAAGAAACAGGGTTCCGCCGCTGGCCTGTTCAAATTTTCCTATCCTCTGCTTTATGGCTGAAGTAAAGGATCCCTTCTCATGACCGAACAGCTCGCTTTCGATAAGCTCGGATGGTATTGCCGCGCAGTTGACTTCAACGAATGGTCCCCTGGCCCTGCTGCTTTTCTCGTGGATCTGGTGGGCGACCAGTTCTTTTCCGGTACCGTTGGCACCTGTGATAAGTACCCTTGCCTCGGTGGGAGCCACCCTGTCGATCATCTCCTTCACCTGCGCAATTGAAGGCGATTCGCCTACAATCTCGTACATCCTGCTCACCTTGTTCTTCAGGACCTGGGTCTGGGTAATAAGCCTTGACTTGTCCATTGCATTCCTGATGGTAATAAGCAGCCTGTTCAGATCGAGGGGCTTCTCAAGGAAATCGTACGCACCTTTTTTTATAGCATCGACGGCGGTGTCAATATTACCATGTCCGGAAATCATTATGACCGGTACATCCTGTGAGGACTCCGATATCTTCTGCAGCACTTCGATGCCATCCATCTTTGCCATCTTAATGTCGCAAAGAACGATGTCGTAGGCATTTTCGGAAAACAGATTTAATCCTGACGGCCCGTCCTCTGCCATATCCACCTGGTGATTCTCATATTCGAGTACCTCCTTCAGGGTGTTCCTTATAGATCTCTCATCATCTATTACAAGAATCTTTGACATAAAAACTGTTTTAACCGCGGAATTGGACCGTTGATCAGCTGTAACGCAGCCATTTCCACATTTCTTTCCACGAGGCTTTCTTACCGTACATCAGGATTCCCGTCCTGTAAATCTTGGCAGCCATCCATACAAAAGCCAGGAAGGTCACAACCATCAGAGCCATAGACACGGCAATCTGCCAGTACTGGCCCGGGCCCATAAAGGGAATTCTTGCCATCATAACAATAGGAGAAAAAAGTGGTATGAGCGAGAACCAGAATACGAGGGAACTTTCAGGATTCTGCATTACACTCATTGCCACGAATAATGCAAGTATAATAGGAATTGTTACAGGCAGCATGAACTGCTGCGTTTCAGTCTCGTTATCCACGGCCGAACCAATTGCTGCAAATACGGACGCGTAGAGCAGGTATCCGGTGATAAAATAGAATACGAAGCAAATAAGCATCAATCCCCAGGGTTGGTTCATCGCGCTGGTGAACATTTTTGTGAGCTCCGATGTGTTTGAGGTAACCTGGTTTACAACACCGGTGTTCAGGTTGGCCTGCTGGTTGTTATTTGTCATTAAGCTCTGGGTGATGTTCTGTGAAATCTCTTTTGTACCTCCGGGTAAAGCGTATGATTTTGCGACCATCACAACACCAACTGTCAGCACAATCCAGATAAGAAACTGGGTAAGGCCAACCAGTGCAACGCCTATAATCTTTCCCATCATAAGCTGTACCGGTTTTACCGAGGAAATCACCACTTCGACAATCCTGCTGGTCTTTTCTTCAATTACCCCACGCATAACCTGGGCACCAAACATAAAAACGAGCATGTACATCAGGAATCCGCCAAGGTATGCAAGTGCCATGGAGATCCCGGTACTTGTCTGCTTGATTGCCCCGGTCTCATCAATTTTAACTGTCTGGACAGAGACTGAGGTTTTAATGGTTTTCATAATCTCATCGAGATTTTCAATTTTATAGGCAAGAAGCTTCTGCCTTTCGATTTCTTTTTCAAGAGATCTCTCGATATGTTCAAGCAGTCCGATAGGCGGCTGGTTCTTGGATATCAGCTGGATAGCATTAGGAGTGCTGACCAGTTCGGGATAGATGACAAGTATCCCATAATACCCGGCTTTTACAAAGCTGGTTTTCAGGTCCTCAACCCTGGTATTTTCAAGCCACACGAATTCAGCTTCCTTGGTGTTCGGGATTGATTTCCTGAAAAGATCGGCATTCTCAGTAATGACGGCAATCTTTTTGAATTCCTTGTCGCCGCCTGTCATGGTGAATATCTGAAAAGCTATTATGCCCCCCATGAGCAAAGGTGCCAGGAGTGTCATAACAATGAATGATCTTTTCCTTACGCGTGTAACGTATTCCCTTTTTATAATTACGGATATCTTGTTCATAGGTGGATTTTTATTTTGATGATTTTCCAGTTGATACATCCTGTGCTTCAACTACCCTGATGAATATTTCATTCATCGATGGCAATGCGGGGTTAAAGGATATGATGTTTCCCGATTCCATCATGGTATTCAGTATCTGGTTTGTGGGTATTGAACCGGAGGTCTTTATCCTGACAAGTGTTTTGCTGTCCTCGCTTTCCTGCCTTATAATTGAGTAGTGGCTGTTGCCGTTGACCGATACCTTGCCGTCGAAGATGAGATCAAATTCATTGCCGGCCCATGCTTTTCTTATATCGTCGACCCTTCCTTCAAGGATTGTTTTGCCATGATCAATCAGCGTGATGTTGTCGCACAGCTCTTCAACCGATCCCATATTATGAGTGGAAAATATTATCGTGGCGCCCCTCTCGCGGAGGAAGAGTATTTCATTCTTTACCGTGTTGGCATTTACCGGGTCGAATCCTGTGAATGGCTCATCAAAGATTATGAGTTTGGGCTCGTGAAGAATGGTTGATATAAACTGGACCTTCTGTGCCATCCCTTTCGAGAGTTCCTCAATTTTCTTACCCCACCAGTCGACTATATCCAGCTTCTTGAACCAGTATTTAAGGCGTCGCATCGCTTCCTGCTTCGAAAGACCCTTCAGCTGTGCTAGGTACAGGGCCTGTTCGCCGACTTTCATCTTCTTGTAGAGACCCCTTTCCTCGGGCAGGTAACCAATGAACCTGACGTCATCCGGCATAAGCCTGCGACCGTCGAGGTAGAGTTCACCGGTATCAGGTCCGGTAATCTGGTTTATTATCCTGATAAGCGTGGTTTTCCCGGCTCCATTTGGCCCCAGCAGCCCGTAGATGCATTTTTCCGGAACGGCGATACTCACATTGTCGAGAGCCATCTGGGTTCCAAATTGCTTGGAAACATTCTTAGCTTCAAATAGTTCCATAGAATAAGGTTTTCCTTTTATTAACAGATTGTAAATATAATCAATTATGTATCATCAAAATCATGGCAGCAAATCTCATAAAAGTGCTTTAAAAATGTCAAAATTGATCAAGCCTGTGCATTGAAGAAAATAATATCTGTGAAAGCAGGCAAACTATCGGTAAGTAATGACTTTGATATCATGAAGTGCAAAACAGGGCAGGAGCGATCCTGTCTGTGACCTGAGCGGCCAAACACTTACTGGAAATAATTCCTCATTCTTTCGAAAAAGCCCTTGTCGTCTTTATCGGGCTTCGGTGTGAAGGTCTCCGAATCTTTGAACTTTTCGATTATGCGCATTTCCTCTTTTGAAAGGTTTTTGGGTATCCATACGTTCACGTTAACCAGCAGGTCGCCGCGCCCGTAACCATTCACCTCCGGCAGGCCCTTGCCGCGCAGCCTGAGTATCTTTCCGGGTTGTGTCCCCTGGTCGATCTTAATTTTGACCTGCCCGTCAACCGTGGGTACCTCCACGTGTGTTCCGGTGATTGCATCGGGTACGCTTATAAAAAGATTGTAGATGAGATCATTACCTTCACGGATCAGCTCATCGTGTTCCTCCTCGTCAATTACCACGATGAGATCGCCATCAACGCCACCTCGCCTTGGCGAGTTACCCTTGCCGTTCACCGTCATCTGCATGCCTTTTCCAACCCCGGCAGGGATGCTGACTTTTATTACCTCTTCCTTCTCGACTATTCCCTCGCCGTAGCAGGCGGTGCATTTCTTCGTGATTATTTTACCGTCTCCACCGCATGTTGGACAAACTGAAGTTGTCTGCATCTGTCCCAGCAGGGTGTTAGTCACCCTTGTCACATGACCCGAGCCCCTGCAGGTGGAACAATCGGAGTAGCTTGAGGAATCGGCCGCACCAGTACCGTCGCATGTCGGGCATTTTGAATACTTCCTGACTTTCAGCTTTTTCTCGGTACCGTTTGCTATTTCGTGAAGGTTGAGTTTAACCTTGACCCTCAGGTTGCTTCCCTTATTGACTGTCCTGCTTCTCCTTCCCGATGAAAATCCGCCGAAACCGCCGAAAGCATCTCCAAAAATATCACCGAAGGAGCTGAAGATGTCATCCATGGTCATCCCGTTACCCGAGAAGCCGCTACCCTGGCTGCCGAGACCGGAGTGGCCATACCTGTCGTACCTGGCCCGTTTATCATCGTTTGAAAGTACCTCATAAGCTTCGGCAGCTTCCTTGAATTTCTCCTCGGCACTTTTATCCCCGGGATTTTTGTCGGGATGGAATTTCAGCGCCTGTTTCCTGTAGGCCTTCTTGATCTCATCCTTTGAAGCTGTTTTCGGAACTCCAAGAATTTCGTAAAAGTCTCTTTTTGTCATCCTCTGGTTTTATTTCAGGACATTATTCACCAACAACAACCTTTGAGAAACGCATCACCTTATCGTGTAGATAATATCCTTTCTGAAGAACTTCAACTACCTTTCCCTTCAGATTACCGTCCTCGACGGGCATTTTGCTGACTGCTTCATGAAGATCGACATTGAACTCGGAGTTCAGCGATTCAATCTCCTTTATCCCGTTCTGGGTTAGAAAATCCCGGAATTTGCTATAAATAAGATCAATTCCCGATTTCATTGATGTACAGTCTGATGAGCTTTCCATCGATTTCAATGCGCGTTCAAAATCGTCCATCACCGGGATAATGCTTTTGAGAATACTTTCACCGGCATGTTTTGTCAGCTCAATTTTTTCCCTCAGCGTCCTTTTCCTGTAGTTGTCAAACTCGGCTGAGAGGCGGAGGTATTTATCCTGCATCTCTGCCAGTTTTACCAGGTTCTCATCGACATTTATGGTCTCTTTGTCAGACTGTTCGCTGCTGTCAGCAGGCTTCTCCTTCTGACCCTCTTCAGGTTGCTGAACATCAGTCACTCCTGTCATTTCAACAGGAATTTCATCGACCGTTCCCTGTACCCCTGAATTAATGTTCTTATTATCAATAATGTTGCCAGTTTCATTATTCTTTATTTCCCCGTTTTCCTCGTGCTTCTTCCTGGTCATTTCTCAAATGATTTGATTTGATATGCAGTATTGATACAAATATTCTGCCAATGGCTCTGTTTGTCAAAATGGCAGGTCAGTATTTATTTTTTAATGGAATTTATCAGACTCGCCTGATATCGGCACCGAGGGCGTTGAGCCGGGCGTCGATTCTTTCATATCCCCTGTCGATCTGTTCAATGTTGTGAATCACGCTTTTGCCATCAGCCGACATTGCCGCTATCAGAAGTGCCACCCCGGCCCTGATGTCGGGCGACGACATTGTGGTTCCCCTGAGGCGGATTTTCCTGTCATGACCAATCACAGTTGCCCTGTGAGGGTCGCACAGAATGATCTGGGCTCCCATGTCGATCAGCTTGTCGACAAAGAACAGGCGGCTTTCAAACATCTTCTGGTGGATAAGGACCGCACCCTTTGCCTGGGTTGCAGTTACCAGGAATACGCTGAGAAGATCGGGGGTCAGGCCGGGCCAGATGGCATCGGCGATGGTCATTATTGAGCCGTCGATAAACGTTTCTATTTCATAATGTTTCTGCCGTGGGACAAAGATATCATCATCCTTCCTTTCAAGCTTTATCCCGAGCCTTCGGAATGAATCGGGTATTATGCCAAGGTTATCGTATGAGACATTCTTTATGGTGATTTCCGATTCAGTCATTGCCGCCATCCCGATGAAGGAGCCTATCTCGATCATATCGGGAAGGATAGTATGGGTGCATCCTCCCAGGCGGTCCACTCCCTCGATGGCAAGTAGGTTGGATCCGATCCCGCTTATCCTGGCACCCATTCTCACAAGCATCCTGCAAAGCTGCTGGATATACGGTTCGCATGCGGCGTTATAAATAGTCGTTTTACCCCTTGCCATGACGGCCGCCATGATAATATTTGCCGTTCCTGTGACCGAAGCTTCGTCGAGGTGAATGTACGCACCCTCCAGTTTTTTGGCTTCCACTGAAAAAAACGAATCCGAGCTGTCGAATTCGAAAAGGGCACCAAGCTTCTGGAAACCCATGAAATGAGTGTCAACCCTCCTGCGGCCGATCTTGTCGCCCCCCGGTTTGGGTATAAGAGCCTTCCCGAACCTTGCAAGCACGGGTCCGACGATCATTATTGATCCCCTTAGTGCTATGCTCTGGTCCCTGAACTCTTCGGTCCTGAAATAATCGTGGTTGATCTCTGAGGCCACAAATGAAACTGAAGAGCTGCTGTTCCTGGTAACGCTAACGCCAAGCGACCCGATAAGCTCGATAAGCTTGTTCACGTCCCTGATGTCGGGGATGTTGTTTATTGTGACTTTTTCGCCTGTGAGAAGGACGGCGCAAATTACCTGCAGGGCTTCATTCTTAGCTCCTTGCGGGGTTATATCTCCGTGCAGATGTCTGCCGCCGTTTACTATGAATGTGGACATCAGCCCCTGTTATATCCTTTCTTCTTGTTGGAGTACTTGTTCTGCTGCTTCCCGTGCTGTTTTCCCTGTGGTTTCTTCTTTGGCTGCGGAAGAAGATCCTTGATTTCAAGTATTTTTACACCTTCTGTCACCCTGAGTTTGCCACCCGACAGGTGGTTAAGATCGTTTATTATCACTTCGTCGGCGACCTGTCCGCGGTTCCAGGTTATATAAGATTTTTTCATCTGGTTTACAATCAGTGAAGTGAGATATTCTTTTTCATCTCCGTCTTCTTTCTTCGAAACTTCATTGATGAGAAGCTGAACGATCTTACCGTAATGAAGAAATCTGATATTTCCCTGGTTGTATGGGATCTGGTTCGGCGATTCATTGAATTTTGATCTTTCGGGAGTCGGGTATGGTGATTCGATGTCGAGATCGAAATCGGCTATGAGTGCAAGGTGGTCCCACAGCTTATGCTTGAAATCGCCCACATCGCGGAGATGCGGGTTCAGGTTACCCATTATCTGGATGATGGTCCTTGCGGCATGATTCCTTTCAACAGGATCCTTTAAGGTCTTGATATGGTCCACCATCTTCTGAACATTCCTTCCATACTCGGGCAATGCCATTCTTTTTCGCTGTGTATTGTAATCGTAACTCATCCGCTTATATTTAATCTGTGCAAAGCTAATAATTAAAAGCCAATAAATCTAGCTATTGTTCCCCGGGGGTTGCTAACTTTATGGCAGTTATCTCTGCTGTACGCCATGAAAATAAAAAAGGTCCTTGTTCTGATACTCCTTTCGGCCTCGATAAGGGTCGGCGCCGGTAATTATAAACCTGATCCTGCAATCGATATCATACATTACGAATTCAGAATTGAATTAAGCGATTCGAATAACGTAATTCACGGCATTGCCGTGATAAAGGTTCTTTTCAAAAACGCAGCCGGTCATATCACTCTCGACCTGAAGAATGCTTCCGGAGACGGCAAAGGGATGCAGGTTAAAAATGTAATGGTTTCAGGGTCAGCCGCCGTCTGGAGCCATTCCGGCGACAGGCTGGATATCAGTCTTCCTGAAACGGCTCCGGCAGGCTCATCAGCTGATATTTCGGTTACATATTCGGGCATACCCCGTGACGGGCTGATAATTTCACAGAATAAATTCGGCGAAAGAACCTTCTTCTCCGATAACTGGCCCGACAGGGGTTCGAACTACCTTCCCGTTGTCGATCATCCCTCCGATAAGGCAACAGTCGATTTTATCATCACGGCCCCCTCGCAATACAGGGTTGTGGCAAACGGGCAGCTGCTTGAGGAATACTCTCCAGGCAAAGGGATGACAGTAACCCACTGGCAGGAAAACGTTCCGATACCGGTTAAGGTAATGTCATTTGCTGCAGCAAACTTTGCAATAGGCAATGCCGGGAAAGCAGGTGATATACAGGTCTGGACCTGGGTATTCGAGAGAAACAGGAGCGAGGGATTTCGGGATTATGCTGTCGCGACCGAGCCGCTAAAATATTACAGCGAACTTGCGGGGCCGTATCCTTACGAGAAGCTTGCGAATGTCCAGTCAAAGACAATTTTCGGAGGGCTCGAGAATGCCGGGTGCATATTTTATGCCGAGAATTCCGTAACAGGGGAGGGCCGCGACGAATCGCTCATTGCTCACGAGGAGGCCCACCAGTGGTTCGGCAATTCGGTGACTGAAAAGGACTGGCACCACATCTGGCTCAGCGAAGGCTTTGCAACCTATCTCACCAATATGTATCTGCAGAATAAGTATGGCGAGGAGAGATTCAGAACCGCAATGAAAAATGACAGGAACAGGGTTCTGAGGTTTGATTCCGGGAATACTACGGCTGTAATAGATACAACAATCACCGGTCTGATGTCGTTGCTGAATACCGATACCTACCAGAAGGGGGGGTGGGTCCTTCACATGCTCAGAAACTATATCGGGGACGAGGCATTTAAAAAAGGGCTGAGAGAGTATTATTCAAGGTTCAGGGATGGCAACGCCCTGACTTCAGATTTTGAATCGGTGATGGAGACAGTCAGCGGCAGGGATCTCAGGGAATTCTTTTACCAGTGGCTTTATGTGAAAGGATGCCCGGCTTTAAAAATTTATACCGGTAACGGTGAGAAAGAGGGTACCATGAAGATCTTCGTCGAACAGACCCAGCCGTTTATCTATAGTTTCAGCCTTGAGGTGATTGCTGAAGATCAGTCGGGCAGCCGGAAAATCATAATACCTGTTACAGGGAAAAAAGTTTCGGTCGAAATTGCCGGAAGCAGGGATATTAAAATCACGCCCGACCCCGATGTAAAGCTTCTTTTCAGCGAGGTAAAGTAAAAATTTCAGAGACTCAGGAACTGGATAGCCAGACCCGAAATCAGTATGATTGCCCCTGCAATCACGTGGTTGTATTTTTCGAGGGGTTTAAGGTTGATCTTGCTCAGTCCCATCCTGAAGGCCATCACGATTGTAAGCATCGTTGCAATTGTAACAGCGGCAAAAAGCAACGAGACAATGACTACCCCGTGAATATTGTTTTTCGACGCCGGGTACATAACCAGCGGAATAAGCGGTTCGCAGGGACCGAAAACAAAGATCAGGAAAAGTATCCAGGGAGTTGTCGATACAGTTTCTGTCTCGTGAACATGTGCATGCTGTTCCATATGGTTGTGCTCATGTTCATGATACCCTTCACCTATATGGTAATGGCTGTGAGTATGACGGTGTTTCTTATGAAGATTCCTGATGCTGATTATCATATATACAAGGCCGAAAGCTACGAACAGCCATCCTGCTATATTTCCCCTGAATGATTCCACCGATACCAGCCTGTTGAGCGATATGCCTACAGCGATGCCGATAAAACCGAGCACGACGGAACTTCCCACGTGTCCGATTCCGCAGAGGAAGGTTATGATCATGGTTTTCCTGGCCGACCATTTCTTTGCCTGGCTGAGAACGATAAAGGGCAGGTAGTGGTCCGGACCGAGCAGGGTATGGAGGAAACCCACCGAAAGGGCGGTTGCAGATATCAGTAAAATGGAGCTGTCCATTTGTGAAGGTTCAAATTTTATACAATTATATTCAAAAAATTCCTAAATGAGGCAGACGGATGCGCCACAGTATAAAAAAATTCACGGCTGAGGAACTCCTACTTACCCTGGAAGAAGTTTTCAAATCCTGTAACCGGTTCTCTCATCGCCAGGGTGTTGGGTCCGTAGGTTCTGCACCTGTAGCCCTTATTGCCAAGGTAATCCAGGCATTCTTCCTGAAGTGCCTGCGGAAAATGAAGGTTTTCATAGACTATCACTTCAGGTTTTGTGACGTCGATATCAAACATCCTGATAATCTCGAAATCAAAACCCTCGGTATCGATCTGCAGCCAGTCGATTTTATTAAGTCCGAATCTCTTCACCAGTGTTGGAGTGGAGATGCATTCGACCTGCTCCTCGGCTATATAGTCTTCTTTATTTACAGGAAGCGGCGAGCCTTCCTTAATGGCTTCCCTGTCGATATATCCCGACCTGACCGCCGCTTCAAGGACCTCCCTGTTGAAGCTCGACAATCCGGTTGCCCATCTCGATTCCGAAACAGCAATCTTATAGATCGGTTTTGAGCCGTCCTTCACATCGAGGGCGGCATTAAGAACCGTAATACCAGGGGTTTTGGCGTAAAGTGGTTGCAGGAATTTCTCAAATACAAACCGCTGTGGTTCAAGCAATACACCTGTCCAGTTGTCCCTCCTGATGAATTTGTGTATCGGGTCGTTGTTTATCCCGTCGTTTGCACCAACCTGTACCACTGTCACCTTTCCTTTCCCGCGTGAAAAAACACTGGTGAATTTGTCAATTGAGTTCTCCTCCGGCTTATAGAAATACCTGTAGAAAGCGATAAAGATTAAGCTGTTCCTTGCCGACAGGCCGAAAATGAAGTTCTTGTATGATGTCTTTAATTTTGATTTGAAATTCATCCGTTCTTCTTAGTTTAGTGCGGCAAAGATACATTTATTGTTATTAATTGTTAACTTTGCGGGCTTTGTTGAGTACTCGGTTCGGATTGATATTTTACTATGAACGGGTCGGAAAAGCATCTTGATATAAAGAAACTCTCCCTTGCAGGTCTGATTATAACACTCGGGGTGGTTTACGGCGATCTTGGAACGAGTCCGCTGTACACCATGAATGCGATAATTCACGGGGGGGTGAAACCCGATGATAGCCTTCTTGTCTTTGGCGGATTGTCGTGCATTTTCTGGACTCTGACGCTCCAGACAACAATCAAGTATATCCTAATAACCCTCAGGGCCGACAACAACGGTGAAGGTGGTATTTTTGCACTGTTTGCCCTGATGAGGAAGAAATCATCCTGGGCGGCTATCCTGACAATGATCGGGGCTGCCGCGCTGCTTGCCGATGGTGTTATCACCCCTTCAATAACAGTTACATCAGCCGTTGAGGGTTTAAACCTCGTTTATGATAATATCCCGGTCGTGCCGATAGTGCTTGTAATATTCGGCGTGTTGTTTTTCATTCAGCAATTCGGTACTAATTTCGTCGGGGGATCCTTTGGACCTATAATGGTTGTCTGGTTCTCAATGCTTGCAATACTTGGGGTAACACAGCTGGTTTTGTTCCCAGGGATACTGAAGGCTGTAAATCCTGTATATGCATACGAATTCTTAACCGGGTATCCGAAAGGCTTTATCCTTCTCGGTGCGGTCTTCCTCTGTACCACGGGTGCGGAAGCGCTTTATTCAGACCTTGGCCACTGCGGCAGGAGCAATATCCGTATATCCTGGATTTTTGTCAAAGTGACCCTTTTGCTTAATTACTTCGGGCAGGGAGCATGGATATTGTTGCATCATCCTGCAGGTTCAGATATCAATGTCTTCTTTATCATCATGCCGAAATGGTTCCTGATACCAGGCGTGCTGATCGCTACTGCCGCTGCCGTAATCGCGAGCCAGGCGCTTATCAGCGGGTCCTATACGCTTATCAGCGAGGCTGTGTCGCTGAACTTCTGGCCGAAGATCAGGGTACTTCATCCCACGCTGATCAAGGGCCAGGTTTATATCCCGTTTGTAAACTGGTTCCTCTGGGTAGCCTGCAGCCTCGTGGTCCTTTGTTTCCGGAAATCAACGAATATGGAAGCCGCGTATGGCCTTGCCATTACAATTACGATGATAATGACGACCCTTCTCCTTTCATACTATATGTACCAGAAGGGATTGAATCACAGGCTGGTGATGATAATGCTACTTGTTTACCTTACGATAGAAGGATCATTCCTCATTGCAAACCTGCACAAGTTCGTTTACGGAGGCTGGTTTACGCTGCTTCTCGCATTCCTCTATTTCCTCGTGATGTTCGGATGGTATTTTGGCCGTAAGATCAAGAACAGGTACATCACCTTCTCCAACCTGGATGAATATACCGATCTCATCAGGGATCTTGCTATGGATGAATCAGTTCCCAAGACAGCCACCAATCTTGTTTACATAATTCATGCCAACAGGCAGGACCAGGTTGAATCGAAGGTAATATACTCGATTCTGAAGAAACAGCCCAAGAGGGCAAATACGTACTGGCTGCTCCATGTAAACATGGTTACCGAGCCATTTACTTTCGATTATACGGTCAATCAGATTATACCGGGAGTTCTTATCAGGATTGACTTCAACATAGGATTCAGGGTCGAACCAAGAATTGATCTCTACTTCTCCGAGGTTCTGGACGACCTTATGAAATCGGGAGAGATCCAGCTTGAAAGCAGCTACGACTCCCTGAAGAAGCACCACCTTCCCGGCGATTTCAAGTTCATTCTTATCGACAGGGTCATGCCAAGGGACAACCCGTTGTCCAGCATGGATAACCTTATTCTCGAAATCCACAATCTTTCCAGGAAGCTCACCATATCGGATGTTAAGGCGCTCCAGCTCGATTCCACTATTACTATTGAGGAAAGTGTTCCGATAAGTGTCGAGAAACCCTCGGATGTGAGAATAAGGAGAAAAGATTAGTCCCCTCCTGCGATCAGAATTTCTATTTCAGCCTGGAAATCAGCGACCTGAATTTTTCATCATTCTTTATTGCGCTGAATACTGGCTCAGATTCAACTGTTTTCCTTGAGCCAAGGCCATGACTCACTGCTGATGCAAGGGCGTCTGTTGATTCCCTGGTGTGGCCCAGTGCAGCCTCAGCTCTTGCGAGGTTATAATAATTCTGCGGATTTTCGCTGTCGGAGAGGGTGCATATCCTGAACATGACAGAGGCAGAGCTGTAGCCCCCGTTTCTGAACATGCCTGATCCCTGTTCTGAGCAAAGAATGGATATGAAATTAAGCAGCCTGTATGCCATCATGCTGTTTGAGATACTGCCCTTATCTCTCGTTCTTGTCAGTGAGCCGACCTCATTTCGCCACCACGTCATTGCACTGTCGGGAAACACCGGGGAATAGACAAGAGCGGTCAGATAATTCACATAGAGGTCCTTCTTTTCCTGCTCCCTCGAAGCAACCCTGTTCCAGTCCTTTACCGAGCTGGCGTACCGGGGTGAGCGTTCACCCTCGGACAATATCTTCATAAACTCGCTGCCGTACGGGGTTCCCTGGAAATCCCTTGCTGCAAAGCGCATGTACATAACAGCTTCTTCCTGGTTTCCTGACGCCTGTGACTTGCCTATTAAGTTCTTTATGCCGGTTGCGATCTCACCGATTGTTGCCTGGTCTGCCTGGTTTTTCTTACCTGTCATCTCTTTCATTACGATCCAGCCTACCGCTTCTGTTATTAAAGAAGTCTCAGGCCATTCATGGCCCCCGTCGAAGAACCTTGTAAAAGGGATGATCTTCGTCCGGCCGGTAAGATAATTGGCTAGGTCGTGCATTTCGATATAATTCATGTCGCGGTACCCGGCGATCCCGTAATATACCAGCCCCGGGACCTGGCCGGGCAGGATGGAGTTGTCGTTAGGCAGCCCAGCTCCACAGCCTATAACACCTGCGAAGCCCTGCTGTGTAAGTGCCAGGGTCGTGGCGAAGCGTGATCCCCCGGAAAAACCTGCAAGATAAATCCTTGCCGGGTCCGTGCTGAACCTCCCGGTGACATCTTTCAGGACCGCCGAAGCAGCCTGGAAATTATTTGAAAGCGAACCATTCCTGGCATTATTTGAGCACGCGGCAATGAAGCCGTATTTTTTTGCTGCCGCGGAAAAAACCATAACTGCCGTCTTTCCCCTGGCAGCGGGATCAAAAACCATTATAAGCGGCCAGGCTTTCTTCGGGTCATACCCGGCAGGCAGATAAAGCGAATAACTCTGATCCTTTGCAGCAATGCATCTGACCGTATCGATTACCTGGTCCTTAGGCAATGACTGTGCATTCAACCCGGTAGCCGCAAGTATTATTTCAGCAATATAAATTATTGTCACGATGGAAGCTTTCATTTTTATCCAGGATTTTGTACCTCAAAATTACCAAATTAATTGAAGTTTTTCCCAGGGTGAATCAACCCCTGTATTATGGATTTTAACCGCGATGGAGGGAGCAGTAGTGATAAAAGTGCTTGTACAGGATTCCGGAAATGTTAATTTTGCCATGAGGTAAGCGATTACCTGAAAATCGTGATGCTATGAATGCAATGCCTTTCGTGATTGGTGCGGTTGTCGTCTTCGCACTTGCTTATCGCTTTTATTTCAGCTTTGTAGCTGCTAAAGTAGCCGTCAGGAAAGACCTGGGAGAAACACCTGCATACCGTCTTTTCGACGGTCAGAATTATTACCCGATGAATAAATGGGTTCTTTTCGGCCATCACTTTGCGGCCATTGCCGGGGCCGGTCCCCTTGTCGGCCCGGTGCTCGCGGCACAGTTCGGTTTCTTTCCCGGTTTCTTCTGGATGCTGGTCGGGGCGGTGATGGCAGGTGCGGTCCACGATTTCGTGATTCTTACAGCATCGGTCCAGCACGACGGTAACTCACTCGCATCCATAGCCAGGGCTGAAATAGGAAAGCTCAGCGGCGGAGCCACATCTGTTGCGATAATCATCATCATCGTGGTGGCCCTTGCCGGGCTGGGCCTTGTAGTGGTAAACGCACTTTCCGAAAGCTCCTGGGGTACATTTACAATTGCCTCGACAATCCCGATATCCCTGGCCATGGGGGTTTGGATGTTCAAGGTGAGAAAAGGCAAAATCACCGAGGCAACAGTTTTCGGTGTCATCCTGCTGGTAGCTGCCGTTATTTTCGGGAAAGAGATACCAAATTCAGCAATCGCCGGATGGTTCAGCTTCGATCACAAAACACTGACAATACTTCTTGCATTATACGGTTTTTTCGCGTCCGTCCTGCCCGTGTGGCTGCTTCTTTCACCGAGGGGTTACCTCAGCTCTATCATGAAAGTCTCGGTTATAGCCCTGCTCGCGGTCGGGGTGATAATCGTCGCGCCGGAGATCAGGATGCCGGGCTTCACCTCGTTCGGGAAGGGAGGAGGACCAATAATTCCGGGGAAGCTGTTCCCTTACCTGTTTATAACAATTGCCTGCGGGGCAATTTCGGGGTTCCATTCACTGGTGAGCTCCGGAACAACGCCAAAGATGATTATGCACGAGAAGGAGATGAAGTTCATTGCAGTGGGATCGATGCTTACCGAAGCAGTGGTAAGCATTCTTGCACTCGTCGCTGCCTGCAGCCTTCTGCCTCTCGACTACTTCCAGATAAACGTACCTGTCGAAAAAATGCAGGCCCTGCTCCCGAAGCTGCATGCCATGGGTTACACCGATTCCAACCTGGCACAGCTGTCGGCTGAAGTGGGTGAAAAAATCGCGGGAAGAACAGGTGGGGCGGTATCTCTCGGTGTTGGTATGGCTTACATCTTTTCTTCCGTTCCCGGGATGAAAAGCCTCATGTCGTACTGGTATCATTTTGCAATTATGTTCGAGGCACTGTTTATTCTCACCACGATAGATGCGGGAACCAGGATAGGCAGGTTTGTTTTGCAGGATTCCTTAGGTAAACTGTACAAGCCTTTCGGGAAGACGAGCTGGCTGCCTGGAAGCCTGGTCACCAGCGGACTGATAGTGTTTGGCTGGGCCTACTTCATTTATACGGGTACTGTCTCCACCATATGGCCGATGTTCGGGACGGCCAACCAGCTGCTGGCATGTATCGCCCTGGTTATTGGAACTTCTTTCATCATTAACAGGGGAAGGGTGAAATATGCCTGGGTGACAATTATACCTATGATCTTTATCGGCGTCACAACTGTGACAGCCAGCATCCTCAATATCAAAAACATTTACCTTCCACAGGCCGTTGCACCTGAAACAAGGGTGCCGGGGCTGATCAATCTCTGCCTTACGATAATTATTATTGTCTGCCTTGCAATGATCCTGTCTGCAGCAATACCCGGCTGGATAAAGAATGGAAGGAAAGGTAATTCAGACATTGTTTAAACAAAATCCATGCCCTGGGTGTCATCATTCCATGAATAACAGGTTAAGCAAAACTTCATGATAAATATTCCTGACGAGAATAAAAAACGAGTTGTTGTTGCCGGATGCGGCTTTGCAGGTCTGACGCTGGCAAGGAGGCTGAAAAAATCTGGCATGCAGGTTGTTGTGGTGGATAAGCACAACTACCATCAGTTTCCACCGCTTTTTTACCAGGTCGCCTCAGCCGGGCTGGAAGCCTCCTCGATTCTATTTCCGATCAGGAAAATATTCCAGGACTACAGGGATTTCCATATAAGAAAGGCAGAAGTGGTTAAAGTTGAAGCTGACGGTAACAGGCTTATCACAACATCGGGTGAGATAAGCTACGACTACCTCGTTCTGGCGATGGGTGCCACAAATTCATACTTCGGATCACGCGAAATGGAGGAGAATTCAAATGGCATGAAGACCATTGCTGAAGTTCTCGATCTGAGAAATTCCCTTCTCATGAATTTTGAAAACGCCGTTACAGCGGTTTCGGATGAAGAGAAAGAGAAACTCCTGAATATAGTCATCATTGGAGGGGGGCCTTCAGGTGTTGAAATTGCCGGTGCCCTGTCGGAGATGAACAGGTATGTCATCCCGAAGGATTACCCCGAACTGAAAGAGACGCCCGCGAGGATACACCTTGTGGAGGCTTCACCAAGGCTTCTCGGGGTTATGTCGGAAAAGTCTTCCGCGGAAGCAAAAAAATTCCTTGAAAGGACAGGCGTCCGGGTGCGGCTGGATACAAAGGTGACAGGCTGTGCCAACGATACGGTGCATCTGTCGGACGGCACTTCCATTCCTGCCTCGATGATAATCTGGACGGCAGGGATAAAGGGCAATCATGTCGACGGCCTGCCCGGTGATGTCATAACAAGAAACGGAAGGATAAGGACCGACAGGTACAACAGGGTGGAAGGATGCAGGAATATTTTTGCACTGGGAGATATTGCGATGATGGCTGAAGATAAATATCCCAACGGACATCCCCAGGTGGCCCAGGTTGCGATCCAGCAAGCCGTGCTCCTCGCGGCAAACCTGAAAAGGGAAACGAACGGCAAACCTTTGAAGGAGTTTACCTACAGGGACCTTGGTACCATGGCCACAGTAGGAAGAAACCTCGCGGTAGTAGAGCTGCCGTGGGTTCAGTTCCACGGAATATTTGCATGGTTTGTCTGGATGTTCGTACACCTGATGAGCATCGTGGGAGTGAGGAACCGGCTGGTAATATTCATGAACTGGGCATGGAAATATCTTACTTACGACCAATCTACCAGGCTGATTCTTCGACCGAAAGGATGTAACTGACCCCCGTAATCATACCACGATGAAAAAACTGACTCTCTTACTGACGTTCCTGTTTCTGTATTCAGGACTCTTTCCTCAATCTTCAGCCTGGAAGATAGCAGGTGACAGGATAACCACTGAATGGGCCCCCGGGGTTGATCCTGCAAACCCGCTTCCGGAATACCCGCGTCCACAGATGGTGAGAAGCGGCTGGAAAACACTGAATGGCTTATGGGATTATGCAATTGCAGGGCAGGGCGATGAGCCTCCCGCCCGGTATGACGGAAAAATCCTGGTACCTTTTGCCGTCGAGTCTGCCCTTTCGGGGGTTGGCAGACAGGTAGGCCCGGATAATGTCTTGTGGTACAGGACGGGATTTACTTTACCCGCCTCCTTTATGGGGAAAAATGTGCTTCTTCATTTTGAAGCGGTCGACTGGCAGGCAGATGTGATGGTAAATTCACAAAAGGTAGTCAGCCATTCAGGGGGCTATGATCCCTTCACTGCCGATATCACCCGGGCGTTAAGACCGGGGCAGAATGTAATTGAATTAAAGGTTACCGACCCTGTCGACAAGGGACCCCAGCCAAGGGGTAAACAGGTTTCCCGCCCTGGCGGAATCTGGTACACATCTGTCACGGGAATATGGAGAACCGTATGGCTCGAAGCGGTCCCTAAAACGTACATTACCAGGTACAGGCAGGTCCCGGATATTGATAATCAGATGCTGAATGTGAATGTGGATGTTGAGAAAGCAATACACGGAGATAAAATTCATCTTTCAGCTTTTGATGGAAACAAAGAAATATCAGAAGCTGAAGGAGACGCAGGGATGGATATTTCTCTTAAGGTGCCGGGCGAAAAGCTATGGTCGCCGGGCGATCCTTTCCTTTACGACCTGGCAATTAAGGTAATGAGAAACGGGAAGATAGTCGATGAGGTGAAGGGTTACTTCGGGATGCGCAAGGTATCGATGGCCCCCGATGAAAACGGAACACTGCGAATCATGCTTAATAACAGGTTTGTCTTCCAGTTCGGTCCCCTCGACCAGGGATGGTGGCCCGACGGGCTTTATACAGCACCCGCTGATGAAGCGCTGGCCTTTGATATTATGAAGACAAAGGAGATGGGCTTTAACATGATACGCAAGCATGTCAAGGTTGAGCCGGCAAGGTGGTATTATTACTGCGACAGGATTGGTATGCTTGTCTGGCAGGATATGCCAAGCGGGGACCTGGGTGGCGGCAAATGGGTCGACAGGCCGGGCATGGAAGGAGATCCCGATAAGACCAGGAGCGCCTTATCGGAGAAAATATACCGGTCAGAATGGAACTCGATTATAGATTACCTTTATAACTTTCCAAGCATAATCGTCTGGATACCTTTCAATGAAGGATGGGGCCAGTTCAAAACAAAAGAGATCACCGAATGGACAATGAGAAAGGACCCGTCGAGGCTGGTAAACAGTGCCAGCGGCGGAAGCTACCATGATACCGGCCATATCCTCGACCTTCATAATTACCCCGACCCGGTAATGCCCAGGCCCGAGCTTTTCGGCTCGAAGCAGGCACTTGTTCTTGGCGAGTTCGGGGGACTTGGCCTCCCGGTTGAGAATCATACCTGGATAGGAAAAGGAAACTGGGGCTACAGGTCCTTTGCCGATGCAGACACCCTTTTCGGATCATATAAAGGTTATGTTGGTGACCTGCTCCCATTTATAAAAAGGGGACTTTCAGCCGCAATATATACACAGACAACTGACTGTGAAGTTGAAGTGAACGGTTTGATGACATACGACAGGAAGATCACGAAAATGGATCCCGAAAAGCTCAGGAAGGTGGCTTCGGAGCTTTATCTCAAAGCGGGCGAGGTAAAGATGAAATAGAGGTGGATGTACCTCCCGGCTCAGATTATAAGGAGCAGACCGGGTACAATGCCAAGAACCAGAGTCAGAATAGTAATAGCTATAAGCTGGACGCGGTAGCTGGGAGTAACCGGCACCATTGGCCAGCTACCCTCTTTCATGTACATCGCGATTACAGGCTTGAAATAATATACTGCAGAAACGGCCGATCCGAGAAGCGCGAGTACCACCAGCCAGACATGACCCTCCTGCATAGCAGCGGAGAAGATATAATACTTGGCTGTGAATCCGGCCAGCGGGGGTATACCCGTAAGTGAAAGCATCGCCACCGTAAGCGTAAATGCCATATACGGGTTTGTCCTGGCCAGGCCGTTAAAGGTATCAATATCATCATTATGTCTTACTTCCCTTACGAGGATTATAATCCCGAATGCCGCAATCGTGACAACCGAGTAGGATGCTGAATAGAGAAGCAGTGCCCCGGCCGACATGCTGTTCGTGCTCAGGATGCCGAGAAGCATATAGCCTGCGTGGGAGATGCTGGAATAAGCAAGCATCCTCTTCATATTGTCCTGGAAAATGCCTGCAAGGTTACCGGTAATTATTGTCAGGGCGGCAAAGATCATAAGGGTATAGCTCCAAAGAGATCCGGCATTGTGAAAGCATGTGATGAACAGCTTGTAGAATGCAGCTATCCCGGCTGTCTTTACAACAGTCGACATGTAAGCAGTTATGAGCGTCGGCGAGCCATGATAAACATCAGGGGCCCAGAAATGAAATGGTGCAACAGCCAGCTTGAATGATAGCCCTATCATTATCAGCAATATCCCTGTCCTGAAGTATGAAGGCAGGTGAGAACTGTTTTGAAGTGCATAATCTGCAATTTTATTCAGGTCGAACGAGGCTGATGATCCGTAAACAAGGGCTATTCCGAACAGCAGGAAGCAGGTTGCAAAAGAACCTGTCAGGAAGTACTTCATTGCCGCTTCATTGGAGGCAAGGTCGAATTTTTTGCTGCCCGCAAGGATATACATCGAGATCGAGAGTATTTCAATCCCGATAAAGAGCATCGCAATATTAGAAAAGGAGGTCATCACCAAAGCTCCCGCAAGGGCGAACAGCATCAGGGAATAAATATCTTCGAGCGGTCTCTCAACGCTTCTGTAGTAGTCGCGGGCAAAGATGAAAACAAGCAACGCTGTAAAGATCAGGACCGCGTTGAACGCGACAGAAAAGTTATCGACGGTCATCATGCCGTTATAGTAAACGGTATTCCTGTTCCATTCAAGAAGGTTAAGTCCGAAAGTAATAACAAGGCCCGTTATGACTGCAGGCAGCAGCCATCTTTTCAGTTCCCTGATACCAAGGAACATAGTTATTATCCCAAGAACCACCGATGATATAAGTGCATACATCAGGTTTCTGTCAGTTTGGTAAAGTGTTGAATGTATTTATTAATAAACCGCCGGCCTCCGATGCCAGGTCGATCACTGGTTTGGGATAACAACCCAGTACAAGTGTGACGGCAACCAGGATTCCAAGCACGACAAGCTCGTTCCTCAGTAATGGAGGCTGATTCACTGTCATGCTTTCCGAAGGTGTGCCCAGCATCACTGCCTGGTACATTCTAAGCATATAGTATGCACTGAAAATCACTGTCAGTGCTGCAACTGCTGTAACCCATGAATTGTAATTGAACATTCCCAGGAGCATCAGGAACTCGCCCACAAAACCTGATGTAAACGGCAGTGCCACCGTTGCAAGAAGAAGTATCATCGACAGCAGGGCCAGGGACGGGATCAGCATGGCTATCCCTCCAAGCTCGCTGATCTTTCTGGTTTTGAAGCGAACCTCGATTATGTCGGCAATAATGAACAGTCCTGTGACATTGATTCCATGCGCCACCATCTGGAACATCGCCCCGTTCATTGCGGTGCGCTGCATGGAAAGTATTGCTGCCGCGATAAGGCTCACATGTGCAATCGAAATCCAGGCAATAAACCTTTTCAGGTCATCCTGCCGCAATGCGATCACCGATGCATAGATCACACCGGCTACAATTACAGCTATCACGGGGAGGCCTATTACCTGCAGTGCCCTGTGAGTGACGGGAACAATAAATCTGAAAATGCCGTAAAGCCCCATCTTCACCATGAGGGCAGAGAGTATCATGCTGCCTGCGGCAGGTGCAACGGTGTATGTATCGGGTTGCCAGGTGTGAAAAGGAACCAGTGGGATCTTAATTGCGAATGCAAGCATGAAAGCGGCAAAAATCCAGACCTGCGCTTCTTTTGTCGTGGTTGCATGGTACAGGCTGGCAAAACTGAACGAGTGAGGCAGCGGAGTCTGGAAATAAAGGTAAATGAGGGCAGCAAGCATTATCAGGCTGCCTGTCAGTGTATAGATGAGGAATTTGAAGGTGATCCTTATCCTGTCTTCACTACCCCAGAGGGCAACTATGAAATAGACGGGAACAAGGGTAAACTCCCAGAACAGATAAAAGACAAGTCCGTTCATTGCAGTGAAAACACCGATGAGTCCGCTCTCGGCAAGAAGGATTAGACCAAAAAATATGTTGACACGCCGCGACCGGCAGGTATATGAAGCCAGGATGATTACCGGCACCAGAAATGCAGTCAGGAGTACCATCAGCAGGCTTAATCCATCCACGCCAAAGCTGAACGGTACATTCAGTCCCTTCAGCCAGGGTATTGAGAACGAAAGACCGGATACCGTGGAACCGCTGTACCTGGCTACGGTAAAAACAGCCAGAAGGAGCTCTGTGACTGTTATTACAAGAGCATTCCTCTTAATGGAATTCTCTTTCAGCGAGAACATTACAACCGCTGATCCGGCAAGGGGAATCAGTATCAGGAGGCCGGTTAACATTTCGGGTCAATCATATTAAAAGAAATGAGTATCGGTATTCAGTAATAAAATGTTTATAATAATATGTATTTCAATTACTTAATCACATGAACTCACCCCGGCCCCTCTCTGCTTCGCAAAGAGGGGTTAAAATGATTCTTACCCCCTTCGTTGCATTAGCAGAGAAGGGGAAGGGGGGATGAGTACATGGAATTTAAAAATATTTTGTAAGTTATATCATTCATTTCAGATAGTCATTTTAAAAATATACTGAAGAACAATACAGCAAGTATGCAGATAACCATGGCAAAGAGATAAAAACCGACATTCCCGGTCTGGAGAAGCCTGATCTTTTCTCCGGCTTTAAGCACGAGGCTGCCTGCCGATTCAACGCATTTGTCAATTATTCTGCTGTCAACTTTCTCATGCAGAAAACGGGATATTTTATCAAGAGGATTTGTGAACAGCGAATCATAGATTTCATCGAGATACAATTTGTTCCTGATAGCTCTTTCGAGGGATCCCTGGGCTATATCACTGCCTGAAGGTACCTTGGAGTTTCTTACAAACAGGTACCATGCTGCGAAGATCGATGTTAAAACAACCACAACTGCGGATACCATTAAAACTATCGTCATTGAAGTATCAGGCTGGATTGTCACCGAGAGGATGCTCTCCGACCCTGAAAATACAGGCTTCAGAAACTGGCCCAGGCCGTTCTTCCACGCAATTTCAGGCAGCCCGGCAAATCCGCCGATGGTGGCAAATATTGCGAGTACAACCATGGGGATTGTCATTACGGCAGGTGATTCATGGACCTGTTGTTCATTTACTTTCTTAGTCCTGAATGATCCGGAAAAGGAGAGATAGAATATCCTGAACGTGTAGAACGCCGTCAGCAAAGAGATAAGGAGCCCAATTGCCCAGAGAGCAGGGTTCAGTTTGTAGAGGCCCAGCAGGATTTCATCCTTGGAGAAGAAGCCCGAAAAGGGTGGAATGCCTGAAATTGACAAAGCGCCAGCCAGGAAAACACCGTAAGTCAGGGGCATATACTTTTTCAGTCCTCCCATCTGCCTCAGATCCTGGATCCCTCCAAGGGAATGGATTATACTACCCGCGGCAAGGAAGAGCAGGGCCTTGAAGAAGGCATGAGTCATGAGATGGAACATTGCAGATGAAAATGCCCCGATCCCCAGGGCAAGAAACATCAGGCCGAGCTGGCTTATGGTTGAGTATGCAAGAACCTTCTTGATATCATTCTGGAAGAGTGCGATAAGTGCTGCAAACAATGATGTAAGCAACCCTGCTGATGCCACGACAATCATTGACGATGGGGAGAGGGCATAGAGTATATTTGACCTTGCAACCATATAAACACCCGCGGTCACCATTGTAGCCGCATGAATTAGTGCTGAAACCGGCGTAGGTCCTGCCATAGCATCGGGAAGCCATGTAAGCAGGGGAATCTGCGCACTTTTCCCGGTGGCACCCGCAAAGAGGAGCAGGGTAATTGCGGCAATTACCGGCGTGCCTGCTGTAAGCCGTGAGGCTTCACCGAATACCCTGTTGAAACTAAGACTCCCGAATGTAAAGAATATGAGGAACATGCCCAGGATGAACCCCAGGTCGCCTATCCTGTTCATAATGAATGCTTTCCTGGCTGCGTCGTTATTCTTATGATCCCTGTACCAGAATCCTATCAGAAGGTATGAGCATAATCCGACGCCCTCCCAGCCGATGAACATTACCAGGTAGCTGCCGCCCATAACGAGTACTGTCATGAAGAAAAGGAACAGGTTCATGAAGGAGAAGAACCTGTTAAATCCGCCATCGTGTTGCATGTACCCGATCGAATATACATGGATGAGGAATCCCACTCCTGTGATAATCAGTAGCATAAATACAGAGAGCCTGTCGATAAGCAGCTCCGCTGAAAAAGAAGATGTTCCAGCCGGTATCCAGTTAAAGAGTGATAATGAAGCCGGCGCCGCTCCACGTAAAAATTCGGTGATTAACGCTACCGACAGGATGAACGAAGCTAAAACCGCAGAGCTGGCGATCCAGCCTCCCAGCTTTCCCCTGAGATGCCTGTATCCCAGTCCTGTGACCAGGAAACCGGTTAAGGGAAAGAGTGGTATCAGCCATGCAAGTTTAATCATCGTAATATCATGTGTTACCATTTAAGCCTGTTAAGAAAATTTATATCGATGCTGTGAGTGTGGCGGTAAACCATTACAACAATGGCAAGCCCAACAGCGATCTCGGCTGCAGCTACAACCATCACAAAAAATACAAATATCTGCCCTGCCGGATCGTTATGGAATACCGAGAAAGCTACCAGGAGAAGATTTACAGAGTTAAGCATCAGCTCTATGCTCATGAAAATCACCAGTGCATTCCGTTTTATCAGCACTCCAACCAGGCCAATAGTAAAAAGCAACGAGCAGAGCACCAGGTAATACTGGATAGGAATCATCGATATGGTCTGTGTCAGGTTCTGCATAATTAATAAGTCAGTCACCGGTTTTCTTGCCCAGCATAACGGCCCCAACCATTGCAGCCAGGAAAAGCACCGAGGATACCTCGAACGGAAGCCTGAAATCGGAAAAAAGTACCTGCCCCAGGTTTTTTACCAGGCCCATCTGTGTCACAGGTATATCATAGCCGTGCATTTTTTCAACACCTCTTAATGCTCCCGTCAGTGTAAGGAAGAGCATTCCTCCTGCAATTACCGCGGTAATGTTAACGGCAAGGGGCTTCTTCACCTCCGACCGGACATTGAGATTAAGCAGCATCACGGTGAAAAGGAAGAGCACCATTATGGCACCTGCATAAACAATTACATTGACTATAGCGATAAATTGCGCATTCAGAAGAATGAAATGACCCGCTATTGCAAGGAAGGTAAGGGTGAGATAAAGAACACTGTGTATCGGTTTTTTGGAAACAAGCACCATCACCGCTGCAAAAACCGCGATAACCGAGAAAATGAAAAAAAGGTATCTTGTTACCATCATTTTTGGATCATTAATTTTTGCAGCCTTTCACGTTGTGCCCCCGGCCTTTCATTATTCGTCCTGTTTATTATGCCGCTGGTTTTTATCCTTTTTGAATTCCAGCACTTCTTTTGTCTGGCGCGGGCTGATATCCACCGGTTTCTCCGGCTGTTCCAGGAGCAATTCCTTACCATAGATGAACTTGTCCCTGCTGAAACCGGAGCTCACCATCCTCTTCGTGAGGAATATTGCTTCCTTGGGGCAGGCCTCTTCACACAAGCCGCAGAAGATGCATCTGAGCATATTTATCTCATATTTTGCTGCATACTTTTCCTCGCGGTAGAGATGTTCCTCTCCTGGCTTCCTTTCGGCAGCAACCATTGTAATTGCCTCGGCCGGGCAGGAGAGGGCGCACAAGCCGCATGCCGTACATCTTTCCCTTCCTTCATCGTCTCTTTTCAGCACATGCCACCCCCTGAATGTCTCTGAAAACTCCCTTTTTACTTCAGGGTATCTCACCGTGGCTTTTCTCCTGAAGAAATGACCGAGGGTTATCATGAGTCCGCTGAAAATGCCGGGCAGGTACAGACGCTCAGCCAGCGACATCTTTTTCACCGAAACTACTTTCGACCTGTTTGTGAGAGGTTTCATGCGCGCCCCTATATCAGTGTTTTATTAACATTATTACAAGTCCCGTTGCAAGCATATTCACCATTGCTAAAGGAATCAGTTTTTTCCATCCTAGGTTCATAAGCTGGTCGTACCTGAAACGCGGGAGTGTCCATCTTATCCACATATAAACAAACCCGAAGAAGCTTATTTTAAGGAACAGTACCGCCGTACCAATGATCCCGACAGCGTTCACCGAAAGGGCGCTGCTGTCCATTAAGGGGAAATTATATCCCCCGAAATATAGTGTAGAGATCATTGCCGAAGAGATAAACATGTTAATGTATTCGGCAAAGAGATAGAATCCCAGCTTCATGCTGCTGTATTCGGTATGGTACCCTCCGACCAGTTCGGTCTCGCATTCAGGAAGGTCGAAAGGCGACCTGTTGCATTCAGCGAATGCACAGACTATAAAGATCAGGAAGCCAAGCGGCTGGTACCAGATATTCCAGTTGAAGCCGTGCTGCTGTTCCACAATATCCCTGAGGCTCAGCGAACCTGTCATCATCACTATTGCAATAATAGAAAGTCCCATGCTGAGCTCGTAGCTTATCATCTGCGAGGAGGCCCTGATGGCCCCCAGCAATGAAAACTTGTTATTCGACGCCCACCCGCCTATCATGATGCCGTACACACCGATGGCAACAACTGCAAAAGAGTAGAGCACACCGATATTGATATCTGCCACCTGGAAATAGTAATGAACTCCCTTTACCGTGATTCCGGGTCCCCAGGGAATGATGGCACTTGTCAGCAATGCAACAAGCATGGTAAGCGATGGGCCAAGTATATAGAGGAATTTATCAGCAGTGTTGGGCATGAATTCCTCCTTGAAAAACAGCTTTATACCGTCGGCAACCGGTTGAAGTATCCCTGATGGCCCAGCCCTGTCGGGACCGAACCTGTCCTGGAAGAATCCTGCAATTTTCCGCTCGAACAATGTTGAATACATTGCTATCAGCAGGCTGATAAGCAGGATCGAAACAATCAGTATGAGTTTGAATATTATCATTCCTGTGCTTCAGTTTTACCTTCAAGAGGCTTGATTATGCTTTGTTTCCTGATATTCTCATAATGATTCTGCGATATTACCGAGTGCCTGTCTGATTTCGCCGGACCTTCCACGGTCCAGTCCGAGGGATCCTTCCTGTCAAACCGGCACTCGTTGCAGATAAACTCTTCAGCTTCACCGTAACGGTCCTTCCTTGCAGTGATCCTCAGGATTTCATTCCCCGACATCCAGGCTGTGGCTTTCCCTGGGCATTTTGAGCAATGCCTGTGAACGTTCATGGGTTTGAGGAACCAGACCCTGCTTTTGAACCTGAAGGTGCGGTCGGTGAGCGCCCCGACAGGGCAGACATCTATCATGTTGCCCGAGAAATCATTATCCACGGCATTTTTGATATATGTTCCGATTTCCGCGGCATCACCCCTGAACAGCACCCCGTGAACTCTTTTGTCGGTAATCTGGTCGGCGGTGTACACGCATCTGTAGCAGAGAATGCACCTTGTCATATGCAGCTTGATCTTCTCCCCGATATCAATCGGGTTGAACTCCCTCCTGGCTTCCCCGTACCTTGTTTGTTCCAGGCCGTGAAAAAAGCTCAGGTCCTGGAGGTCGCATTCACCTGCCTGGTCGCATACAGGGCAATCGAGCGGGTGATTTATGAGGAGGAATTCAACTATTGCCTTTCGTGTCTCCATCACTTCAGGTGATATGGTATTCTGAACCACCATCCCGTCCTGTGCCAGTGTGCTGCACGATGCAACAAGCTTAGGCATGGGCTTTGGATCGGATGCTGAAGTCCTTGACACCTTCACAAGGCATGTCCTGCATTTTCCACCCGAACCTTCCAGCTTCGAATAAAAGCACATCGCGGGCGGCACCACGCTTCCCCCTATTTTCCTGGCTGCCTGAAGAATGGTGGTTCCTTCTTCGACTTCAATGGTGGTATTATCAATAGTGACCTTAACCATCTATATTGATATTTTTATCACGATTATATAATAATTTCCACATTTAACCTTTTAGTTCAGTTACCCCCTTCCCAGCCTTCCCCCGGAGGGGAAGGGGACAATCATTTCCCCCCTGGGGGAAATCAGAAAGGGGGTCAGATTATTAATGTTAGAAGTTAATGAGTATAGATAATTTATATATATCATTATTCATTTAGTTTTAAGGTAGCTGTTTCATATTTCTTTATTGAGCCGTGCCCGGTATTGATGACGATCCCCGGGTTGCTGACATGAAACTCAAACTCATCCCTGAAATGTCTTACCGCGCTTCTCACCGGCCAGGCTGCCGCATCGCCGAGCGGGCAAATCGTCGTACCCTCTATTTTAGAAGCAACACTGGTAAGAAGGTCCAGATCCTTCCATTTACCATCGCCGTGTTCCACCCGGTAAAGAACTTTTTCCATCCATCCCGTTCCTTCGCGGCAAGGGGAGCACTGGCCGCACGATTCATGGTGGTAGAACCTTGTCAGGTTCCATGTGTTACGCACTATACAGTCATCTTCGTCGTAAATAATAAAGCCACCCGATCCCAGCATTGTGCCTGTCTCATCCCCCCCGTTGGACAGCGATTCGTAGGTGAGAAGCCTTTTTTCTCCCCTGGAAGTTGAAAGGATCAGTGAAGCCGGAAGGATATTGACCGATGAGCCTCCCGGTATTACGGCCTTAAGGTCCTTACCATTCCTGATGCCGCCGCAGAATTCATCAGAATAGATAAATTCTTCCACCGGCAATCCCATTTCAACTTCGTAGACACCTGGTTTCCTTGCCTTGCCGCAGGCTGAGAACAGCTTGGTCCCGGTGCTTTTCCCCTTTCCAATTCCCGCATATTCAGCACCTGAAATGTTGATAATGGGACCGACAGTTGCAATGGTTTCCACGTTATTGACAACAGTTGGACAGTCCCATAATCCTCTTGTTGCAGGAAATGGTGGCTTGATCCTCGGGTTGCCTCTCTTTCCTTCAAGTGATTCCAGCAGGGCGGTCTCCTCACCGCAGATGTAAGCTCCTGCACCGGGGTGAACATGGATCTCCAGGTCGAATCCCGACCCGAGAATGTTCTTCCCGAGAAATCCCTTGTCGCGCGCTTCGGAGATTGCCCTGTTGAGAATCCCTATTATATGCCTGAATTCTCCTCTTACATAGATATAAGCCACTGAGGCGCCGATAGCGTACGATGAGACAATGATACCTTCAATAAGCAGGTGCGGGATGCTCTCCATGAGAAAGCGGTCCTTGAATGTCCCCGGCTCGCTCTCATCAGCATTACATACGAGGTATCGCGGCCTGTTATCTTTCTTGTCAATGAAGCTCCATTTTAATCCTGTCGGGAAGCCTGCGCCACCCCTTCCGCGTAATCCTGATTTCTTTACCTCCTCTGTCACCATTGACGGGGACAGCTCCTTCAGGGCCTTCTCAACGGCACGGTATCCACCGGATCGCCTGAAGACATCAAACGACCTTATACCAGGGACCTCAATATTTTCTAGAATAATTCTTCTGCCCATTTTCCCGTGCCTCCCGTATTCGCTGTTTCGCTACCGGACTTAATATTATCAATAATCTCAGATATCCTTTCGACCGAAAGATTCTCATGGAACCCCGTGTTTACCTGCATTACCGGAGCGTTTCCGCATGCTCCCAGGCATTCCACCTCCCTGAGGGTAAAAAGCCCGTCGGGTGTTGTTTCACCCGGCCTGATACCCAGCTTTTCCTGGATGAACTGCGACATTTTTTCACCGCCACAGACAGCACAGGGAGCTGTCCGGCAAATCTCTATAAGGAACTTTCCTCTTTCTTCGAGCGAGAACTGGGTATAAAATGTGGCTACCTCATAAACCTCTACCGGCTGAATGCCCAGGATACCTGCAATATAATCCATTACATCCGCACTCAGATAGCCGCCAAGCTCTTCCTGTGCCAGATGAAGCAGGGGAAGCAGGGCTGATTTCTGTTTTCCTTCAGGATATCTCGAGATGAGCTGCCTGACCTTTGCCTGCATCTCACCTGAGAACCTTACTTCTTTTCCCTCTTTAACGTACTGTTTATGGTCCACCTTGAATTGCATCTTAATCTTTGGTCAGATTTCTGCTTACGCATCCAGTTCACCGGCAATAACGTTCATGCTGCTCATGGTAAGTATGGCATCGGAAAGAACACTGCCTCTTATCATTTCGGGGAAGGCCTGGTAATAAATAAAACACGGTCTCCTGAAATGCAGCCTGTAGGGAGTTCTTCCACCGTCGGAGACAATGTAAAATCCAAGCTCGCCGTTGGCACCCTCAACCGGATGGTAAATCTCCCCTGCAGGAACGTTTATCTCACCCATTACTATCTTGAAGTGATAAATCAGGGCTTCCATTTTGCTGTACACATCTTCCTTGGGTGGGAGGAACAGCCAGGGTAAATCCTCGTGAGGGCTTCCCTCGGGAAGATTTTCCAGGGCGTCTTTCACAAGCTTCATGCTTTGCCAGAGCTCCTCCTGCCTTACACAGAACCTGTCGTATGTGTCGCCGTTGCTGCCGACAGGAACCGTGAAGCTGAAGTCATCGTATGAAGAATATGGATTCATCGCCCTTACATCATAATCGACGCCTGCCGCACGAAGGTTTGGTCCGGTAAATCCATAATTCAGGGCGTTTTCAGCTGAAATTGATCCCACATTGATTGTCCTGTCCATGAATATCCTGTTGCGCATGAGAAGCTTCTCGAATTCATGCAGGACTTTAGGAAGCCTGTTCATCAGCTCCCTTATCGCGGTTATTGCCTTAGGTGAAAAATCCTTATCGAACCCCCCGGTACGGCCCATATTCGTGGTAAGCCTTGCTCCGCACATCTCTTCGAATATCTCGTAGATTGCCTCCCTTTCCTGGAACACATAGACAAAACCCGTGAGTGCACCGCTGTCGACACCGATCACGCTGTTGCAGATCAGGTGGTCGGCTATCCTCGCGAGCTCCATTATGATTATGCGCATATAATCGACCTTCTTTCCTGTCTTAATCCCGAGGAGTTTTTCAACTGCCATGTCCCACCCGATATTGTTGATGGGAGAAGAGCAGTAATTCATCCTGTCGGTCAGAGTGCGGATCTGGTAGTACGGTCTTCTCTCGGCTATTTTTTCAAATGCCCTGTGTATGTACCCTATGGTCTGCTCGGCATCAATAATAATTTCACCATCCATGGTAAGCACATTCTGGAAGATACCATGCGTTGCAGGATGCGTGGGCCCGAGGTTGAGCGTCGTGAATACCTTATCGGTGTCCTCGGGATGTATTATAATATGCGGGTCCTTTTTTTCTGCCATGTGTAGTACGAAGCATCTTTTATCATTTGGTCAGAGCTCAGAGCTCAGTGCCCAGTTTCAATTCATTTTCACTTTATAATCTTTTTCCAGTTCATTCTCCTTCCCTGCGCCCTGCGCCCTGCGCCATTCTTCATCATCTTCCGAAAAACCTGTCTTCCTTATCCTCCCTTGTCGGATCTTCGAGCGGGATCTCCTTCCTCATGGGGAAGAAATCGAGGTATTCAACATTCAGTATCCTTTTAAGATTGGGATGACCTGTAAAAACTATCCCGTAAAAATCGTATGTCTCCCTCTCCATCCAGTTGGCTGCCTTGAACAAAGGAGTCACGGACCTGACTTCAGGTGAAGAAACTGGAAGAAATGTCTTTATCCTTATCCTTGAATTACCTGCCAGGTTATGAAGGTGGTAGATCACACCGAGCGGCAGTTCGCTTTCAGGATAATGTATTCCACAGAGGGTGGTGAGAAAACCGAAATCCATTTCAGGGTCGTTCCTGAGGAAAGATATTATATCGAAAAGCGAATCCCTGGCGACCGTAAGCGAAAGAATATCGCTACCGGAGCCGGTTTCCAGGATCGCACTGCCGAACTTCGATCTCAGTATCTCTTCAGTTTTTATTCTGTCGGCCATTTCCTGCATGTTATTTTATGCCATATCTTAACAAAAGGTCGCGGTATTCGGGGGAATATCTTCTCCTGAGAGTTTCTGTCGCTACAAGCTCCTGTATCTTCATAAATCCCTCAATTATCTGCTCGGGCCTGGGAGGGCAGCCGGGCACGTAGACGTCAACCGGCACCACCCTGTCTATTCCCTGCAGTACGCTGTAGGTGTCGAAGATTCCACCCGAAGAGGCGCAGGCTCCGACCGCAAGGACCCACCTGGGCTCTGCCATCTGTTCGTATATCTGGTGAACAATAGGTCCCATCTTCTTTGCAATAGTGCCCATTACCATAAGCAGGTCGGCCTGCCGTGGAGAAAAGCTCAGCCTCTCGGACCCGAATCTCCCGAGGTCATAGTGGGCACCCATTGTCGCCATGAATTCTATTCCGCAGCATGATGTCGCGAATGGCAGCGGCCATATCGAATTGCTTCTTGCAAGGCCCACTACCTTATCCAGCCTTGTGGCAAACATGCCGGGGGCTGAATATCCTTCAGGAGGATCTACCCTGTTATATTTATTTGCACTCTCCATATCAAGCGTCTCCTTTTCAATCCCATTCGAGAGCACCTTTTTTTGTTATGTAATAAAATCCTGTCAGGAACAAACCCAGGAATATCAGCATGTCACCGAAACCATTCCAGCTCATCCTTTTGAAGTTGACTGCCCACGGGTAGAGGAAGATCACCTCGACATCGAAAAGAACAAAAAGAATCGCTGTAAGAAAGTACCTGACGGTGAAGGGGAACCTGGCATTTCCTTTTACCTCAATGCCGCACTCGAAATTCTCATCCTTTCGAAGCGTTCTTATCTTCTTCCTCTTGCTGCCCATCAGGTGGGTCGCAAGCATGACACTGGCAACGAATGAAAATGCGACGAGGGTCTGCAGAAGAACAGGGAGATAATCGGCCGGGATGAATTCCTTTTCCATCGGTTTGAAGTCTGTTAATTATTTCACACAAACGGTGCAATTAATAAACCATCAACTCGTGAGAAAGTTCATTAACCTTAATATATTATTTTGTGCCTGCCGGTAAAAATTCCGGTCGACAGGATTGTTATCCCTGATTATCTATTCTATCCCTGAATAGAGCTTCATAAACTGGACCCTTTCAATCGCGGCCGGATTTTCAAGCTTCGATTTGCTGAGCTTTCCCCTGAAGTCATCCACCTTTTCAAAAGAGTGCTTTTTCATCCAGGCTTTTGTCTCTTCCAGTATTGACGGAACGATACCGAAGCCTTCAGTGTAAAGTGCCGAAGCGATCTGGACCGTTGCGGCACCGGCAAGGAGTTGCTTTACAAAGGCCTCCCAGTTATGAATGCCGGTCGATGCCGAAATATCGCAGCCAACGTTGCCAGAAAGAATGGAAACCCACCGGAGGGTATGATTATATTCCGAGGGTCCGCTGTAAATACTTCCATGCGAGACCTCTAACCTGTCAATATCAAAATCGGTATTATAGGGCCTGTTGAACAGGACAATTCCTTTTATGCCCGAGTTGGAGAGCTTCTGGACTGCCTGTGCAAGAGACGAGAAGTAGAATCCTATCTTAACCGATAGCGGAATGTTCACATAGGTTTTGACTTCGTTGAGGATGTCAAAATATATTTTTTCATTGTCTTCCGTGTTCCTTCTCCAGTCGGAAGGGAGAACGTAGATATTAAGCTCAAGCGCATCGACCCCCGTTTCCTCTATCTTCCTGGCAAAAGAATGCCAGTCGTTGTTGGAAACACAGTTTATACTGGCGATAACCGGGATGTCTACCGATTTCTTTACCTCTTTCAGCAGATCGAGATATTTGTTTACAGTATTCGATTTTGCAAAATCATAGATATAATCGTAAGCCTCATCATAGTCGTGTACCCTTCTTCCAAGAAGGTTTGACGGCGCACGGGTGAATGTTTTCAGGTTGCCTTCTTCGGTCCTTATGACCTTGTGTGTTTCTAGATTGATCTGTTCCTCAAACACTGATTTGACAACCACGGCACCGACACCACGGTCTGCAATTTCCCTGATGTTGTGTACCGAATTTGTAAGTCCGCAGCTGCCGGCTATGAGCGGGTTCTTTAGCCTTAATCCAAGGTAAGTAGTCAGTAAGTCAGCCATTTTGATCTTTTTATGTCGGTCATGATTTGTTTTAGCAACTTTAAAGATAATAATTTCCGGGTGTCGAAATCATGACAATTGTCCGGATTTGATGAAGTTTTCCGGGAAGAAAATCTTGGCTATATTTGAGTCCTTAATTGACTGGCTCTTATGACAATTTTTCATTCGCTCTTCGACTGGTACATGGCGAACCTCACATACCTGACAGTGGCACTGCTCATGACGATAGAGAGCACATTCATGCCATTGCCTTCAGAAATAGTGATACCCTTTGCAGCCTGGAAGGCGGCACAGGGGGACCTGAATATTTTTCTTGTTGTTATTTTCGGTACCGCCGGGGCCCTTTGCGGTTCGCTGATAAACTATTTCCTTGCCCGTTATCTTGGAAGGCCCATCATTTACAGCTTCGCAGAATCAAAAGCCGGAAAGCTGTTTCTTCTGTCGAGGGAAAAAGTCGAACATGCCGAACAATATTTTGTAAGAAACGGCAAGTCTTCAACTTTCATCGGGAGGCTCGTTCCTGGAATAAGGCACCTCATATCAATACCTGCCGGCCTGGCAAGGATGGAAATGAAGCATTTCATTTTTTACACCGTGGCAGGGGCCGGCATATGGAACATAATCCTTGCCGTGATAGGATACTATCTTTATGAGGTCAGGGAAAAAATCTTTCCCTGCCTGGGCTGGATCCTTCTTGCCTTTGGTGCCGGATTCGTGGTCTTCCTGGTCATCCGCGACAGGAAGAAAAAACGGGGACAGGTCTGATTGCGGATTCAGCCTGCCCGGTTTGCTATTCGTCGCGATGGACAATATCGGGTGAGAATGCAGGCAGGCATACTGCAATATATTCTGCCCCTCCTTCAAAGGGAGTGCTGTATCTGACCCATTTTCCCGCCTCAGCCAATACGGCTTCACCTGCGCTGACCTTAAGATCACCTTCACTTGTTGTCACCTTTAGGGAGCCCTTAAACACAACGGTGTATTCATTAAACTCAGGGCACTGACCCGGTTCTTCCCATCCCATGGGGCTTTCCATTCTTGCAATGCTTACTTCCCGGGTTTTGCTGTTCACCATTCCAAAATATTCCCTGATGATTTTATTTCCGGTACCCGCTGCCATGATCACTGACGGGGTTTTAATTATTGTTGCCATAGTTTAAATAAGACTGGAATTAGAATTTTATGTTAAGGTATTAATTTCATCCCTGAGAGGAAAAACCGGAAATGCCATTTGACCGGTTATGATGATTTTTTCCCTGTCTTCAATCTTCCAGATACCCGAATTTTCCCTCGTAATAGTCGTTGAATGCTTCCTGGATTTCGGCATCAGTATTCATCACGAACGGACCATATGCAGCAACCGGTTCATTTATCGGTTCACCGCTCAGGATAAGTACCTTGCTTTTCTTCAGGGCCCCGATTACAATTTCTTCACCTTGGTTACCAAAGTATACGAAATTATTTTCATCAGCCGTCTTTTCCTCATTAAGCCTTATTTCACCTTCAACCACGAGCAAGCCGGTGTTAAAGCCAGCCGGGAAAGTAAACCCGGCCTTGCCGCCTTCTTCAATTACCGCGTTGAACATATTAACAGGCGTAAAGGTGGATGCAGGGCCTTTTACATCCATATAATCACCTGCGATCACCTCGACATATCCCGATTTCCCTGGTAGCACAGCCTTTCCCATGGCCCTGTTTTCAATTGCCTGGTATTTGGCCGGTGTCATCTTGAACTTTGCAGGGAGGTTTACCCACAGCTGTACCATCTGAAATGGCCCCCCTCTCGCTGAAAATTCCTTCTCGTGGTACTCCTTATGCAGAACACCGGCCCCGGCGGTCATCCACTGCACATCGCCCTGGTGAATAACACCGCTGTTTCCCGCGCTGTCGTGATGTGCCACGCTTCCCTGGTAGGCAATTGTCACTGTTTCGAACCCCCGGTGGGGATGGACACCAACTCCTTTTGGCTTTTCAGAGGGAGGAAGGATTCTCTTTGATTCGTAGTCCATCAGGAAGAATGGGCTCATGCCTTTCAGCCCTATAATATCCTGGGAAGGGAAGAAGTTATGAACCCTGAAACCGTCACCGACCATATGAGCCAGGGGAGGAGGGAGTACTGCTTTTATTTTCTTGAGTGTGCCCATGACCAGTAATTTTTAAGAAATCGAGTAAACAATTGATTTTACCTTCTGCGCCCACTCATGATGGCTCATCTCACCGGCTATTTCCTTCCAGCCAATGGGCCGTCCAATAGTAACCGTAACTGTGGAATTTCTCTGTTTCATCATTTCGCGTGGCAGCAGCATTGTCTCAATAAACATCTTTATACCGAGAAATGTTCTCAAGTTCGCCACGCAATAAAACAGGTTGGAGTTTCTCCCGCTTATATGTACGGGTATTATATCTCTTTTATGTTCAACAGCTTTGGTAATGAATGACTTTTGCCACACATTGTCGGAGATTGTTCCTTTTTTCCGCCTCGAGACCTCCCCGGCAGGAAATATGAATACTGGCCTGTCGGAATCGTAAATTTTCTTCAGACCAAGCGCCGCCTCGCGGGAAGTTTTTCCGAAGACATTAAGACCAAAAATCAGCGGGCGCATATTGGGAATCTGGTACAGCAGCTCATTTGCCGGGGAAATGATATCCGGAAAAATTCCTCCAATACCGTCAAAGAAAGCAAGGGCATCAATCCCGCCTACGGGATGGTTGGATGCAAAAATAAACCTTCCCGCGGGTGGAATATTTCCAGCATTTTTTATGACAACCTTCACGTTCCATCCTTCAAGGACATCCTTCACGAATGCGACTCCTTCGAGATGCCTGCTTCTCCGGATTGTCTCATTCATCTCATCTTCATGAATGATTTTCCTCATGAGCCCGATCATGAAGCCCGGAAGCGACCTGAGGAATCTGTTGTTCCCATTCCTTATCGCCTTTTCAATATCTATAGTCTTTTCCAGGGAACCGCTCCTGATTATTCGACAACCTCCGCGTGATCGAAATGCCCGTTGCTGACATTAACCCGTGTATGCCGGACCCTTCTTACCCCCTTGCCACCGAAGAAACCCCAGCCTCCGCTGCCCAGGAGGAACCCAAGGGCATAAAGGCCGCCATTGTTGTTCTGGGCATACATCGTGATCTTCTGGTCAAAAAGCATGGCCACGAAGTCGAAGGGAGCAATGAAGCCATGCCAGAGCCCGCCGAAAAAACCATACTGGTGTCCCTTGAGGCATAGATCCACATTTTCCCTCTGGGCGCATCCTGAAAGTACCAGTAAAACCAGTGCTCCGGCAAGCAGCCAGTATTTGTTTATTGTCATGTATCTTTTCATATTGTCTTATTATGTTTTCAAATTATATCTCAGAAGATTGTCTGATCGACGGGCCGGCCCGAGTGCTTCTTCTCATGGTCGATCAGCCACCTCTTTCTCCAAAGGCCCCCGCCATACCCGGTAAGATGTCCATTTTCGCCAATTACCCTGTGGCAGGGGATGATAATTTCAATTTTATTCATCCCGTTGGCATTCGCAACTGCCCTTACCGAGCTGCTGCCACCCAACGCTTCAGCCTGCCTGCCGTACGACCTGGTTGTTCCGTATGGTATTTTCAGGAGCTCATCCCAAACATGCATCTGGAACACTGTTCCGGTGTACTTTACCGGAACCATGAAGGATTTTCTTGTTCCGGCAAAATACTCCATCAGCTCATTTTCAGCCTGGTCGATAACAGGTGACGAGCCTTCCGTGATATCCTCCCCTGTGTATTTCGCCAGTATTTTATATTCCGTGCCCAGCATTTTCCTGTCGGTAAATTCAAGTAAGCAAAGACCGTCATTTACCGATCCTGCAATCATATTACCCAACGGGGTCCCGAAGGTTCTTGTAATGATCATCCGGTTATTTGTTGAATCTTGACAGGTCCGATTTTATAAACCTGGCGTTTCTGAACCTGAGGCCCGACCAGTCTTCATCAACGGCCACCTGCCTTACCGGGTAAAATCCGGCGTTGATAAGGCCTTCCCATCCGTGGTCGCGGTCAATATCGGATTTGTATTTCCCGGAAGTCTTTTTCGGATAGGCAAACCAGAGTATCCCGTCGGATACAAGGTTGTGAAGAGCCAGGGGGGCAAGAACCTCTACTTCCCTCACCTGTTCCGCAAATATCAGCATGAATTCATAAGGGTACCGCGGATCAATTTCATTATCGGTTGTAATATCGGGGAAGCTCATTTTCAGGCTGGAAACGAATTCATCAGTTGAATTTATTACGGCTATCCGCTTCTGCCCTTTATAATTAAGCTTTGCCAGCAGTTTCTCCATCCCTGGTGTTTTTACATGGCTAAGGTATCAAAAATAGTGATCCATTAGGATATATTAAAAAACAATTACCTTTGCTTAATCAAAACGGGGTGCCTTAATATTACGGGCTGAGATCATACCCTTAAACCTGATCCGGGTAATGCCGGCGTAGGGAAAAGAGAGTATCCATTAATTCAGCGTATTAAGAACCCCGGGAGGGTAACTTAAACAATTAACGAAGCTATGAAATACAAGCTGTTATTCGTGATTGCCGCCATACTGACCTCAACCTTGGAGGTAGTAGTGGCACAGAGGACCGTTCCCGGGATACACGGTCATGTATATGATGAAAAAGGCGAGCCCCTTGCCGGGGCAGGGATATCGGTTGCAAATACACTTTCCGGTACCTATTCCGGGAGTGACGGGAGCTATGAAATAAAACTCAGGGATACCGGAAAGTACACAGTTGTTTTTATTTTCCTGGGGTATGAAAAGCTGACAAAAGAGGTGGAAGCCACTGGCAGTGTTTCACTTGACGCCGTTATGACCAGGGCACTCCTGATGACCGATGAGGTCATAGTAAGCGCTACCAGGGCCGGGACAAAAACACCCGTTGCATACTCGGGAGTTTCAGGAGATGCCATCAGGAGACAGAATAACGGGCAGGATATTCCTTATATGCTTTCGCTTACGCCTTCACTGGTGGAAACATCGGAAGCCGGGACCGGCATTGGCTATACCAACCTGAGGATAAGGGGTACGGATGCAAACAGGATAAATGTGACGATTGACGGCATACCGCTGAATGACCCTGAATCACAGCAGGTCTTCTGGGTCGACCTTCCCGACCTTGCCTCATCGGTGGCTAATATGCAGGTCCAGAGAGGGGTGGGAACTTCATCAAACGGTTCAGGAGCCTTTGGCGCATCGGTCAATATTCTGACAAAAAGCCCCGATACTTCGGCAGTCGCCGATATAAGTACGACTGCCGGGTCCTTCAATACCCTGAAAAACACCATAGTTGCCGGAACAGGTCTGATAAAGGGGCGTTTCGCGCTTCAGATGAGATATTCGGATGTTAAAAGCGACGGTTATGTGAAGAGAACATCGACTAATAACAGGTCAGGAACGGTTTCCGCAATATACCGGACAGCAAACTCGCTTCTGAAAGCAAATATCATTATCGGGGAGGAACACACCGGGATAAGCTGGTGGGGGGTGCCATCAGATTCCCTTTCAACCGACAGGAGATTTAACCCGGCCGGGATGTACACCGACCAGGCGGGTGCTGTTAAATTCTATAATAACGAAAGCGATAACTACTGGCAGAATCATTACCAGCTTATTTACTCGAGGTCGTTAGGAAGGTTTGTCAGCCTTCATGCCGCTTTCCACTATACAACAGGCAAGGGATACTATGAGGAATATGCTGAGGACCAGAATTACGCCGGCTACGGGTTGCAGAATGTGAAAACAGGTGATTCAACCCTTACTTCAACCGACCTTGTCAGGCAGAAATGGATGTCGAATGACTTTTACGGGGTTGTCTATTCCTTATCGGTAAAGAAAGGGAACCTCGATGCGGTTCTTGGCGGATCGGCAAACCTGTACAAGGGAAGATATTACGGGAATATTATCTGGATGAGGAACGCCGGCACATCTGAAAAGGATTACCAGTGGTATTTCAACAGGTCAGGAAAAAGAGAGTTCAGCATTTACGGCAGGTTGAATTACAGGTTTTCCTCTTTGCTGTCGGGATTTGCCGATATGCAGTACCGGAATATCTTTTACAGGCTTTCAGGTATCGATGAGGACTTCGTAAGTCTTAAGCAGGAACATAACTACAATTTCTTTAATCCCAAGGCCGGGCTGTTCCTCTCCGTCTCTTCCACCCAGGATGCCTATATTTCCTTCTCTGTTGCAAACAAGGAACCGACCAGGTCCGATTTTGAACAGGCGAAAGGTGACCCTTCCGCCACACCAAGGTCCGAGACCCTTTACGATGCAGAGGCCGGTTACAACCTCAGGGCGGGGAGGCTTAATGTAGGAGTAAATCTTTACCATATGTTTTACAACGACCAGCTGATACCCACCGGTCAGCTAAGCGATGTCGGATACCCGATCATGACTAACGTGAAAAAAAGCAGCAGGACCGGAATCGAGCTGTCGGCCGAATGGAAACCGGCCCGAATATTCGACTGGAAGGCGGGAGTTACACTGAGCAGGAGCATAATTCCGGGATACACTGAATACTACCTTGATTATAATACAACAGACTGGAGTTCAGTTTATAAAAGCAAGGATTATGGAACCGTTGAAATCGCTTATTCCCCGTCAATTACCGGAATGAGCGATATGAGCTTTACCCTCTCGCGAAAAATTAATATCCATCTCGCGTGCAAATATGTGGGAAAGCAGTACTTCGACAACACGATGAGCGAAAACAGGAAGATCGATCCGTATTTTGTGAGCAATATTATTGTAAACTTTTCAGCACCGGTGGGAAAAATGAAGGAGCTTTATTCGTCACTTTATCTTAATAACATTCTGAATACCATGTACGTAAGCAATGGGTACGGGGGGCTGTGGTATGAGAACGGCGTCGAGAAGACATGGGCCTACTTTTTCCCGCAGGCAGGCATGAATTTCCTGTTAAAGATCGGTTTAAGATTCTGACAGCAACGATGACTGTTCCGGGATGGATATTAAATAACTGGATAGAGATCTTCGGTGCTGTAACCGGGATCGTTTATGTTTTCCTTGAAATAAAGCAGAACCTGTGGCTCTGGCCCGTGGGAATCGTTACATCTGCCGTCTACGTCTGGATATTCCTTCATGGGAAGCTTTATGCCGACATGAGCCTTCAATGCTACTATCTTTTAATAAGCGTTGCCGGCTGGTACTGGTGGATGAGAGGAAGGACAAGGAGACGGAGGGACGAAGAGACGGAGCGACAGGATGAAGGGGAGAGGCATGAATTGAGGGTAACCAGGATAAAACCAAGACTGGCATTGATCCTGCTGGCCGTATTTGCGGGACTATACGTCTCCATGTTTTTCGTGCTCGGAAGTTTCACCGATTCTCCCGTACCGGGTTTTGATGCGTTTATTACATCTCTTTCGATAATTGCAACATGGATGCTCGCCCGCAAGATATATGAGCACTGGTTCCTCTGGATAATCGTCAATCTGACGGCTACCGGGCTTTTCCTGTACAGAGGACTTTATCCTACCGTGGTTCTTTATGCCGTTTATTGCAGCATGTCGTTTTCCGGGCTGAGGGAATGGAGAAAGTCCCTCGGGTAAAAGCAGAGCTGGCATTTTCGGGATAATGAAAAGTCTGACCGCAAGATGAACCATATTAATATATATGTATATCCAACACTTATTAATATGTACAATTTACACTTAGATTTTATGGTGAAGAGCTTCTGTACTACATTGAATCGGGGTCAACTCGATCCTGAACGGTGCTGAATTTTATTTAGAATGGATATAAATATACAACCGGCCCGTTACCGGGCGATTTTTGTTTTTTTTGTAAAATCGTAAATTTCAATCGTTTGCGTAAACATTGATCGGGGGTAATTTAATTTTAACATTTGAATGCTCATTTTAGTAGGGCAGGGCGGTTGTTTTTTAAGATTTATTTTTAATATCTTTGATGATTAAGCAGGCGAAAGCTTGCGAGTGATAACCTAACTCTATTAACTAACTATCTAACTAACCTGTTAAAAAACGATTGACTATGCAAATTTCTAAAAACGTACAGCGTATTGCGCTGTTTATGCTCAGCATGGTCTTTTCATTGGGTTTTGTTTTTGCCCAGGAGAGGACCATTACCGGGAAAGTTACCGCTGAAGGCGAGGGTGCTTTACCCGGAGTGAATGTTGTAGTACAGGGTACGACAATTGGAGCAATTACCGATGCTAATGGTACATTTACAGTAAAGGTCCCGGGTGCGGGAGCAGTACTGATCTTTTCATCCATCGGCTATGTTACCCAGAGTGTCACAGTAGGTGCACAGGCTACCATCGACGTTGTTATGGTATCCGACACCAAGGCCCTGCAGGAAGTTGTAGTTGTAGGTTATGGTACAAGGATGAAGGAACAGCTGACCGGTGCAATTTCGACGGTCAGTGACAAGGACCTCAAGGTTTCTCCTGCTCCGAGTACTGTAAGCCGTCTCCAGGGTCATGTATCCGGGGTTACAATTACAAACGCCAACACACCTGGTGGTGATGCTACGATAAGGATCCGTGGCGTCGGCACCATAAACGACCCAGATCCTCTTTATGTTATTGATGGTGTTCCGGTGGGCCCGGGTAATAACATCAACCCTGATGACGTTGAATCAATATCAGTTCTGAAAGACGCTTCTTCGGCAGCTATTTACGGAACAAGGGGTGCAAACGGTGTAATCCTTATCACAACCAAAAAAGGTGCTAAGAACCAGAAAGCTACCGTTTCTTTCTCCGCAAAATATGGTTTCAAATCAGCAGCAAACAAGTATAACCTGTTGAATACGCAGGAATATGCAAATGCAGTGTGGCTCGAGTTCGCGAATAAAGGTATTGCACCTAACACGTTCCAGTATGGAAGCGGTGCAACCCCGGTTATTCCTGACTATATCATCCCGACAGCTGCAATGAATGGTGACCCGTCAGTAGATCCTTCACTTTACAGCTATCCCAACTATACCATTGTTAAGTCCAGCAAGCCTGGAACAGACTGGTATAAGGAAATATTACAGAACGGTGTTGTACAGGATTATAACCTTACAGTATCAGGTGGTAATGCCAACACCATTTACTCATTGTCGACAAGCTACTACGATGAGAAAGGTATTGAGAAGTACACCGACTTCAAAAGGTACAACTTCCGCCTTAACATGGAATCACAGCTCAGCGATTTCTTCAAGGTGGGTCAGTCACTCCAGACAATCTTCATCGATCAGAAAGGCGACTTTGGCGACAACAGTGAAGGTGACCCGATTTCACAGGCATACCGTATCCAGCCCATCATCCCGGTTTATGACATCGCCGGTAACTTTGCCGGTTCAAAGGCAAAAGGTATGGGTAACGCAGGTAACCCGCTTGCACAGCTTTACCGTGCTGCCAACAACGACGGCAAATGGATGCGCGCTATCGGAACAACCTTTGCTGAGGCAACCCTTATGAAGGGCCTTTCAATTAAAACCCTTCTTGGTTACAACGTTGGAATATGGAACTCGAAGAGCTACGGAATGACATCATTCGAAGCTTCCGAGCCTGCAACAGTTAACAGTTTCAGCCAGACTGAGAACTACTCTATCTTCTGGAACTGGGTTAACACCCTTAATTATAATGTTACAATAGCCGGACAGCACAAAATCAGCGTAGTTCTGGGTACGGAAGCTTCAAAGAGCGATTACCAGGAATTCGGCGGAAGCAGGAGCCAGTATTTCAGCACGTCACCCGACTATATGTACCTGAACTCAGGTGAAATCAACAAGGATAACTACGGTTATGGTACAAGGAGCTCACTCTGGTCACAGTTCGGCCGTGTCAACTACGACCTGATGGGTAAATACTATGTTGAAGCAACAGTACGCCGCGACGGTTCATCAAGGTTCGGTAAAGACAAGCGTTATGGTGTATTCCCCGCTGCATCCGTAGGTTGGACAATTTCACAGGAAAACTTCATGAAAGGTATTTCCGGGAACTGGCTGAATAACCTGAAGATCAGAGCCGGTTGGGGTACCGCCGGTAACGACAGGATCGGGGATTACAACGGTTTCAGCACATATACCACGAACAACTACACAGCTGCTTACGACCTTACAGGTTCAACTGGTTCAGCTATTGCAGGTTTCATACCTTCAACAAGGGGTTCAAACAACGTGGGCTGGGAAACGACAACCACGATCAACGTTGGTCTCGATGGCAAATTCCTTAACAATACACTGAGCTTCTCTCTCGATGTATGGAACAGGAAAACCAGCGACATGCTTTACCAGCTTTCAGTTCCTGAAGTTCTTGGTCTTGCAACACCTCCCTATGTTAACATAGGCGACATGACTAACAAAGGTTTCGACCTCCAGCTCGGTTACAACAACACCGCTCTTAACGGCAAGCTGACCTACGGAGTAAGCCTGGTTGGTTCACACTATAAAAACGAACTTACCAAGATGTCGAACAACCCGAATGAGATCATTTACTGGAACACAAGGCAGGTTGACTACTCGGCAGCCACACAGGGACATGCATTCCCGGAATTCTACGGGTACCAGGTTCTTGGAATATTCCAGAGCAATACCGAAGCTTCCAACTGGGTTCCTGAATTCGGTGGTGCATACAATACCGCAGGTCACTTCAAGTTTGCTAATGTGAACAAGGATACCGTTATTTCGTCAGCTGACCGTAAATTCATAGGCAGCCCGCATCCGAAATTCACCGGCGGTCTTAACATAGACCTCGCATATGCAGGGTTTGACCTCAACCTGTTCTTCTACTCAAGCTATGGCAACAAGATGATCAACTACGTAGCACGTTGGATCGACTACGGACAGTTTGACGGTAACCTCAGCAAGGATGCCCTCTACAATTCATGGACACCGACCAATAAGGGTGCAAGGCTTCCGATGCTTGACCAGAGCTCAATCTCACAGTACAACTCAACAGCATTTGTTGAAGACGGTTCATTCCTGAGACTGAAAAACTTCAGGCTTGGTTATACCCTTCCCAAATCAGTTCTTGATGTTCTGAAGATGAGGGATTGCCATATCTACCTCCAGATGACCAACCTGTTTACGATCACCAAATACCGTGGTCTTGATCCTGAACTCAACTCATCAGGTATGTCAATGGGAATCGACCAGGGCGCAGTGCCAACACCACGTGAGATTTCATTTGGTATAACCCTTGGTATTTAATTGGTTTAATTTTTAATACGGAATAATGATATGAAAAAGTTAACAATGATATTGGGCATTCTGATCATTGCCCTCTTTGTTTCATGTTCGAAATCATTTCTGGACCAGGTTCCTCAAGGGGTGACTGCCGATAATGTTTTCAGCAATGCTAAGGGTATTGACGCCCTTCTTACCGGAACGTACGCTATGGTGAAAGGAAGTGCTCTCTGGACCGTTTCCTGGGGTGCATCCATTCAGAACTGGACCTATGGTTCCGTCGCTTCTGACGATGCTTATAAAGGATCGGAAGAAACGGACCAGGTTCCTGTAAATGAGATCGAGACGTGGACCGTCCAACCTACCAATAACTATCCTGCTGAAAAGTGGAGACTTAATATTGGTATGGGCGTGAACAGAGCAAATATTGTACTTAATACAGTTGCTGCTTCAACAGGTCTTTCAGACGCACAAAAAACAGAATTCATTGCTGAAGCAAGATTCCTCAGGGGTCTGTTCTACTTTGAATCATGGCTGGTATTCGGCGATAAAATTCCTCTCATCACCGAGGACAAAATCGACCAGGCTAATACAATAACCAACACCAACGCCGCAGGTGCAGTTTGTGACTTCATCGCAGCCGACCTTAAGTTTGCTTATGATAACCTTCCTGAAACACAGGCACAGGTAGGACGTCCTACCAAGTATGCCGCCATGGCTCTTTGTGCAAGGGCATACCTGCAGGAACTGAGGTATTCAGATGCAAAACCGCTTCTCGACAACATCATCAACAGCGGTAAATATTCACTTATGCCAAACTACCAGGATAACTACCTGATTGCTTCAAACAACAACGCTGAATCAATCTTCGAGATCCAGGCTTGCGTGAACGACATCAGTGAATCACTGAACGCTGAAATGGGTATTGGTCTTAACTGGCCCCACGGTTCAGATATAGGTATGTGCTGCGGCTTCCACACTCCTTCGCAGAACCTTGCAAATGCTTTCAAGGTTGATCCGGTTACCGGTCTTCCATTGTTTGATACATTCAACAATACCGACCTGGCAAATGATGAAGGTATTCCTTCTGCAGCCGTTTTCAGCCAGGATACCATCACTCCTCTTGATCCACGTATCGACTATACAATGGGCCGCAGGGGTATCCCGTACATGGACTGGGGTATCGACCGTGGTATGGACTGGGATCGTAACCAGGCATGGGGTGGACCGTATATGCCATGCGAAAAGCCTTTCTTCCTCAAGTCACAGCGTTATACCCTGTCAACCACAACAGGATGGCAGACCGGTATCAATGCCAACAACTACAGGTATATCAGGTATGCACATGTACTCCTCTGGAGAGCAGAATGCGCAGCTTATGAAGGCGACTTCGCTACAGCCAGAACATATGTCAACATGGTACGTAACAGGGCCCTTACAGGTAACCACGTGATGGGCCGCGTAAGGATCAACCAGCTTCCTCCATCGGTTTACCCATGGGGACCGGCAGGTGCAGTTGACTTCACAACACCTGCAGCCAACTACCAACTGGGGCTCTATGCCGCTGGTGACATGGCCACCAAGGACAATGCCATGAGAGCAGTTCAGTGGGAGCTTCGCCTTGAATTTGCAACAGAAGGTATGCGTTTCTTCGACCTGAGAAGATGGGACAAGCTTCCTGCAGGATCGGGCCATGTTGATATGGCTGCAACTCTCAATGCATTCGCAACAGCTGACCAGAGAATCAGGGTTGTGATGAGAGGTGCCAACTTTACGGAAAAGGCTAAATACCAGCCTATTCCACAGGGTCAGATCGACCTCGAACCGGGCGTTCTTACACAGAACCCAGGCTATTAATAGTTAGGTCTATATAGAATCACGAGGGCCGCATCGCGGCCCTCTTTTTTTTCATGCTGAGTTTCAAACGGGCCGGGTCACTTTTGATTCTTTTCTGTAATTTTGTTATTTTCTCCATGCAAATATTCAACATGAATATAAAAGATGAAAAAGGTATCCACCCCATTTCTCCTGTTTATTGTACTGATCCTGATTATTTCCTGTTCAGAATCATTTCTTAAACAGGTCCCGCAAGGTTCAACTTCCGAAAATATTTTTTACAATGAAAAAGGTATTGATGCACTACTTACCGGAACATATGCAATGGTTAAAGGGAGCTCCTTGTGGGAAGTCAGGTGGGGTGCATCGATCCAGAACTGGATATATGGATCGGTAGCCTCAGATGATGCCTATATCGGATCTGACAGAACCGCCCTGGGAACAATGAATCAGATCGAATGTTGGAATGCTTCACCTGATGATAGCAATCCGGCTGACAAATGGAGGTTGAATATTGGCATGGGTGTAAACCGGGCAAACACCTTATTAAATATTATATCCAAGACTAAGGATCTTGATGCTGCTAAAGCGACGGAGTTTAAAGCTGAAGCACGATTCCTGAGGGGCCTTTTCTATTTCGAATCGTGGCTTGTTTTTGGTGACAAAATTCCGCTCATTCCCGAAGAAAAAATGGACCTGGCTGCAACTATTAGCAATGATAATCCGCAGGGTGCCGTACTGGCCTTTATTATTGCCGACCTTAAATATGCATGGGAAAATCTCCCGGAAACGCAGGCCCAGGCCGGTCGCCCGACAAGGTATGCAGCAATGGCCCTGGCAGCCAGGGCTTACCTGCTGGAGCTGAAATATACCGAAGCAAAACCATTGCTCGATAACATAATTGCAAGTGGCAGGTATTCTCTTATGCCCTGTTTCCACGACAACTATCGTGTTGATAAAAATAATAACGGGGAGTCAATCTTCGAGATTCAGGCCTGCGTTAATGACATGAATGAATCTCTGAATGCTGAGATGGGTATCGGGCTGAACTATCCTCATGGTTCCGATATCGGCATGTGCTGCGGCTTTCACCAGCCGTCACAAAACCTTGCAAATGCTTTCAAAGTAGATGCTGACGGTCTTCCATTGTTTGATACATTCAACAACACCGACCTGGCAAATGACCAGGGTATTGCCTCTGAAGATAATTTTGTTCCGGCGACAGACGCTCTCGATCCGCGTATAGACTATACGATGGGCCGGAGAGGTATCCCTTATCTAGACTGGGGTATCATGCGTGGGCGGGACTGGATCCGCGATCAGCCATGGGGTGGCCCATACCTTCCATGCGAAAAGCCTTTTTTCAATAAAGCTGACCGTTACAAATTTTCCACAACAACAGGATGGATGACAGGTGTAAATGCCAACAACTATCGTTATATCCGCTACGCGCATGTTCTTTTATGGAGAGCAGAAGTAGCTGCCTGGGAAGGAGACTATGCAACAGTTCTTAATTACGTTAATAAAATAAGAACCAGGGCCGGTCATCAGGTGGTGATGGGCAGGGTCAGTCTTACAAAGCTGCCACCGTCCGAGTACCCATGGGGAGCCGGACAACCGACAGGATACATGGACCCTGCCAATACTGTTGTTGACTGGACACAGCCTGCTGCCAATTACCATATCGGTACTTATACATCTTTTGCAAATAAAGATGAAGCAATGAGAGCGGTACAATGGGAACTGCGCCTTGAATTTGCAACAGAAGGTATGCGTTTCTTCGACCTAAGGCGCTGGGACAAGGCAACGGTGGGCCATATTGATATGTCTGCCACTTTGAATGCTTTCGCCCTGGCTGATCTCAGATTAAGAGATGCAATGAAGGATGCGGTATTTACGGAAAAGGCTAAATATATGCCTGTTCCACAGGGTCAGATCGACCTCGAACCGGGCGTTCTTACACAGAACCCGGGCTATTAATAGTCAGGTCCATATAGAACCAGGAGGGCCGCATCACGACCCTTTTTTCGCATATACCGGAAATTTCCTTCAATGGCTTTTTGTGGAAAGTCCTATTTTATTTCAACTGTATCTCCGGATTCAAACCTGTACTTCCTCACAACCTTGCATAACTCGCAGTTGCCATTCGGTGAATCATATGCCATATGTGAAGTCTCTATGAGGATTTCACCATTATTGATTGCTATGATCCTCATTTCACCTGTGTATTCCTTTACGAGCTGCATGTCTTTAGTGGTGTTGAGAAGTACAAGATGATCCTTAACTGGCAAGCTTTCTCCCGTAAAAGTAAAAAGAGTGACCATAGCATCTTTAATCGTATCGGAATCGATCCTGCCGGTGACAATGTACTTAGGGTCAATCATGCACCTGGTATTGTCCTGGGAGTAGAAGATACTTCCGTTTGTTGCAACATCCATTTTCGGATCCCTGAATTTTGACCTGGCATACTTTTCAGCGGTTTTGACAGCCTGGTCCCTTATCCACTTTTCGGAATTGTAATCGGCTTCTTTACAGCCCGACCCTGAAATCAGGGCAGCTGTAACAGCTATGATGACAGCTGGGCGGTATCTGTATTTCATATCACGGAATTTTATTTGCTAAAAATATTAAAAAAATGATTTCAGATTATATACTAACTTTGGCAACCCGAGGTCTCCCTGAAGATAACAGTAGTCGAAAATTGCAGGCTCTCCAGGGAGGGGATAAGCAAATTCAATACTATGTACACTGAAACTGTTATTCTGGCAAATGGTGATTACCCAAGTCATTATGTTCCCCTTGGATATCTTAAAAATTCCACCCGGATAGTATGTTGCGACGGTGCGGTGAAACCGCTCCTGGAAGCCGGGCTGGAACCATATGCTGTCGTAGGAGACTGTGATTCCCTCGATGAAAAAACGGTGGAAGGGTATTCCGACCGCATTTTCAGGATCCCGGAACAGGACACCAACGATCTTACAAAGGCGGTAAAATGGTGCACGGAACGCGGGTTTAAAGACCTTGTTATTCTCGGGGCCACGGGGAAAAGGGAGGATCATACCCTAGGCAATATTTCCCTCCTTGCCGACTACATAAAGATCGCGAAGGTGTTGATGATATCGGATTATGGAACATTCAGGGCTGTTACTGCCGGCAGTACATTTAAATGCATTGCCGGGCAGCAGGTATCCCTGTTTTCCATCGACCCTGAAACTGAGATTACTTCCGGGGGACTCAGGTATCCATTGAAAAATATGAAGCTTTCAAGCTGGTGGCAGGCGACCCTGAATGAAACAACTGGCAATAGCTTCTCTCTCCTTCTTAACGGCGGAGGTCCGGTAATAGTCTTTTTCAGCCACTGCTAGATCACCCCCGGGCCTCCTCCGGCAATTCTGTCCCTGCTATCCTTCACGAGGTTCATCAGCTGAACCCTGCTTTTGACATTTGTCTTGATATAGATCCTGTGAGTATGGTCCTTTACAGTCTGCAGGGTTATGAATAGCTTTTCCGCAATCTCCTTATTGCTTAGACCGTTACAGATTTCATGAATTATCTCAGCTTCCCTCTGTGTTATTTCGAAGGCTTTGCAGAACGAATCATACGAAATATTCCTTTCAGGATCCAGCATGAAGAGGGAAAGAACTGTTCCATATGTAAAATAGACCGGTATAAGACAATTCCCCGCGAAGAACAAAAGTACAAAAACCATTCCTGCCACTGGTGTGCCGTCATATAGTGCAAGAGTCAGGCATTGTCCGGCTGTCAGGAGAACAAGCCCTGATGACAGGATCCTTCCCTCATATTTGTGCAGCGATACATTGCCATGTCCCGGGAATAGGATATAAATGGCTGACAAGCAGTTATATACCATGCTCAGGATAATGAAATAGTACTTTACTATGGTCACGGGTTTGTTTTCACCCTCGCTGAACATCAGGTAGCCCATTGCAAAGAGCACCACGAAATTGAGCACAAGGAACCATGAAGCAAACCTGTTGCTTTTTTTTCGTCCCGATACCTCCCTGCTGAACCTGGTAAGCATGAGCCAGCCGAACACGAGGAAGGGTAATCCGAGGAGCATTGACATCGTGCTGAATCTTTCAAGAAGGAGGACAGTTGCCTGGTCGCTTAAGACGGCTTTTATTATGACCTGTCCCCATATACCGTAAAAACCGAATGCAAAGATGAAGACCTGGAAGTAAAGCAGGGCATTAAGGTAGTCTGATTTATACCGGTTTCTCAGCCGTGTGGAAAGGATAATTCCTGCAGCAGCCATAGCGGTAGAAAGAATGAAAAGCATATAGACCAGGATATTCAGCATTCTATAAAGTTATATAATTATCTGTCATGTTGAGAGTTTATGGGCAATGTCTTTGGCTCAATACTTTGGTATTGGGTTTAATAATGACTACCAATGTATTGAAACGGGAAGGAAATCTGTCTCTAGATTTGTATCATTATCAATTTCGAAAAAATACTCTGGAAAAATGGAAACAGTTAAAAAGCAGTACAGGCTTTTCCCTAATTTCGGTGACAGCTTTGGCACCGGTTGGGATGTTATGATGGACAGTTTTCTGAGGCTGTTCCTTCTTGTTGTGATCCTCAGCATTATCGCTGCACCTATGAATTACGGTCATGTAAGACTGAATCTTGATGATTTTAATTTCAGACCATGGGACTGGAACTTTCACTCTTTTTTCTGGTACAGCCCCCTAGGTGTAATGGCTGTCTTCTATGCAATGCTTGGATTATTGTATGCCTTCCTCGCCGTGCCTGTATTCAGGTACGGGGGCAAACTGATGTTTCTTCAGGCTGTCAGGCAGGAGAAGGCAAGTTTTGAGTGCCTGGTTCTTGGCTTCAGGGAGAATTACCTGTCGGTCATCCTTGCAAACCTTCTTGTTACGGCACTAATCGCGATAGGATTTTTCGCGCTTATTGTACCGGGTATAATTATTTCATGCAGGCTGGCTTTTGTCGGTTTCCTTGTTATGGATAAAAAGCTTGATCCGATTGAAGCCGTTGAAACAAGCTGGAGGATGACCAGGGGCCATGGATGGACAATCTTTTTCATGGGTTTCACTTCATTCTTCATCTTCCTATTCGGCCTTATTCTTCTGATAATTGGCGTTTACCCGGCTTCAATCTGGATAGGAAGCGCCTTTGCATCACTTTATGAGTCGGTAAGGCTTGAAAACGAAAAGACTGCTGAACAGAACCCGACAGACAATCAGGCAATGAATTAAAAAGACACTGGTGCCTGAGGTTCCAATGAGACCCTGAAGGTCACGGCCTCTTTAATTCATGCACCATATCTGCCTCTCACAATAATTTGCCGCTGGCAAACAAACCGGCGGCATTTTTGTTTTATTATTATATTACACTTGATTGCAAAACACAAAAAGTAGTAATTTTATATCCGCATCAAAATCTCTTTAAATTATGAAAACAAAAACCCTTTTACTTGCTATTTTGATTCTGGTTCTTCCTTCTGTTTCGTATGGTCAGCTTGGAGGTATGCTGAGAAGAGCTGCATCGAAGGTGACGAATACCATTGGGAAGGAATCTACCAAGGAGGCAAACAGACAGGCCGATTCAATTGCCCAGCTTAAAGCCCAACAGGCTGCAAACAAGGCAATTGAGAACAACACCCAGAATAATCCGGCTGATAACCAGGCTAACCAGAATACCAACCAGGGAAACAATCGCAGGGGAAGCTTCAATATCGGGAACATGCTCGGAGGTGCCGACATCAAGCATAGCGACGAGTACAGCTTCGATGGGCGGATGTATATGCAGATGGAGATGTACGACAAAAAGGAGCCGATGAAATCCGACTACTATATTTATTTCAACCAGGTCAACTCCAATGCAGGAATCGAGTTCAGGACCGTGGCAAAACAGGGAGATAATTCAACACCTGTTGCAACAGTGATGGTTTATGACAATGATAACAGGTGCTTCATGATGTTAATTGATAAAGGAGGTCAGGGACAGAAGACAGGTATTATCTCGACTATTCCGAGCGATTCCGCATTGAAGGCCAGGGCTGCTGACAGGCAGAACGGTGAAGTGAAACCGGCAGATATTGCAAAAACAGGAAGATCGAGGGTAATCGCAGGTTACAAGTGCGATGAATATAAAATTACCGAGACTGACAAAAAGGGTTATGCTCTTGTCTGGATGACAAAGGACCTGAAGCTGAAAACAAACAGCAAGAACTGGGGCAAGGCAGGTATCCCCTCGTACCAGGGATATACGGGTTTTGAGAACAGCAGCATGCTAGCAATGGAATCCTATGACGAAACCAGCAAGCTCACAATGAAGATGGAGACCGTGGAGATCAACCCAAATTACAGCCATAAAATATCTGTCACGGGATATAGCTTTATCAAAATGAACTTCAATCAGATGGGCGGCCCCCAGAAGAAGTAAGGGATAGCATAAAAATATTAGTCCCGCGGATAGCGCTGGTCACGGCAGAATTGTTTCTGCAAATTCCGGCGAAACCTGCGGGATTTTTTTTCAGATCTTTTTCAGCTTTGCAAACCTTAACAACAGCTTCTTCTTACCGCCGTTCTCAAAATCCACCAGGGCAGTTGTGTTGGGCTCTTCACCGCTAATTTCTAAAACCAGGCCGGTCCCGAATCTCTCGTGTATTACCGTATCGCCATCAGAGAGGGAAATGGTTTCACTGCCGGAAACCCGGTTATACTTTTCAGAGGTGTCAGGTTTCACGCTCTTAAGCTTGTGAAGCCTGCCTGGAACAACATATCCCCCTGGTTCTTCGCTGAAAGAGGCAGATGAAGATCCTGTTTTTGAAGAAGGCTGGAACCTGGCCCCGCTCTGGGGGTACTCAACATACTGCTGTCCCAGTTCTTTCAGGAAGCGGCTGGGCTTGCTGTGTTCCAGGTTACCCCATTTATACCTGTTCAGTGCAAAAGTGAGCGTTGCCATTTTTTCGGCCCTCGTGAGTGCGACATAGAAGAGCCTTCTCTCTTCCTCAAGCTCTCTCGGACTTACCGACGACATTGGAGAGGGGAAGAGGTTGTCTTCCATCCCCGTAATGTACACATAGCTGAACTCCAATCCCTTTGCTGAGTGCATCGTCATCAATGTAACCCTGTCCCTGTCATTTTCATCGTCGGTGTCCTGGTCGGTCAGAAGTGCCACATTCTGCATGTAAGCTTCCAGGGTAGCTGGTTCGCCGTTTGTTTCAGCAGCCTGGGTGAATTCCTGAATAGCATTCATGAGCTCCTCGAAGTTTTCAAACCTGCTTACTTCCTCGGGGGTCTTTCCTTCGCGCAGCTCTCTCATCATACCCGATCCGGCCGATATTTCACGGGCTGCCAAATAAGCATCACTGTCTTTGATTTTTTCCTGGAATAACTTTATCAGCTCCCTGAATTCAGACAGCTTCTTTCTTGTGCCTCCGTTGAAATGTTCAGGATACCGGTCTATCGCGAGAAGGATATTCCAGGGAGACACCTGTTCTGCAGCGGCAATTTCTAGAATCCTGCCGACTGTCGTATCGCCGATACCTCTTTTCGGATAGTTGATTGTTCTTTTTAATGCTTCCTCATCTTCCGGATTAATGACCATCCTTAAATACGAAAGTATATCCTTTATCTCCTTCCTTTCATAAAAGGAGAGACCTCCGTATATCCTGTAAGGAATATTTTTCTTTCTCAGAGTTTCCTCGAATATCCTCGACTGGGCATTTGTCCTGTAAAGGATAGCGAAATCGGACCAGTTAAGCTGATTCCTGAACCTTGCATCGAAAATATCGGACGATACTATGAAGCCCTCCTCGGTATCCGTCATAGCCTGGAGCACCCTTATTTTTTCTCCTTCTTCTTTTTTTGAAAAGACCACCTTGTGGATACGGTTGGAGTTGTTTGCAATGATCCCGTTTGCCGCATTGACGATGGTTTGGGTGGAACGAAAATTCTGTTCAAGCTTGAAAAGCTTGTATTCGGGATAATCATTCCTGAACTCGAAAATATTTTCTATCCTGGCACCCCTGAATGAGTAGATGCTCTGTGCATCGTCGCCAACCACGCAAAGATTCCGGTGGCCGGCAGCAAGTTTCTTTATTATCAGATACTGGGCATAGTTCGTATCCTGGTACTCATCAACAAGAATATAATCGAATCTCTGCTGGTAGTCCGCCAGGACGTCGGGGAAATCGCGGAGAAGAATATTCGTATTCAGGAGCAGATCGTCGAAATCCATCGCGTTCGACTTGAAGCAATGCGAGGAATATAGCTTATAGATATCCGAAAGCAAAGGCATTCTTGATGCTTTGTCCGCTTCAGTCAGCTCTGCTGATGAAGAATACATTGATGCAGTGATCAGGTTGTTCTTTGCGTGGGAGATCCTTGATGCAATTACACCGGGTTTATAAATGTCATCAGCCAGGTTCATCTCCCTGATTATTGACCTTATAAGGCTCTTTGAGTCTGATGTGTCATAAATAGTGTAAGATGATTTGTATCCGAGCCTGTCACCCTCAATCCTCAGGATCTTGGCGAAAACTGAATGAAATGTTCCCATCCACAGGAATCTTGCTATTTCGGGACCCGCGATTGAAGCGATCCTGTTCTTCATTTCCGCTGCAGCTTTGTTGGTGAATGTCAGGGCCAGTATCCTGTTAGCTCTTACGCCATTCATCAGGAGCCAGGCAATCCTGTATGTCAGCACGCGTGTCTTCCCCGCACCTGCGCCTGCGATAACAAGCGCGGGCCCCTCCGCATTTACGACAGCCTCTTTCTGGGCGTCGTTAAGTTCATTTAAAAAATTGTCTTTCATTGACTTACGTACTGGCTCAATCGTGAAGCAAGGGCAAATTTAGCAATAACACTTTTAAGGGTTATTATTGATTCGTGCCATTTGCGGAATTTTTATCAACACCGGCCGGGCCGGATCCAAATGAAGCCTTAAATTCGCCGGATTTTCTTATTATTGCGAAAGATTATACCAAAGAAATCCGGATGGCGTTTTTAATTTATAATTGACCGGAATTGCGTTACAACCTGATTCTTATAGCACTCTTTATACCGCTTACAGGCATGGCCCAGCTCTCTGCACCGCTTGCCAACGCCGTAAGATTGACCTCCTACCCGGTTACGACCGGCAGGAGCGACCCGGTCTTTATCTTCTGCAGGAGTTCAGGGTTTACTTCCGGTTCAGTGCAGGCCAGCAGCCCTGGAGGTACCGCACCTTTTAATTTCTCGTGGTACGGCTGGAACAACAGCCAAGGGAGTTTTTCAGATTCCCTGAAAACTGATGTCTCCGTTCCAGGCTCAACCGCCACAAACCTTGGTGAAGGTGGCTACAGGGTTCACATAACGGATGGATCGGGTTACGATACCAGTCTGTACGCCTGGGTCTTTATAGATGGCCCTTACGCGAATGCCAGACTCCAGAATTTCACCTGCGAATATGTTGCTCTGAACGGTACGGCAGCTGTCGATACCTTCTATTATTATGAACCGGCAAACGGGACGAAAGTCAAGCTGAAAAACGGGTACACTTTTTTATGGTCGTCGGACCCTTCATCGGCTATCCCTTACCCGGGCATTTATATCGATCCTGTAACATTCAGCCCTCCGCTGGAGGATGTTGTGTACAAGCTGCAGGTCGCAGACAGTTTCCAGTGTTCATCTGAATCTTCATTTCCCTACACTTCGATACATGTTAAAGCCGACTTCCAGGTCGATCCGAATGAAGGCCAGGCACCACTGAAGGTTTCCTTTACCGACAAATCAATAAGAGGTGAAACTTATAAATGGGAATTTGGGGATGATTCAATTTCCTACCTTAAGGACCCCGGGATACATACCTATTACAGGCCTGGGGAATATTCCATAAAGCTTACTATCGAAAGCAACCTGCACTGCGTCGATTCACTCAGATATAATAAGATTACTGTTGATAAATCCGAGATGAGCATTCCAAATGTTTTTACCCCCGATGGAGACGGTCTTAACGATTATTTTGTTGTTGAAGCTAAATCGCTGAGGTCGATTAATGTGGAGATCTATTCTCGCAGCGGCTTGCGTGTTTACAGTTTTTCGGGACAGGGCGAAGCTCTGGCAGACTGGAAAGGGTGGGATGGCAACGTGAACAATTCATCAATCAAAGCTGCACCAGGGGTGTATTATTATATCATAAGGGCCGTAGGCTGGGACGATGTGGTCTACGATGGCAAAGCTTACCGTGGATTCCTGTACCTGTACAGGTAACCCCGTTCATTAAAAGACCGGCCCGTTTGATACCTCCGGGCAGGGAAGAGGACCGGTCACCATTTGGCTGGTAACCTCAATGAGTCTGTCTTACTGCATTATCCCGATTATCAACCCCATCAGGGTAAGGCTCAGCAGGGTATAAAAGCCGTTTATCAGGTAAAGTGCCAGCGATCTTCTTTCAAAAAGATATATCACTCCAAGGAATGTCATACCAAATCCCAGTCCGGCATGAAAGCCGATGTTTATACCATGATGAAGCCCGGCATCCTTGCCGATGAACAGCGCAAGAATGAATGAGGCCAGAAGCATCAGAAGAAATGAAAGGCCGAATATCTTAAGCATGCTGACATTCTTGTTGGATTCTTCATTGAACCCGTTCTCCAGTGCCCATTTTTTTGAGAAAAGAAGAGAATACCAGATGAACCCGAGGAGAAAGGCGCTTACTGCAGCAATTACAATTGCCAGCCAGTTCAGGTTATGAAATGCATTGTGTATATCCATGATTAATTGTTTAGTGTATAACAGGTAAATCAGGATTTGGTTTGTTTACCCTGGAAGATTTTTCCTGAGGAACCTGATCCAGTTTTCCGACATTATGTTCATAATATCGGTCTCCTTGTATCCTCTCTTCTCCAGTAATGATGCGATCAGCTGCAGGTCGGCAATCGTATTTATCTCAGAAGGGCTCTGCTCCGTTCCGAAAGCCCCGTCAAGGTCGGAACCTATTGCCGAATGTTCGGAGTCACCGGCTGTCTGGCAGATATGATCGATATTGTTTATCACCAGTTCGAGCGAAACTTTCAAGCCTTTCTGGCCAGTTTTACCCTGGTCCCACCCCGGGACAAGCATCCAGTTGTCGAGAGCTGCACCTATCACTGCATCCCTTTCAACCAGCTCCCTGATCTGGTCGTCGGTAAACTGGCGCGGATGTTCGCAAAAAATCCTGCAATTGTTGTGGCTGGCCCATACGGGTCCATGGAAGAGGTCGAGAGCTTCACGGTAGCTTTCATCGCTGAGATGGGTAACATCGAGTATCATACCGAGGCTGTCGATCTTCTTTATCAGCTCCCTTCCCCTGGCCGTGAGTGGCCCGGTATAGGATGTGCCCCAGGCGTAGATACCGGGACCAAAATGGGCAGGACCGACGGCCCTCAGCCCGTATTCATAGGCACGGTTTAGATGGTCAATTGATAAAATGGAGTCAGCACCTTCGAGGCTGAGAACATAGCCAACAGGAAGGTCCTTCCTTCCTGAGTTCCAGTCGGAAAGGTGATTCTCAAGTTCCGACTTATTTCTTACAGGCCTCATTTCTCCTGCTTCTTCCATACATTTATACCATGCCAGCTGACCCTGTGTATGTGCCCATGCCTGTTCCTGCGAGTTCCATCCCGGAACCGGGCTGCCTTTCTTTACATACCTGGCAATCTGGGTAGCAACGCAAAGCTGTACATTCCCTCTTCTCATCTCACCGAAAGAAACAGTTCCCCTTCCCCTGTCGGGCTTGTCGGTCATTTCTTTTTCCGATTCGCGTATCTCTTCAACGCTCCACCGGAGGTCGCGGTTCCATTCGAGAGCGTTCATCGAAAGATCGAGATGACCATCCACTATCCTGTACCTTTTACTCATAGATCTCGAATATGGCTTCAATTTCGACAGCAATGTTGTTTGGAAGAATCATGCCAACCGCGCTCCTTGCCCCGATGCCGTTTTCGTCACCGAAGACTTCAGCCATCAGCTCGCTGAAACCGTTGATAACTGCCGGATGCTGATCAAAATCCGGGGCACTGTTTACCATTCCCAGTGTCTTTACAATCCGCTTAATCCTGTTGAGATCACCAAAATGGGCCCTTATTGCAGACAGCATGGTAAGACCTGCCTGCCTGGCAGCCGCCTTTGCATCCTCAGCTGTAAGATCTTTTCCCGCTTTCCCTTTTATTAAGGTACCATCAGGTTTCAGGGGACCCTGCCCTGATACATACAGGTACTTTCCTGCAACAACAACAGGCCTGTAAACTCCACCGGCTTTTGGAGCAGGCGGTAACTCGAGCTTCAGCTCAAAGATTCTCTTATCCGGACTCATTTATATTATAAATTAAGGTTAACTTTCTGTAAATCTGTCCCCTCCGGTGGAAAGTGAAAGGTTTTTTCTTCTGGTTCAGATTATCATATTGAGCAGTAAGATCCCTCCGAGACCCAGGATGCTTACCAGTGTTTCCATCACCGTCCAGCTCATGAAGGTCTCTTTGACCGACAGGTTGAAGTATTCCTTGAACATCCAGAACCCGCCGTCGTTTACATGCGAAAGGGTAAGGCTTCCCGCGCCAATAGCAAGAACCAGCAGCTCCTTGTTTACCGTGCCACCGGTGGCAAGGGGAAGCACAATCCCTGCGGTTGTCAGTCCTGCTACGGTTGCAGATCCCACGCAGACCCTGATTAGTGCGGCGATAGACCAGGCCAGGAAAAGAGGTGAGAGTCCTGAATTACCCAGGAGTGAAGCGATTTTGTCGCTGATGCCGCTGTCAATCAGTACCTGTTTGAATCCCCCTGCCCCTGCAATAATAAGAAGTATCATAGTGACACTGCTGACTGAATGTGCAAGCGATTCCATGAGCTCATCCATTTTCCTGCCCCTGGCAATACCCAGCAGCCACACTGCCAGCAGAAGCGAAAGTAACATTGCAATTACGGGATCGCCAAGGAACCTGAACAGCGGTGAGATATAAGCTGCATGTGGAAATATGATAAGGGCTATTGATGAAAGCCCTATCAGGATAACCGGCATCAGCGTGGTAACAATGCTGATAAGGCTTCCGGGTGAACTTTTTTCTTGATTTCCTTCAGTGCTTACAAAATCCTTAATCGGCGTGGCATGGATCTTCTTCAGCGTTCTTGAAAAAAATGGTCCGGCAACAGCTATTGACGGCAAGCCTATAATGGTGCCATAAAGCAATGTCTTCCCGATATCTGCACCGAACATTCCTGCAATTGCTGTCGGGGAGGGATGAGGTGGAAGAAAACCGTGAGTGACTGACAGGGAGGCAAGCATCGGCACTCCAACATAGAGAAGGGGAAGTCCTGTCGATTCTGCAACTGTAAAGACAAGCGGAATGAGTACCACAAATCCTACATTATAAAACATCGGGATCCCGACGATAAAGCCTGTGAGAACCATTGCCCACTGGATATTCTTGATGCCGAACAGCTTTATAAGCAGGGAAGTGATTCTTGAAGCAGCTCCGCTGTCGGCAACGAGCTTGCCCAGCATGGCTCCGAAACCTAGGATCATTACCAGCGATCCAAGCGTTTCACCGATTCCCTTCTGAATAGATCCTGCTACTGTCCCCGCCGGCAGACCAGAGCACAATCCCAGCAGGACCGAAACAATTATAAACGAAATAAATGCATTCAGCCTGAATATAATTATCAGCAACAATAGAAGCACAATGGCTCCGGCCACCATCATCAGTGACATTACGTTCGGGGTTAAAATTTCATTTCAATCCTGAAAACTGTTACAGCTTTGCCCGATACATTTACCCTTTCGTTGTCCATAGAGACCCTGAGAATCCCTTCTCTCCTGGAAACCTGGTGTGAGACAAACTGAGACTTTCCAGTCCTTGCATGCCAGTATGGTGTAAGGGCGCAGTGCGCGGAGCCGGTTACAGGATCTTCATTTATACCGACTGCCGGTGCAAAGCACCTGACGCAGAAATCGAACGCAGGGTCGGATGACGGTGCAGTAACAATGAGGTCCCCGAATTCTGATTTTTTTAAGGCTGTAAAATCGGGTGAAAGCTCCCTGACCTCCTTCTCCGTCCGAAGAAGGGCCATTGTCCATCCGAATCCTGCCCTGTAAAGTTCTGCAGCATCTGCCCCCGTCAGTTTTCTGAATTCAGGAGGTATATCCATTTTCTCGATCGGGTAGGAGGGAAAGTTCATTTTTATCCATTCTCCATCCTTTTTGACCGTCAGTTTTCCGACTGGTGCATGCAGTTCGAGGATATCATCTTCCCGTGCAAGCCCGGTTTCATATAAAATATGCGATGCCGAGAGGGTAGCATGGCCGCAAAGCTTCATCTCGGCCTCCGGTGTAAAGAACCTGATATTGCGACCCTCTTTTCCCGGAAAGACAAAGGCAGTCTCCGACAGGTTCATCTCCATCGCGATATTCTGCATCCATGAACTTTCGGGTTCCTTGTCCATGATGCACACACCGGCAGGATTACCTTTGAAGGGTGTGTCGGTAAATGCATCGACCTGGTAAATTATCTGGTTTTTCATTTATTAAATGTGATAAGCGAATTTATAAATTAATTTATATTCTGTAACTGAAAATACACCCCTCTGTCACTTCGTGACATCTCTCCTGAAAGAGGGGGCGGGGGATGAGGTTCCCTTTAAGTTATCGGGAAGGGGGTCCCTCTCCCGGTCTCTCAGTCCCCAAGTCTCTTAGTCCTTCCTTCAGTTTCTCCGTTCACCGGCAGGTTTCTGCTTTTCACGGAATTTTCCCGGAAATTAGCATATAAAACTTTGTAAACTAAAAAAGTTTTCTCATTTTCGCAGCGAAATTGAAAGATGATGGATAACAGGGAAAGAATTATTGAAACGGCCGCTGATCTTTTCAAGTCACATGGTATCAAATCGGTCACCATGGATTCTATTGCCACCGAGCTGGGGATGTCGAAGAGGACCATCTATGAGATTTTTGCCGACAAGGATGAATTGCTCATAGGGGTACTTAACAGCATGGCAGTAAGGCAGAAAGAATTGGTAAGGAAGGTCCTCGACGAGTCAGATAATGCCATTGTTGCCATCTTCAGGCTGCTTGAGATCAACAGGGATCACTTTCAGAACACCAACCCGGCTTTTATGTCGGACATTAAGAAATTCCACATTGATGTGCTCATAAAAAAAGCCGACAAATGCGAGATGCCTGATTACCGCAGCAACATTGAGGTTATCGTAAGCGGCATAAAGCAGAAGCTGTTCCGGAAAGATATAAATCCTGATATCGTTAACAGGTGCCTTCATGTAATATTTATGTCTGTAATGAACCAGGAGCTGTTTCCCTATGACCAGTTTACAAGAAAGGAAGTCATGAAAGCGGGTGTCCTGAATTATTTAAGGGGTATATCGACAGAAGCTGGTACTGAACTGATTAACAAACTTGAAAAGAAATTCTAGCAAATAACAGAAACATAATGATGAAACATTCCATAGTCATGAAAAACAATAGATTAACTGCAGTATTATTATTCCTTCTCACCGGTGGTGCCATATTCGGACAGGCCGGCGGGGGGGAAATGAAGCTTAGCCTGAAGGAAGCCCAGGACTATGCTTTACAAAACAATAAAAGTGTTAAGACCGCACAGCTCACGGTCGAAGCTTCCCAGTCCGATATCTGGTCGACAATCTCTTCGGGGTTACCCCAGGTATCATTTAACGGAACCTTCCAGGATAACTTTAAGCTTGGAGTATTTGTAATCACCTTCAACGGTGCTCCGGCAGTAATGAAGATGGGTATGACATTCAATATTCCTGCCTCGATCCAGGCCGGGATGCCAATATTCAATGCTCCTTATTATATTGGAATAGAAACTGTCAGGCTGGCAAAAAAGCTTTCGGAATCCAACCTGAGGAGCACAGAAATTGACACCAGGCAATCGGTCGCACAGGCTTATTACCTCATTCTCATTTCGGAAGAGTCGAAAAGGATTCTTAAAGAAAATCTCCAGGCACTCCAGGAGACTCTCAAATCTACCAGGGCCATGTTCAGTTCCGGACTTGCTGAAGCGACAGACGTTGACCAGATGTCATCAAATGTCACAATGACCGAAAACTCATTTTCCAATCTTCAGAATAACATTGAGATCAATTATAATCTCCTGAGGTTCCTGCTGGGAGTAAAATCAGATATGAAGCTGACTCTTACCGAATCGCTTGATGACATGATGAAAGGCGTGGATGTAAAAACACTTCTTTCACAAAACCTGAATGCTTCGGCGAATATCCAGTTCGACATGATGGATAAGCAGGAGAAACTGGCAGCACTCAACCTTAGAGCCCAGAAAGCCAAAACATTACCGACATTATCCGGGTTTTATGCTAATTCAGTATCGGGGATGAGCAATACCATGCCTGTTAAAAGCTGGTTTACAAGTTCATATGGCGGGTTTCAGCTGACGGTTCCAATTTTTGCCAGCGGTCAGAAATATACTGATATCCGGAAGGCAAAGATAAATCTTGATAAGGCCAGGCTTGCAAAGGAGATGGTGACCGACCAGATGGAGATGCAGGAAAAGCAGTTGAAATTTAACCTCTCTAATGCAAATTTGCAGTACATGAGCCAGAAAAGCAACGTGGATGTGGCGAAAAGAGTTTATGGGAGCATGGAGAACAAGTATAAGCAGGGCGTTATTTCCAGCCTTGAACTCACCCAGGCAAACCAGCTTTATCTCCAGGCCGAAAACAGCTACGTGTCGTCGATGCTTAACCTGCTGCAGACTAAACTGGCACTCGATAAACTGTTAAGCAATAATTAAAATATACCCGAAACCTATTAATCCAGATAATAATGAAATACTTAGGAACAATTTCAGCGATAGTGATCAGTTTCCTGATTTTAACAGGATGCTCATCAAAAACCAACAAAACGGCTGCTGCGACAGGTACGGTTGTAACTGCCGAAAAGAAGGCTGCTCCTGTTAAGGAAAACATCCTGGCAAAAACAAAAATTGCAAGGACAATTGATTATACTGCTACCATTCTGCCTTTCCAGGAGGTCAACCTGGCCCCATCGACACCGGGCAGGATTGAGAAAATCTATGTTGAACTTGGCGACAATGTAGTCAAAGGACAAAGCCTGTTCCAGATGGACCGTACGCAGCTGTACCAGCTGAAGCTCCAGCTAAGCAATCTTCAAAAGGATCTTTCCAGGCTCGATACTCTCCTGAAGACCGGAAGTACAAGGCAGCAGACCTACGATCAGATGAAGACAAACTATGACGTTACAAGGACCAATGTTGATTTTCTTGAACAGAACACTCTCATGAAAGCTCCTTTCGGCGGTGTGATTACAGGAAAATACTTCGAGAATGGTGAAATGTACTCCGGGGCACCCTCGGGCAGATCAGGCAAATCGGCTGTTGTTACCATACAGGAGGTGAACCCACTGAAAATTGATGTATATATATCGGAACAATATTACCCGCTTGTTAAGAAAGGCATGAAAGCCACCGTCACAGCCGACGTGTATAAAAATGAGGAATTCACAGCTACTATCTTCAGGATCGCTCCCACCATAAGCTCTGATACGCGTTCCTTCATGGTTGAGATGGAGCTTCCGAACAGGAACGAGATGCTGAAACCGGGCATGTTCGTAAGAGTCTCCCTGAACCTGGGTGAAGTTGAAACCTATGTAGTTCCCGCCAGCACCGTCCTGGTACAGGAAGGAACCAACATAAGGTATGTCTTCGTCGACAATAACGGAGTTGCAGAGAGGGTTGAGGTCACAATAGGCAAGAGATTTGACGATAAAGTGGAGATCATTTCTGACAAGATAAAGGAAGGTGACAAGCTCATCTCCGACGGCCAGGCCCGCCTGATCAACGGTGACAAGATTGATGTAAAAAACTAACACACACATTTTACTGATATGAGCATTTACAGTGCATCCGTAAAACGACCCGTAACAACTATCCTGATTTTCGTCGGGCTGATAGTACTGGGTCTCTATTCGCTGACGCAGCTACCGGTTGACCTCTATCCCGAAATGGAACTGCCGTATGTTGTGGTTTATACAAACTACCCCGGTGCGAGCGCCTCAGACATAGAATCAAATGTTACAAAGACACTCGAGAATACACTCAACTCCGTCAGCAAGCTGAAGGAGATTACTTCAAGATCAAGCGATGCAGTATCGCTTATATTCATGAACTTCGAGTACGGTACCAACCTCGATGAGGCTTCAAACGACATCAGAAGCGCGCTTAGCATGATTGAGCGGTACCTTCCCGATGGCTGCGAGAAACCTACTATCATCAAGTTCAATACGAACATGATGCCAATTATATATTATTCGGTTACTGCCAAAGAGAGCTATGCCGGTCTTGAAAAAATCCTCGACCAGAACGTTGTGAACCCCCTTAACAGGATTGAGGGGGTAGGTTCTGTTTCCCTGACAGGGGTCCCCGGAAGGAAGGTCTATATAGATGTCGACCCTAGGAAGATGGAAGCCTATAATCTTTCAATCGAGCAGATCGGGAATATCCTGAGAGCTGAGAATATGAACCTGCCCGCAGGATATATCGAGATGGGCAGGAACGATTATGCACTCCGTATCCAGGGTGAATTCCCCGAAAGTGATGTTCTGAAAAACATTGTTGTGACCAGTTACAACGGGAGCAGCATTTACCTGAAGGATATTGCCGAAGTGAAGGATACGATACGTGAGTCGAAGCTCGATACCAAGATCAACGGTGCCAGGGGGATGGGAATTTATATCCAGAAACAATCGGGTGGAAACACCGTGAAAGTCACGAAAAAAGTTGATGCGGCACTCAGGGACCTCGTAAAATCACTTCCTCCCGACGTCAAGATTGAGAAGCTTTTCGACAGTGCATCATTTATTACAGGATCAATAAGCAATCTTACGGAAACGCTGATGTACGCCGCGATTTTCGTAGTGCTGGTTGTTCTTTTCTTCCTCGGAAGGTGGAGGGCAACATTTATAATTATCCTTACGATACCAATATCTCTTATCGTGGCATTTATTTACCTGTTTGTAACAAATGCCTCGATAAATATTATTTCGCTTACATCCCTCTCGATAGCCATCGGGATGGTGGTGGACGACGCCATCGTGGTGCTTGAGAATATTACAAAGCACATTGAGCGCGGCAGCCGTCCGAGAGAAGCTTCAATCTATGCAACGAACGAAGTATGGCTCGCCGTTATCGTAACGACCATGACAGTGGTTGCGGTATTCTTCCCACTTACCTTTGTGAAGGGGCTGACAGGTGTACTGTTCAAGCAGCTGGGTATGAGCGTGACAATAACGATCGTCACCTCGGTATTCGCCGCAATTACCCTTACACCTACGCTGAGTGCAATTCTGTTGAAATGGTATCCGATAAGGAAGGATGCACCATTCTGGACATACGACGGGAGCATCAGGAAAGGACTGGATGCTTTTGACCACTTCTACGAAAAGACTTTAAGATGGGCTTTGCACCATAAGAAAGTTGTTGCCTTCATTGCGTTCCTTGTGTTTGCCGGTTCGATGAGCCTTTTCAAGGTAATCGGTACAGAATTCTTTCCGAATGCCGACCAGTCGCGAATTACCGCGGCCATAAAATTGCAGACAGGTACCAGGGTGGGAGAGACCGTAAAAGTCGCAGACAGCCTTACCAGGATCATTAATGCCAAATATCCTGAAGTGAATATTATTTCGAACTCATCGGGTTCGGACGACCAGGGAGGTTTTGCCTCAATATTCCAGAACCAGGGTACCCATACAATTAACATGAGCCTCCACCTTATACCTATCAAGGAGAGGAAAAGATCTGTCTTCGAGATAGCTGATGAGATGAGAAAGGATTTCGCTAAAATACCCGAGATAATCGACTTCACCGTCAGCACTTCCGATAATATGGGAAGCTTCGGAAGTAACAATGTTGCTGTGGAAGTCTATGGTTATGATATTTCGGCCAGTAACATTGTTGCTGAACAGCTTGCAGAAAAGATCAAGAAAATCCAGGGCGCCAAGGATGTCACCATTAGCCGCGACAAGTCAAAACCGGAGCTCCAGATCATCTTCGATCAGCAAAAAATGATTGCAAACGGGTTAAATACCGCCATGGTATCCACGGCCATAAAGGACCGTGTTGATGGTCTGACGGCAACCAAACTCAGGCAGTTTGGCGATGAGTACGACATTGTCGTAAGGTTCAAGAGGAGTACCACATCGACGCTTACCGACATTGAAAACATAGGGATACAGAATATGTCGGGACAGATAGTCAGGCTTGGTGAGATTGCACAGATAAAGGAATATTGGGCACCGCCTACAATTGAGCATAAACGCAAGGAGAGGATTGTCACCGTGTCATTCACCCCTTACAAGAGGTCACTTACCGACCTCCAGGTTGAAACACAGAAGGCCATTGATGAACTGGTGTTGCCGGCAGGGGTCATGGTAGAGATTTCAGGCGCCATAAAGGACCAGATGGAATCGTTCATGGATATTGCTCTCCTCATGGTCATAAGCCTTATCCTGGTTTACCTGATCATGGCTTCACAGTTTGAATCATTAAAGATGCCATTCATAATTATGTTCTCGATACCGTTTGCATTCTCAGGTGTGGCAATTGCACTCTACCTTACCCATACAACCCTGAGTGTTATATCGGGCATCGGGGCAGTGATGCTGATCGGAATCGTTGTTAAAAATGCCATCGTGCTTGTCGACTTCATCAACCTGATGAGGGAGAGAGGTCATGAGCTGTATGAAGCTATAGCAATATCCGGCCGGTCGAGGCTCAGGCCCGTTATCATGACATCGGCAACAACTATCCTGGGTATGCTTCCACTGGCCATGAGCGCAGGAACAGGTTCGGAGATGTGGAGCCCGATGGGTGTTGCGGTAATCGGAGGACTGGTCTTTTCAACCATGGTAACACTGGTTATTGTACCGGTAGTCTATGCAGTTTTTGCGAAACGCGGGGAAAGAAACAAGTCCCTGGCAGTCTATACCGAAATGGAACACCTGATCGGTAACGGAACTTCTAAATAAACTCAAATAGAGAGAGTATTATGAAAGCAATAATGATAATATATAACCAGGCACATACCGAAAAAATTGAGTATATGCTTGACAGGCTTGGAGTAAAAGGATATTCACTTTGGGAAAATGTGCAGGGAAGGGGTACAAATACAGGTGTTCCTCACCTCGGAACACATGCCTGGCCCGAGATCAACAAGAGCGTGCTGGCAATAGTGGAGGACGATATAGTCGACCGCATCCTTGACGTTATAAAGAAAATTGACGGAATCAACGAAGAGGTTGGCATCAGGGCATTCGTCTGGGATATCCTGAAGACCGTTTAGGTCTCAAAATAGTTTTCCCTGCTACCAGTGAGAAACATGATAATAGAGAGGGTGCCTCAAATAAAGCACCCTCATATCTTTACCACCAGATTGCAGGCAGAAAGAGTTTTAAATAATTCTACTCCTCTTCCTGTTCTTCTGCGTAAGCCTTGATTACTGCATCCTGGACATCGCCCGGAACAGGTGCATATTCCGCAAACTTCATAGTATAGAAGGCACGACCGCCTGTTATTGAGCTGAGAGCAGTTGAATACTTGTTCATCTCTGCAAGGGGAACCTTGGCCTTGATAACCTCGAATCTCTTTTCGCTTGCCATTCCAAGAACCATACCTCTTCTTCCCTGCAGGTCGCTTATCACATCACCCATCCTGTCTGACGGAACATATATTTCAACGTCATAGATAGGTTCGAGGATTTTTGCACCGGCGGCCTTGAAAGCCTGGCTGAAAGCATTACGGCCGGCAAGACGGAAAGAAATTTCGTTTGAGTCAACAGGGTGCATCTTACCATCATAAACATAAACCCTGATGTCCCTGGCATAGGAGCCTGTAAGCGGGCCAACTTCCATTTTCTCCATTATACCTTTGAGAATGGCTGGCATGAAACGTGCGTCGATAGAACCACCAACAATACAGTTTACATAGATCAGTTTGCCACCCCAGTCGAGATCTATCTCGTCTTTTCCCCTGACGGAAAGTTTATATTCTTTTCCGCCGAGTTTCATCATTCCTGATTCAGCTGATCCTTCCTCGTAAGGTTCGATGATCATATGAACCTCTCCGAACTGTCCGGCACCGCCCGACTGTTTCTTGTGACGATAGTCTGCCTGGGCAGCTTTGGTAATAGTTTCGCGGTAAGGAATCCTCGGTGGATTGTAATTGGTCGGAATCTTGTAGATGTTATCGAGATGCCATTTCATTATGTTGAGGTGATATTCACCCTGGCCATGGACAATAATCTGCTTAAGTTCCTTTGAGTATTCAATTATTATTGTGGGATCCTCGAGATGTATCTTGCCAAGTGCCTCGCCAAGTTTCTCATCATCGCTTTCACTCTGTGCCTTGATGGCTGTCCTGTACTTCGGGGCCGGGAATTCTACTCCCGCATAAGTCCAGTCATTCCCGGGAACGTTAAGAGTGTGATTGACTTTCGTGTTTTTCAGTTTCACAAACGCGCCAATATCGCCGACCGCAAGTTCGGGAACCCTTGTCCTGTTTTTCCCGGCACAGGCATAAATCTGGGACAGTCTTTCCTTGGTGCCGTTATTCGAGTTGACGACATCGAGGTTTTCTGTTACTTTTCCTGAGTAAACCCTGAAATAGTTGATTTCCCCGATATGCTCTTCAATGGATGATTTGAAAACGTAAACAGAAGCGGGTCCTGCCGGGTTGGGCCTGACTTCATTTCCCTTGCTGTTCTTTGGAGAGGGCATGTCGGTAATCGAAGGAGCTTCCGAATTGATGAATTCCATAAGATCGTCAACACCTATATTATTCTTTGCCGAGATACAGAAGACAGGGAACATGCCCCTGGTGAGTATGCCTTTCGCAATACCTTTCCTGATTTCTGCTTCTGAGAGTGAATCATTTGAAAAGAAGAGTTCCATCAGGGATTCATCGCTCTCTGCTGCTTTTTCGACGAGTGCTGAATGAAGTCCGGCAGCTTTTTCGGCCTGGTCGGCAGGTATATCAAGGACCTCGGCCTTACCTCCGTCCTTTGAATATTTCAGCATCTTCATTTTCAGGACGTCGATAGTGGCATTGAAACCGACACCCTCGTTTACAGGGTACTGAACAATTGCAATGTTGGTGCTCAGCCTTTCCTTCATCATCTCGATCGATTTCTCGAAATTGGATTTTTCGTGATCAAGGCCATTTATGACAATTATAACCGGTTTATGTACCTTTTCGGCATGACGGAAATGTATTTCTGTTCCTACTTCAACTCCGTTCTGCACATTGATCATCATTATCGCGCAGTCGGTAGCATAAAGCGATGAAATTACTCCTCCGCTGAAATCATCCAGACCCGGGGTGTCGAGAATGTTTATTTTCTTGTTCTGAAACTCGGTGTAGAGGACAGTTGAATAGATCGAGTTGCCGTTCTCATGTTCTATCGGGCGGTAGTCAGAAGCAGTGTTTTTACCGTCGATGGTTCCCCTTCGTTCAATAACACCGCCGTTAAAAAGCATTGCTTCGGCAAGGGTTGTTTTACCCGATCCCGAGTTTCCCAGCAGGGCTATGCTTTTAACCTGGTCAGTCTGGTAAGTTTTCATCTTGGAGTCTGTGTTTTTATGTTGTACCTTATATAATATTATCCTAAGTTGAGCGGCAAAAATAGCAAAATTTTAAAAACTGTTTAAGAAAGATATGGGAATTAAGAATTTTTTATTTTCTTTGCAGCGGTTTTTTGAAATCAGGAGTACCGGTTTTTCTTTCAAAATGTAAGTTTACAAAAGAATTACCAGGAGAAAAGTCGGGAAGGAACCTGTTTATAACTTACGGTCTAAGGGATAAACATATTTTAAAGAACTTTTTAACTGCTTGTTTTTGCTGGCGGTTATGATGATGTTACCGCGTATGGTACTTGTTGTAAAAAATTTATTGAAGTTGCTTGTAAATTATTAAATTAAATCAATACCTTTGCGAACCCTTTTTTAGGGTCAAAATTAATGCTAAATAATTGTATTTATGCCGACAATTCAGCAGTTAGTAAGAAAAGGCAGGAAGAAGCTGGTCGATAAAAGTAAGGCTCCTGCTTTGGATTCATGCCCTCAGAGGAGAGGTGTTTGTGTGCGTGTTTATACCACGACTCCAAAGAAACCCAACTCAGCTATGAGAAAAGTTGCCAGGGTGAGGCTGACCAACCAGAAGGAAGTAAACGCCTACATTCCTGGTGAAGGACACAACCTCCAGGAACACTCCATAGTTCTTCTCAGGGGTGGCAGGGTTAAGGACCTTCCCGGTGTTCGTTACCATCTCGTTCGTGGCGCACTTGATACATCGGGTGTAGACGGCCGGACACAGAGAAGATCAAAATACGGTACAAAAAGACCTAAGAAGTAACGGTTAAAGCGATAATATAAAATGAGAAAGGCAAGACCAAAGAAGAAAATCCTGTTACCCGATCCGAAATTCAACGATCCGTATGTAACAAGGTTTGTTAACAACCTTATGTATAGTGGCAAGAAAACCGTTGCCTATAGTATTTTTTACGACTCTCTCGACATAGTCGGAGACAAGCTTAAGGTTGACGGAAAGAGTCCACTTGATATCTGGAAACAGGCTCTCGACAACATTACCCCGCAGGTCGAAGTAAAAAGCCGCAGGGTTGGTGGTGCAACATTCCAGGTACCGATGGAAATTCGCCCCGACAGGAAGGTAAGCATAAGCATGAAGAACCTTATCCTATTCGCGCGCAAAAGACCCGGTCACTCGATGGCTGAAAGGCTTGCTGCTGAGGTGATGGCTGCCTACAACGGTGAAGGCGGTGCATTCAAGAAAAAGGAGGATACACACAAGATGGCTGAAGCCAACAAGGCTTTCGCACATTTCCGTTTCTGATAATCTGAAGGGCAGGAAGCAGCATAATGGACAAGAACCTGAAATATACCAGAAACATCGGAATCATGGCCCACATTGATGCCGGTAAGACCACAACGACAGAACGTATTCTGTTCTATACTGGTCGTACCCATCGCATGGGTGAGGTGCATGACGGGAATGCCCAGATGGACTGGATGATTCAGGAACAGGAAAGAGGTATTACAATTACTTCCGCTGCAACCACCACTTACTGGAAACATAACAACGAAGAGTACAAGATAAACATCATCGATACCCCGGGCCACGTCGATTTTACCGTTGAGGTGGAAAGATCCCTGAGGGTTCTCGACGGAGCCGTTGCGGTATTCTGCGCGGTCGGCGGAGTTGAACCCCAGTCGGAGACTGTCTGGAGACAGGCAAACAAGTACGGTGTACCGAGGATAGCTTTTATAAACAAGATGGACAGGGCCGGAGCCGATTTCTTCGGTGTTGTTCAGCAGATTGAGGAGAAGCTGGGTGCAAAACCCGTTCCGGTCCAGATACCGATCGGCGCCGAAGAAAATTTCACAGGCATTATCGACCTGATTGAAATGAAAGCCGTGGTTTATTATGCCGACGCATCCCTGGGTACCAGGTACGAATACGAGGATATTCCTTCGGAATTAGCTGATGAAGCTGAAGAATGGAGGGGCAAGCTCGTTGAGTCGCTTGCAGAAGTTGACGATACTCTTCTTGAAAGATATATCGAGGACCACGAGTCCATTACCTGCGATGAAGTAAAGGCAGCGATGCGTAAATGTGCGATTGCAGGTGTTGCAGTTCCGGTATTGTGCGGGTCTGCATTTAAAAATAAAGGTGTCCAGAGTCTTCTGGATGCTGTCATAATGTTCCTCCCGTCGCCTACAGATAAAGGTGCCGTTGAAGGAAAAGATCCGAGAACCGAGGAGCCCGTTACACGTGAACCCGACGATGAGGCACCCCTTGCCGCGCTGGCATTCAAGATCGCAACCGATCCCTATGTGGGCAGGCTTGTGTTTATGAGAGTATATTCGGGTACGCTCAATGCAGGCGATACTGTTCTCAATACCCGTACCGGTAAGAGGGACAGGGTGAACAGGCTTTTCAGGATGCATGCAAACAAGCAGCAGGCAGTTGAAAGTGTTTCAGCAGGCGATATATGCGCCGGCGTTGGTTTCAAGGATCTTAAAACTGGAGATACACTATGCGCAATTCATAAACCGATTGCGCTCGAATCTATGGATTTCCCTGTGCCGGTTATTGGTGTCGCAATCGAGCCTAAAACACAGGCCGATATCGATAAGCTGTCGATGGCACTCAATAAGCTTGCAGAGGAAGATCCGACATTCCAGGTAAAGGTTGACTCCGACTCGGGACAAACAATTATCCAGGGTATGGGTGAGCTTCATCTGGAAATTCTTATTGACCGTCTGAAGAGGGAATTTAAAGTTGAATGTAACCAGGGAGCACCCCAGGTTGCATACAAGGAGGCTATCACATCTACCACCGAATTCCGCGAAATCTTCAAGAAACAGACTGGAGGCAGGGGCAAATTTGCCGACATTACCGTCGAGATCGGCCCTGCCGACGAGGGTTTCAGGGGCCTGCAGTTTGTTAATGAGATCAGGGGTGGAAATGTTCCGAAGGAGTATATCCCTTCAGTCGAGAAAGGATTCAATGAAGCGATGCTTAACGGCCCGCTTGCCGGTTTCCCCCTCGACAGCCTCAAGGTTATTCTCAAGGACGGTTCGTACCATCCGGTCGACTCCGATTCACTCTCTTTCGAAATCGCAGCCAAACAGGCATTCAGACGTGCCGCAGACAAGTGCAACCCGGTTCTGCTTGAGCCGATAATGGCAGCCGAGGTTGTTACACCTGAAGATTATGTTGGTGATGTTATCAGTGATTTCAACAGGAGAAGGGGAAAAGTGGAAGGTATGGAATCGAAAGCAGGTGCAAGGGTCATAAAGGTAAAAGTACCTCTGGCAGAAAATTTCGGCTATGTTACAGTACTCCGGACCATTACCTCGGGCAGGGCTACATCAACAATGGAGTTCTCTCATTACGACGAGGTGCCTGTGGAAATTGCAAAGAAGATTGTTGAAATTACAAAAGGAAAAATTCTTTAAAAGATGAGTCAGAAAATTCGTATCAAACTGAAATCTTACGATCACAATCTGGTCGACAAATCTGCCGAGAAGATCGTGAAGACAGTCAAATCTACTGGTGCTGTTGTAAGCGGACCAATTCCACTTCCGACCCACAAAAAGATTTATACGGTTCTTCGTTCAACGTTCGTGAACAAGAAATCGAGAGAGCAGTTCCAGCTCTCGTCATACAAAAGGCTGCTTGATATTTACAGCTCAACACCGAAAACAATCGATGCGCTGATGAAACTTGAGCTGCCGAGCGGCGTGGAAGTAGAAATTAAAGTGTGAAACCGGTAATTATTAAATAATATGCAGGGATTAATAGGAAAAAAGGTAGGAATGACCTCCGTTTTTGATGAAAACGGGAAGAACATTCCATGTACGGTACTGCAGGCCGGTCCATGTGTTGTTACACAGATCAAGACAGTGGAGAAAGACGGTTACTTTGCTGTGCAGCTAGGGTTCGACGATAAAAAGGAAAAACACACCACCAGGGCAGAAATGGGCCATTTCAGGAAAGTTAACTCAACTCCCAAAAGGAAACTTATTGAGTTCACCGGATTCTCGGAAGGCCAGGTCAAGGAGGGTGAAGTTATAACTGCGGAACTTTTCAGGCCCGATAACTGGGTGGACGTTCGCGGATGGGCAAAAGGTAAAGGATTCCAGGGGGTTGTCAAACGTCACGGTTTCGGCGGCGTTGGAGGACAGACCCACGGCCAGCATAACAGGGGCAGGGCTCCCGGTTCACTTGGTGCATCTTCATTTCCTTCAAGGGTACTGCCCGGCATGAGGATGGGCGGCCATATGGGAAATAACAAGGTGATGGGTGTGAGCCTCAGGGTTCTCAAGCTGATGCCTGAAGAGAATATAATTATTGTTAAAGGATCGGTTCCAGGTCCGAAAGGTGGTTACGTAATAATTACAAAGTAATGGAAGTAAAAGTACTTAACATTCAGGGTAAGGAGACCGGGAGAAAGGTCAAGCTCGACGACTCTATCTTCGGCATTCAGCCTAATGACCATGCCATATACCTCGATTCAAAACAGTATATGGCCAATCAGAGGCAGGGAACGGCAAGCTCCAAGCATCGCGGAATTGTTTCCGGGAGCACCAGGAAGCTCAAAAGACAAAAAGGGACCGGTACCGCCCGATACGGCAGTATAAAGAGCCCGCTCTTCCGTGGAGGTGGCCGAATGTTCGGACCGGAGCCAAGATTCTACGGCTTCAAACTGAACAAAAAAGTAAAACAGCTGGCAAGAAAATCTGCACTTTCATACAAGGCTTCTTCCAATAATATAATTGTTCTCGAGGACTTCAGCCTTGAAACCCCGAAAACAAAGGAGTTCACTAAAATCGGGAGCAACCTCAATATTGCAGACAAAAAATCGCTTTTTGTTTTATCAGAACAAAATAAAAATATATATTTGTCCTCTCGTAATTTGCAAGGGGTTGAAGTTATAACAACCAGTGAGTTAAGCACTTACAAGATAATGAAGGCTTCAACTCTGATACTTGCAGAGAGCGCAGTTGACGTTTTGCAGGCAACTTTTGAAAACTAGAACGTGATGAGCATTTTAATTAAACCGATAGTAACGGAAAAAATGACGGGCCAGGGCGATAAATTCAACCGCTATGGTTTTATTGTTGCCAGGTACGCTAACAAGATCCAGATAAAAAAAGCCGTCGAGGAGCTTTATGGTGTTACAGTTGAGTCAGTTAATACCATGAATTATGGTGGCAAGATTAAAACCCGCTACACCAAGACTGGTCTGCTGGCAGGTAAAACTGTTGCAACAAAAAAAGCAGTTGTCACCCTCGCGGAAGGTAATGCAATAGACTTCTATAGTAATATTTAAGATGGCAGTAAGAAAGATCAAACCTGTAACACCAGGTCAGAGACAGAAGATCATCAGTGCTTTTGACAACATTACAAGCACTGTGCCGGAGAAATCCTTGCTTCGACCGCTGAGAAAATCAGGAGGAAGGAATGTTAACGGCAAAAGGACTATGCGGTACATCGGCGGCGGTCATAAGAAAATGTACCGGGTTATCGATTTCCTGAGGACCAAGGACGGCATGCCTGCAACAGTGGCATCGATTGAATACGATCCTAACCGTTCATCAAGAATTGCGAAGGTTATTTATGCCGACGGGGAAAAGCGTTACATCATTGCGCCAAACGGGCTTGAAGAAGGCCATAAGATTTTATCAGGCAAGGATGTTGCTCCTGAAATAGGGAACACTCTTTTTCTTTCAGACATTCCGATGGGTACTATTGTACACAATATTGAGATTAAACCCGGAAAGGGTGCTGCAATGGCCCGGAGTGCCGGTTCTTATGCACAGCTTATTGCCAGAGACGGTAAGTATGCAACCATCAAGCTTCCTTCAGGAGAAATACGGCTTGTTCTTACCACATGCCGCGCTACCATTGGAACGGTATCAAACCCCGATCACAACCTCGAAATCTCCGGGAAAGCCGGACGTTCAAGGTGGCAGGGAAGACGTCCCAGAGTACGTGGAGTTGCAATGAACCCGGTAGATCACCCAATGGGTGGTGGCGAGGGAAAAGCTTCCGGAGGTCACCCGAGATCGCGCAAAGGTATTCCTGCAAAAGGATACAAGACCAGAGATACCAAAAAATACTCTGCAAAATTCATTGTTGAAAGAAGGAAGAAATAACTGATATAAAATGAGCAGATCAATTAAAAAAGGACCTTTCATTGACTTCAGACTTGAACAGAGGGTTCTGGGTATGAACGAGACCAGTAAGAAATCAGTACTCAAGACCTGGTCAAGAAGATCAGTGAT
>DATKMR010000008.1:0-147724 GCA_035541795.1 Bacteroidales bacterium
GGTCATCAGGTTTGCATCATTACCAACAAAAACCGGCAGGGCAGTCTCCCTGTTCAACAGCCTCGAGAGAGGAATATTTTTCCAGTTTTTAATTCCATGGCCCGGTCCAAGAACTGTTCCGTTCTCATGATCGACAAAACCGCTGACTGCCAGACCTATTGCAATGGGATTAACACCTCCTGCCGCTGCTTTTTCCCTTACATATTTTATCCCGGAAGCAAGCTCCGAAAGGATGTACTCCCTGTCCTGCCTGGCTTTAAGCGGAAAAGTCTCAGAATGCAAAACCTCCCCGTTGTGCCTGATAACTGCGGCCCTGATTGACTTGCGGGCAAGATCAACTCCTATTGCTGTGGCGAAACGATACATGGGGGAAGGAATAAATTTCAGGTTTGGATTACATTACCAGCTCATTGACTCCATCAAGGATGTAGTGGGGGCGGTACGGGAATTTCTCCGCCGATTTCAGTGTGGAAATTCCTGAAAGGACAAGCAGGGTATCAATTTCCGATTCAATGCCTGCAATAATATCGGTATCCATCCTGTCGCCTATGATTATTGTTTCCTCCCTGCTGCTGCCCAGCTTCCTGAGTGCTATCCTCATCATAAGCGGGTTAGGTTTCCCGACATAGTATGCCGATCTTCCGGTGGCGAGCTCGATAGGGGCCATGAGAGCCCTTGTCGATGGAACAATGCCATTTTCAACGGGACCCGAAACATCAGAGTTTGTCCCGATAAGCTTGGCACCCTTGAGAACAAGGTTTATCGATTGCTCAATCTTTTCGAAGTTATAGCTGCGCGAATCGCCGATCACAACATAATCGGGATTCACATTATTCATGGTATAGCCGGCATTGTACATTGCATTGATCAGTCCTGCTTCTCCAATAATATAAGCCGTTCCCCTGGGTTTCTGGTTTGCAAGAAAATTTGCAGTTGCCAGGGCACTCGTGTAAAAAACATCCGGTTCGACATCTATCCCCAGCCTGTGCAGCTTATCCTGGAGTTCCTTCGGGGTCTTTTCGCTTGAATTGGTAAGAAACAGGAACTTCTTGTTCTCCCTCTTCAGCCAACCCACAAATTCCTCAACACCAGGAAGAAGCCTGTTCCCATGATATATCACCCCGTCCATATCGGAGATGAAGGCCTTTTTGCTTTTAATTCTTTCTATTATTTCCGATTTATCCATGAAATAGGATTTGATTCATTTCAGCCATTTAATTGCAGCAGATTCAGTCGAGAATACACCGAATGAAAGGTTAGATATTGACTTGAGCTTCTCTTTAAGTACAATATAAATTGCGGTTTCATATGGATTCTGCAGAATGGCGGCCACTTTTATCTGTTCAAATTTCCCGGAATAATAATTGAACTTCCTGGCAATTGTTTTCAAATCATCGGGCCTTCCACCGAATGTCGCTTTCCGTGCATCGAACAATACCTTAATAACATTTTTTGACTTGTCGCGGTTATGCACTATGTCACTCACGAGATCGGCTATGGACTCCGCATTAACCTGTCCTTCGGCAAAGCTTCTTACTATCTCATCATCAAAGCTGTATTTTATTTTTCTTGTCATCAGTGCAGTCGTACTTTTCGCTTTTATACCTCCTTTTCAATAATAGAAATGGTTTCACCGAGCATTTGTTCAAACAGATTGGCATTTTCGATCCAGCTGATTATATTCCTGTTTACCGAAGGATGATCAGGGGTTCTTAATGAGACGGTCCTGTAAGCATATGATTTTAATTCTCTTACATTATCGAGGATTCTGGAGAAATAAATCGTCAAAAATTTATCAGTAATATAAAAGTACCTTTTCCTGTCGGTTGAAAATGTCTTATAGTCAATTATTTTATTCTGAAGCAGGTAATTGAGGGAGTTGCTGACTGAACTCTTGCTTGCCTTGAAAAATTTCACAAGGTCATCGAAGGTTTTTTCAGGGGGGTCGCTGAGGGTAAAATATGCGACAATTCGTCCCTGCATCGGTGTCAGCCCGAACTTCTCGAAAACTTTTCCTGTTTCTTCGATTGATTCTCTTAGTCGTTTCTCGTCACTACCCATGTTATTTTCGGTCGCTTTATCGCTGCAAAAATAGTTAAAATGATGTTAGTTCTATAACTTTTGAACTAAAAAAACAAATTTTTATTTTTCTTGGATGCGTGACATAAAAAGATTAGTTTTGAGAACTTCAATACTAAAAACATGGCAGAAAATAATGGTTCATCGATCAGCAGGAAAGAATATATCTTTTCAATCTCGGTTATCGGTATATTCTTTTTCATTTTTGGTTTCGTAACATGGCTAAACAGCATACTGATCCCCTTCCTGAAAACGGCATGCGAACTCAATGATTTCGAAGCATACTTCGTTACTGCAGCGTTTTACATTGCTTATTTTGTAATGGCATTGCCTATGACTCCGATTCTCAAGAAGACCGGTTTTAAAAACGGAATGTCGGTCGGATTGTGGATAATGGCGGCCGGTTGCCTGATCTTTATTCCTGCTGCACTGACCAGAACCTTCGGGTTATTTCTGACCGGGTTGTTCGTAATGGGAACCGGTCTTACACTTCTCCAGACTGCATCCAATCCTTATATAACAATTATAGGGCCCCGCGAGAGTGCGGCAAAGAGGATAAGCATAATGGGGATTGCAAATAAATTTGCGGGTGCCATCGCACCAATAATTCTTGCCAGCATAATTCTGAAAGACTCTCATGTACTTGAACAGAAGCTTGCTGAAGCTGCTGATGCCGCCTCGAAGGCAAGCCTTCTTAATGAGCTGGCTCAAAGAGTTATAATGCCTTATATTATCATGACCGTAGTCCTGGTGATACTTGGTCTCGTATTGAAATTTGTCCATCTGCCTGAAATTGATACTGACAACGACGAAGGCAGCGATTCAGAAACTGAAGTTAAGAAGACCAGTATCTGGCAGTTTCCGCACCTTGTTCTTGGCGTAATTGCCCTGTTCTTTTATGTCGGAGTTGAAGTTATTGCAGGAGACTCAATTATCAGATACGGGCAGTCGCTGAAAATACCTATGGATTCTGCGAAGTACTATGCATCCCTGACAATGCTTAGTATGATTCTGGGTTACCTCATAGGAATTACCTTTATTCCAAAATATATCAGGCAGGGTAATGCCCTGAAAATTTGCACAGTACTAGGCGTAATTTTTGCTCTTTGTGCCATCCTTGTCCCAGCCGGGGTACAGTTTCACATGCCATTTATTGATCTTGTCACCTTCCATCATATTGATCTTATCTTACCTGTAACAGTCCTCTTTGTAGCACTGATGGGCCTGGCGAACTCACTTGTGTGGCCGGCAATGTGGCCGCTTGCAATTTCCGGCCTCGGGAGATTTACCAAAACGGGTTCCGCAATGCTTATAATGGCAATCGCCGGCGGTGCATTACTGCCATTGGCCTATGGCAGACTTGCAATGGCATTTTCGACACAGCACGCATATTGGATCTGCGTACCCGCTTACCTCGTCGTAATGTATTATGCATTCATCGGACACAAGGCAGGAAAAAGAATCTGAACGGCTCCTCAGGGAAGTATTCAGTAAATTTTCAGCCGGCGGGACTTTTCTGAAAGGTTATCCCTACGGCAGCGGGCATATTCATGATACATTCCTGGTCGAGACTGCTGAAAGCGGCTGTGACAACTATATCCTTCAAAAGCTTAACAACAGGATTTTCAAGGATATACCTTCTCTCCAGGAAAACATTGAAAGGGTAACCGTTCACCTGCGCGAAAAGCTGAGAAAAACTGAGGGTTCGGATGTGAAAAGGGAATGCCTGACCCTCGTCCCTGCACTTGATGGCAAGACATGGATTTCGGACAGGCAGGGGAATTTCTGGCGGATGTATATCTTTATCACGAACCACCGGAGCTACGATATTGTCGATTCTGCCGGGAAGGCCTTCCAGGGTGGGAAGGCTATTGGGAGGTTCCAGGCTATGCTGGCCGACCTTGGAGGCGAGCCGCTCCATGAAACAATTCCATTCTTTCACAACGTCGAAAAAAGACTTGAAGCATTTCAGCTTGCATGCGGCTCAGATCCGGAAAGGAGGCTGAAAGATTGCGGGCCTGAAACAGAGGATATTCTTTCGAGGGCTGAAAAAATGAAGATTATCCTCCGGCTTGGCGATGAAGGGAAGATCCCTCTCAGGATAACCCACAACGACACGAAATTCAATAATATCCTGCTCGACGAGAATGACAACGCGTTGTGCGTCATAGACCTCGATACCGTGATGCCTGGTTACGTTCATTATGATTTTGGGGACGCAATCAGGACTGCCGCCAATACTGCCGCGGAAGATGAAACTGACCTTTCTAAAGTTGACCTGAACATCGGTTTATATGAAGCCTATGCAATGGGCTACCTCGGTGAGACAAGGAACACGTTAAATGATACTGAGAAGGAATGGCTGGCCTTTGCCCCCCAACTCATCACATATATTATCGGGCTCAGGTTCCTGACCGACCATATCGACGGTGACCATTATTTCAAAATTCACCGTGAAAATCATAACCTTCACAGGGCCAGGGCGCAGATGCAACTGGTAAAAAGCATGGAGAAGCAGTACGGGGAGATGAGGAAGATTGCCCAAGGGCTGAAGGGTTGAAAGGGTTGGAAATATTGTTTAATTTAGCAGAACAAACTTTGTTTTATGGATTGGACTAAGGAAGAACTGGATATCTTCAGAAGCCTCGATAATGTTGACAGGATACAGGCATTCCTCGATTCACTCGATTATAACCCGGCCTATGAATGCAGGTCGCCGAGATGGGTTATGAGAAGAAGGAAAGCCCACTGCTTCGAGGGTGCTATTCTCGCCGCTTCCGCACTCAGGTTTATTGGTCACAGACCCCTGCTGGTAGACATCAAATCATTCAACGATGATGATCATGTTATTGCAGTTTTCAAGGTGGATGGCCACTGGGGTTCTGTCGCCAAGTCTAACTTTACCACCCTGAGGTACAGGGAACCGGTGTACAGGTCAGTCCGTGAACTGATCATGTCGTACTTTGACTTTTATTTCAATACAAACGGGGAAAAGACAATGAGATCTTATTCGCTGCCGCTCGACCTGAGCATGTTTGACAGCCGAAAGTGGGAAACAACCGATGAAGATCTCGAATATATCGGCGACAGGATTGAAGCACTTCATCATTTCCCGGTAGTGACGGATAAGATGCTGTCTGGGCTTTACAGGGTAAGCCAGGCGATCAAGGACGCTGGCCTTCTCGGCTCAAAGCCTGAAGGTCTGTTTAAACCTCAATAGAGAGATTTCATTATGGAAAATATAAAAAAAATCATATCCGACTCGGTAGAGGTAAAGAACCTGCTCCTGAAAGACAACCAGCTGCTCAATGCCATTAATGATGCCGCCGGCTTGTGCATTGATTCCTTGAAAAATTCAGGAAAAATAATGTTTGCAGGCAACGGTGGCAGCGCAGCCGACGCGCAACATCTTGCAGGAGAACTGGTAAACAGGTTTTGTTTCGACCGTCCTGCCCTCGCCGCAATTTCGCTGACAACCGATCCTTCTGTGGTGACATCGATCTCCAACGATTTCAGCTTCAGCAAGGTTATAGCCAGACAGGTTGAGGCACTGGGCAACAGGAATGATGTTCTCATCGTGATTTCAACATCAGGAAATTCTTCAAACATCCTCGAAGGGATCGAAGCTGCCAGGAAAAAAGGGATTAAGGTCATCGGCCTGACAGGCAAATCGGGAGGCAGGATGAAAGGTCTCTGCGACATCCTGATAAATGTACCCTCTGATAATACTCCCAGGATACAGGAAACACATATTCTGACCGGACATATCATATGCGCGCTGATAGAGACCGCAATATTCGGGCATGGAAATGCAGTCGAATAAAAATACCTTACAATACGCTGTATCTCAAATAGAAAAAGATCTGTTACCAACGGCGGTCGAAACTTAGTTTGTATTTTTTGAGATATTGACTATTTTTGCCACCGTAACAAGCAGGGGATTTTGGGTAAATTTTAATAACTTTTTGTCGCAATTCCTGTTATTTCTATTAAACAAAAGGGTATGGACCTATCAGGCAAGTCTTACAAAACCTTCGCAGAACGCCGTGAGGCATTAAAGAAACAGTACAGCGCCAAACAGGCTGAAAAGCAACATTCAAAAGGAAAACTCACGGCCCAGGAGAGAATAAACCTCCTGTTCGATGCAGGTACATTTGAGGAGATTGACGCCTTTGTTACTCCGGCTGCCACTCCTGTTGAATTCGGGAAAGTTGAAAAGTTCTATGGCGATGGTGTGATTGTCGGTCACGGAAAGGTCAATGGCCGACTGGTCTTCGCTTATGCCCAGGATTTTACGATTATGGGCGGATCGCTTGGCCTGGTGCATTCCAAGAAGATTTGTACGGTGCAGGAGATGGCACTCAAGATGGGTGCGCCGTGTATCGGGATGATGGATTCAGGAGGAGCAAGGATACAGGAAGGTGTGGCGAGCCTGGCCGGTTACGGATCTATTTTTCATAACATAATCCAGTCATCCGGAATTATTCCGCAGATATCTGTAATTATGGGCCCCTGCGCAGGAGGAGCTGTCTACTCCCCCGCCCTTACCGACTTCGTGTTCATGGTAAATCATACAAGCTTCATGTTCGTTACAGGGCCCAATGTTGTGAAAGAGGTGCTGAACGAAGAGGTGACCTTCGACGCGCTTGGAGGCGCCGAGGTCCATGCTATGAAAAGCGGCGTGGCTCACATGATATATGATGATGAGGAAAACACCATCCTTGCACTCAAGAAATTCCTCTCCTACCTTCCATCCAACAACGTTGAGAATCCGCCTGCAGTTCCTGCAGATGATACCACTCCCCCGATCAATGAAAAGCTGAGGGATATTGTCCCTGATGATCCGAACAAGGCATATGACGTTAAGGATGTGATAAGCCTTGTGGTTGACAGGAATACATTCTTTGAAACGGCAGAGCTCTTCGCTCCCAGCATCGTGACGGGCTTTGCACGCATCAAGGGAAAGACGATCGGAATCGTTGCCAATCAGCCCAAGGTACTGGCCGGTGTTCTCGATATCGATTCATCAACCAAGGGAGCACGCTTTATCAGATTCTGTGACGCGTTTAATATCCCGATAATAACCTTTGAAGATGTACCCGGGTTCCTTCCAGGAGTAGACCAGGAGCATGCGGGAATAATCAGGCATGGAGCAAAACTTCTCTTCGCTTACAGCGAGGCAACTGTTCCCAGGATTACTGTTATCCTGAGGAAAGCGTACGGTGGTGCATTCATTGTCATGAACAGCAAAAACCTCGGAGGTGACTTCAACTTCGCATGGCCGACTGCCGAGATTGCCGTAATGGGCCCTGATGGTGCTGTGGCAATCCTTTACAGGAAGGAGCTTGCTGAATCAAAGAACCCCGCAGAACTGAAGAAAGAGCTTGTAAAGAAATACCGCGATAAAATTGCAAATCCATTTATCGCGGATGAAAACGGGTATATCGACGAAGTTATCGATCCGGCTGAGACAAGGAAGAAAATTATCTCGGCGTTCGAAGCGCTGAATAATAAATGGGTCAAGGTCCCTTCGAGGAAGCACGGGAATATGCCATTATAGCCGGTAGCCGGCAGCCAGCAGCCGGTGCCTTGCCTGAATTTTGAAGGGATTAAAACAGATAGTATCCAGGTCAGTATGAATTCACAAAACAGACACCAAATGAAGATAAAGCGAATACTTATAGCTAACAGGGGCGAGATTGCAATCAGGATAATGAAGACTGCCAGGAAGATGCAGATCGAGACTGTGGCTGTAAAGACTGCAGTCGAACCCAACGCCCTCTACCTCTCATTCGCTGATACTGTATTTGACAATACTGAAGACTCATCAGATATCCCGGTTTTCCTGGATATTGACAAGCTGGTCGATATAGCACTTAAAACGGGAGCAGATTCTGTTCACCCGGGCTATGGCTTTCTTGCCGAGAACGCCTATTTTGCAGAGAAATGCCTGCAGAATAAAATCGAATTCATAGGGCCCTCGCCTGATGCTATCTATAAGATGGGTAACAAGACCATAGCCAGGAAGATTGCAATGGCTAACAAGATCCCGATGGCCAGCGGTCATCAGGGAAATGTCAGCAACGAAGAAGAAGCCGTTAAAATTGCTGAAAAAATAGGTTACCCTGTGATTATTAAGGCGGCTTCAGGTGGCGGTGGAAGGGGCATGAGAATCGTGAGGAAAACTGAAGACATGGAAAAAATGTTCCAGATCGCGGGCAAGGAGGCGGAGAAGGCCTTTAACGATCCTTCTGTTTTCATTGAGAAATATATTGAAAATCCCAAGCACATTGAATTCCAGATCCTTGGCGACAAGAAAGGGAATGTTGTTCATCTGGGTGAAAGGGAATGTTCAATACAGAGAAAGCACCAGAAACTTCTTGAAGAGGCTCCTTCCGGAGCGCTGAATGAAAAGCTGAGGACCGAAATGGGCAAAATCGCGGTGCAGATTGCCAGAGCAGTAGGATACTATTCCGCCGGTACCGTCGAATTTCTTCTTGATTCCGAGGGCAGGTTTTACTTCATGGAGATGAATACAAGGATACAGGTTGAACATCCTGTGACCGAAATAATAACCGGACTGGATCTTATTGAACAGCAGATAAGAATCGCCAACGGTGAGCAGCTCAGGTTTACCCAGAAAGATGTCAGGCTTGAAGGATGGGCAATCGAATGCAGGATAAATGCCGAGGATGTCCAGGCGGGTTTTGCACCCGATCCGGGAAAGATCGAGAAACTGAGCCTTCCCGATGACAAATACGTGAGGGTCGATACCGGTATACAGGCAGGATCGGCAATTGTTTCAAGCTACGATTCGATGATAGCAAAGCTGATCGTCAGAGGTAAAGACAGGAAAGACGCACTACAAAACTGTAAAAAAGCTCTTGACAAGGTTTGGATCAAAGGTGTCAAAACTACCCTCCCATTCTTCAGGATGCTGGTTCGCCATCCTAAATTCCAGTCAGGCAATTTCACTACCGCTTTCATTGAGAATCTTGATCAGTATCACTCTAACAGCGAATATGAAGAGATGCTTGCTGCCTGGCTTGCCACAAAGCTATTTGTTGAGGAGAACCTAAGTGACGAAAGCATAAACATCGATTTCAGGAACAGCAGGGAATTCAGTCCATGGCTGTTAAACAAAAGGATAAGTCAGTTCTAATAATTCTACCATGGCTAACGATAAGCTGCAAATCAGGAAGCTCCACACACTTTCATCGGAAAACAGGAAGTTCAGCTTCTCACTTCCGCTCAGGCATTCCATAAAGATCGGGAACAGGAATTATGAGGTCCAGCTGAAACAGGATGACAAGTACGGAACCTACATTCTGTGGAAGAACAGGAAATACCCGGTCGAGATCATCCGTTCGCGACAGAATAAATACGAGATACTCTTCAACGATATCAGCTACACCTTCACTGTTGAAACACCATTCTCTCTGCAGAGGATGAAGGTGTTAAGCAAGCAGAAAGGAAAAGCTGATAAAGAGGTCGTCAAGGCCCCCATGCCGGGCAAGATAATCGACGTTCTTGTCAGGGAAGGAAGCCAGGTACTTAGAGGCGAACCTATTGTGATCCTTGAAGCAATGAAGATGCAGAACGAGATACAATCGCCGGTTAGTGGTCATGTCCAGAAAATTACTGCCAGGCCGAACACCAATGTCATGAAAGACGATATCCTTGTTGAAATTAAAGTTGACTAAATCCCGCCCCTTACCTTAAATTCTCCCTCCCTTAAAATCATCAAAGTTCCAGGTTCTCCAAGTACTCCAGGTACTCCAAATACTCTAACCACTTCCCTCACTCATACCTCAGGGCATCGATCGGATCGAGGTTAGCGGCCTTGCGGGCCGGGTACCAGCCGAAGAATATCCCGATCACCGTACAAACCACAAAGGAGAGGACTTCTGAACTGGGCTGAACAACCACGGGCCATCCCATGGTGGACGCGACAATTCTGGAAGCAACTACGCCCAGCAGTATCCCGATTACACCGCCTGTCAGGCTGATAAGCATTGATTCGGAAAGGAACTGAAGCATAATATCATATCCCTTTCCCCCTATCGCCATACGCAGACCTATCTCGCGTGTCCGTTCGGTAACCGACACGAGCATGATATTCATTATTCCAATACCCCCTATCAGCAGGGAAATACCGGCAATTGCGGCAAGAAGCACTGTCAGGATGTTGCTTACGGAACTGAATGTTGAAAGCAGTTCGGTCTGGTTCCTGATAGTAAAATCGTTCTGGTCGGATGCTTTCAGCTTGTGCTGTCTCCTTACTGTCTCTTCAATCTGCTTTGCAGCAACATCAATCGACTTGGAATCAACTGCCGAGGTGTAGATGCTCTGAACCCAGGTTATGGCAAGAACCCTTTTCTGAACTGTTGTATAAGGAGCAAGGATAAGGTCGTCCTGGTCCTGTCCGAAAGTATTCAGTCCCTTGGGTGCAAGAACTCCGATTATCTGGAAGGGGATCTTTTTGAACCTTATGACCTGCCCGACCGGGTCGGCATTTGGTCCGAAGAGGTTTTGGACAACAGTTTTTCCAAGAAGGCACACTTTCGCGGCACTTGAAATCTCGCGATCGGTAAACATCCTTCCGCTGGCCACTGACCTTTCACGAATCTTGAGGTAGCTTTCATTTTCGCCGTAGAGAGATGTCGGCCAGTTCAGGGCGCCGTACACGGCCTGTCCGTTTCCTCTCACTTCAGGTGTTGCTGCTATCACTGCCGGGCAGTCAGACAGGATAGCGTCAAGGTCGCGTTCCTTGAGGCTCTGCATTGTCGAAGCTCCAAACTGGACTCCTCCCCTTTGCTGCGAGCCCGGTACAACGGTCACCAGGTTCAGGCCCATGCCTGCAATCTGTTGCTGTATGCTTAGCTTGGACCCTTCACCGATTCCCAGCACAGCGATGACCGATGCAATGCCGATAATGATACCAAGCATTGTAAGGAACGCCCTGAATTTATTCCTGAGCAAAGCGTTGAGCGCTATTTTGAATAAGTTTTTAAAGTTCATTTCAGCATGTATTAAATATCCTGGTCTACAGGTATGCTGGCCAGCATTTCCAGCGCGTCTATCCTGTCTTTTACTTCCACCTCTTTCAGGATGAGGCCATCCTTGAAAATTACATTCCTGGTGGCACACCTTGCAATATCAGCCTCGTGGGTTACAAAGACGATTGTCTTCCCGTTCCTGTTAAGCTGCTGGAAGAGTGCCATAATCTCGAAAGAAGTCCTGGTATCCAGGTTTCCCGTTGCCTCGTCGGCAAGGATAACGACCGGGTCGTTTACAAGCGACCTGGCTATTGCCACCCTCTGCTGCTGTCCGCCTGAAAGCTGGTTCGGCTTATGATCCATCCTGTCGGACAGGTTGACCGACTCAAGGGCCTTGATAGCCCTGTTTCTCCTTTCCCTCGATCTTACCGATGAATTATACAGCAGTGGCAGCTCAACATTATCCAGGGCGCTTGTCCTGGGAAGAAGGTTATAGCTCTGGAAGACGAAACCAAGTTTCATGTTCCGGAGAGTTGCCAGCTGGTTCCGGTTAAGTTCGGCCATGCTCACCCCATCAAGTATATAATTTCCCTCGGTTGGCTTATCGAGGCAACCGATTATATTCAGCATGGTTGACTTCCCGGAACCGCTGGCCCCCATTATTGCCACAAATTCTCCTTCATAGACTGTCATGTTGATGCCGCGGAGTGCGTGGACCGTCACTTCACCTACATAATAGTTCTTCTTCAGATCAATTATCTCTATAAGCTTTTTCATCTTGTTAAACTTTTACCTGCCCCTCCCGCCACCTGCCGGCCGCTGAGGCATGAACGGACTGGTTGCTGTCTGGTTGGTTGCCGTGGTTGATGCCGATGATGTTTTCCCCGCCTGAGTCATGGAGAGCACCACGGTATCACCTTCCTTGAGTCCCCACTTTATTTCAGCATTGGTTCCGTCTATGGCCCCGGTTGCAACTCTTGTCCTTCGTATCTTGCCATCGTTCAGTATCCAAACCATAACCGGTTTCTTTGACTGCTGACCGCCTGCAGCAAAATCAAACTGACCCTGGCCCGAGCCCTGCTGGCCCGCCTGCCCCATTCCAAACTGACCCTGGGGGGGCTGTCCGCCCTGACCTAAGTTTCTCTGTATCCTCGTGGAATCAGGTCTGCCTGAACCTGCAGGACCTGATCTTTGCCCCTGGCCCTGCCTGTATGGGTTGTTCTTCATGTATTCCGTAAGAAATGCCTGGTCGGGTGTGAATCTCAGTGCTTTCCCGGGTATCGTGAGCACGCTGTCGACCTTCTGCACGAGTACAGTTATATTGGCCGTCATCCCGGGCATCAGCTTCTTATCGGGGTTGGGAGCATTTACAATCACAGTATATGTTACAACATTACTGGTGACTATTGGCTGCAACCTGACCTGCCTTATATCCCCCCTGAACGACTCTGTCGGGTAGGCATCCACTGTAAAAATGACAGGCTGGCCAGGTTTCACCTGGCCTATGTCGGCTTCGTCAATTGCAGCCTCCACGTGCATCCGGGTAAGATCGTTTGCAATGGTAAACAGGTTGGGTGTGCTGAAGCTTGCAGCGACAGTCTGGCCCTGGTCAACGGCGCGGTTCAATATCACGCCTTTGATAGGGGCGTAAATAGTTGCATAATTTAGGTTCACAATGGCCTTGTCGTAGTTTGCCTTAGCATTTTTCAGATCGGCAAGCGATTTAATATAGTTGTACTTTATCTGGTCATAGTCCGCCTGGGCAACAAGCTTCTTGTCGAGAAGTGCCTGGTACCTTTCAAAGGTGGCCTTGTTGTATTCCACTGCCCCTTTTGAATCATCGAGTGATGCTTCGGCTTGCCTGACCTGTGTTTTCAGAGGTGTGGTGTCAAGTACTGCCAGTAGCTCACCCTTGTGCACTTCGGAGTTGAAATCGACATAAATATGGCTGATCACGCCCGAGACCTGGGTACCGATTGCCACGGTAGTATCCGCCTGGATTGTACCCGTGGCTGTGATGGTATTTATTATTGTCCCCTTTTTCGCAACAGCCGTTTCGTACGTGTATGAACCATCCCCTTTTTTACAGGATTGCACGGAGATAATTATCAATAGCGATACTATCGCGCAACCAGGGAACCTGTTTTTAAAAATTGTATTCATTGTAATATTCTATGAAGTTATTTACAGTTTAATTTCTCAGAAAGAAAGTGGCTTTCCCATATAAAAGTCGAGGATCTTGTCGTCAAACACAAGCCTGTATTTAGCCTGCAATAGGTTACTTTCAGCAGTAATGAGAGATGTTTTCTGGACCAGGTAATCGATGGAATTCATAAGACCCTGCCTGAATTTTTCGGTAGCGACGTCATAAGACTCCTTTGCCGCTTCGTAGGCATCCATGCCTGACTGGAATTCTATCTGCGAGGTTGTTACGTCGAGGCAGGCCTGCTCAATAGCTTTCCGCAGGACGATTTTCGTGTTCTCCTCGTTCAGATCTGCATTATCCGTATTCAGGCGGGCAGTGTTAATATTGGTCCTGGCCTGCCTGTTGGTATATATGGGTACTGAAGCGGTAATCCCGACTGTGGGGCTCAGATTGTTTGACAACTGGCCGCTATAATCCCTTGTTGTAACGGAACTGCTATAGTTTGTCGAGACGCCCGTGCTTAAAGAAAGCGTGGGAATCAGGCCCGCTTTTGCGACTTCAACTGCTATTTCACTGCTCTTTTTGTTCAGCTCGGCGCTCCTGACTTCTGGCTTGAAACCGAGGGCCGCGTTATAAACATCAGTTGCTGAGGGGAAACGTTTCACCTTTACAAGGCTGTCGAAATTAGGACGGGCGAGATTGAATTCGACAGTGTCGGGCAATTCCATCAGCTGGAGAAGAGTTACGCGGTCAATTGCAAGCTGGCTTCTTGCGGTCGCCAGGGTCTGGTTCTCAGTGGCGAGCTGTGATTTTACCTGCAGGTAATCTGAATTTGCTATCTGGCCAAGCCTGTATCTTTCACTCGCGAGCCTCACCTGTTCTTCCGTGGATGCAACCTGGTTCAGGCTGTTGCTTACCTGTTCCTGGGCATAGAGCACCTGAAGGTACGCGTTCAGGATGTTAAGGCTCACACTTTCTTTAATGACTTCCACGTTGTAATTGCTTGCCTCATAGTTAACTTCGGCCATCTTCCTGTTGTTCTGAAGCCTCAAGCCGTTGTAAAGAGTCGTGGTGGAAGTTAGAGAAAGGGTTGTTCCGTCCGACTCCCTGAATACTTCCGATCCTCCTGTCCCCTGCTGGTTTGACCAGGCAAAATTCTGACGGGCCGAGCCGCTTAGCGAAGGATACCTCAGTGCCCTGGCAAGCTCAAGGTTTTCACGGCTGATATAGCTCGATACCCTGGCCTGCCTGATCTGGATGTTTTTTTCATATGCATAATTAATGCAGTCGTCAACAGACCAGACCTTTACCTGCCCAAATGACCGTGCGGCAGTAAAAATAAAAGCTGTAAAAATCAAAATGTGTAATCTCATCACTATATTATTATTGAATATGGTCGTGGTTATTGCATTTGATAGACAGACAATTGAGGACCTTCATTTATTTATTAATAAAGCATAATAATGTATTAAGGAATTGTTAAAATGAGCCTTGTTACATGATTGAATCAAGGTCTGGAAATGGTCCTTATCTTTAATCAAGAATACTTTTCCGGATAGAACCGCCATGCTCACACGATGATCCTGTGATATATGGATAAAAAAAGGGGTACCGTCGTGGTACCCCCTGAAATATTCTGAAGATCTATTTCTTAACAGGTATTTCTTTCAAGGTGCCGCAAAGAAAATCATAGAATTTAACGACTGATGGAATGAGCACCTTCTCATCCGGCGAATGCGGGTACCTTATTGTAGGTCCGAAGGATATCATATCCATTTCAGGGTAAACACCTGATACGAGCCCGCATTCTAGTCCTGCATGTATAGCCTTTATTTCCGGAACCTTTCCGAACATCCTGTTATAGACGCCGCTCATTGTCTTCAGGATGGGCGAGTCCATGTTGGGGTTCCATCCGGGGTATCCGCCTTCAAGGTTTACTTCCGCCCCGATAAGCTGGAATACAGCAGCAATTTTCCATGCGGTAGCTTCTTTCGCCGAGTCGACTGAGCTCCTGGTAAGGTTATAAGCTTCAAATTTGCCGGCCTTGCAGCGTACAATTGCCAGGTTGTTTGAAGTTTCAACAAGACCCTTCATGGCCTGGCTCATCCGCTGGACGCCATTAGGACACACAAAGCAAGCCCTTATGATCCTGTACTGTTCACCCGCATTCATGATTTTCGGGGGAACTGTAGTTTTTTCTGCCTTGAACACAAGATCAGGCTCGGTCTGGGCAAATTCGGACCTGTACATCTTTTCATAGCCTTTAACGAAGGATTCAAATTCAGCTGCCTTGATTTCAGGCACGAGTAGAACTGCGAAAGATTCCCTGGGGATAGCATTTCTCAGGTCCCCGCCTGCAGTCTCGGCTATCCTGATTCCGAAATCAGACTCGGCCTGCATAAGGAACCTGAAGAGAAGCTTATTTGAATTAGCCCTTCCCAGAGCAATATCCACTCCGGAATGACCGCCTTTAAGTCCTTTTACTGTGATCCTGTAAGCCGCCATTCCCTTTGGTGAAGCTTCCTCTGAATAATCCTTGACGGCACTTACGTCTACGCCTCCTGCGCATCCGACGTACAGTTCCCCCTCATCCTCCGAGTCGAGGTTCATCAGAATGTCGCCCTTAAGAATCCCTGCCTCAAGTCCAAAGACACCTGTCATGCCGGTCTCTTCGTCTATCGTGAACAGTGCTTCAAGAGGGCCATGCGACAAATTTTTTGAGGCAAGGACCGAAAGCGTTGCTGCAACACCTATTCCATTGTCTGATCCCAGGGTGGTGCCATTGGCCCTTACCCATTCACCGTCAATGAGAGTCTCAATAGGGTCGATGGTGAAATCGTGAATCTTATCGCTGTTTTTTTGTGGTACCATATCAAGGTGGCCCTGCAGGATAACGCCCATCCTGTTTTCCATCCCTTTCGTGGCAGGTTTCCTGACGATAACATTCCCGACTTTATCCACCATGCATTCAAGGGAATGGTCCTTTGCAAATTTCACGATGAATTCAGCAAGTTTCTTTTCACTCTTCGAAGGATGAGGTATCTGTGTTATCTGGTGGAAATAGTTCCACAATGGTTTCGGTTCCAGGTTGGTAATTGCGCTCATCTGTTATATTGTTTGGTTCATACTTTTTTCAGGATTCCAAAGATAATAAAAATGAATGTTCTTTAAGCTATTGTTTCAATATACATAAGAACAGTGCCATAAGATGATATTGTAACAAAAACGTAACAGGTTTGTTTTGGCCGCAAAGATAATCCGAAATAATTTCGTTCTGGATATAAAATGATTAAAAATATGTTACATAATACTGAATTTAAATCAGTTACAAAATACACTATCCGGATCATCAATTAATTCTGGCATCATATGACCTTTCTTTACATCGTAATCGCGCTTGTTCTTGTTTTCGATTTCATCAACGGCTTTCATGATTCGGCAAATTCAATAGCCACGGTTGTTTCCACGAAGGTGCTATCTCCATTTGCCGCGGTTATGCTGGCTGCGATATTCAATTTCATTGCTTTCACAGTTTTCCCCCTGAAGGTGGCGACCACAATAGGAAAAGGCGTAATAAACCCGGATGTTTTAAATCTTACAGTAATTGCAGCAGCGCTGGTCTCCGCGATAGCATGGAATCTTGTGACCTGGTGGCTTGGGCTTCCCTCGAGCAGCTCGCACACCCTTGTAGGGGGGCTGGTCGGTGCGGCAATAGCAAGTTCAGGAATCAGCTCGGTAATCTTTGGCGGCGTAATAAAAATTGTTGCTTTCATAGTGATTGCACCATTGCTCGGCATGGTTATTTCATTCATAATTTCAATAATCGTAATGCATCTTGCAAAAAGGTCAACTCCGGCCTCGGTCGATAAGCATTTCAGAAGACTCCAGCTGCTGTCGGCATCAGCATTCAGCCTTGGTCACGGGGGGAATGATGCACAAAAATCAATGGGTATTATCTGGGTGGCACTGATTGTATCGGGCCTGGCAACAAAGAACGACAAGATTGCTCTGTGGATAGTAATTTCGTGCCAGACGGCAATTGCCCTGGGAACTCTTTTCGGCGGATGGCGAATTGTGAAGACCATGGGCCAGAGGATAACTAAGCTTAAGCCATTCGAGGGTTTCTGTGCCGAGACTGCCGGGGCACTGACACTGTTCGGTGCTACTCATTTCGGTATCCCCGTCAGTACCACTCATACAATTACAGGTTCGATCATAGGCGTTGGCGCGACAAAGGGTGTATCCTCCGTGAAATGGGGTGTCACCACCAAAATTTTCTGGGCCTGGATCCTTACAATTCCGGTTTCTGCAATTATTGGCGCAGCAATGTATTATTTTCTGAACTGGATATTGTAAATTTACCCGACTTAACTTTTTAATTCCTGACTTATGAACATCGACAAGTTCCTTAAGATCTTTGTACCAAAGGATCATTCTTTCTTTCCTCTTTTTGAAGCCGATGCAAAAAATCTTGTGAAGACAGCCGAGCTTCTCAGATCGCTTTTGCAATCGACCGACATGGATAAAATTGAGGCAATCAATAAAGAAATAAAAGAATATGAACTTATTGGAGACGATATAACCAATAAGACATACGAACAACTCAATAAGTCATTTATTACTCCATTCGACAGGGAAGACATTCATGAACTGACGGCCCACATCGATGATGTTGTTGACTCGATTAACGGGATAAGCAGGAGGATCTGCCTTTACAAGCCGAAGAAGCTTATCCCTATTTATCTGGAAATGGCAGAACTGATCTATGAGGCAGCCGTTGAACTCGAAAAATCCATCGATCATCTCAAGGATGCGGGAAGCAACAAGGAGCTGATAACCACTTCGTGCAACAAGGTTAAGCTGATTGAACACAAAGCCGACGAGCTTTACTTCGTAGGGGTTTCAGAATTGTTCGAGAAGGAAGAGGATCCGAAGGAGCTTCTGAAAAACAATAAAATTCTTGAAATCCTTGAAAGATGTGTGGACGAGGAGGAGGATGTCACAGACACGCTCAAAGCCATCCTGATAAAATTAGCATAGACCGGCTCAGAAACCCTGGCGGAACTGTCAGGGTTTTTTATTGGAATGCTTTCCAACATGACCATTACGTTTTGTTTTTTACGAGGGAATAACTAATTTCATCCCATCCTGAAAAAAACCTGTTCTTTTTCAATCAGCATGGGAATGAGATAATTAAAAATTATAAGCTGATCAGGAACTGACACTGGCAGCCTCTTTTAGACTATTGATATGCTTATCCTTTACATTGTAGTTGCACTTGTCCTGGTCTTTGACTTTCTCAACGGTTTCCACGATTCAGCAAATTCCATAGCCACTGTTGTCTCGACCAGGGTGCTTTCACCGTTTGTAGCGGTAGCCCTTGCTGCATTTTTTAACTTCATTGCATTCACCGTATTCCCGATGAAGGTTGCCCATACCCTGAGCAAGAATGTAGTTGATCCCAGTATTATAAATATGACAGTTATTTCCGGTGCACTGGTGGCTGCAATAATATGGAACCTCGTTACATGGTGGTGGGGCCTTCCATCCAGTTCATCTCACACCCTTGTCGGCGGGCTCGTCGGAGCAGCGTTTGCCCATGCAGGGATCAAATCAATCATACTGCCCGGCCTGCTGAAGATTGTCCTTTTTATTTTTATCGCACCGGTAATGGGAATGGTGATTTCATACTGCCTTTCTTCCCTGGTGGTTTTTCTTTTCAGGAGGTTCACCCCGGCGAGGGTAAATTCGATCTTCAGGAGGCTGCAGCTCATATCTTCATCTACACTGAGCCTGGGACATGGAGGGAACGATGCCCAGAAATCGATGGGAATAATCTGGGCCGCCCTGATCATCATGAACCTGACATCGCCCGAATCCAAATCACCTCCGCTGTGGGTGATTTTGTCTTGCCAGACCGCCATTGCTCTTGGAACCATGTTCGGTGGATGGAGAATTGTCAAGACGATGGGTCAGAAAATCACCAAGGTTAAGCCATTTGAGGGTTTCTGTTCTGAACTTTCCGGGGCGATGACCTTGTTCGGTTCAACTGCGTTTGGCATACCCGTAAGCACAACTCATACAATAACAGGAGCAATAATTGGCGTAGGCGCGAGAAAAGGAGTATCAGCCGTCAAATGGGGTGTTACGAGGAGCATATTCCTTGCCTGGATACTCACGATCCCAGTAAGTGCCGTTATAGGAGGGGCAATGTACTTCTTCTTCAGGTGGCTATTTGCGCTGGTGATGTAAAAAAAAGCGGCAGAGAATACCTGCCGCTGATCCTTAGTAATATCAAATACCTTTTATTATTTCTGGTCCGATGCCTTCATTTTGCACGATGGAGAACATCCTGCCTGTGAACCGTTTGTAGCTGCCGATTTGTTTCCGGTCATCGGCTGTGACTTACAGCATCCCGACATTTTGCACTTTGTCGAGTCGCCCTTCGACTCAGATGCTGTCGATTTGTTGCAGCAGCCCGGCATATTAGCCGTGCTACCGGTACCATCAGCCGGCTTGTTGCAGCATTTAACCTGCGAAGTAACTTCTGTCTGGCCCTTTTGCCTGGATTTATTATCCTGCGCATTTACGACAATTACCACAGCTGCCACCAGGACAACCACTGCTGATAATGCAATAAAGATCTTTTTCATGATTCTATGATGTTTCAGGTATATAGTTTAATGTTTAATGTTTGGAAGTTCAAGCCCGTATCCCTTTCTTTTATCCTCTGCCTTCAGCAGCAGGGAAAATATCAATGCAAGCACTCCAAGGCATGTGAAAAGAATCATCGGCAGTGTGTAATTGTAATTAGAAACAGCTACGCCGTCTACCATTCTTGTGCCAGTGATGCAAAACTTGTTAAGAACCCATCCGATAAGGAGGGGAACAAGCGACAGTCCAATATTCTGGATAAGGAAAATCATTCCATATGCCGTTCCAAGCTGTTTCTCAGGAATGATTTTAGGAACCGATGGCCACATTGCGGAAGGCACCAGCGACAGCGCAACACCAAGAAGCATTATCATTACAACTGCAAGAGGCGTTGATGTAAGAAATGGAATTGAATATACGGAATGGACAAGGATAAGCAGCAATGCGCCGATAATCATAATCGAAGCTCCTTTTCCCTTGCGATCATAAACATTACCGAAAAGAGGGGTTAATAATATTGTCCCTAGCGGAAGAAGTGCAGGTATGTCGCCGGCAAACTTCTCACTCACATGAAATTTATTGACCATAAGATCAGTCGCATACTTGATAAAGGGGAAAACGGCCGAATAGAACAGCACGCAGAGAATTGCTATATACCACCACCCCCTGTTCTTAAGGATCTGCCAGATATGACTGACCTTGAATGATTCTTCGTCATCAACCGAACCTGATCTCTCGGCTTCCTCGGCAATTGATTTTTCGAGCTTCTTGTCCATGGTGGCATAAAAGAAGAATGCAACCATGCCAATGCAAAGCATAATCAGGCAGACAAGCACAGGTTTTGATACACCGTGAAGTGCAGTGGCAATAGGAATTGAGGTTGCCATTGCCAGGGTGGTACCAAGCCTGGCAGTAGCCATCTCGAGACCCATTGCCAGGGCCATTTCCTTTCCCTTGAACCATTTTACAATTATCTTCGATACAGTGATCCCGGCGACTTCCACTCCGACTCCGAAAGTGGCATATCCCAGTCCCGCTACCATTACCTGGGCCTTCCATCCGAACATGGTCATTCCGTCGAGCGAATGAGTTGAAATTGCCCAGTATTTGATAGCTGTTCCGATAACCATGATTATAGTCGCAAGCTTCCCGGTGAACCTCACTCCCATCTTGTCGAGAATGATGCCCCCGAAGATCAGCATCAGAAGAAAAACATTAAACCAGCCATATGCACTGGTGAAAAATCCGTAATCCGCACTGTTCCAGAGCAGCTCTTTCTCTAGCATGGGCTTTAAAGGGGCCATGACATCGGTCAGGTAATAACCGCATAGCATTGTAAACGCCACTACAGCCAGTGCTGTCCAGCGTGCAGCCTTTGAGTCCCGAAGTGTATTTGTGATAGTTTCCATAAAGTTTTTGTTGATAAATTGAATTGCCGGTAAATGTATTAATATATTTCAGATACTCATTTTAACCGCTGAAAAAAAACTATCCGGCAGGATTTTTGTTATATATAGAAAATTAGATATGTTTTTGCTGTTAAAGCCGAAATATTCATTTATTTTGCATCGTTGAATTTAAAAAGTCAAAAATGAAAAGAAGCTTTCTGTTAGTCGCCTTTGCACTCATATGTTTTACAGTATCCGCGCAGAACACCAGGGTTAAATGGTACACGATTGAGGAGGCTGAGAAACTTTCCAAATCCTCACCTCGTCCATTGCTGGTTGACACATTTACAGAGTGGTGCGGATGGTGCAAGAGGCTGGATGCAGATACATTTACCAACCCTGTAATCATTGATATTCTCAATTCAAAATTTTATCCGGTAAAATTCAACGCGGAAGGCAAGGATCCTGTCCAGTTTGTCGGGAAAACGTTTATAAACGACGGCAAATCAGGTCCCTCTCATCAGCTTGCAATTGAGATGCTCAGGGGACAAATGAGCTATCCTAACCTTGTATTTTTTAATGACAAGACCCAGCTCATTACCAATGTACCAGGGTATAAGACTCCCAAGGAACTTGAAGTGATACTTCAGTACATGGCCGACAAAGCCTACGAAACGACAAAATTCGCCGATTTCCAGCAGAGCTTTAAATCGAAGATTCAGTAGGAGTTTAACTCAGGATGAAGGCAGTCCGGTGAAGTTTCAGTTTCCCAGGATATAATTGGAAGGGAGCTGAAGGATTTCGCCAAGCTGGTCGACCAGGGCCCTGCATTCAAACAGAACCTTGCCATCCATTTTAACTTTAAGGGTAACCACATCGGGCAGCCTGTAGTACAGCTTGTCGTAATTTGTTGCGTATCCGCTTCCAGGAACAGAAGGCGGTATTACGGTGATATCCCTGGATTTTTTTGCCGGGATAATCTCAAGTGTAATGGCTGAGCCGGACGCGGAATTGCCAGGTAAAAGACCCTCCTGCCCCGAAAACCTCAAAAGTGTATTTTCCTTTGAAATATCATCCCTGACTGGGATTATCGTAACCGAACAGCTCTTCCTTTCGGTTATTTTCTTCCCGGTGAAGAGCTCGGTAAGCTGCTTTTCCAGCTTGTTAATTTCGTCTATTGCTGCGCTGCTCTGAGGAAAGATATTTGATTCACCCGAGAGGATTGAGTGTTTGCCATCCCTGAGCTCAAGCAGGGATTTGGCAGCCTTTTCTGCAAGCTGTTCCTTTGTTAGTATCCTCTTTTTCTCAACCAGGTAAGGAATTCTTACAAAAGAGGAATCGTACTTAACGGTTTTATATAGTGTATCATTCTGAATAACAAAATATTCGTCAGAACCCAGGTCGCTGTACGATGCAGACGGGATCTCCCCTGTTTTGCGAACCTCCTGCTTCCAGTCCCTGCTGAAGATTGTGTTATTAAGATCAAGAATCAGCCCGCTCCTCTTAAGCTTTAGTGCGTTCACCTGGCATGCCGCATTGCTCTTTATTACATAGTATTCCGACGGATCAACCTCCTCCGAAGAATTCAGCACGGCCGAAATAATTGACCAGCTTTCCGATTGTGATGTAATCACATTGTTCAATCCAAGCATATCCGGTGCATACTTCGAATATGGCCCTGGAACGCTGATTTCTTTCTCAAGCTCAAATGTAAGCTTAAACACCGTCATCGGCAGAGCATAGATCAGGCTGCCGTCTTCAATCCGTGCTGAATCTCCCAAATGATACACCTTTATCGATGATTGTTCGGTTTTTTTTCCTGTTGAACAGCCTGCTGCAAATAGTGCAACCGAAAGAATCAGAGCAATTCCGTGAAGAGTCTTCATTTTATTTCAGGTTAATTCCCGCCTCCTTGATTTTTTTAAACGCATCACCCAGGTTATCCGTAATATCCGAAGCGATCAGAGATTCCTGCGTGAATCGCTCAGCCGCAATATCCCCCGCAAGTCCATGGATAAATACACCCAGCCTTGCGGCGCTCAGAGGCACATATCCCTGGGCAAGCAAAGATAAAATAATTCCTGTCAGGACATCCCCGCTTCCTGCAGTAGCCATCCCTGGATTGCCGTTGCTGTTGAAATATATCTTTCCTTCCGGCGAGGAGACGGATGTATATGCCCCTTTCAGAACAATGACAAGATTATGTTTAACCGACAATGATTTCTGAATCAACATTCTTTCAAAGCCACCCGGTGTCTTCCCGGCGAGTCTCTCGAATTCGCCCGGGTGAGGGGTAAGAATTGTACCCGGCTTCAATCTTCCCGGCCAATCTTTTTGCAGCGAAAGTATGTTGAGTGCATCGGCATCTATAACCAGCGGTTTTTTACTGCTTTCAATGAGCTTTATAACTGCCCTGCATGTCTGAGGAGCAGTGCCAAGTCCGGGCCCTGCGGCAATGGCCGAATAGTTCCCGGTTAAGGCAGCTGATTCTGTTATCTCTTCGCCGGGATCGCATTGTATCATTGCTTCCGGGACCGCTGTCTGCACAACCGGGGCGCACGAGTAAGGCAGATGGCAGGTAAGGAGTCCTATTCCCGATCTGAGAGCGGCCCTAGAAGAGAGGACGGCCGCTCCGGCCTTATCTCTCGAACCGGCGACCAGGAGCCCGTGTCCGTAGACTCCCTTATGATCAAACTTCTTCCTCTTCCTGAGAAGACCCGAAACATCCGAAATACAAGTGAGCTCGTACTCATTTTCCGCCGACCTGATCGCATCCTGGCTCAGACCAATCGGAAGGATATGCCATTCGCCCGTAAAGAAGTTACTTTCAGGGAACATGAAGGATAGCTTTGGAAACTGGAAAGTGAGCGTAAATGAGGCCCTGATAACCGCTGAGTTTGCCGTATCACCCGGATTCTCACAAGGAAGGCCCGATGGGACATCAACCGATATAACCTCGCATCCGGAATTGTTTATTTCGCCTATTACTGAGGCGGCCAGGCCTGTCACGGACCTTGACAAGCCAGATCCGAAAATGGCATCAATTATAATGTCACCCGGCGAAAAGGAAGGCATATCTGGCAATCCGGCAATATCGGTCACTGTCACTTTTTCATATTGCCCGAGTCTCTGCCTGTTGATCTTCCAGTCACCGGATCCTTCAGAATTCAGCTTCAGGCAGAATACCCTTGCCGGGAATCCTGCATTGGCCAGTAATCTTGCCACGGCCAGACCATCGCCACCATTGTTTCCCGGGCCCGCAAAAATCAGGAAACATCTGTCACGGGGATACCTCTTCACAATCCACTCGAAAACCCTTGCAGCAGCCCTTTCCATAAGGTCGATGGATCTTACAGGTTCATTTTCAATTGTGTACCTGTCGATAAAGCGTATCTGATCGCCTGTGAAAATCTTCATACATGCAGTCGTGAAAACATGTACAAGTTAATAAAAATACTTCCAGAATGGGAACCATCACCTCATGAGTCCCAGGTGCCCTGCCGGTTATGGTTCAAATCTATGAAAAAGATTCATATATTTGTTTACGGGCCTGTTTTCATGCCTCAGCTTTACAAAACTAACCTTTAAACGATAATCGCATGCTCAAGAATCATCCCAGGGGACTGTTAGTTGCATTTTTTGCCAATATGGGCGAAAGGTTCGGGTTCTATACAATGATGGCAATCCTGGTACTTTTCCTCCAGGCAAAATTTGGTCTCACCGAAGAGAAGGCCGGGAATATTTACAGCTGGTTTTACTTCTCAATTTACGCGCTGGCGCTGTTTGGAGGGATAATAGCCGATGCAACAAGGAAATACAAGCTTGTTATTCTTGCAGGAATTATTATAATGTTTGCAGGTTATCTTGTCATGGCTGTTCCGGGGATGACTCTGACAGTGACGATTCTCGGGCTGTTTACAATTGCGCTGGGAAACGGGCTCTTCAAAGGCAACCTGCAGGCCGTTGTGGGTCAGCTGTACGACGACCCAAGATATTCCAAATTCCGCGATAATGCGTTCATGATCTTCTACATGGGGATTAATGTCGGGGCATTCTTCGCACCTTTTGCCGCTACGGCAGTTCGCAACTGGTGGCTCCGTCACAATGGTTTTATCCAGGACGGCAGCCTCCCCTCTCTTTGTCACCAGTACCTGAACGGGACATTAGGCGATACAACCACTTTTCAACAGCTTGCATCTAAAGCCAGCCTTACGGGCCCGGTGAATGATCTTGGAACATTCGCAAACAACTACCTGAATGCATTCTCGCACGGCTATAACTATGCATTTGGCGTCGCGGCCGGTGCGATGGTTATATCGCTCATCGTTTATATTATTTTCAACAGGCTGCTGCCCAACAAGGAGAAAACAGAAGTTACAAAGGCGGAAAAGGTTGAATTCAACCCTAAACCGCTCATTTCTGCAATTGTTGCCATGGGAGTTGTCGGTTTCGGGCTGCACTATATCAGGCAGGTTGGCTGGCTTTCGGGACTCGCGTTCGGCCTGTTCGCAGCATTCATTACATGGATAATCCTTACCGCAAAGAAAGAAGAGATGGCCAGGGTTTCATCTTTGATCCTGGTATTCATTGTCGTTCTCTTCTTCTGGATGTCCTTTCACCAGAACGGACTGACACTAACCTGGTTTGCAAGAGATTATACCGTCAAGAATGTTGGTCCTTTCACTTACCTCTTTTTCTCGCTGCTTTCTATTCTGGGAGTCATTGGATCGGTTGCAGGACTTGTAATCCTTGTCCAGAAGAACTTCCCGGCCAAAGTCAGGCTTGCCGGTGGAACTCTGCTGGCGGGAGCACTCGCTCTTTCAGTTATCAGGTACATTCAGGCTGGTGCTTCAAATCCAATTTCCCCGGAGATATTCCAGTCGTTCAATCCTATTTTTATTGTGTCCCTTACCTTCCCGGTAATGGGAGTCTTTGCCTGGCTGAATAAAAAGGGTATTGAACCCTCAACGCCGAAGAAGATCGGATTCGGGATGATAATCGCGGCAATCGGTTTCACCCTGGTTCTGATTGCTTCACTCGGATTATCGTCACCTAAGCTTCTTGCGGGTTCTCCCGTTCCTGATGCGGGAAGGGTAACACCGTACTGGCTCATGAGCAGCTATCTTATTCTTACAATTGCAGAACTTTTCCTGAGCCCGATGGGACTTTCATTCGTTTCAAAAGTCGCTCCTTCAAGATTCCAGGGACTCATGCAGGGAGGATGGCTCCTGGCAACAGCTGTCGGGAACAAGCTCCTTTTTGTAGGATCATCCCTCTGGAACAGGGTTGAATTATGGCAGTTATGGCTGGTTTTCATCGTTTGCTGCCTGGCATCCGCGACTTTCATCTTCTCGATCCTCAGAAGGCTCGAGAATGCGACAAAATGAAAAAAAGTAATATGTATCAGTTCGTGAAATACAGATTTACATATTCTTTATTTTTAGACTGAATCAAACTGTAAACTTACTGGTATGAAACTTCCACGTGTCACTAAGAACTGGATTACAATTATCGGCGCAGTAGTTGGCGCAATCAACCTCCTGCTCATAATCCTGCTGTTCATTATCTCGACGATTTTCAAAAATGCCAATACAAACATTGGACTTTTCATTTATATCATTCTTCCAGGCTTCCTGGTGCTGGGGTTGCTGATGATCCCGACAGGTATGCTGATCGAAAGGCGGAGAATACGCCGTGCAGCAGAACCTGGACGGGGTCCCTACCCTTATCTCGATCTCAATGATCCGAGGCACCGCAACGCATTTCTTATTTTTACCGTATCGACTGTAATAATACTTTTCCTGTCGACTCTTGGCAGTTTCAAGGCTTACCACATTACCGAATCGGTTGAATTTTGCGGAACGCTGTGTCACAAGGTGATGGAACCCGAGCACACTGCTTACCAGAAATCACCCCATGCCAACGTCACCTGCGTGGAATGTCATGTCGGAGCAGGTGCCAGCTGGTATATCAAATCAAAGCTTTCGGGCCTTCACCAGGTGTACGCCGTTCTTACAAAAACATATCCGGCTCCGATAGCAACACCTCTCCACGACCTTCGTCCTGCAAGGGAGACCTGCGAAAAATGTCACTGGCCCCAGAAATTCTATGCCCGGACACTTCAGACCAAGAAGTATTTCCTTGCGGATTCGGCTAATTCCGAATGGGACATAATGCTGCAGATGAAGACCGGACCCGAATATGTGGGCCTGGGCCTGAAGGAAGGCATCCACTGGCATATAAACCCTAACGTCAGAATTGAATACATATCTGAAAACGACAAGAGAGAAGTAATCAAATGGGTAAAATACACCAACTCCGCCACTGGTGAGGTAAATATTTATAAAAACACTGCCGATATGGTAAGCGACAGCGCTGTCAGGGCGACTCCTCCGAGAACTATGGACTGCATCGACTGCCATAACAGGCCCTCTCATAACTATAATTCCCCAAATGTATATTTCGACAAGGCGATGCTTACCGGCGGTATTGCGAAGCAGATTCCGCTAATCAAGAAGGTATCGATGGGCATACTTTATCACCAGTACACGAACAAGGATTCCGCACTGATGACTATCCGCGACAGCATAAACAGCTACTACAAAACGAGCTTTGCATCGTTCTATGAGAAAAACAGGGACCAGATAAACACCTCCATCGAAAATATCCGGAAGGGATTTTCACAGAATACGTTCCCTGCCATGAAAGTCACATATGCCGCGTACCCGGAACATATAGGTCATCTTGAGACCAACGGATGCTTCAGGTGCCATAATGAGACGTTCAGGACGGATAAAGGGAGAGTTATTTCACGTGACTGTAACCTTTGCCATTCGATTGTTGGCCAGGGTAAACCCGGAGCAATGCAGGTGACCAATGTGAGGGAAAGCCTGGCATTTACGCATCCTGTAGACATTGGCGACTCGTGGAAGGAAATGAATTGTTCAGAATGTCATAAAACACCATATTAAGGCGATCGGCTACCGGCGACCGGCTTCGGACATTAAATTAATTATTGAAATGAACTCTTATGATTAAAAAAACTATTCTCTTAGCACTTTTATTATTCACTATTGTTATGGATACTGAAGCACAGCAGGATTCGACTGCCAATACAAAACCGGGCCAGAAGGCACCGTCATTTACCTGCAAAACGCTGAGCGGGAAAGAATATAACATCGACCAACTTAAAGGTAAGGTGGTCATGATCAATTTTTTTGCTACCTGGTGCCCTGGTTGTAACCAGGAGCTTCCAGAACTGGAGAAGGATATCTGGAAGAAATACAGGAACAATCCCGATTTTGTTCTCCTCGTGATAGGCAGGGAGCATTCCCGGGAAGATCTTGTCAGCTTTGCTGCCGGTAAAAATCTCGATCTGCCGTTCGTGCCGGACCCGGGAAGGGAGATTTACAGGTTGTATGCCTCAAAGTTTATCCCGCGCAATATTGTCATTGACAAGAATGGTATGATTGTATTTCAGAACAGCGGATTTACACCGAAAGAGCTGGTTGAAATTGAAAAGCTGATATCGGAGAATTTAAAGTAGGAAAATAACCTTCAGATCTTACTTGAATATTTCAGAGGTGTACCTGTCGGCGGTATCGGTCTGATCCTTTGCCAATCCCTGGATAATAACGATCCGTGCATCTTTCCATGAAAGGAAGATATCGCCATTGTAACCGTCGCTCAAAACATACTTGCCGGAAGATGAATTATCTGGATCCATTTTGCATTTTGCCAGGTATGTGCCGATAGTTTTCCTGCAGTCTTCAGGGTTCTTGAAGTCCAGGATAAAAATTGAAAAGTTCAGGTCCGACAGCTCGTAAGTTGCCCTGAATGCTCCTTTAAGGAATTCATGTCCGAGTACACCTTCACTTATATAAGTCTCCTCGTTTGACTTTTTTCCCGCTTCAGGAAAATCCAAAAGTGTTTTAGGCATTGAAGCCTCACCGGTAATTGCATCCGCGACCTTGACAGCCAATGGTTCAAGCATCTGACGAACCCTGGTCGATTTTGCATTTGTCCTTATCTTCACGTAATAGCGGCCTTTGAAGAAATTAAGCGCATCCTCAGTCCTGTAGCCTTGTGAGCCGATATTGAGGAACCTGAAACCCGACGATCTTTCGGTTGAATAGATACCGAATGCGCTGATATTATCATGCAGCCGGTAGACTTCAAGCTTAATAGCATTTTTACCCTTTTCGTATTCAGCAACAGTAAGCTCCTCGAAACCATGGGAAAGATAGTTGTCGGCGGCGCCGTCGATAAAATCCCACAGGTTTTCAGGTGTATAAGCCGGATAGCTGGAGACCTTCCTGTAACCTTCCAGTTCCGGCATTGCCACAGCCTGTGACAGAACATAAACACAACCCGAAAAGGCAAGAAAAACCAGGACTATATACCGCTTCATATTCATAAAAGGAATAATCTGATGATCTTCTGATTCAGACAATAAAGTCGGACGGGACGTTAACGAGCCTGGATATGTCGGTAATCTTCTCCCTGACCCTGAAATTGCTCCTGCAACTGACTGTACACGTATCGCAATTCATACAGGGAGCCGGGCCCGTCCCCAGTTCTCCAAGCAGTGAATAGGCCAGTGAAGGATTGGAATATCCGTAGGCGTACATATATGCCCTCATAAGCTCCTGCACCGGGAGCCCTGAAGGGCATTGACCGCTGCAACCGTTGCAGCCCGAACAGAACATTCCCTGTAGTGTGGCAGCTGCCAGGATATCTTTCTTGTCCTGTTCTGTCATCGAGATATCTTCCAGCACCTTCAGGTTTGCATCGAGGTGATCGAATGTCGTCATGCCCGGAATTGCCGTGCAAATATCCTCATTCGAAAGGGCCCATTTAAGGGCCGCAGACGCATTTACGGGCCTTGTCTTTTCCTTATCCATGAATCCGCCTCCCGCCATCGTCTTCATGGCAACAATCCCTGCACCCGCGCTTGCTGCTTTTTTGATAGCTGAATTTACCTCATCGAGGTTGTTCAGCCTGAAGTTATAGGATGTGAGAATCACGTCCCAATTCCGGCTATCGGCGGCAGCATTGATTACGGCTGCCATATTGGAATGCGTCGAAAAACCTATAAACCTGACTTTCTTTTGTTTACGCAGCTTATCAAGGGCAGCAAGTATAGGCTTGTGTTCAAGTAATTCTGGGTTGCTCACGCCATGGACAAAGAGTGTGTCTACATATTCAAGCTTTAGCCTGCCCAGGCTTACATTGAATTTTTCGATAAAGTCTTCACCTGTTGTCTGCGATGTCGGCCCTCCATCATTCCCTACACCTGCAGCTTTCACCTTTGTTTCAACAATTATCGATTCCCGGGGAAGATCCTTAAAAATATTCCCAAGCATTTGCTCATTATTGCCGTTCTGGTAGCCGTTTGCTGTATCGAACATGGTAATGCCATTGTCATATGCAGCCTTGCACAGTGCAGGATTGTCGGCCCTCATCACTCCGAAGCTTATGACAGGGACCGTCAGACCCGTTCTGCCCAGCTTCCGGGTAATAATATTCCTGTCATTTTTAACCAGCGACTGCGGGTACACTGAAGGTCTGAGTGCAACAACCCCGGCGGCACCGGCCAGCCCTGTCCTCAGAAAGCTTCTCCTGCTTGTTTTACTCATATTGGTAGCAGCAATTATTTTAAATTTCTTATTCTTACTTCGATGCCTGAACCTTCAAGCAGCTTGATGATCTCATCTGTATTTGTCTCTCCAAAATGGTAAGGATAAAGTATCGCGGGCCTGAACGATCTGGCAGCCTCGGCGGTCATCCCGGGTGTCATGGTATAAGGGAGGTTCATAGGCAGGAACGCTACATCTATTTTCTTAAGATCCTTCATTTCAGGTATGTTCTCTGTATCTCCCGCAACATAGATTCGCCTGTCACCAATTGTTAAAACATACCCGTTCCCCTCGCCTCTCGGGTGGAAAGGCTTCCCGTCTGGACGCTTGTGAACGATGTTGTAGGCATAGACGGCTTCAATTGTGATGTTGATAATTTTCATCACATCTCCGGGCTTCATCACCTCGGCCCATTTTACCTGTTTCGACGAATTCAGGTTACAGATCATTCTCGTACCGGGCTTTCGCAATTGCGACACCAGTGCAGTATCGAGGTGATCTCCGTGCTCGTGTGTTACAAGTATGAGGTCGGCTTTCGGCATCGAGGAATAATCGCCAAACATCCTTACAGGATCGACATGAATGACAAAGTTATTCACCCTGAACATCAGTGTTGCATGCCCGATGAAGGACATTTCTATTTCGCCGGATGAGCTTTTGATCTTATCCGGCGGAGACAATTTCTGGGAAAGTGCTGAACCTGTCATAAAAATGAATGAAATAAGAATACAGATACCTTTCATAGCTGCATTTTTCAGGTGATAAGGAAAATATTTTTCGAGGACACAATATACGATTTTTTATATTATTTTTAGATAGTCCCCGGTGTGATTTAAAACAGGCTGAATGGCTGAAATAACAGGTTGAGTAACAATCTCCGAACCTAATCCCATGGAACGATATCTCAGAAAACTGATCTCTGAAGGTGAAAATCAGCAGTTGGATTTCAAGTACTGCATCTCCGATTCAAAGAAGATAGCACGGACACTCTCAGCCTTTGCAAATACTGACGGAGGAAAACTCCTTATAGGGGTAAGGGATAACGGAAGCATTGCAGGAGTGAGATCGGATGAAGAGTACTACATGATAGAGACAGCATCGGGTCTGTTCTGCAGGCCCGAGATACCGGTCAGGATCAGGCAACATATCGCTGAAGGCAAGACTGTACTTGAAGTTGATGTTGAGAAAGGGGAAGACCGGCCCTATGAGGCAAAGGATGACGACGGGAAATGGAAGGCATATTTCAGAAAGGGTGACCAGAACCTTCTTGCAAATTCAGTTCTTATCCAGCTGTGGAAAAAGAAAGAGAGAGATACCGGCGTGCTTATAAGGTTTGGCAAGCCCGAAAAAATGCTGATGGAATTCCTGAAAAAGAACGGATCAATAACAATATCGGCATTCAGAAAGCTTGCCAGGATTCCTTCATTCAGGGCAGAAAAAATCCTTGTGAACCTTATTATATGTGATATAATTGATATTGATGCCTCGGAGAAAGGCATCCGCTATGTGCTAAATCAGAAGGGACCTGCAATTAAACCGGTCGCCGGCAGTATTTAGCCGCTATTCAGTTCTCAGCCCGATTACAAGTATATCGTCAATCTGGGGGGATGCTCCCATCCAGTCCTTCAGATTCTTATCGAGCAGTTCCTTTTGCCTCGAAAGCGGGTAATCCTGTATATCCAGGATCAGCTTTTTGAAGTTTTTCTTCATGAATTTCCTTCCATGATCACCGCCAAACTGATCGATGTAGCCGTCAGAAAACATGTAATATGAAACACCTTTTTCAAGGTTCCAGTCATAGAATACGAAGTTCTCGTTCATCCTCGATGATATCCCAATCGGCATCTTGCTGGCATAAATGGTCTCGAGCAGGTATTTGCCGTTCGACATAGAACCGTCGGGCATCTCGTTATTGTCGTCCTGGTCCTTTCTGATCTCCTCCCCGGTAAGCTTTCTGACCCTGAAACAAGGATTATATGCTCCGGAGAATTCTATTTTTGAAACATTGAAATCTATTACAAGAAGCGCCATATCCATCCCGTCCTTGGCTTCATCATCACCTCCCGATTGCTTGAGCGATTCCGTAACATGCTGCCTTAATTCGGCCAGCACCCTGTCGGCACGGGGCGCCACATCCTTATCGATGATCTCATCGAGGAACGACATCCCGAGAAGGCTCATGAAAGCTCCCGGCACACCATGACCGGTACAGTCGGCAGCAACCACGTACAGCCTGTTGTCTTTCTTGGTCATCCAGTAGAAATCGCCAGAAACGATATCGCGGGGTTTAAACAGGATGAAGTAGTTCTTAAAATTCTCCGACAGAATTGATTCTGACGGCAGAAGGGCCATCTGGATTCTCCTTGCATAATGGATGCTCGATTCAAGCTCTTCTTTCTGTTTAACGACAACGGCAGTCCTTTCGGCTACGATGCCTTCCAGCCTGATGTTCTCATTCTTCAGCTTGCGGGTATAGGCTTTAATGATTACTATGATCAGGCCCACAAATACCAGCACGTAAACTATGATCATTCCCGCGGTGACGTACCATGGCTTGAGTATGTTAAACTCAAAAACAGCTTCCCTCGATTCGATACCGGTCTCTGTCCTGGCTTTAACCCTGAAAGTATATTTTCCGAATGGCAGGTAAGTAAAATCCTTATAATAGAGCTTTTCCCATTTTGACCAGCTCTTATCGAATCCGTCGAGCTTATAGCTGAAGACCGTCGATCCTTCATCGACATAATAAGGCAGTGACCACGAGAACGACGCTGAATTGTAATTGAACCTGATCTGTGGCACGGGCTTGGACCTGTTATCCTCAGCAACGACATTTTTACCGTCGGGAAGGGCCTGGTAGAAGGAATTATTCATTATCACGCTGTCGCCACCTATTACGATCTTAGTGATGATGGCTCTCACCTCAGGCTTGGGCATGGATATCTTTTTCTTGTCTATAACAAAAAGACTCTTTGATTTTGTTATCCAGTACCTGTCCTCGAAGAATTTAAAATCACCCTTGTCTATATCGGGAAGCAGGCTCAGCGGACCCTTAAATGCAGTCAGACCTGCCGAATCCTTAAGGAAGAGTATCTCTCTTATCCGTTCCTCCTGTGATGTAAACCAGATGTCGCCGTCATGATCCTGGTTCAGGTCACGGCAGTAGAGATCCTTTGTATAGCCTTTCAGGAGGTCATTATCGGGATACCATTTGTGGTCAGTGCTTTTATAAAGGTATATGCCTTTCCCTGTTGAGGTATAGATGTTACCATTGATCTTTGAGATTGAGTTGATCGTGGTGGATGGCAATCCGTCGCGGGTAGAGAATTCAACCGGGATGGTATCCTTTCCTTCACTGAGATAGATTCCCGTGGGATTTCCCGTGAATATGAAGAGGTTACCTTCTTTGTCTTCAAGGAGCGTGGTAACATTTCCCTTAATTGACGATTTTATCTGCCTCTCGATCTTCCAGTCCTTCCCGTTATAATCCACTACTACCACCCCGCCCGATTCAAGACCGAGGTAAAATACTTCAGGATATTTCTCAGACTGAAGGATGGTTCTTATTGCAAAAATGCTTCTCCTGCTTTCACTTGCGTACTTAATCATATCGTCCACCCTATCGATGCGGCCATTTGAGAATGTCTGGTAGAGGCCCAGCTTGGTACCGGTAAGAAGGAATTTCTCATCACCGTGTTTTCCGATAAAAAGAGGAAAAGCTTCCCTGTTGATTTTGGGTACGGACCTGAAGGCTCTTTCTCCCTCCTCGTTAATGTAGCTGCCGAATAAACCGTAGTCGGAAGTCACATACACATTGCCATTGAAAAAGGCAACGTAATTCAGCCCTCCTTCCATGCCGCTCCTTGTTGAAAGTTCTGTGTAGGGTAATCCTATATATGCTTTTGAGATATTTCCGTTTGTCGCGAACCAGAGTTCCGAAGAAGGCTCCCTGCCCTGGAAGAAGCACAGCATTGAGTTATCTGGCATATCGGTAGTATTATTGTTCCACCTGCCGATAAGCTTGTAGTTTTCATCAAGAATAAATATTCCCCCTTTTATTGTCCCGAGAAGGCGTTCACCTGAATTGAGGTCAATTGAAGAATAAATCTGAAGTGATTTCAGGCTCTCATTCAACGAGGGTTCGAGCACAGTCGTGGAGACCTTTCCCGTTTCAGGGTTAAGCTGAAAGGCTCCATGTTCGAGGGTTCCTATAAAGAGATTATTACCCTTATCGGGCATGATAACAACGCACATCTTCATTTTGAAGAATTCCCCACCCGGAAGCCTGACCGGCTTTTCGTCCTTCAGTTCGAAAAGACCTGTGACATTATCTGCAAGGATAAGCCTTCCCTTAATATTTACAAGGCGGACCGCCTGGACAATTCCAAAGGCCCTGAGATTGATATATTTCAGGCTGTCTTTCGTGGCATCATAAATGAAAAGCGATTCCTGTCCCTGAAAATAGACCAGGCCGTCTTTTGAAATAATTGAATAGATCTGGCCGATAATAGTATTCTGGGCTCCTGCTTTCTGGTCGGAATCCTTTTTACCCGCGTTCGTCCCTGCCCGTTTCTCGAGTCTTTTGGAAACAGAAATGTACTTCATGGTTCCATTGCCTTCCGGCTGAAGGTAACCAAATTCCTCTGCACCGCCTGCGTAGATGACTCCATCATCGGCAACGCAGAGACACCTGACAAGGGCTTCGTTCCTTATCGGCATCAGCGACCACCTGGAGCCGTCATACCTGGCAACACCCTTTGTTTCAGAAGCGAAGTAAAGTACATGAGTTTTGTCCTCGACAATGCTCCAGTTATAATCGTAGGCCTGGGTTGTTTTGGTATCATAATTGACAATTGTCGGAACCCCGTACTTGTTAAGCTGAGCACTGGCACATATTGTTAGGAAAGTCAACAGAGTAAAAAGAAAAACTCTTCTCATGGCAGGGTTTAGTTATTTCTTATAACTGAATTAACCATAAAAGTACAAATCTTATTGCAATGGTCAAATAATTTCTTCTGACTTTCCGATTCTCTTCAAATTTTGATAAATTGGCGAAAGTATTTAGGTTACAGCGTTAAGCAATTAACACTGATGCTTCTTAAAAAGGGCAGGTTTACAGTTCTGTTAGTTTCCCTTATCTTACCCGTTTCAATGACCGGGCAGCAGGGAAAAGATTTCAGGTATCTTTTAGAAGGTAATCTGGGACCGCGCTTTAGCATTGATTCGAGGAACAGCATTTTAATTGATTATTCCCTTCCTGAAATAATATTCAGGGGGGTAAGCAACAGTCACGGCGATTTCTACAGGATTTCTGTACCGGGGCATACCAGCACTTCAGAAGCTGGCAAGCCTGAATTACCAGTTTACAGCAGGCTTATTGCCATTCCTGACGGAAGCAGGCCGGTGGTGACCATCTCCAGTGTAAAATCAAGAAAGCTGAACCCGGGTGAATTCAGCCAGAAGGGTCTCCTGTTTCCCAGGCAGGCCGATGCTGCCAAGAATGATCAGCAGGAAAGGGACTTTTTAATTGACCGGAAAGAATATTCAAAAAAATCCCTGATTAAGTCAGATACCGTATCCATTGAGACAATTGGGACACTCAGGCACAGGAAGCTTGCTGTGATCCATATTTCTCCCCTGCGGTATAACCCCTGCCTCAACGAACTTGAGCTTATCACCTCGATGAAGATCACGGCAAGCTTCACAGGCGGAAGTGAAAAATCAGGGACCATACCGGCTTTTTCATCACCAATGTTTGACAAAACAGTTGCCAAGGCAATAGTGAATTATTACCCCGAAGGCTTTATAAACGGCTTTTCAACCAAGCCGGTTGGGATGGTTATCGTTACCGACAGTGCGTTCAGAAAAGCCCTCAAACCATTCATCACCTGGAAGACCCAGCAGGGATTCAGGATCACAACGCTATACAAGGGAACCTATCCCGGCAGCGACACCTATGCCGGAATCAAAGACACGCTCACTTCAATATATCGTTCAGGAACAGAAGCCAAACCCGCTCCCGAATACCTCCTGATCGTGGGCGATGTAAGCAGGATACCACTGGCCGACGGCACCTACCAGGTCTCTGACATGTATTACGGGGAGTTTGACGGCAATGGCGATTATGTGCCCGATATGTTTATCGGCCGGCTGCCGGTGCCTGACACGACCAGCCTTAAGAATGTAGTTGAAAAGCTCCTTCAGTACGAAAAATACCAGTTTGCGGATTCAAACCATTTTTATTCCGGTGCACTGGTGAGTGCCGGGAACGACGGGGGTTACGACACATATATGAACGGCCAGGTGAACTATGCATCGTCCTATTATATCAATGCCTCAAACGGCCTCGACGGGCATATATTCAATTATCCTGCCTCAGCCGGCGTCGCTGTTGAAGATTCAATAAAAAAGCTCATTAACAACGGGCTCTCCTTTATTAATTATACGGGCCATGGTGACGTTTCGGGGTGGCTTGATCCATCAATCAAGGCCTCCGATGTTTCTCAGCTTCACAATAAGGGGATGTACCCGTTCATAATAACGAATGCCTGCCAGACTGCTCATTTCAATGCCTCCTCATCGCTTGGCAACACGATGGTCATTGCCGGGCAGAAAGGAGCAATCGGGTATATCGGATGCTCAAATGATTCCTACTGGGACGAGGATTATTACTGGTCGGTCGGTGTATGTGACATTTCAAGCAATCCCAAGTACGGCAATAAGGGACTGGGTGCCTACGACAGGCTTTTCCACCTAAACGGTGAAAAACCCGCGGACTGGTACACTACAATGGGTATGATCAATTATGCAGGAAACCTGTCGGTAAGTTCCAGCACAAGCCCGAGGAAGAAATACTACTGGGAGACTTACACACTGCTTGGTGATCCCTCAGCAACTCCCATAATCGGCAAACCCGATTCGTTAAGCATACAGATTCCTTCAAAGCTGCCAAAGGGGATCACCTCCTATTCGATGATTACCGACCCGTTTGCGTATATTGCCGTTTCTGCTGGTGACAGCCTTATTGATGCTTCGTTCGTCAGCCCCGACGGATCAGTTACCATCAGGCTGCCAGGCAACAGGTACGACTCCTGCCTCGTTGTAGCGACCGGGCAAAATAAGATCCCTTTTATTAAAAAGATTTACTTCAATAATGTGAGTGATGAGTTTGTGAACCTGAACAACAACTCAATAAACGACAGCACGGGAAACAATAATGGTAAGGCTGACTTCGACGAAACATTCTGGCTTGACCTTACTATTGAAAACCTCGGGATGACAGCAAGCGACTCCATGATTGCCAGGATAACCACCAACTCCAACCTGATCAAATTCCTTTCAGATTCACTTTATATCGGATCGCTTGCAGGCAATTCCAGAATAACCATCCCCAGGGCAATGGAGATTAAGGTTGCCGATTCTATACCCGATAAGGCTGTCATTCCAGTCGATCTGATAATAAAGGATAAGGTCATCAACAAAAGATACCGGATCGATATAATGGTTCATTCACCCGATTTCAGGATCATCAGCTGCTATATTGACGATACAGGGGTCGGGAACGGTAACTTCATACCGGAACCCGGCGAGAAGGTAAATCTTGTTTACCGGATCATGAATTCAGGGAGCAGTTCCACTCCGGGTAATTTTACTATTTCGAGCCAGGGTAATAACATACAGATTGACCCGCCGGGGGCTAAATCAGAGGTATTTCCGTCTGATGACACCCTTACGTTATCAATGCCTGTTACGCTGTCAGTATCGGCCAAGCCGGGAGATTATTTTACCGTCAGTTCATACCTGTCCTGTTCCCCTTATGATGTAAGCAGAAGCTTTGATTTCAGGATAGGAAAAGCAAGGGAGAGTTTTGAGCTGAGATCGTACGATATCTATCCATGGATCAATGTCAGCGCCAAACCGTGGACCATTACCGGCCAGGATGCATATGACGGACTTTACTCGGCCAGGTCGGGAAAGATAAGCAATAATGAAAGCACCAGGCTCATAATTAAACTCTCCCTTACGGCCGAGGACACACTCAGATTCTATTGCAGGGTTTCGTCGGAGGAGTATTACGATTTCCTCACGTTCAGGCTTAACGGCACTACTGTTTTCCGGATGTCGGGCGAATCGGGCTGGGTTAAGAAAACGGTGGTTCTTCCGGCCGGGCTGAATACCCTCGAATGGGAATACAGCAAGGATGAGGCAGTGTCGGACGGGCTTGATTGTGCATTTCTCGATCTTGTGGATTTCCCCGATCCTGCCGAAGTTGTCTTTATAGATAAGGATCTCTCTGTCGACAGGATTATACAGCCTGTCGCTGGTTCTGATATCACAGGCGATTCGGTGGTTGTAAAAGTCAGCAACCAGGGGAAAGATCCGGTTAACGGGTTCAACCTTCAGTATTCAGTCAACAATATTGTGATGAATCCGGAACATTTCGACAACGTGCTGTCAGAATATCTCGATTCCGCAACTATCTCCTTCAGCCAGAAACAGGAGCTGTCGAAGTTTAATAATTACAGCATAAAGGTATTTTCGGTGAACAATCCCGACGACTTTCACGGTAATGACACTGCAGCGGTATTTATTAAAATTGTGGTGCCATTCAGGGCATACCCGAATCCTTTCAGGGACAACCTTACCCTGGTTATCACTGCTGACGAACCTGAGACGGTTACCGTATCGATGATCAGCTCTTCGGGAATAAAGGTCAGGGGCTTTTCCTACCCGGTTGTAATGGGAGAGAATAATATTGGAATTGACTGTACCGGTCTTCCGGCCGGGTACTATTTTCTCTCAGTCAGGGGGAAGAATATAAACAGGACAAACTCCCTTGTCAAGGTCAAATAGGTTTTTTTTCTCCTGAAACTCTGCTATTTTAGTATCCTTAAGAAAAATTACGAATTATGTCAGAATTTATCCCTCGCAGGAAGGAGGCTCTTGAGTTGTTCCTTAAATACAATAAATCGGAGAGCCTTTATAAACATGCCCTGGCAGTTGAAGCTGTTATGCGATATATGGCCAGAAAGGCGGGCGAAGACGAGGAAAAATGGGGGGTCGTCGGGCTTATCCACGATCTCGATTACGAACAATTTCCTGAACAGCATTGTAAAATGACAGAGAAGATACTGAGGGAAAACAACTGGCCCGAGGAATATATAAGGGGCGTACTCAGTCATGGCTGGGGTTTGGCTTCGGACGTTGAGCCATTATCGAGGATGGAGAAAACCATATATGCGATGGACGAGCTGACCGGTCTTGTCGCGACCAGTGCGCTGGTAAGGCCAACCAGGAGCGTTCTGGACATGGAAGCCAGGTCCGTAAAGAAAAAATGGACAGACAAAAGATTCGCAGCAGGGGTAGACAGGAGTGTTATAGAAAAAGGTGCTTCAATGCTGGGAGTGAGCCTCGATGAGCTGATCACCGACTGCATAATGGCAATGCGGGAAGCAGCTGAGGAAATAGGGCTTAAAGGGACGCTTTAAATGAAAAAAGGCGCAGTCTCCTGCGCCTTCTCTGCCACAGTAATATCTATGCCGGCATATCGGGTAAAGTGAAACCTTTACGGTATGTATGCCTGATCATCTCTGCTGCGAATTCTTTCGCATTAAGGTTGATATTCGGCCTGTCGAATTTCGGGTCCCCGTCCACAATCCGGAAATTATCTGAAATTGTAAGCCTTACAGAATCGTCGTCCTTTATATTGGTGAATTCCATTTTCTCACCGTTCCACTCCAGCTCCTTGTTTAGACCCTGGAGCCTTACTGCAAGTACGCCCATAACAACCATTTCGTTGAAAGGACCGGCCTCTGAAAAATCAGATTTTGATTTAACCCTGGTATCCGGACTTTCCTTGCAAGCGCGAACCCAGTCCATCTCATGACCTCCGTCCATTGCTTTCTCAATCCTTCTTTCTGTTTTGGGAACGACGGGCTTACGACCTGACAGCAGCCATGGGCGAACACCATAGCAACCGCAGATCAGTGTATCCTTTGTTCCATGGAAAATAACACCGCCACCCGCGTCATTCATATTCTTTCCGGCTGGCCATCCTGCCGGTTTCATCGGCTGGAGTCCCCCGTCGTACCAGTACACTTCCACCTCGGGATAGTTGATTTTTGCACCTTTTGGAGCAACTCTTTCAGGATAGGTAAGCTTTACAAACTGGGCATTAGGTGCACAGTCGGTAAGGAGAAGTGTTGAATTTCCCTGGGCCTTTACAGGATACTGCAGCTTCAGTGCCTTGAATACAGGATGAAGTATGTGACAAGCCATATCGCCGAGGGCACCTGTACCAAAATCCCACCAGCCTCTCCAGTTCCATGGGGTATAAAGGCTGTTATAGGGACGCATCTTTGTCGGGCCGATAAACAGGTCCCAGTTGAGGGTATCGGGTACCCATTCGCCTTTAGGAACATTCAGCCCCTGGGGCCAGATAGGACGGTCGGTGAAAGCTTCAACTTTCTTTACCTCTCCTATTTCACCATTCTGGATCCATTCAATTGTCTGGTTAACACCTTCATCGGATGATCCCTGGTTTCCCATCTGTGTTGCTACTTTGTATTTTGCAGCCAGTTTGGTCAGAAGCCTTGATTCATATACAGAATGTGTCAGGGGTTTCTGGCAATAAACATGCTTGCCCAGCTGGATGCCGTTTGCAGCAACAACAGCATGTGAATGGTCGGCCGTTGCAACAATTACAGCATCAATTGATTTCCCCATCTCGTCGTACATCCTTCTCCAGTCCCAGTATGCTTTTGCACCCGGATTTTCATCGAAGACATGCTTTGAATAACCCCAGTCTACATCGCAGAGAGCGACAATGTTCTCTGTTGGTTTTACATGCTTCAGGTTGGAATTACCCATACCCCCGATCCCGACAACTGCAACATTGAGCTTGTCGCTTGGAGCGCGATAGCCCAGACCACTGATAACATTGCTCGGAAGAATGGTCAGGCCCGCAGCAACAGCCCCCGTTGTCCCGATAAAGGACCGACGTGAAACTTTGTTCGAATTTTCTTTCATAGTTGGTATTTTAGGTTTAAAAATAAACTGATAATTGCAGCTAAAATTAAGACTTCAATTTAAAAAGAACAAGTGCCGGGGGGCAAAAAAATATGGAATATTGTTCAACAACATAAATTGGGTAAATTGCATTAAATATATCCCGATGGAAAAAAAACATTTTTCCCTTGAGATGAGGGAGGATAACAGGCTTACCAGGATCTCGCAGCTTATACTCGGGACCGCATGTGCTGCCGTCGCCGCTTACTGGCTTATATTCAGCATAAAAGCCCGGAAAATGAATGCCAGTACCTGGGCAACCGTTGTATTTCTTGCCGGGTTCGGTTCATACCTTGTGTGGATCGGCCTTGGCTATGGTTACCGGTTCATTGAATTCCTCGAAGGGGCAATTATCCTGAAGAAGAACCCGCTAATGGCCGCTGAAAATATAAAAGCTTCGGACATTGAAAAACTTGAGATATACCCGCTCAAGTTCGTGATTTGCCTGAAATCGGGGAAGAAAATACTCACCAGGCTTGGTGTTTCAGATGTTGAGAAGATTGAACTTATAAAGGATGAACTGCTCATCTTTGCTGAAACCCACAACCTGACATCCGAACTGATGAATGAACTCTGACTCATTATATATATTTTACACATATCGCGGCAGAAAATGCAGGAAAGCTTCAGAATACTCAGCGACGGCAGTATTGAATGCCTGATCTGCCCCCATTCCTGTAAAATCCGGGAAGGTAAATCCGGCATATGTAAAGCCAGGAAAAATACCAGTGGAAAAATTGAGCTGATCACTTACGGGCTTATCTCAGGAATCGCTCTCGATCCGATCGAAAAAAAACCTTTGTACCATTATTTCCCCGGATCCGGGATACTGTCAATAGGTTCGTGGGGGTGCAACATGAGATGTGACTTCTGCCAGAACTACCATATTTCCCAGGATGGCCCTCCGGGAGACCTGGAACCTGTTACCCCAGAAGAAGTTGCCGCTAAAGCCATCGGGACACCTGGCAATACAGGAGTTGCATATACATACAACGAACCGGTTATATGGTATGAATTTGTTATGGATGTGGCCGAAAGGATAAAAACCTCTGGCCTGAAGAATATCATGGTAACCAACGGCTTTGTATCTCCCGGTATCCTCGACAGGTTCCTTGAAGTTACTGATGCCTTCAATGTTGACCTCAAAGCATTCAGCAACAGGTTCTACCGTGATTTTACCGGGTCAGATATAGAACCCGTGAAAGAGGCATTGAAAAAAATAAGTAAAGCAGGCAGTCATCTTGAAGTGACTACACTGGTGATTACCGGCAGAAATGACTCTGTACGGGAGATGGATGAAGAGGCCAGGTGGATAAAGGAGGAGCTTGGCGATGAAACACCTTTGCACCTGAGCAGATATTTCCCGATGTACAAAAGACACGATCCCGTAACCACTCATGAAAAGCTGCATGAACTGCTTGATACGGCAAGGAAACATTTAAAATATGTTTATTCAGGAAACACTCTCTCAGCCGAAGGCCAGGATACTGTCTGTCCCGACTGCGGGAAAACCATTACCGTACGGAAAGCTTATGAAGTGGTACATGTGGGAACTACCGACGGGAACTGCAGCTTGTGTGGCAGAAAAATATACGGGAGTTTTACTTTTTCTTCTTCTTCGAGATCGCACTGAGCCTTTCACAAAGCTTGTCACTTCCTTCGCTGAGATCCTTTTTCACTTCACCATAGTACTTTTTCAATACCTGCGGGTTATCCTTCCCGTCGGGGTTATTTACCCGGGCAATAAGATCATTTCTTAGCGAAACTGCTTCTTCAATTATGTCGTTCAGCTCTTCAGTTTTATTATCGGGGTGAAGCCCGGAATAGAGCAGGCAGTCTGAAATGATTTCGAATATCTGATTATCAATGTCTTTCTTTAGCTGCTTGATACTTGCCATATTGACTGATTTAATTTTGTCAAAGATAGTGATTTTTTGTCTCGAAGCGCCGGGCCCCTGTCAGGAGGTTCAGGATGCAGGTGGATGGTAAAGAAAATCTGATATGCTTTTTTCTGCCTTCAGCATGTACCTGGTCCTCAGCAGCTCAATAATGGGATGGCCTATTCTGAATTTCACGCCGTTAATACTGTTGAAAGGTAGGATAACAGGGGATGTTCCAGTCATAAATGCACTTTCAAATCTGCCAATCTCATCGTGCCTTACACATTCAAAGACAACAGGGATACTGATCTCGTTGCAGACCTCAAGGATTTGCTTCCTGGTAATACCGCTTAAAATCAATGAATCAGGAGCCGTGAACAGGCAGTCTTTCCTGATGAAAAACACATTCGTCCTGCTGCATTCGGTAATGCATCCGTTCCTGTTCACCAGAAGGGCCTCGTAGCAATTCTCAAGAACAAGTTGCCTGTTTATCTCCGACCTGAGAGAAATGTCTATTACTTTTGATACCGGGTCCTTCCGTTCGGCATGGTAAAGGAGTCCCCTGACACCTGCTTTGTATTGCTCCTCATCAGGATAATGCGGCTCCAGGTAGTAAATGAGGCAGTTTCCGGCATCCTGGCGGTAATTAAATACAATTTTAATGTTGATCATCCCGTGCTTTTCGGCGCCAGCAAGTGCAAGGACGGCGGCCCTGATCAGGTCTTTATCACAGAGCATCCTCCTCCCGATGATTTCAACACTCTTATAAAGTCTGTTCATATGATCGCCGAAGAAAACGGGAATGCCGTTAATACTTTTAATAACCTCATATACTGACTCTCCTTCGTAGATTAACGAATTGATAAAAAACCCTGCTGAAGTCAGCTTTCCGTTCAGGACAAAAAAATTACCAAAGCACTCGCTCATCACTTTCATTTTAGCTTTTCAAAAATACTAACAATTGACAACTCTTTATCCAAATGAAGTATATTAGTACCAGCTATCAGGGAATCTGAAGAGTGTATGCAATTGTTGATATAGAGACCACCGGAGGAAGTTCAAGGCTTGAGAAGGTTACAGAAGTAGCCATATATCTCCACGACGGTGAAAAGATTACCGGTGAATTTATTTCACTTGTAAACCCTGAAAGGAATATCCCCTACTTCATTACCAACCTGACGGGGATCACGAATGAGATGGTGGAAAACTCTCCGAAATTCTATGAGATTGCCAAATCAATAATAGAGCATACTGAAGGAAGGACATTTGTTGCACATAATGCAAGGTTCGATTATTCGTTCATCAGGGAAGAATTCAAATCACTCGGATACAATTTCACAAGAAAGATCCTCGACACTGTTGCACTAAGCAGAAAGTTCTTTCCTGGTTTCAGGTCATACGGGCTGGGCAATATATGCAGGGAGTTGGGAATTACAATTACTGACCGCCACAGGGCGGCGGGCGATGCCCTTGCAACGGTCAGGCTGTTTGAGATGTGCCTCGAGAAGGACAGGAAACTCTTCGGAGAAAGGTCAGGGCTGATCAGGAACACAAGGAATGCGAAGCTTAATCCTGCTCTTGATATGTCGGTGATTGAAAGGATCCCCGAGGTCCCGGGAGTGTACTATTTTTATGATGACAAGGGCAACCTGATCTATATCGGGAAGAGCCGGAACCTGCTTTCCCGTATTTCAACACATTTGTCGAACAATACCACCAGCAGGGCAATGGAGATGCGTGACCTTATTGCATCGATTGAATGGGAAGAGACGGGAAGCGAGCTGATTGCCCTCATAAAGGAATCTTTTGAAATAAAGCAGAATAAACCTCTCTTTAACAGGGCACAGAGGCGAACTGGTTTCAGGTGGGGAATTTTCAGCGGGTATGACCGGCAGGGGTACCTCAGGTTCACTTTCCGCCAGGTAAAGGATGAGGAATCTCACCTCGCCATCTTCACTTCGAAAAGTAGGACCCATGATACTCTCGTCAGGCTGACCGAGACCTACAACCTCTGCCAGAAGCTAACGGGCCTGTACGAAACTGACGGTCCGTGTTTTCATCACCAGGTCGGCATCTGCAAGGGCGCGTGCTGCGGAAAGGAGACACCGGCAGACTACAATGAGCGGGCGGAAAAGGCTCTCGATGAGTTCATCTTCACAAAACAGAATTTCTTCATTGTCGACAGGGGAAGGAATGATGAAGAAAAATGCGCGGTAAAAATCCTCAACGGCAAATACGCGGGATACGGCTTTTTCAACATAAACGACGTCGGATTCGGCCTTGCTGCACTTCACGACTGCATTAAGCCATCGAGAGATAACCGCGATATCCAGGTAATTCTTAAGTCGTACCTGAAAAGAAACAGGGTGGAGAAAATATTTGAATTCTGAATTCCGGCTACCGGTTGCCGGCTGCCGGCTTTCTCTTCTCTCTTCTTTTATTTGGAGCCAGATATTGTTATATTTGTTTATGTAACCTTACTCCTGCAATTATGGCATTATTCACACGGGCCACTAAAAACATTATCGTCAGGATCGACGAGTTTTTCGATAACATTGACCTGGGTCTCCTGGTCTTCAGGGAGGCCGTAAAATCGTATCTGGCAGGCGATGCTGAAGCATTCCGGAGGCATCTGCATAAAGTCGATTCTCTTGAAAGTGCAGCCGACAAGCTTCAGAGGGAGATAGAAAATGATATGATCACACATTCGATACTGCCCCAGCACAGGGCGGAAGTATCACAGCTTCTCGATGAGCTTGATGAGATCATCGATGGAATAAAGAGCTCCCTTCACGAGATAGACATCGAGGTGCCACAAATCCCTTCGAAGCTGCATAATGACATAATAAACATTGCCGAGGCGTCGGCAAACGCTGCAGAAGAGCTGATGCCGGCCGCGAGGGCATTCTTCGTTTCACCTCATACCGTGAGGGAGAAGCTTCTTAAAGTATATTACTTTGAAAGCGAGACTGACAAGATCTCATATTCGGTAAAAAAGAAGATTTTCCAGGAATCACCGGAACTTGACCTGGCGCACAAGGCCCACTTAAGGTATATAATCCATCATATAGAAAGCATTTCCGATCTTGCACAAAAGGCCGCTGACCTGCTCTCGGGGATGTCGATTAAAATAATTATGTGAGAAAAGTCCGGAGTCCGGAGATTGGAGTTTGGTACGGAACACGGAGCAAAACAACTTAATGACGCGCAATACACCAAAAACGGTAAATGAAAATTGATCTAAATTCGTCGCGATGATTCTCTTTTTCCTGACAAGCGGTCTTTTCCTGGGCTGGTCGCTGGGCGCGAACGATGCATCGCATGTTTTTGGTTCCGCGGTCGGTTCGAGGATGGTCTCGTTCAGAAAGGCCGCGGTAATTGCATCAGTTTTCGTAATACTCGGGTCGGTAATACAGGGCGGTGGTGCCGCGCATACCCTTGGTAAACTGGGGGGAGTGAATGCGATAGGCGGCTCATTTACACTGGCACTTGCCGCAGCAATCACACTTTACGTGATGACAAAGTTCTCACTCCCCGTATCAAGTACACAGGCGGTGGTGGGGGCAATCATAGGATGGAACCTTTTTACAGGCAACCCGACTAACGGGGCGGTCCTTTCGAAAATTGTCCTGGCCTGGCTCACGGGCCCGGTGCTTGGCGCACTTTTCGCTGTTGCCCTCTACATGCTGATAACAAGGATCAAGCGTGCATTGAATATTCACCTTATCCGTTTCGAATCCTATATCCGTACCGGGCTCATTATTGTAGGAGCCTTTGCTTCATACAGCCTCGGGGCAAACAATATAGCCAATGTGATGGGTGTCTTCGCACCGGCATTCGACCTTAAGGACATCAACCTGGGTTTCATTACGCTCAGCTCGAACCAGCAGCTTTTTCTCCTGGGCAGCCTTGCAATAGCTCTCGGCATACTTACCTATTCAAAAAAGGTGATGGATACCGTCGGAAGCAACATTGTCGAGCTCTCGGCTGAAGCAGCTCTCGTTGTCGTTCTGGCCGAATCGCTTGTCCTATTTATCTTTTCCTCGAGTGGGCTTTCCGACTTCCTTGTCAGGCTGGGCCTCCCTCCCATCCCACTGGCACCTGTTTCAAGCTCGCAGGTTGTCGTGGGATGCGTGATCGGTATAGGACTGTACAAGGGGGCCAGAAATATAAACTTCAAGGTACTGGGAGAAATAGGTATAGGATGGATCTCTACCCCGCTCATGGCGGGCCTGCTGGCATTTTTCATGCTCTTCTTCATGAAGAACATCTTTAACATTGATGTCGGGCATAAGATCAGTGAAGCCGAGTCCCTGGCCGGTCATATTATGAAAACAGGAGAAGATTTTTCCTCAATTTTCAAATACCTACTTGCCGGGATTACCGGAACAGGGATCGCAGCCATGATCTACTATTACCTTCTCGAAAGGAAGAAGGTTAAAGAGATGAGCAGGAAGGAGGAAAAATTCTGGAAGTACCTTAAGTAGGCGTGCCGGCAGCCGGCTGCCGCTTGCCTCCACTGAATTTCTCCAAACTTTACACTACCGGCAGGAAGGAATAGTATTTCCCGTATTCCAGCATCTGGCCAAGGAAGTCATCGGTATATTCAACCTTTATGTCAGTGATTGAACCGCTTTCATCAGTAACCGGTACCAGCCTCGGGTTGACAAAGCCTGTAAAAGGTGCCATGCCGAGTTTTTCATATCGTTCCACTATCTCGGCGTTCAGCTCCCTGTCAACCTTCACGCCGTAATTCTCGACAAGCTTTCTGCCGGCTTCATAATCTCCTTCAGATTTTATCCTCTGGATCTCTTTAAGAAGATCACCGAAATACCTCCTTACTTTTTCATAATCGGTAATTGTCACGAAAGTCTTGCCATCCTTCCTGAATAATTCAATACCGTTGCCGTTCCTGCCTTTTTCATATGCCCACCCCGAAATGATGGCCCTTGCACGCATATGGGACTCTTCAATATTCTTTCCCGGTTTTATCCTCACCAGCTGGGTAAGAAGACCATTTCTCAGGTAAGCATCATATCCTGCCATGGCTGCTTCGCGGCAAGGAAGGAGCCCGAGATCAAGTATCCCGGGATCCAGCATGAAGTATAGCCCGAACAGGTCGGCCCGGGCCTCCTCGAGGGTTGAATGGTAATTCTTAAGAGCTTTAGGATCGCATCCCTCAGCAAGCTTGCCGCTTGCATGACCAATGCACTCATGCAGATCGGTATGAAGAGAGTCGGACAGGAATGCAAATTTTTCTGCTCTCACGATCTCGCCGGTGGTTGCAGCAAATTCATTGAGAAGACCCCCTCCCCTGTTGGCTGTATCGTGTGCTTCGGCTATGTTTGCAAGGGTGACGGATTTTGAGCCGAACTCCTTTCTTATCCAGTCGGCATTCGGAAGGTTTATCCCGAGAGGTGATGCCGGGTAACAGTCACCGCCAAGCATTGCTATGTTTATCACCCTGGCGGCAACGCCGGTCACTTTTTCTTTCCGGTATTTTTTATCAATGGGGGAATTATCTTCGAACCACTGTGCATTTGCGGTGATAATTTCCATCCGGCGGGTTGCCACCCTATCCGTATAATCCACCACCGACTCCCAGGTTGCCTTCTTCCCGAGAGGATCCTCATAGGTTTCAATGAATCCGTTTATATAGTCAACATCTGAAGTGTTGTTGCCTGCCCATGTTATATTGTATTCATCCCAGGTTCTCAGATCACCTGTTTTGTAAAATGAAACAAGGAGCTCAAGCTCTCTCCTCCGGGTTGTGTTTTCAGCAACCGACATGGCTTTCGTCAGCCAGAATATTATTCTGTCTATCGCCTCCCCGTAAAGTCCGCCTGACCTGTAAACCAGTTCGGTTACCTTCCCATCCTTTTTAATCACTTTTGTGTTCAGACCTCTCGAAACTGGTCTGGGATCGTTCCGATCGGGGAATCCGGAATAGAATTTCTCAACCTCCTCCTGGGTTACATTCTCATAATGATTCACAGCCGAAGCTTTAACCAGATCTGTCCCGCTTCCCAGCTCAACCTTCTTGTTAAAGAGAGACTCATCGAAAATCACCTTGCAAATTGCTTCAGTAAGATTGGCGGCATCCTGATCCTGAACCGGCAACCGGCCGGGATCGCAGCCATCGATAAGAGATCTGAAATAAAGCTCTGTAAAACCAGGCTTGAATTTGTCCTGTGAATAATGATGATGGATCCCGTTGGAGAAAAGAACCCGTTTCGACCAAACGAGGAAGGCTTTAAACTCTTCATTCTCCCTCTCACCACTGAAGCTTGAAAGTATAAATTCGATGAACTTCCTTATGATAAGGTTATACCTGAAATTCTGCGCCCAGAGAATATCTCTTCCCGATAAGGCCGCCTGGCTCAGGAAATATATCTGAGTCTTTTGATTCAGCGACAGGGAACCGAAATCCGGAAGGCGGTATTTCAAAATCCTGATGTCCCCGAATTGGTCGACAAAGTATACGAAGTCGTCTTTTTCTGCTTTATCCTGCTCCTGCATATTGCCTGGAATTCTTTTGTTTGTCAGCATGAAATTTGTCCAATTCAGGGAGCTAAATTATAAAACCTCTCAAAATTAAATAACTTTATGTATTGTAAATTAGGATCCCCTACCCAACCTTCCCCCCAAGGTGGAAGGAGTAGGAATTGAATCATTTCCCCCTTGGGGGAAACAGGAAAGGGAGTCTGATTATCTCAGTTGAAAAAACCAGCCAAGGGGAAAACAATTATTAGCTTACATGGATTCAATAATTTTAAAGGCAAGAGAGCTTCTCAGGCGGGGAGCAAGGGAGGAGGTAAAGGCCCAGAATGAAAAGTTTTTCAGGGAGAAAGTATCATTTTATGGCCTTAAGAATCCTGATGTCCACCGTATTGCAAGGGCCATGCTCAAGGAAATCGGTGACAGGAGCAAGGAAAACATATTCAGGCTGTGCGAGGAACTGTGGCGGTCGGGATATGTTGAGGAATCCCTGGTTGCATGCGACTGGTCGGAATCCGCCGGTAGGAATTTTGCGGAAGACGACATCCATCTTTTCAGCAGGTGGCTTAATGACCATGTCAATAACTGGGCCTCGTGCGACACGTTTTGTAATCATACCGTAGGGGAGCTTTTAATGAAGTATCCCGGGAACATCACTTTCCTGAAGAAGTGGGCAGGTTCAGAAAACAGGTGGGTAAAACGGGGCTCGGCCGTATCCCTGATTATCCCGGCCAGGCGCGGCATGTTCCTTGAAGATATTATTGAAATTGCTTCAATACTCCTGACCGACACCGACGACATGGTACAGAAAGGCTACGGTTGGATGCTGAAGGCTGCCAGCGAGGCTCACCGGGATGCTATTTTCGAATTTGTCATGAATAACAAATCAAAAATGCCAAGAACCGCCCTCAGGTATGCCATAGAGAAAATGCCGGAGGATTATAAAAAAAGGGCGATGGCAAAATAATATATCATATCACTTTCAGGCCCACGGCCAGTTTCGCAATGAAGGCAGAATACTTACCTTTACAGGAACAAAATTAGAATATGAAATCCTATATAATATTTTTCTTATTGGTTGCTTTAAATGCCTGTTTGTGGGGACAGGACAGGGTTACGGGTCATGATTTTGCAACAAGATCGGAGGTAATTGCCAGGAATGGCATGGCCTGTACCTCCCAGCCCCTTGCGACGCAGGTGGCGCTCGATATCCTGAAGAAAGGTGGCAATGCCTTTGATGCGGCTATAGCGGCCGATGCGGTCCTTGGTGTTGTAGAACCGACAGGGGCCGGCATAGGAGGAGATCTCTTTGCAATAATCTGGAGTGCCGACAGGAACAAGCTATACGGGCTCAATGCCAGCGGAAGGTCGCCACGGTCCCTTAAGCTCGAGTATTTCAGGGAGAACAATATCCAGAGAATCCCCTCCTACGGTCCGCTCCCCGTCTCTGTGCCTGGGTGCGTGGACGGGTGGTTTGAGATTCATGATCTTTTCGGAAAGCTGCCGATGAAAGATATTCTGCAACCTGCAATAAATTACGCAAGGGAAGGTTTTCCGGTAACCGAATATATTGCCTGGGCGCTTGCGAAGAACGCCGAGCTTCTGAAAGATTACCCGAATATAAAGGAAGTTTACATGCCAAACGGCAAGTCTCCTTCTAAGGGTGAAGTGTTCAGGAACCCTCTTCTTGCCAACACCCTTGATAAGATAGTAAAAGGAGGCCGTAACGAATTCTACCAGGGATCAATCGCCAGGACGATCGATGCGTTCATTAAGTCACAGGGTGGATTCCTGTCATATGATGACCTCGCAAGGCATCATTCCGAATGGATCGACCCTGTATGCACCAACTACCGTGGCTATGACATATGGGAACTCCCTCCCAACGGGCAGGGAATCGCAGCTCTTCAGATGCTTAACATTCTCGAGGGCTATGACCTCGCGTCCATGGGATTTGGTTCGGCCGAATATATGCATCTCTTCACCGAGGCTAAAAAACTCGCCTTCGAGGACAGGGCAAAATACTATGCAGATCCAGCGTTTGCAGCAATACCTGTTGCACATCTGCTCTCAAAGAAATATGCGGCTGAAAGAAGAAAGCTTATCGACAGGAACAAGGCTGGAAAGGTTTACCCGGCCGGCAGGTCCGAAGCCGGAAATACAATTTACCTCACTGTTGCCGATAAATATGGCAACATGATTTCGTTTATCCAGAGCAACTACCGCGGAATGGGGTCGGGAATGTGTCCCACGGGCCTCGGGTTCGTGCTGCAGGACAGGGGTGAGATGTTCACCCTTGAGGAGGGACATAACAACTGTTACGCCCCCGGCAAGAGACCTTTTCACACAATTATCCCGGCATTTATTACTAAGAACGGTAAGCCCTGGATAAGCTTCGGAGTAATGGGCGGAGATATGCAACCGCAGGGCCATGTGCAGATCGTTGTTAACCTTATAGATTTCAAAATGAACCTGCAGGAGGCAGGCGATGCTCCCAGGATGCACCACATAGGGTCATCCGAACCTACAGGTGAGCTGATGACCAACGGCGGGGTGCTCCTTCTCGAGAACGGTTTCAGGTGGGAGGAGATACAGAAGCTTCTGAACATGGGGCACGTGGTGCAATGGGATCTCGGCGGCTATGGAGGTTACCAGGCTATAATGTGGGATGAAAAGAACAAAGTGTGGTTCGGTGCTTCCGAATCGCGGAAGGACGGGCAGGCGGCGGGATACTAAGTGAAGCGGCGACCGGCAGGACCGGCAAGACCTGCATGACCTGCACGACCGGAAGGACCTGCACGACCTCACGACCTGCATGACTTATTGACTAACCAATACTACCCTATATGAAAATCAAATCAATTTCAATTCTTGTGGTAATGCTGCTTGCAATCAGCCTTTCCGCATGCAACAAAAAACAGCCGCCACTTCCCGACTTTACCAAGGAAACGAAGGAGGCAACGGGAGCCAGGATGAAATGGTGGCACGATGCAAAATTCGGTATGTTTATTCACTGGGGCGTGTACTCCGTACCGGCAGGTGAATATAATGGCAAAATCTACCCGGGTCTCGGCGAATGGCTGATGAATGACGCCAAAATTCCAAAGGCAGATTATGAAAAATTCGCAAAACAATTTAACCCGGTAAAATTTGATGCAGCCTCATGGGTAAAAACAGCAAAGGATGCGGGTGTAAAATATATAGTCATCACATCAAAGCACCACGACGGATTTGCAATGTGGGGATCTAAAGTTTCTGATTACAATATAGTCGGTTATGCTCCATACGGAAAAGATGTGCTTAAGATGTTATCTGACGAATGCGCGAAACAGGGCATTGTATTCTGCTTCTATCATTCAATAATGGACTGGCACCAGCCGGATGCAGACTCGGTGCACTGGGAAAGATACCGTGAAAACTATCTCAAGAAACAGCTCACAGAACTTCTGACGGGTTATGGCAAGCTGGGTGTACTTTGGTTCGATGGCGAGTGGGTAAAGGAATGGACCGAAGACCAGGGCAGGGACCTGTACAACTTTGTAAGAAATCTTCAGCCTGATATCCTGGTCAACAACAGGGTCGGAAAAGGCAGGCAGGGTATGCAGGGGATGAACAAGGACAACAGCTTTGTGGGTGACTTCGGAACACCTGAACAGGAAATCCTTTCAACATCTTCCAGCTTCCCATGGGAATCGTGCATGACCATGAATGACACCTGGGGATTTAAAAAATCAGATACCAACTGGAAATCGACTGCCACACTTGTAAAGAACCTGGTCGATATCGTTTCAAAGGGAGGCAACTTCCTCCTTAACATCGGGCCGACATCAGAAGGCCTTATTCCACAGGCAAGCGTGGAAAGGCTTGGAAAGATGGGAGAATGGCTGAAGATAAACGGAGAAGCAATTTACGGTACCAGACAGCTGAAGAATTACAGGGAAGGCGATGATATCAGGTACACCGCCTCAGCCGACGGGAAGCACATCTATGCTGCAATGATGAACCTGACTGCCAGGCAGGTGGTATTAAAACAGATCAGGCCGGCAGACGGGTCAAAAATCATGATGCTTGGAGTAGAAAAAGAGCTTAAATGGAAATACGACAATAAGAAAGGGCTTGTTATCGAACTTCCGCCATCTCCGGCAACATTCCCGTTGGATTATGTCAGGGTTCTTAAAATTGAGGGAACGGAGCTTTAATTAATTGCTATTCCCTTTGGCCATGCGGCCTGCTGATGGCATCAAGGGCTTCAACAGCTTTCACCTTTGCGATGTCGTAATGAGGGGTTATATACTCTTTTGAGATATATTTTTCGATGCCCGATTTCATCAGCTCGTCATAAACCCCCTGCTGAACGCCAGAAAGTACAACCTTTACCCTGTAATGATTAAGTGTCTTAAGCACCTCCTTGAAGTTGTGTATACCGGTAGCGTCTATAAATGGAACATTCCTCATCCTCAGGATCATCACCTTCGACCTGATTCCGACTTCCTTGAGTACCTCCTTGTATTTGTTTGCGGCACCAAAGAAGAAGGGTCCGTTTATCTCGTAAACAGAGATTCCCCTGGGAAGAGCATTGTAATCCTCGATAAAATCCTTGTCGGTCTCGAGCGAGTATACAACGCTCAGCTTGGCCATCCTCTGCATGAAGAGCATCGCTGCCAGCACCATCCCAACTTCTATCGCAACCGTAAGGTCGGCAAAGACGGTGAGGATGAACGTAACAAGGAGTACAACAACATCATAACGCGAACCTCTCAGGATCGAGATAAATGACCGCCATTCACTCATATTATATGCTACCACCACCAGTATGCCGGCAAGACAGGGTAGCGGGATGAGAGCCGCATATTTCCCGAAAAACAACATAATCAGGAGTAAAGTAACTGCGTGCACCATACCTGCTATCGGGGTCCTTCCTCCATTCCTGACGTTTGTTGCCGTACGTGCAATGGCTCCGGTTGCCGGGATGCCTCCAAATAGCCCTGATGCTATGTTGCCTATACCCTGTGCGATCAGTTCTGTATTTGACCTGTGGTTGCTGCTTATCATACCGTCGGATACAACTGCCGAGAGCAGTGACTCAATGGCCCCCAGCATTGCTATTGTAACCGCGGGTCTGATATAATCGCCGATATGCCTCAAATCGAGACCCGAAAAACTGGCAAGCTTAATCTGGTTTGGGATCTCTCCATAGACACTTTTAATTGTCTGGACGGGAAGTTTCAGGAGCAGAACGGCCAGTGTCATCAGGACGATAGAGATGAAAGGGCCCGGAACTTTTTTAGTCAGCCGCTTTGAATAGACCGAGATCAGTACGGTTAGTGCAGCAATGCCAACCGCATAATAATTTATATGTTCGAGGCTTGAGAAGAAGAGTATCCATTTGCCTCCGAATTCAGAAGGAAGTTTGTTGATCCCAAGACCGAGGAAATCATTCACCTGTGAAGTAAAGATAACGACTGCGATCCCGCTGGTGAAACCGGTCACAAGGGGTAGTGGTATATATTTTATCAGGGTACCGAGCTGGAAAAGACCGAAAAGGATAAGTATAATGCCAGCCAGGACTGTTGAGATAATCAGGCCCTGTATGCCATAAACCTTGACTATTCCAAGAACAATGATAACGAAAGCTCCGGTCGGTCCTCCGATCTGAACCCTGCTGCCTCCAAGTAATGCAATCAGAAACCCGGCAACGATTGCGGTAACCAGACCTTTCTCAGGACTCACACCCGAGGCTATCGCAAATGCTATTGAGAGCGGAAGGGCAAGCACCCCCACAATGATACCCGCGAATACATCATCCTGTACCTGTTTCCTGCTGTATCCTACCCTCTGGAATAAAGAAATTGTCTTAGGAAGAAAAAGAGGCTCCATATTTTTAGTAAAAACCTGTGCAAATATATCAAAGTTGCCCAATTTTAAACCGAAGCCCAATCGTTTTGCTTCGATACCAGTCCTAAGCAGTTGATCAGCAGGTAATTTCTTTTAAAATAGGTTAACACTCAACTCAACTATACTCATCACTACTTACTCTGCTTATTCATGTGTACTGCTATCCTCGTGTCTCCATCCTTTGACAATGAACCTGCCTCAGCAGACCAGTCTGAATAGTTAAGGACGAGCTTGAAATTGAAAACATCCTTGCTTATATTCAGTGCATCGCGTGACAGCCCGAATTCCATCCTGACGGTGTCGGTTACCTCCTCACTATATCCTTTAGCAATAGCATTTGGAATGCTGAAGGGTCCTATCCATGACCATGCGGATTGATCGGTGCCGGAAAATTTATAGAAATCAAACCAGTCTGCCGGAATGTTTCCTTCATAAAGAAGGTCTGCACCCAGTGCAGATGAGAATCCTGTTGACAGCGAATTGTCATTGTCCATGTACAGGTCCATAATTGCGCCATCCAGTGTTGCCAGTCCGTTGGTGCCGGCGGTACTGTATTCGATGAAGATATAAACAAAATTGGCATCATAGTCCACCTTGCCCCTGATCATATGGTCTGTCCCTGACAGCTGAAAATCAGGATATGTTACCCCATTCCAGTCGGCAAATGAATTATCTGTCAGGCTTATTACCGAAGGCTTATCAACCCGTAAAACAGTATGGAAGACCCACGTTTTTCCATCAACTGTACCCGTCATGGATATCAGGTAATTACCGGTTTGTGAAAACTGGTGAACAACGGAATCGCCGCTGGCTTCAGCTGAATTGTCGCCAAAATTCCATTTAATGCCGGTTGCATTTTTTGCCTGGTTGGCAAAGCTGACGGAAAGTCCGTTATAGTATGTTTTAAAATCAAGGGGCGGGGTTTCCGTGAGCGAGTAAGAACCCTCCTTTGTACATGCAGCTGAAAGCAGAACGACAGCTGGTATTATGATTATTTTGTAAATGCTTTTCATGATCTTCCCTCCATAATTTTATTTGTTATTGGGAACACACAGCTTGTTGGTACTCTCCTCACTTGAAGGTATCGGGTAAACAAACCTGGGGTCACCTGCCGGTATGAGCGCTCCCGGGGCATCGATGCCTGGCTGGCTTCCGCCGGGAATTCCATTGTACGAATCGAGGTGGTATCCCCAGTAGTTCCTTTCCAGGTCCTTTCCGTTCCTGATAAGGTCGAATATCCTGTGGCCCTCGAAAGCAAGCTCAATCCTTCTTTCCTTAAGAACATAATCAAGTATGTTTCCTGCATTTATACCATCCCTTGTGGCATCATACAGGTAATCATCGATCGTGCTTCCGTCAGGAACCGCCATCCTGTTCGTTCTTATCCCGTTCACATCTGCAAGGGCTCCCTCAACGTTTCCCAGCTTAGCCTGTGCCTCTGCCCTGTTTAAATAAACTTCTGCCAGCCTGATCATTACAGGTGAACTGAGTGTGGGGGATCCACCCTGTCCGGAGAATTTACCTACATAGTAAATATTGACTCCGTTCTTAAGTCCTGGTGCCGCTGTTTCAATGTACTTCCATCGGACATCGACATTCATCATATCCGTTCCGAATCCCATCGCAGAAAGAATCGAAGGGGAAGCTCCCTCCTCTCCCCAGCAATTGGCTCCGTTATATACCATTGATGCGACGGAAGCTTCCTTCTTGTCATCAACTGCAAGAAAGGGAATGCACCAGATCGTTTCGGCCGAGCCCGGGGCGTTTGCAAAATACCCGGGGTATGAATCGGGTGTTTCGAGAGAGAATGCACCCGAGTTTATGACTGAATCGGCATAGGCAGATGCATTCTGGTAATCATCCATATAGAGGTACACCCTGGAAAGGAGCGCCCAGGCTGCATACTTTGAGGCGAAACCCCTGTTATTTCTCTCTTCCGGTGGGTTCCCGCTCATCAGAGAAGCGGCAGTTTTCAGGCTTGATAAAATATAATCGTATGTTTCGGTCAGCGTCGCCCTGGCTTTGGGAGCTCCATCGGAAGAGGATTCTCTCAGAATTACACCTGGCTGCGAGCCGTTGGATGCCGAATAGGGTTTTGCAAAGAGCTTTACTAGGCTGTGGGTGGCAAAGGCTCTCAGGAAATAGCATTCACCCTTCAGCTGGTCAGTCAGCGGATCACTGCCCTTCTGGTCGGCCATGCTTATGCCTACGTTTGCACCGTAAATTATCTTATATGAGACTTCCCAGAAGCTGTTGATGTTGGTTTTTTCAGCAGCCCTGTCGTTGTACCTGAAGCTGTTTATCAGATCATCCTCGGTTTTATACCCGCAAACTATATCATCACTTGCAAAATCGCTCAGCTGAAAGTATTGCCGCAGGTACCAGTTATTTGAGCTTTCGCCGGAGGGAATATCCTTAAACTGGGAGTAGCCACCGTTCACAAGGCTCGTCAGCCCGTCGGATGTGGTCCTGATCTGGCTGCCGGTAAGTGCATCGCTAGGAATTATATTGAGTTCGCACGATGTGAAAGCTATAATCGCTGCGAAAAATGAAATGCCGGTTAATAACCTTTTCATCTTATTCAGTTTTAGATATATTTCAGAATCTGACATTTAAGGTGCAAATGAACTGCCTGTTGTTCGGGTATTTGAACTCGGCATATCCGGGCAGTCCGTTTGCCGGATTTATGGATACCTCAGGATCCTGGCCCCAGAAGCGTGTAAAAGTGTAAAGGTTATCAGCACCCACTGACAATGTCAGTCCGGTAAGCTTCAACCCGGAAAGCACCCGGGCAGGAATCTCGTAGCTCAGTGTCACATTCCTTACCTTGATATAGCTGCCGTCCTCAATATACCTTGTTGAGGGATCGTAGGAGTTGATGGCATTCTGCGGAAGCGGGTGGTTTGCAATGTCGCCGGGCTGCTGCCATATTTTCCAGTCACTCCTCGGCATCATCACATTGAATCCAACATCCTGCAGATCATGATCAACATATCTCCTGAAATAATTGTAAATCCTGTTTCCCGAAACAAACGAGAAATTTGCACGAACTGAAAGGCCCTTCCATGCAAGCTCTGTGCCGAAGCCTCCCTGGAATTTAGGCATCGGAGTTCCGGATTCAACCTTCCGGGCTGCCTGGTAGTCGTGTGTCGGCTGTCCATCTTTTCCCACCCAAAGCATCGATCCGTTCGCAGGATCAATTCCATAGTACTCTTTCGCGTACCACGAGTAAAGTGATCCTCCATTGTGATATATCTGAACAATGCCATAGGTATTTGCATTTTGTATAGTGTCAGTTCCGAAGCCTGAAAGGGTATTCTTGTTGTAACCTATATTGAAATCTGTGGTCCATTTGAGGTTCTGGCTTTTGATATTGACTGTAGAAACGCTTAGCTCGACACCCCTGTTTTCAGATTTTCCGATATTCTGCCATTGCTTCCTGAATCCACCCGAAGGCGGCAGGTCCCTGTACACAAGAAGGTTATCGGTAAGGTTCCTGTAGACATTGAAATCGATATTTATCCTCTGGAGAAATCCTGCTTCAAGGCCAAGGTTAAGCTGGCCTGTCTGTTCCCATGTGAGGTTAGGGTTCGCCATCTGGTATGGTATGGCAGCCGGCAGCCCGTTGTACTGGGTTGCATAACGGAACTGCTCCATGTACTTGTACGGGCCGATATCTTTCATGCCTGTCCTTCCCCAGCTAACCTTCAGCCTCAGGTTATTTATAGCAGATATGGTTTTCAGGAACTCCTCGTTGTTGATATTCCAGGCTGCTGAAAGACTCGGGAACATTGCAGTTCTTTTGTTTGGGGCAAAAGACGAAGACTGGTCGATCCTGAAAGAGCCTGAGAAGAAATACCTGTTGTTGATAATATAGTTAACCTGTGAAATGAAAGATTGCATTACCGAGCTTATCGGTGCCCCCTCTATGGAATACTGGCCCGAAGCCACCGTGGGAACATTTAAGCCCTGTGGTATTCCGGTGCCGGAGCCTCTTATATAGTCGGAATGGTCACCCCCGACTTCAACCCCGATCAGTCCTGTGACGGAATGGATGCCTTTTGTAAACTGGAATTTCAGGAGATCCGTTGAAATGCCCCCGTAGCTTATGTCATTCCTCGAACTGACATACCCGGTTCCAAAATAGGAAAGGTTGTCGCATGCAGCGGAATAGTACTGCTTGTCCATGTAGGAAGAGCCGCTTAACCTGTTGGTTGATGAAAATGAAAGCCAGTCAGTGAACCTGATGTCGAGGTCAAGATCATAATCGAGAGAAAATCCGAAATTGCTGAGCTCTGAATTATTGGCAGCCTGTACAGGGTTTATCTTGTCTTTCGACCAAATACCGTCAGCATTCTTGAATGACCTCGGCTTGCCTGTCGAATCGTATGGATTATCCCACGGCATGCTGGTATATGCATAGTAAATATTCATATAATCGGCGCCGCGGGTTTTTGATCCGCTGATGTTTATATTGTTGGTTACAGTTACATTGCCGGAGAATTTGTAGGAGGTGTTTGCCCTGAGGTTAAGCCTCTTGTAATATGAATTGATGAAAGTTCCGTTTTCATCATAATAGCTGGCTCCTATATAATATGAAAGCTTATCATTCTGACCCGATGAGGATAGAAAATAGTTCTGGACGAGTGCAGGCTTGAAGGTTTCCTTAAGCCAGTTGGTGTTTACATCCATGAGTGAGGCCGGCCTTGCAGCGAGGAATTTACGGTCATCAATCTGGAATGTTACGGGATCGCGGTATATTTCCCTCTGGTAGTTATACAGGGTTTTGCTGTCCATCATTGTAACGTGTCCCTGGTCAGCGATCCTGAATCCTGTGACTGCTTTTACTTCAAAAGCCGGTTTGCCTGCTTTGGCTTTCCTTGTTGTCACCACTATCACCCCGCCGTTGGCCTGTGATCCATACAGGGCTGTTGCCCCTGCATCCTTCATAACGGTCAGGCTCTCAACGTCATTGGGATCAAAAGTGCCTCCGATAATGCCATCGACAACATACAGAGGGCCCTGGTTTGGTGCAGAGAACGATGATGAACCCCTGATCCTTATATCTGGCGCTGACCCCGGACTTCCAGAGCCATTTATGACCTGTATGCCGGCAACCTTTCCCTGGAGCATTGTCCCGATGTCATTCGATGTCACATCCATAAGCTTGTCGGAAGAGACCGTGGTGACAGCACTTGTGATCTCGTTGCGCTTTTTATTGCTGTAACCCATTACTACCACCGATTCAAGCTCGTTCACTTTGGCGGAGAGCCTGATCTCGAAAGTGGTTTTTTCCCCGACATTCAATTCCAGGGTGGTATAACCCACATAACTGAATGAGAGAACGTCATCTTTGCGGGCAACAGTGAGTGTAAAGGTCCCGTCCGCTCCTGTCATCGTACCATTTGTTGTTCCTTTGACAGTAACATTCACGCCGGGCATGAGTGAGTTGTCATCAGCCGAGATCACCTTGCCCTTAATGGTGATCTGACCAGAAACTGAAGCTGCGATTCCTATCAGCAGGAGAAGCAGCCCCAGTTTTCTGAAATTGGGAAGAGATAAATTCATAGGCCGGAATTTGATAATTTTAAGTTATCTAAGTGATCGGTTTTCTTTTTTCGGGATTAAATCAGACAAATAATCCTTACCGGGGTCATTATATCAAAAGTAATAAACATGAAATACATTTCCAAATCCACTTACCGCTGATTTACACGAAGTTACATGGAGTATTACGAATGACGCTGATCAACACACCCAGCCCCGATCTATCATGGGACCAGGCACGGAGAATAATGTTAACATGGTTCCATACAGTGCAAATCAGTGTCTTAGCCAGGTTAGCTCCGTGGTTAAAATTGCTTCATGTGCTACCAAAACCGCCACCAACTTCGCTACCAACTTCGCTAAAGCTACGTTGGTCGAAGGAAGCTCTTCTGTTCTAAGAAAACTCCGGCTGACAATACATGACCTTACTCCTTAATATCCAGCACCTTAGTTGTTCCTCCGGTTTCAAGGTTGATACCGTGAGGCTTATTGGTCCTCCACGATCCGCATGTAAAGTCGGGAACATCAATAGACTGTGACCTGTTGGCAACCGACCATTCACTTAACGGACCTACAGAGCTCCAGAGGGCACCGTCATATACATCCTGATCGAGCGGCAGCCCGTTCCTGAGGCAATCGATCATTCTCCAGTCCATGATGAAATCCATCCCGCCATGTCCTCCTACCTTTTTTGCTTCCTCACCAACCCTCTTTACAATCTCGGGTGAATGTTCCTCGAAGAGCTTCTTCATCTCATCATCTTTCATCCAGTCTTCACCGATTGCAATCAATTGTTTCGGGTATTTGATTGCCATCCCGTTTGTTCCCTTGACAAGGTGGATCCTCGAATAAGGCTGGAAAGATGAGACATCGTGCTGGACAAGTATCGTTCTGCCTTTACTGGTCATGATATGGGTGGTGTTCAGGTTACCCCGGTAATTCCTGTTTGCAAATTCCTTGTAGAACGGATCTTTCGCGGCAAGCTCATTAGCATATTTTCCCATGTTGAAGTCGAAAGTCGACATCGAGCTCAGGTACTCCATTTTATCGCCCCTGTTTATATTCATAACCTGGCAGATGGGACCCAGTCCATGTGTCGGGTAGAGGTTGCCGTTCCTCGAGGCATTCTCCTTCAGCCTCCACATGTCGGTATATGCCCCGTCAGCTGCCTTGCTGTCATCGGGCTTGTTGAAATTGTAACCCATCAGGTTATGGATATATGCACCTTCACCATGAAGGATATCGCCGAACATTCCCTGTCTTGCCATGTTCAGAGTGAGCAGTTCAAAGAAATCATAACAGCAGTTTTCAAGCATCATGCAATGCTTTTTTGTCTTTTCTGAAGTCTCCACCAGCTGCCAGGCTTCATCAATAGTCCTGGCAATCGGGACTTCGCACGCGACATGTTTTCCGTGTTCCATTGCATATACCGATACAGGGGTATGGAGAATCCATGGAGTACATGTATAGATCAGGTCGAGATCTGGCATTTCGGCCAGCTTCTTCCAGGCGTCCTCCGATCCGGTGAATTCCTTTGCCGCGGGCCTGCCAATCTTCTTAAGATGCTCCTGTGCAAATTTTACGGCATTGGGACGTTTATCGCACAGTGCCCGTATCTCGAGTCCATCGATGTAGCTTAGTCGTTCAACCGCGTCACTTCCCCTGTCGCCGAGGCCGATAACACCTACACGCACAAGCGGTATTGCCGGGGCAGCATAACCCGACATATTGAATCGTTGCGAATGAGTTTTTTTAGCGGATGTCAGAATACCGCTCATTTTTGACTCCTGCTCCCTGACCGAAAATGACGGAATAATACCGGCAGCCATTGCGCCTGCACCTGCAACAGTTGCACTCTTGAGAAAGTTACGACGATTGGTTTTCATGGTTCTTTTATTTCGTTTATGTTTTATTGTTTTTGTCCCATCCTTGATTTTATTTCTTTCCTGTTGCTGATCCATTTCCTGAAATCAACGGCCAGGCTGCCGGCAAGATAGCCAACTATTGCACCGTAAAGCGTCATGAGATACCATCTCGATTTAACAGGGCAGCTTCCCGTCAGGCAACCTACAAATTTCCAGTAGAGCAACCCTGCCACGGCTCCTGCAACAGTCAGGATAATTGTCAGATAATGTTTCTTAATAAAATTTTTCACTTTCTTTCTTTTTTACTCCTTACTATTTCCATGTTTTCAATACTCCCCGTAAGTCAAAAAAAACTGAACTGGATTACCTGGTTTCTTTCAGCAAATTTAAATAAAGTTCCTTCACCTTTTCCGATTCCTTTTCCCAGTTCAGGTCGGCAAATGCTGCTTTTGAGTTTTGTCTGAGCACCTCCAGGAGATCCCTGTTATTTTTCAGAAGGTTTACCGACTCAGCGATTTCACCGGGTGAAACAGAAGACAGTATTATCCCGCACGCATTACCTGCAACCACCTTTGATATCTCGGGCAGGTCCGTTGCAATAACTGGTATACCGGCCGCGATATAATCGAACAGTTTATTCGGCAGGCTGAACCGGTAATTGATATTGGTGTCTCTCTCGAGGCTCAGACCAGCATCAGCTGTTTGCGTGTATCTCATCATCTCGTCCCATGGCATTAAAGGAAGGAAAATGATCTTTTCATCAAGCATGTTTTCAGAGGTCATTTTTTCCAGGTCAGAAATCACATCCCCCGATCCGATAATCATCAGGGTTGTACCGGTCAGCTGTTTCATCGCCTCAAGAAGCTCTTCCGCTCCTTTATGAATGTTTATACCGCCACCCTGCATCACGAGCAGAAGCTTGTTTTCGTCAATTCCAAGCTCACTTCTGTGTATTGCAGGCATGGATGGTTTCCTTGAACAGTTCCTGATAACCACCGGTTTGATCCCATATTGCCTTAAATACAGCTCCGCAATCGGATCGCTTACGGTAATAATATTTTTCAGCCTTGGGAAGATGAATCTCTCAATGGACTGCCAGACTGATCTTACAAAGGACCTGTCAAGCAGTTCGGGTACCCCCGTGAAATATTCGTGGGAATCGTAAACAAGAGTTGCTGACCTGGACACCGCAGCCAGCCAGGATGCCGGAAGAGTATCGAGGTCGTTGGAAACTATTATATCCGATTTACGGAACAGCAGGAAGAAAAAGAGCCTGATATTGAAGAATTTGTAAAAAAGAAAACCTCGCCTGAAGAACATCCTGAACCGTTTTGTCCTGAAGGGAACTGTGTCATTTTCGCAGCATTTGCCCCTGTATTTACCGACAATTAGAACCTCTGCCCCGAGCGACTCTACGGTCTTTGCCATTTTCATCACACGCTGATCGAAACAGATGCAGTTTGTTACTGCAAATATAACTTCGGGTCTTTTTCCTGCACCTGACATGCTATAAAGTTAATGAAAAGCCGGCCAGATTAGGAATTATCAGCATTGAAGATTATTGCATATTTTTGCCGGGGAGCATTTAAGCATGATACAGGAAAGAATTTCACTGAAGGGCTATAACACTTTCGGCCTCGACTATAAGGCAGATAAACTTGTTGTTCTTGATTCAGAACAGGATGTATGTGCCCTGGCCGGGAGCGGTGTCCTGCATGGAAGCAAAACGCTTATTATAGGTAGCGGAAGCAACCTGCTTTTCCTGTCCGACTTTAACGGTACAATACTGAGCTCCGGGATAGGTGAAATCAGAACCGAGGATGATAACGGGACAGAAATAATTGTTTCAGTTGGGGCCGGAATTCTTTGGGATGAATTTGTCGGATGGTGCGTTGATAATGAGCTGTCGGGGGTTGAGAACCTGTCGTACATACCCGGGAAGGTTGGGGCAGCACCCGTACAGAACATCGGCGCCTATGGTATGGAGGCAAGGGATACCATTGTCAGGGTCAATGCTGTTAACCTTGAGACCGGTGTTGCGAAGGAGTTTGACAATAAGGATTGCTCATTTGGCTACAGGGAAAGTATATTCAAGAAGGAATTGAAAAACAGGTACCTTATTACAAGAGTGTTTTTCAGGCTGTCGCGGCAACATCATTTCAGGCTGGAATACGGGTTCCTGGAAGCTGAAACCGCTGCACTGGGGGAAATTTCACTTCAGAATATCCGGAAAGCGGTGATTAACATAAGAAGGAGAAAACTGCCCGATCCGTCAGTTACAGGAAACGCCGGCAGCTTTTTCAAGAACCCCGTGGTAACAGCCGGGAAAGCTGAATCGATAAAGCACGATCATCCCCTGGTTCCCGTTTATGATGACCCGTCGGGAGGTAAAAAGATTCCCGCGGGATGGCTCATTGAACAATGCGGCTGGAAGGGTAAACGGCTCGGTGGAGCTGCAGTACATAACCAGCAGGCACTTGTGCTGATAAATACAGGTAATGCAACAGGAACGGACATCTTTAACCTGTCCGAACAGGTCAGGACATCAGTCTTTGAGAGGTTCGGAATCTTGCTTGACAGGGAGGTGGAAATAATTAGCCCTAGTTAGTTATCTTCCTTTTATCGAGATACTTCTGGTACTCCGATGCATAGTGATTATGTTCGGTAAGCGTCCTGGAAAATACATGGTATCCCGAATTGTCAGCTTTCGCAACAAAATATATGTAATCGTGCTTCTCGGCATCCAGCACCGCATCAATGCTTTCGACCGAAGGACAGTTTATCGGGCCCGGCGGCAAACCTGGATGTTTATATGTATTATAGGGTGAGTCGACCTGCAGATGCTTGTAAAGTATCCTGGTCAAAGTAAAATCGTTCAGTGCGAATTTAATTGTCGGGTCTGCCTGGAGAGCCATTCCCCGCTTCAGCCGGTTAAGGTAAACCCCTGCAATTCTTGCTTTTTCGTCGGGACGGATTGTTTCTTCATCAACTATTGAAGCGACAGTAGAGACCTCAACCGGGGTAAGTCTTTCCTCGCCCGCCTTCCTGAGTCTCTGACCGTTCCAGAATTTCCTGTATTCCTTCAGCATCTTTTCAAAAAATCCCGGAGCCTGGGTATTCCAATAGAGCTCATATGTATTTGGAATGAAAACAGATATAACTGTCTCCTTCCTGAATCCGTCAGCAGAATAATTTGATTCCTTCAGAAGATAGGCAATGAGCGATGTGGAGTCCGCCTCTATCTTATCACCTACCCTTGCCGCAACCTGGTATAAGGTCCTTACATTGCTGAATGTTACATTTACCGGCGTTTGCCTCCCGGTACGCAGGGTGCTCAGGAACTTCAGGAAGCTTGTCTTTTTGTCGAAGACATATCTCCCTGGCTTTACCAGGCCGGGGTATTTCCGCATCCTGGCAACCCATTCAAAAAGCTTTTTACCCCTGACATCAAAAGTCGAATAGATCGAATCAAGAGCCTGGCTATAAGTTGATCCGGTCGGAATATACAGGGTGTTTTTCCAGCCCCGCGGGTAAATTCCAGGTCCGGTAAGAGTGCTGAATATAAGGATAAATGCTGCAAATAAGAGGGCAGTTACAATTATTAATGTGGTCTTTCTGCGTTTAGTCATAAATGCTATATGTGTGGTAAATTTAGGGATAATGATGTGAAGAAACAACACCGCGAAGGCGCACTGATGTTAAAAGAGAATTAGCAGCGAATAAAATATTATTGATAATTTTGCCCCGGTAACTAATTAATAGATCATGAAGATGACACTATCATCAGTAATTATTCTGGCACTACTGGGGCTGCTGACAGGATTCATGGCAGGCATGCTTGGGATAGGCGGCGGTATTATCGTTATACCTGCTCTGACAATGATTCTTGGATTCACTCAGCAGGAGGCCCAGGGTACGAGCCTTGCCATGATGCTTCCGCCGGTTGGGATCATAGCCGTAATGAACTACTACAAGGCCGGTCATGTCGACTGGAGGGTTGCCGGGGTCCTCGCCTTGCTTTTTATCGTAGGATCAGTCTTCGGATCGAAGCTTGCGATCCGCATACCCCAGGACGTTCTGAAGAAGGTCTTTGGAATATTCCTAATTCTTGTTGCTTTAAAAATGCTGTTCGGAAAATGACGGGCAGAAAACGAATAGTACCTATATGAAATACCATTTCAGAAAAAAAGGATGGATATATGTCCCGGTTACATTAGCCGGATGGATAATCGCTGCAGGTTATGCGGCTGTGTCAATATTTACGCTTGTTGAAATCGACTTGACTTACAATTCATTAAAAAACAGCCTGATAAGATTTTTTCCTTATTTTATAAGCCTGAGCGTAATTTACCACTGGATAGCCTCGAATCTTTCAGATGGCAGCAAGGAGTAAAATCCTGTAAAAACTCATGAAAATGACCGGACTTATCCGGTAGCTACCTGTCTCTCCATTCATCCTTCATGCGAACCTTAAAATCTTCCATTTCCTTCCTGAAACTTTCCATGCTTTTCTTAAACTCCCTTATGGCATCCTGGTATTCTCCCGAGTTCCTGAAATCCTTCATATTTTCCCTTATCTCCCTCAGCTTATCACTAAGATCCCGGTCGCTGAATCCGAACCAGCATTTGTCAGATATCAGTGTATCAGCATCATCTGACCTGAAATTATAAACGAACCGATCGGGGTGAATATCAGCATCGAAAAGCACATTCATGTCAGGCAGATCAGGCAAAACTGGGAAATCAGGGTCATCAAACTGAGACTGGAATGCGAAAAAATTCTCACCGGGGTTTTCAAACTCTTCCTCCTTACGATTCCCAAACACTGATTTAATCTCATCCGAAGTGATTTTTGAACCATTCTCAAGCCTTTCGAGCAGGTCCATTTTTTTGTCCCTGTTATCTTTCTGCTGACCTCCGTCAGTGTAATAAAGACAGGATCCAGAGAAAAGGAGAAATGCGATAACCAGGCTGGCTGATAAGACAATTTTTTTCATGGCGTATGGGGTTTTAACAAAGTAAAGTAATGAAATATTGGTAATTCCCCGTATTAACAGAATGTTAAAGATGAAGCGGAAAAGCAGGTATTTGGTTAACAAAAATTTACAAAACCTCGAACTGCGGCTTACCTTTTCTTATCATCCTGACCATGCATTCGACTGTTTTGGAATGTGGTACTTCAGGCATTTCCAGGCAATGCGAATGGCCGAATTCATCAATAAGATTTATATTAAAGCTGTTTCCATTGCTGCTCCTTGTGCTTTCACCAACTGTCATTGAAACCCTGCTGCCTATTTTGAAAAACGGGTTTTCCGGTTCTATCACCACCTCCCTGTTGAGCCTGAATTTTACAATCCTGCCCCTGAATATGCTGCCCGGTTTTATTCCGTATGACTCATAGTAATCATACGGGAGCAGATGTTTTCTTTTGCAGGGGTCGGAGACGATGAAATACTTCCTGCCGTCAAGGGCGATAGTTATACCTTCTGCCGTGAATTCATATTCTTTCCCGATCTTCATCAGCATACCCTTCCTGATCTTTCTTTCCCTGAGCAGGAAGAGCCTGCCCTTGCTTATCTTTTCAACCAGCAGCCTTACCCTGCTGCCGGGTAACGGGATTTTTCCGGAAATCTCTACAGCATTTTCATTACCGCCCCGGTCGGAAACAATTACGGCGTTAATGTTTTTGCCCGAGAAATTTGTCCTGGTTTCACGTCTTGCAACCCTGAAAAAATAATACTGTCCCTCGTGGTACCATGGATTTTCCGGTTCAAGGAAAATCTCGCCACGGCAATTTATCCTGTCAACCCTGCACTTTTTTGCCTGGCCGGCCGATAAGCCGTATGAAAGATAATTTGCCGCTGGTATAAGGAATTTTCTCTCATCGGGTCCGGTAAGAATAATGTGTTCCGAATTATCCGGGGCAGTTATTTTCCTGCCGACGATAAAATCATATTCCTGGTCTTCCTGGTAAAATGACATAAGCTGAATGGCTGTTCAATACAATGGTCCGAGAATTCTGGACAGAGACTCCCTGATCTTTTTAGTTCGCTTACGATTGTGCCATTCAATGGGATTTACGGGACTGCTTCTCATAATGTCAGAGTTGAAAACCCTGACGAGCCTCGAGGCAAATTCTTCATCATATATCAGGGCAGCAATTTCAAAATTAAGTTCAAAGCTTCTCATGTCAACGTTCGCAGATCCGACGGATGAGAAAACGTCATCAACAACAATATATTTTGAGTGATTAAAGCCGTCGTCGAAGAGGAAAACTTTAATACCCGCTTCTAGAAGCTCATCGATGTATGAAAGTGTATTCCAGTAAGCCACTGCCGAATCGGATTTTCCAGGAAGAAGGATTTTGACATCCACGCCGCTCAGCGCTGCTGTTTTCAATGCATTCAGCACGCTCTCGTCGGGTGAAAAATAAGGAGTGGAAATATATATTGATTTCCTGGCAGTCGCGATAACTGCAAAATAAAGCTGCATAATGTTTGCCCAGTCAGAATCCGGGCCGCTTGATGCCACCTGTATCCAGCACCTGGGAGGAAGTGTCGCCGGGTTGATAACAGGCTCTTCATCATTCAGCAGGACATCGCTAACAAAATACCAGTCGACCATAAAAACGCTGTTAAGAGCACCTACCGCTTCACCGCTGATCAGAAGGTGAGTATCCCTCCATTTTCCAAGGTCGCGGAGGCCATGAAGATATTTATCGGCTATGTTCAGTCCGCCGACAAATCCGGCCTTGCCGTCAATAACCAGTATTTTCCTGTGGTTCCTGAAGTTTATCTTGCTGGTGAGCCAGGGAAACCTGACCGGCATGAATGGGTAAATCTCCACACCGTTCTTTTTCATTTTCCTGACAAGCTTGTTGCTGAGGCTCCAGCTTCCAACATCATCGTAGATGATCCTGACGTTTACCCCCTGCTTTGCCTTCTCAATAAGGGCATCACAGAATTTCATGCCCAGGATATCGGATTCGAAGCGGTAAAACTCCATATTTATAAATCTTTCCGCCGACTCAATTGCCCTGAACATTTCAGGGAAGGTGTTCATTCCGTCGATGAGAATCTCGATGCGGTTAAATTCAGTGAGCGCCGATTTATTATTATTCAGCATCAGCTTAATAAGGTGAACCTTTTCCTTGACCTTCTCGCTTGCCATGGCCATTCTCCCGGGGAGGGTATTTTCCTGGAATGCAGCTATATTGCTGAGGTGTTCCATATCGAGAATATTCTTTTTCGAGAAAATCTTCTGCTTGCGGAAGTTCCTCCCGAAAAAGAAGTAGAATATGATGCCGAAGAAAGGCACAAGCAGTATCACCAGCACCCATGACAGGGTTTTTACAGGAGCCCTGTTCTCAAAAACAATCATGAAGCACACAAACAGGATCGTAACCAGGTAGACTAGCAGAATAATGTCCTGGATACCTGAAAATCCTATATGGAATAACCCGGTCATCCGGCGCGGTGTTGAACATGTAAAAATAAAAAAACTCTCCCGAATTCGGGAGAGTTTTCCATGCATTTATGTTAAGATCAGAACATATAACCTACACTTATAAAGATAGATTTGGCCGAATTGTTCAGCTTGAGAGTCTGTCCTCCCACATTGATAGCGCTTCCGAACTGGTTGCCAAAACCGCCGGCATACCTGGCGTCGATAGTGAGCTTCTTGAGGAGGTCGAGGCCAAGGCCAACCTGGTAACCCCATGTTGCGCCTTTATACATATCGTTATAGGTCGAAGCGCTCAAAAGTGCTTTCGGGTTCCCAAGCTGCATTGTTGCTGCAGGACCTGCATTAACCCTGAGCGGGCCCAGCTTGAACCCTATAAGAACAGGCACAGTAACCTTGTTAAATTGTTGTGAAAGCAATTTTGTCCCTGTGTAATTGGTGCTGTCCACATTGTACTTGAATGAGGTCGATCCGAAGATAACTTCAGGCTGAACATATATACCAAGAAGTTTTATGCGCAGAAATATACCTGCGTTCCATCCCCAGTTGGAGCTCTTGAGAGCGTCAATAGTCAGGCTATTCCCGCCTGTTGAAAGATCATATTTCGGTGTCCAGGCTGATTCGGCGCCTGCTTTGATACCAAATTTAAGAAGCTGTGAATTAGCGGGTAAAGCGAGGATTGCAACAAAGAGTACAAGGATTAACTTTTTCATATTCGTAAATTAAGATTAAACTTCAGTTTAACGGTATTAACTTCCTTATAACGCTGAAAAGCATTAAAAGGTTGCATGGGGATAAGAATTTATTTCTCCTTTATCATACAGGTAATACACATCATTTGGTCATAACTATGATATATTATATCCCTTTAACGAAGTTCTGCGGGCACTTATGGCATGAAATTTGGATATAAAATGAGGACAAAACAGGCAGCAGGTATGAAAAAGATGATTCTGTTACTGACGTCAGCCATGATAATTGCTTCATGCAGCAGTACAAAAAATACAGCAGGAGACAGTACCAATACAAGGACAGTGAAAAAACTGGCGGAACAGGCAGCAATCAAGCAGGCTGTCGAATCACGGAGATACATAATCAAGGTCAACAGGATCTACCTGTTCGGGGGAGGATTTAATGACCTTTATCCCAGGCGCAATTTTATCGTTGTCGACGGGGAGCTGGCATCCGTGAGCCTTGGCTATTCAGGCAGGACATTTTTATCAAGGCCAATCAGCGGGATCAGCTTCAACGGCCGGACTATCAAGTACGACATGGTAAGCAACGAAAGCAAGGGGAAATACGACATTACCCTTAAAACTTCGGAGGGTACGGATACTTTTACATTCTTTATCACTATCATGAAATCGGGCGAATGCACGGTTAGTGTTCAGAACGCGCATATCGAATCGGTCAATTACAGGGGCCAGGTAGTTCCTGTTCAGCCTACAGCCGTAGTTTCCGAGAAGAAATAGTCACTTTCCTTTCACTGGTAATCGAGGTATGCCGAATTCATTCTCAGTTCAATAAAATCGGTCCCTTTTTCACAGAATCCATACTCGAAGCAGTACTGGAACGCCTTTCCGTCCCTGCTCTGAACAACATGTGTAAAAAAGCTGAAGTTGAAACCGAGGGCATATAGAGCGTCCTTGTGAACGGTCGTCTTGCCATCGCTGTAAAGATCCGCGAGTATTCTCCTGTTCCTGCGCAACAACCCGTGGACATTCCGTACAAAATTGTTGGTATCGCGGTTTAGCCTGTTGTTATAATTGTTCCTGCACTGGTCCGAACAGAATTTCTTATCGGCACGGCCACGGATTATTTCACCGCAATCGAGACATTTCCTTTCCACAGCACGAAAGTTTTGATAAAGTTACAAATTTCTGCTGCTAAACGTTTACAAACGCCTACAAATGATTCAGAAACGGATATAAATATTTAAGAGCCGGATCGGCCCGGAAACCGGGTTTAAGTTTGTGCCGTATTACTGATTGTCAAACTAAAACTTAAAATCATGAACTCATTAAAGAACAGGGTACAGCTGATCGGGAACCTGGGACAGGATCCGGAATCCAAAACGCTTGAGAGCGGAAAGAAGATGGCACGTTTTACACTTGCCACAAGCGATTCATTTAAAAATGGCGAGGGTCAGAAGGTAAGCGAAACCACCTGGCACAACATCATTGCATGGAACAACCTTGCCGATATTGCAGGCAAATACCTCAAGAAAGGCGGACAGGTTGCGATCGAGGGAAGAATTGTGTACCGTAGCTACGAGGACAAGAATGGCGTTACCAAGTATGTAACGGAGATCGTGGCAAATGAACTTCTCCTTCTGAAGAGCCCCAAGGAGCAGGCATAAAAAGCCTGCCTGAAAAACCCTGCCCTCCGCAGGGTTTTTCTTTTTCCTGTAACTGGTGGTAATTCATCGTTACCTGACTCATATCCCGCACTCTTTTACCAGCAACCATACTCCCTCGCTGATACGGCTATCAGTATCCTTTGATGCCTCCCCCTGATCCGGCTGTTTACCCAAAGCGGGGATCAGCTTTCTCAAACGCTCACGACCTTTCTTGTCTCCCTCTTTTACTGAACAGACTGCCTCGAGTGTGTTTTCTAACGTTTCATCAACTGCAAATGGCCTTCCAACCCCCAGGTTTTCGGGCCACAGCCGTGCATCGGCAATTTTCGATCTGGCATCCCTGGTCCTGTTGAGCCTGATGAGCCTGATCGCCTCCAGGATATTTGCCTGATGCCATATCACCCTGCCGTAACCGGCCCCTTCAAAAGGCAGGATAACGGTCTTTTTCAGCAGTCTGATGCAATTGCTGTAGCTGTTACCGCGGATCAGCGATTTTGCCCGGTCCGTGGCAATAATATATGAGCCGGGAAATTCCCTGAACGCTGCTTTTGAAAGACTGTCGGCCGGCATGAAATCCTTTTCACTCACCAGGTATTCATAAAAAAGATGGTATGGTCGCCAGTCTCCTTTTGAATACCTGAACCCGTTCCGATAATCCCTTTTTGCCTTTCCAGGTGAACCCGTCTGAACAAGGAAGTTCGCCCTGGATAGATAAAATGCAGTATTGTCTGGCTCATCGCCGCACTTACTGAAAAGCCGGTCAGCCATTTCATTATTCCCCTTGCTCCACCATAGCAGTGCCAGGTAATAATCATTCTTCCAGCTGTGTTTAAGCGAATCGGCCCACTGGAGTATCCCTGCATATATGTCCCTGTACGGAAAAACCAGCTTTATATCAGAACCAAGTGCCCTGTCTACGAGCATGGAAGCCGAGGCCTTATCTCCTGAAATGTTATATAGATATGCCAGGAGGTAATCAGTCATTGGTTCAGGTGGTGCGGCCTTCAGAACTGTCACGGCATCGCTGGTCAGACCCGCTTCTAAGTACCATATTGCAAGGCCGGTATAGACCTCGCTTTTGAATTCAGTGTTAATTCCCCTTCTGAATCTTCCAAGGGCGGACGTATCACCCGAAGACAGGAATTTCTCGAATGCTGCAAAATGCGACAGGGGATTTAAACCTGACAGTCTTTCAAGGTACATGCCGTATTTCCGGTCCTCGCGGGTCACCCTGGAAATCACCGCAGCAGTCATCAGGATATTCTGATCCAGGCCATTATATAGTAACGCATCGTTAATATAATCCTGCGCCTCATCATACCTGCATTCCTTCAGGGCGACAAGGGCAAGCCTGTTGAGGGCCGCAGATTTGAACCCAGTTGATTTCAGTGAAATGCCATATGCATCTTTCGCCCCGGGGTATTCGCCCTTCAACGATAAGAGATTACCATAAAGGAAGTTGGCCTCGGGATCGTAAGTATCGAAGCTCAGTACCCTGAGCAGTTTCTTTTCCGCCTCATCATAATTCAGGGACCTTAGGTCGAGGTCAGCGAGGGCAGTAAGTGCCGGCAGGAATGAAGGATCTTTCCCGATGCAGCTTTCAAGGATCACCCTGGCTTCCGGATAAAGCCTCTGACGGAATTTCTCTATACCCCTGGAATAAATTCCGTAAACTGACTCCCAGTCAAATGTACTGTCAATTTTCACCGGCCGGTTGAGGGTCCTTCCGGTGGCAATGCTGCTGCTATACCTTAATTCACCGTGCTTCAACATGACTGTAAGCCCTGAAGATATTGCATCAACATGCACCTGCACGGTCTTTTCCGGTTCCATATCGAGCGGCAGGCTTTTAACCAGCTTGCCTGTACGATCCATTATTTCGATAGTATCGGATAGGTATTCCAGCGACTGAAAGGTAATATCTGTGGAATTTCCTGCAGGCGACAGGTTGAGAATCCCTTCTTCCGATATTTCCGTTATACCTCCTGTTCCGCTGACCGGAAACCATTTTTCAGTGAATTTTTCGATATCTCCTGGCATCATGAAAGCATGTTTAAATGGGGTCAAGGTGCTTCCATCCGCTTCCTGGTTAAAAAGCAGTCCTGTCTGAAGCTCTGTATACTGTGTATTTCCACTGGCAGTATCGGCCAGCAGGTTTTTCCAGATTTCACCCTCCCTCGATAATCCCCATATCCAGATCTTCTTACCTGGCTTATAGGGATATCTCGACCAGTGGCCGAACCCTGTATTGCTGCTACTGTAAAAACCTGCAAACCAGTCGGTATAGCATCCCAGCACATGATAGCTGTGGGCGCCGCCATAATCGTTTGCGTTGTAGTCGGAGATGTTCCTTCCGTCTTTCAGGACGGGCCATTCGGTATCGTTCCCGCCATGGTCGATATAATGGGTTCCGGGGAAGACATAATGAAGATCATCAGTAGCGTCAGCCGCCATGGTCTGCCAGTGATACAATGAAGTCTTCATTGGGGTGGGATTGATCCAGACCGAATGTGTCTCGAACCAGGCTTTATCGGACGGGAGGCGTATCTCGATCTGCCAGTCTGTTGCGGAGGTAAGGTCAGTTGAACCGATGAAGCAGGAGACGCTGCCATCCACATTTTTCATATAGGTAAAGTCGACCGGGGATGAAGTCGTGGGAGCATGCCCAATCGATCCGAAGTTGAACTCTATGCCACCGGAGGTCCAGGGACCGCGCATGGCTATTTCCCTGAATTTGACAACCCGGTTGAAATAAACAAAGTATTTCCCGTTTTTTTTGTCGAGTGCTCCCCATACCTTCCCTCCCATATCAGGTGCTACCCATACTTTTATCCACCTGTTTTCGAGTGTCACCATCCTGTGTTTCATTTCAACCGACGATGATGAATAGCCGTCGAACCTGAAATAGGGATAAATCCTGCCTGGTCTCGCTACAGGGTCGGGATCGCTGAAAGGATAGGTCGGCATCGTGATATTTTCTTCCTTAACAATTGCCTCCTGGGCATCGAGCGTAAACCGGATTAACAGGAACAGGCAGGGCAAAACGAATCGTTTCATAATAAATGCTTTAGTTTATGCTCCCCCAGGGCCCGGCATGAAAATAAATCCTTGGAGGAGATTTGGCTTGACTAAAATTATAAGAAAATTTCCGTTAATTTTTACCGGTTGAGATTTAAAATCAGCAAATTGCAGGTTAACATCGCCAGTTTGTGATAATTAAGGTATATTTGGCCGTTCTTATCAACTTCAGAGTCTGTACATTTATGAAGAAAACCGTTCCGCTGATAATCACGATTCTGCTTTTACCCCTCGTTTCCTTTTCGCAGAATGAGCAGCCATCCGGCAAGCCGGTAATTGAAATCTTTACTGACTTTCATTCTCCCCTGAAGAAGGATAACAGTTCCACCACGGGCTTTGCAGTCAACAGAGCATATTTCGGCTACAACTACATTATTGATAAGAATTTTTCAACCGAGATAATTCTGAATCTTGGATCTCCAGACGACCTTGCAAAAGGTTACAGGGCAAGGAGATATGCATTTTTCAGGGAGGCAGCATTCAATTACAATAAGAATGGCTTTTCGGTGACGGCCGGGATGATAAAGACCACATATTTTATGTTCCAGTCTACTTTCCTGGGAATGAGATATCTGTCCAAAACATTCCAGGATCTGAATGCTTATGGATATGATTCGGACCTGGGGTTTGCCGCCGCTTACAAATTCAGCGACACATTCCAGGCAGATTTTTCTGTCATTAACGGTGAAGGCGGCGGAAGCCTGCAGATGGACAATAACCTTAAATACTGCAGTGGCCTGACCATCCAGCCCGCCAGGAATTTCGTTATCAGGCTGTACGACGGAATTATGAAGAACAAAAATGTGGTACAGAATGAATCCCTGGTATTTTCTGGCTTTAAGAATGAAAAGTTCTTTATCGGTGCCGAATTTGATTATAAAACAAGCCTCGATACCATAAGCGGGCACAATGGCTATGGTCTGTCAGCGACAGGAGGTATAAATCTTACACGAAATTTAATGTTCTTTTCACGCTATGATTTTGCTTCATCGGTAAAGCTTGCCGGAGAGGCAAACGGATGGAATTATGGCAAGGATTCACAGTTTGCAATTATCGGATTCCAGTACACTGTAAGCAAATCCTTAAGGCTGGCGCTTGATTACCAGGCCAGGTTCCCTGATGACAAAACGAAATCATCAACGCAGATGATCTTCATTAATGCCGGATTCCGGATATGATGCCCTTATTTCTTTAAGGCTGCATCCAGTCCAGCCCTGAGCGCCTTAATATTAAGCGCCACCACCTCCTCCCCTTTCCTGCCGAAAAGAGTCCTCACAGCATTCTCGAGTGAAGAGTATGGCATGCCTATAAAAGGCGAGGCTGCCCCCAGCATCACTATGTTGACCGATTTAGCTGATCCGCAGTCCCTGGCAACAGCATCCGCATCGAGAATTATATGATTTTCAACCTTCCTTATTTCCCTGAAAATATCTTCCATACCGGGGTAATCGGGAATATTGATATATGCCGTGGAATTTGTCACTATCCATCCTGAAGAGGAGAGCCAGGGAAGGTAACGGAGCGACTCCATAGGCTCAACAGAGATTATTAAATCGGCGTTTCCTAAGGGTATCAGGTCGGACATTACCGGCTTATCGGACAGCCTGAAATGCGACTGCACATCCCCTCCTCTCTGGCTCATTCCATGAACCTCCGATTGCTTCAGGTACAGGTTATTTTCAACAGCAGCCAGGCCTATTGCGGCAGCAATTGATAGTATCCCCTGTCCTCCGACACCTGATAATATTATATCCTTTTTCATCCTGTTTCGTATTTACTGTTCTTCAGTGCCGGCGTTTCTTTTCCTGCGCGTCGCAGTCTGGATACATTCCCTGGCTGCAATGATCACTGAGACTCCGTTGTAATCAACCTCTTCCCTGATGATCCTTACATTTTCCGAATGGTTTTTCTTCAAAGGGGTTATCACCCTTATATGCCCAGGCGCAACGCCAATTCCGGCGCAGATATTTTCAAGCCGGCCCGTGGCCTGTGATTTTTGTCCGCCGGTCATCCCGGTAGTGGAGTTATCTCCGATGATTATCGTAAGCGGGGAGTTTTTAACTACGGCATCAAGAAGGCCCGTCATCCCGGAATGAGTAAAAGTTGAATCCCCTATTACTGCAACTGCCGGAGAAAGCCCGGCATCCGCGGCGCCGATTGCCATTGTTATTGAGGCGCCCATATCGACACACGTTTTTATTGAGCTGAAAGGAGGAAGGGCAGCCATGGTATAACAGCCGATATCGGAAAAGACACCCCTTGTGTCGTAAGAGGCGAGAGCTTCGTTGATGGCATTGAACATATCTATATGACCGCAACCCTTGCAGAACGAAGGTGGTCTTGACCTTACAACCGAAGGAATCTCCGGCCCTGAAACTGATCTTATGCCCAGTGCCCTTGCAACTATTGCCGGATTAAGCTCACCATCGCGGGGTACGGTATTATCGAGACGGCCGTAAATCTTCCTGCCTTCATCCAGGATTCCCCTGAGCGACTCTTCGATATAGGGATATCCTTCTTCGAGAACTAGTATCTCTGAGCACCTTTCAGTTATTTCGCGTATGGCATCCTTTGAGTAAGGGTAAGCCGATATCTTTAGTACCGGGAAGCCTGGTTGAGCCCCGTTAAAATTTTCCATGAGGTAGTTATATGCAATGCCGCTGCATATTACTCCCATTTTTCTGTCCTTCCCGTCGATAAAACGATTGTACCTGGTGATCCTTACATCATACCTCAGGGAATCATATGTATTGAGGAGAATCCTGTACCTCTTTCTTGCAATGACAGGCAGCAAAACAAATCTCGAGGAATCCTTCGGGAGCGCAATCCTTTTCTGCGGCACAGTATCCTTCAGCTCAACAGCAGCGCGTGAATGGGCAAGCCTGGTTGTAATTCTGAAAAGTACAGGGACAAGGTATTTCTCCGACAGTTCAAAGGCATCAAAAATCATGTCATAAGCTTCCTGCTGTGACGCCGGTTCAAAGACAGGTACAAAAGCGAACTTGCCATAAAACCTTGAATCCTGCTCATTCTGTGATGAATGCATGGATGGATCATCGGCTGCAACAACAACAAGACCCCCGTTCACACCGGTGATAGCCGAGTTAATAAAACCATCTGCGGCAACATTAAGCCCGACATGCTTCATTGCCACCATGGCCCTCTTTCCTGCATAAGACATGCCAAGTGCCGCCTCCATGGCCGTCTTTTCATTTGAGGACCACTCCCTGTGAACTTTGACATCAGGAGGAAGCGGATATCCCTGGATATATTCCATAATCTCCGTGGAGGGTGTTCCCGGGTAGGCGTACATACCACTCAGCCCGGCATCAATAGCAGCCCTCGCAATTGCCTCATCTCCCAGCAATAGAATCTTCTGCATAGTTCAACGGTTAGTGAGTAATTTTCCGAAATGTCGGGATTTTTAATTTTTCGATTGCTGACTTTAACATTATAAATGAAATATTTTTAAAAATTAGTTAAATGTTTTAGCGTTATAGTCAATATTGTTTATTTTGCACCCGCTTAAAAATCCTCGCGAGGAGACGAAAATACAGGATGTGTTGAAAAGACTGTTATACTTCATATTATTTTTCCTGGCAGCGATGATATCCTCACAATTAAAGGCGCAGGATAAAAGCCGTCTCATCCAGGTAAACGGTTTTATAACGGATAATGAAAAAAATCCGGTCCCAAGGGCAACAATAGTCTCACACAGGATCAGGAAAGGAACAGTAAGCGAATCAACCGGCATTTATTCCCTTATTTCGGTTACCGGCGATACTGTTTCAGTTAGTGCGCTCGGATATAAAAAGGTTATATTTTCGGTTCCCTCAAATATTGAGGGGAAGCTTTATGAAAAGGACATTACCCTGGTTTCCGACACAATCTCAATCGAAGGTGTGACTGTCTTTCCCTGGAAGAGCTACGGGGAATTTAAAAAGGATTTTCTTGCCCACCAGGTAATGGTTTCGCCTCAAATAAAAAACATGTACGACAACCTTGCATCTATCCAGGCAACACTTGAGGCAACCCCTTCTTACAGTTCAACACCTGAGGCAGGCTTCAGGATGGCTATGCAGCAGGTTGCCAATGCGAATTACACCAGGGGTCAGTCGCCGATGAATAACCTCATAAATCCATTTGCCTGGGCCAAGTTTTTTAAAGGTGTGAAGAACGGTCTTCTCAGGAATGAAAAAAGTGCGGAGAAGGTGAAAAAAGCAAAAGTAAAAGCGGCCAAATCCAAATCGAAGGAGGAAACCACCCAGAAGAGCTGAATGCTCCGAACAATAAAAATAATGCTGCCACTGCTGGTTATCCTGTGCGGCAGGGAGAATTGTCTGGGTTTCCAGCAGAAGACAATTAAAGGCTCAGTCAGGGACAGTGTGGGGAATCCCATTGAGAATGTCAGTGTAATTATCCAGGGTACGCAGATTGGGACATATACCGATTCCAAAGGCTCATTTATCCTGCGTGATTTTCCCGCGGGAAAAGAACTGGTACTTGCATTCACCCACCTGGGATACAGGCCTGAGACCAGGAGTATAACGCCGGGATCAGCAGGGACAGTGATTGATGTTGTCCTTAAAAGCACATATTCAGGTATAGGCGAGGTCAGGATCACCTCGGAAAGGACGGAAACACCCTATGCGTTAACTTCTATTCCGGTCAGGGACTTCAACCTTCTTCCGTCGGCGTCGGGTGGGTTCGAGGCTATTCTTAAGACCATGCCCGGTGTCTCTTCACATAATGAACTTTCGAGTCAGTATTCGGTGAGGGGGGGAAGTTTCGACGAGAACCTTGTTTACGTCAATGACATCGAAATTTTCAGACCATTCCTCATCAGGTCGGGGCAGCAGGAAGGATTAAGTTTTGTTAACCCGGAGCTGGTATCCTCTGTAAGCTTCTCGCCGGGGGGATTCTCCGCCTCCTACGGGGACAGGATGTCATCCGTCCTTGATATCAGGTACAGGATACCTGAAGGATTTCATGCATCGGTACAGGCGGGCCTCCTGCTAAGCAGCATTCACCTCGAGGGTGCTGACAAATCCGGCAGATTATCATTTATGCTCGGTGCAAGGCATAAGTCAAGCAAACTGATGCTGAAAACCCTTGATGCAAAAGGAGATTACCAGCCGTCATTTGCCGACATTCAATCAGTTGTCACCTTAAAGACCGGAGCAGGATCGGCTGTCTCCCTGCTTGCCTCATATTCATCAAACTCCTTCCTGTTTTCACCACAGAGCATGACAAGCACATTTGGCACTGAAGCACTGGCTTACAGGCTTTTTGTTCTGTTTCACGGAGGTGAAAATGACTTTTACTCAACATTTAACAGCGCCCTTTCCTGGAATTTCACGGGCAGCAAGGGCGGCAAACATAAAATTATCCTTTCAGCATATTCGTCACATGAATCCGAAAAATTTGATATTGAAGGAGCTTACAGGCTCGACTTTCTTGACAGAAATACCGGTCCGGGTGGCGTACCCGATTCAATCGTCAACATTGGTATCGGCAGTTTTCTTTCTCATGCAAGAAATAACCTGGAAGCGCTGATCACTTCGTTGCAGTACAGGGGTGAAAAAGCCGCCGGAAATATCTCTTTCAGATGGGGAATAAGCCTGCGGGAAGATCATTTCAAAGATCACATGAAGGAGTGGAAGCTCGACGATTCCGCGGGATATTCCGTTCCCTACTCGCCCGACAGGCTGAATATGTCGTACCTGATAATGTCGGACAACAATCTCGTTATATTGTCGGGTAATTCCTGGGGTGAGGCAACCGGCAGATTCAATGCAGGAAATAATAGTCTTTACCTTGATGCCGGGCTCAGGGGACTCTATAATTCCTGTACAGGTGAGACGATGATCACCCCGCGTATATCGGCCAAGCTTGCCACACCCGGCCGATATTCATTCTGGATAGCTGGAGGCATGTACTATCAACCTCCGTTGTACCGCGAGATGCGTTATCCCGACGGGTCTCTTGACACAAGAATCAGAACACAGAAATCGGTCCATGCCGTTGCAGGGATGTCAGTCGATTTCATGGCCGGCGACAGGCCATTCAGTTTCACAGCAGAGATTTTCAATAAATTCCTCGATGATATCATTCCATATCACCTCGACAATGTAAGGGTTATCTATTCCGGTGAAAATTCAGCCAGGGGGTACAGCAGGGGCTTAGATATGAGGATAAACGGTGAGTTTGTAGAGGGTGCGGAATCGTGGTTCAGCATGTCACTGATGGATTCAAGGCTTATAATACCGGGCTCGGGCTACGGTCATTTCCCATCTCCGGCGGACCAGACATTCAGCACAAGCATTTTTTTCCAGGATTATTTTCCATCCTATCCTACCATCAGGGCCCATATTAACCTTGCTTTTGCTACAGGGCTGCCAATCATATCACCTTTCAGCAACAGATATGACGAGTATTACCGCCTGCCTGCATACCGCAGGGTTGACATAGGAATTACCAAGGTGATAAAATCGAGGAAAGAAAAGGTCACATCCGGCAGTTTCCTGAAATATTTCGATGAGCTTGTAGCCGGGATTGAAATCTTCAACCTTCTCGATATAAATAATACGGTATCGTACTTCTGGGTAAGGGCGGTGAGCAATCTCAGCGGCCAGTCGAGGCAATATGCGGTTCCGGACTATCTTACCGGGCGATGCCTCAATCTGAAGGTCAGTGCAAGCTTTTAAAAGACACCCGGTTAAATTCTATTGCCTGGCTATGTTGCAGCTCCATACAATTTAAATTTCTAATTTCGCACTGTATGGCAAAATATGACAGCAGGATAGTAGCGGTTCTGGTAACTGTAATAATTCACCTTATTGCCGGTATAATATTCATTGTTGTTCAGATCGGGGGTTTAAACGTGAAGGAGAAAGCCATGCACTATGAGATTGCACTGCAATCGCCACCGGATCCATTGCCGGCCAGGCTCATTGAGCCCCGGCATGTATATTCTGTCGAACAGGTTGTAAAGGGTGACCAGGATCTCCAGAATATTGCCCGAAACATAGCAAACCAGCCTGATGTCAAAATAAACAAGGATGATTATATCGACAAGGTAAAGGATGAGCTGATAAAGAGCGGCAAGCTGGGCAAGGACAACTATATCGACGAACAGAAGAAAGAGCGTGAAAATACCGGTGTGGTGTCGGATGGAAAAGCCGAAGAGAAAAAACCGAGGGACAAGGATAAAAAGAGTGAAAGCTCAAATGATCTTGCCTCGAAGTATGCCGGTCCGACAAGAATATACTATAACCTTCCGGGGAGGGTTCATACCTATCTTCCTTTGCCCATATACAAATGTGAAGGTGCAGGCAAAGTGGTGCTCACTATCGAGGTGAACCCGAAAGGCGAGGTAACCGGTGCGACTGTAATCACATCAGAAAGCACGGCAAATGATCCATGTCTTTTTGAAACTGCGGTAAATGCGGCACTGATTTCCAGGTTCAATCCCGATATCAATGCCGTTAAAAATCAGTCAGGTACCCTTACTTACCATTTTGTAGCCCAATAGGTTCGATGGGAAAGCGGTTCAGAAGAGAAGGTTTTCAGCGGGCCTGGCGAAAGGTCTGATAATTTCAGGCGAATTCCTGTCAGCGGTTCGATCGTTAATCAGGTTGCTTATCGTATGTGCCCTTAAAACTGAGTCGGGATAAGGTTCCAGGAGACATCTCAGATCGTCTGTCGAAGTTTGCGGGCTGAGCCATGCCTGTTCATTATCCTTTTCGATGATCACAGGCATCCTCTTCCTGGAGTTATGAATTTCCGACATCAGCCGGTTGGCAGTTGTAGTAATAACCGAAAAAGTGTTCAGTATCTCACCCGTTGAGCGATCTGTCCATTCGGCCCATAATCCGCCAAGCGACATAATATCCTCATCCGATCTGAAAATGTACCATGGGATTTTTTCAGATTTGTGATGCTGCCATTCAAAAAAACCGCTTACCGGAACGAGGCATCTCTTCGAGGAAAAGGATGGCGAAAATGAAGGTTTCGACTCAGCGCTCTCAGCCCTTGCATTAAGAGTCTTCAGTCTTATTTCGTCTGCTTCCTGCCTGCTTTTTGTCCAGTAGGGTATCAATCCCCATTTCATTACTGAAATCTTTTTGCTGTTACCCTCGCAGATCACCGGAAGATCGGGCATAGCATAAGCGTGATAATAATAACTTGGCCTGTATTTATCAGGGTCGAGAAATGTGGCACCATAGCGATTTTCGAGCTCCTCCTTTATAAGGTTGACATTTACTGTAAAGCACATAAAATATCAGTTAGCACTTATTCCTGCCTCCAGCGGAACGGACACCGAGTAACCGAAGAGGTCACGTCCGGGCCAGGTTTTAACCTGGTAAAGGGCGCGGGCCATCATGTAATTAATATCCGTTGAGATTTCAGGGCCGTTCCAGGCACTGGAATTCAGAAGCACCACCCACGAAATGCCGTCGGCCTGTCGTTTCAGCATGCACGCGGTTCCGGGAAATGTTCCTGTCCTCCACCATGTACCGTCATACAGTGTTGTTTTCCAGCCTACCGGTGCATAGCCATTGTTTATATCAGTCATGAACTTTATGCTCTCCCCGGAGAGAAAGTCCTTACGGGTATCGAATCCGTCTATTGCCAGTAGCAGCTTCATAAGGTCGGGTGCTGTAGCCAGCCAGTCACCGGCAGCGCCCAGTGCTTCGATGTCATTTCCACCATAGCTGGCCGGAACCATCTCATCATTGTTGTAAATTGAAGGTTTTCTTTCAGCATCGGAGGGCTCATAATATGTCACCTCAAAAGGAGCCTTTTCAGTTATAAGGTTCCTTGCAAGCTGCATGTCGTAGATCCCAAGGGGTTCGAGCACGGCTTTCCTGCAATATTCACTATACTTCATTCCTGTGACTTTTTCGATTACAAGCCCGAGAATGGCATACCCCAGGTTGGAATAGGACCTCCCTGTTCCGGGTGTAAAATGAAGGTTTTTATCAAGCGCGAACCTGACTATTGTTTTTGTATCGACAGGAGGCTTGATTCCCATAACATCCGAAACAACAAGAGGCATGAACATCTGGTCGCCCCATCGCGTTGTCCATCCTCCCTCATGACTCAGCAGGTGGGCAATGGTAATACCAAAAACACGCTTATCCTTTGGTTCGCTGAAATACGGATCGTTCAGAATCCCGTCGGGGCCAAAAACCTTGCTGTTAACGGAGAGTTTCCCTTCCTCCTGGAGCTTCATTACCGCTACTGCAGTTACCAGCTTGGAAACACTTGCAATCCTGAACTTGCTATAGGGTTCTACAGGGATCCCATCCTCCTTGTTTGCAAATCCAAAGCCTTTGGCATAGACAAGCTTGCCCTCCTTAGCAATTGCAACAGATGCTCCTGTTAATTCCCACCTCCGGAGGAAGGAACCAAAGACCCTTTCAAATCCCGAAAACTCCATGATGTCGGATAATGAGTTTGAGAGTCTCACATTCTCCGGAATGAGTTTTTCAGTTATCCTTGCACCGCTCTCAACAGCCCCCGGGAGATAACTAATTACGGCAACCAGCAGAGTGGCAAAATATATTTTCCTCAGCTTCTTCAATCCTATAATATTGTTGGCAAAAATAGAAAGTATTCTTTATAAGGTCAAAACTTTGGATGAATATCAGTATCCTCACCGATTTCTGTTTAAAATAAGCGCTAAAACGCTAAATTTGTATTATGCTTCAAGTGGTACTGACATACCGCAAATTACCCATAATTCTGCTTATCCTGTTCCTGGTCGGGTATCATTCACGGCTGCTTGCCCAGGAGTCGGGCGACACAACCCAGTTTGCTTATATCCTGTCGATGCCGGATGCGCAGACAAGCCTGAACTACTCACTGATATCAGCTGCATCGAGAGGAGATACAGTTTCGATCGCCTGGTTGCTGCGCAACGGTGCGGAAGTTGATGTCAAAGCGGCCGACAATATGACTCCTTTAATCTATGCCACGGCCAATGATAAGCTTCCGGCAGCCAGGCTGCTTCTTGATTGCGGTGCCGATCCCAACATAAAATCAGCTTTGGGTGAGACGCCGTTGATTATTGCCGCAGAAAACGATGATATCGAGCTCGCGGAGCTCCTTATCAGGGACAGTGCTGATGTAAATTTGAAGGACCGCTTCGGGGCCACGGCCATTCATTACGCCTCACTTTATGGCTATTACTACATGACAGATATGTTGTTGTACTACGATGCGAACATATCCGGTGGAAGCAACGACGGAACCACGCCCCTTCTGGCAGCGGCATGTGCAGGCAATGCCGATATTGCCGACCTCCTTCTCCAGAATGGAGCCAAAAGCAACGAGAAGGATTTCGCAGGCTATACTCCCTTTCTTGTTGCTGCCCAGAACGGGGACACGATAATGATGGACCTTCTTTTAAGGTACGGCGCCGATATGTACGCTTCCGACAGGTACGGGTTTGATGCACTGGACCTGGCTGTCAAGGTAAACTCAAAAGATGCGATGATCTACCTCCTCAGGAAGGGAAATAACTGGAAAGTCACCCAGCAATCTCATGTCGGGGCCATGGCTACAGCGACCAACTACAGGAGGAATGAATTAAAATCGTTGCTTAAGTACCATGGTTTACCGGGAAACCGGAGCCATGGCTTTGACCAGGTTGTTGTAACAACTTCAATTAAATATTGCTTTCATGACTTTTATACCGGGCTTTCCGTCGAGCTTATGGAACCTTCATATAACCTTGGATTCACAGGAGGACTGGATTTCAAGCCCGGGTACACCCGTGTGCTGCGCAAGGAGGGAGAAAACCTCTACTACCAGTATTTCGACAAGGGTTCCATCCTCCATGCCGGAGTTCTGAAAGACTTCCACCTGACCGACAGGGTATTCGAGGGAAACTGGATTCTGACGTTGTCATTGTCTGAAGGATATAGCTTCGGTAACAAGCTGAAGGGAACTGATATTAATCCCGGCAACAAGCTCAGGTTTATGCCATCCACCGGTATCAAATGGATAAAGGGTAATTTCGCCTTCAGTGCATCATTCGACTACCAGAAGACCGATTTTTATAAAATCGGCCCGGTCTGGATGAGAATCGGGCTGTCGTGGCTCTTCTTTACCAACCACGACAGGGACCCGGGAAAGATTATTAAATGGAACTGACGAATGAAGTTAAAGCTTTACATACTGACCGTTTTATTCGCATTGCTCTTTTCCTGTGACGGGAAGTTTATGATAGTCAACTGCAATGATTGCACGGAAAGTGAACCTTCCACCGCTAATATTCTGCTTAAGCTCAATCCAACCGGTGGCTCTTCAGCAATTATTAATGTGTTCAAGGGACCAGTGGAGGATGACATACTCCTCGAAACCATAAGTACAAACGCGACAGAATATAGTTATTCCGGCACCCTGAATACCAGGTATTCCTTCACCGCCGAATACTACTTCCAGGACACACAATCGACAGTTGTTGTTGTCAACAGTGCCTATCCTAGGGTAAAATATGAAAAGCAGCAATGCGAAAACAACTGCTATTATGTTTACGACAATACGGTAAACCTGAAGGTGAAGTACCACTAAGAGAGTGGAAAGCAGACAGACTTATCAATGATATACCTTACCCCAAACCCCAAACCTTAAACCCCAAATCCTGAACCTATGATTCTATGCTGATTAAAGGTTTAGCGGAGTAAACAATTTTTTCACCTTTATAGTAAACCTTTTCGAGGAACAGGCCGCTGGGCGGGGCGGTGAGCTTTGCAGGTATATCGGAGTGTTCCCGCAGGAATCCTGCCACATCCTTTTTCTGAAGTTTTCCCCTGCCTACCTCAACCAGGACACCTGTCATCCTCCTGACCTGTTTCCAGAGGAAATGAGTACCGATCACATGGAACAGAACAATATCCCTGTGCACGGAAACTCTTGAATAAAGAATCTCGGTCTTTGTAGAACCAGCCTCAAGTTCAGTATCAGTAAACGACCTGAAGTCCTTCTGACCCTCGAACATTGCCGCGACCTCGTTCATATATGCTGCGTCGAGGTTATCCTTTATCCACCAGACATATTTTTTGCCCAGTGCTGTACGCCTGCGGCTAATCTGGTAAATATAGCTTCGGGCCACAGCGTCGTGACGGGCATGGAATTTATCATCTGCCCCGCTCACCGAAATAATGCTGATATCAGCCGGCAACCTGTCGTTAATTCCGTACCTGATCCTCAATGGAGGCAAGTCCGTCTCAACCGCGAGGTGTGCAGTCTGCCCGGTAGCGTGCACCCCTGCATCAGTTCTTCCGGCACCATAAAGTTCTATCGGGGTATCACCGAAAAGGTCCCTGCATGAGTCAAGTATTGCCCCCTGGATACTCTTGCTTCCTTTCTGAAGCTGCCATCCAGCATACCTGGTTCCGTCATATTCAATTACCAGCCTGAATTTTGCCATGTCATATCTTTTCTTTCAGCAGTATCTGCCTGAGCTGATGTGCCGAAATATTTTCATTTACATTTCCCTGGTCAACAACGGAGATGTGCCCAGTCTCTTCCGAGACTACAAGGGCAATAGCATCAATATGTTCCGTTAAACCTATTGCCGCCCGGTGTCTCATCCCGAAGTAGCCGGGCAATGTTATCTGGTCGGTGATAGGAAGGGTACACCTTGCCGCAAGGATAAGGTTTCCTTCAATCAGAACTGCCCCGTCGTGCAGGGGGCTGTTCTTGAAAAAAATGGTTTCGAGCAATTCGGCGCTTATCCTGGCATTAAGTATCTCACCACTCTCGGCATATATGCCCAGACCGCTTGAACGCCCGATAATTATCAGCGCACCGGTGTTTTTAACCGACATCGACTCGGCTGCCCTTACAATCTCTTCCATCTTCCTGGTAAAACCTGAAGGGGCCTTATTATCCCTGTCGAGAAATCGTTCGATAGAAAAGCGCCTGCTGGAGATGTACCTGTTCCCGATAACGATAAGAAACCTCCTGATCTCCTGCTGGAACACTATGATCAGGGCAATTACGCCGACCCCGATAACCTGTCCGAGCAATGACTCAACGAGCTCCATATTGAGTGCTTTCACAATGAGCCAGAAAAGATATATGCCCAGGATCGCTATCGAGATGCTGAATGCTGCCGTACCCCTGATAAGCCGGTAGATCTGGTAAAGGATAATGGCAACCAGGAGTATATCGATAATATCAAATAATGTAAGCTTCAGCAACATTTAGGTTTCTCTTTTTACCAGTCCGACAAGCTTTACGGCCTCCCTGGCCTCCTTCACATCGTGAACCCTGAGGATCGATGCTCCGTTAAGCAGGGCAACAGTATTGAGAACCGTGGTTCCGGTAAGCGATTCCTCCGGCGACAGTCCAAGCGATTTCCATATCATTGATTTTCTCGACAGCCCGGCCATGACCGCGTGCCCGGCCACCTCAAGTTCGCCAAGCCTGGAAAGAAGCTCGAAGTTGTTTTCAATGGTCTTTCCGAATCCGAAACCCGGATCAAGAATTATATCCTTGACCCCGGCCTGATGCAGGGGTACAAGCTTTTTTCCGAACCACTGCAAAATATCGGCAATGATATCCTCATAGACAGGGTTCTTCTGCATCGTTGCCGGAGTGCCCTGCATATGCATAAGAACATATGGTATATTGAGCTCCTTAACCAGCCCGAACATCTGCTCATCAGCCTCCCCTCCTGAGATGTCATTTATTATATTCGCCCCGCACTCAAGAACAGCTTTCCTTGCAACCTTTGCCCTGAAAGTATCTGCAGAAATGATTGCCTTGGGAAATTCCCTTAATATGGCTTTTATTGCAGGCAGCAGCCTTTTCTCCTCCTCTTCCTGGTCAACAGCTTCCGCCCCCGGCCTTGTTGAGCATCCTCCGATATCAAGAAAATCGGCCCCGTCGAGGAGCATTTTTTCAGCTGCACCGAGTACCTGCTTTTCACCGGTGTAACGGCTTTTCCCGTAAAATGAATCGGGCGTTACGTTTATAATTCCCATCACCCTCGGCGTATCGAGACTGATCAGCCTTCCATTGACATTTATGCTGCAGGGGTTTTTCATCATCTTAATAAGACCGGCAATTTAGTACATTTCTCAGGGATTCTGAAATTGTTAATTCCAGTCATCTATTTATTGGCGCAGCGGTTTCTCATTTGATGCTACATTATTACATTTGCATTATAAGTTATTACTGATGAAATTGTTTGTAATAGAAGGTCTGGATGGAGCAGGTAAATCGACGCAGATAGGCCTTCTGAAAGAATATCTTACCGGCAGGCACTTCAGATGCGAATATCTTCATTTCCCGAGGACCGGAGCGCCGTGGTTTGGTGACCTTGTTGCCAGGTTCCTGAGAGGAGAATTCGGAACTCTGAACGATGTCGATCCCTATCTTGTCGCGATGCTTTATGCAGGTGACAGGAAAGATGCAGCTCATATGATATCGGGTTGGCTCAGGGAAGGGAAGATGGTTCTTCTTGACAGGTACACATACTCCAATATCGCCTACCAGTGCGCGAAAACTCATTCACCAGATGAGAGGGAGAAGCTGAAAAATTGGATACTTAACCTTGAGTTCCATCATTTTGCCATCCCTGAACCCGACCTGAACATATTTCTAGATGTTCCTTTCATCTTCACTGAAAACAAGCTTACAAATGGCAGGGAGGGAAACGACCGGCTGTACCTGAACGGAAGGCATGATATTCATGAAAGCAGTCTTGATTTCCAGCAGAAAGTGAGGGAGGTCTACCTTGAAGTGGCAGCTGAAGACAAGCGACTGGACGTAATCAGTTGTTCGACCCCGGGTGGTGATATGCTTCCCCCTCAGGCTATCTTCGAAAAAATAATTGAACTTATGGAAAGGAGAAAACTGATCTGAAATGAAAGTACTCAGGGCATTAGCCATACTTATTGTCGGTATTCTCTTTATGTTCTCAGGAGTTGTTAAAGCCATTGATCCGCTGGGCTCCGCGTACAAATTTCATGATTATTTTATTGCCTTCGGGACCGGTTATCTCCAGTTCCTTGCAGTTCCTCTTTCCCTGCTTCAGAGCCTGGTTGAATTCCTTGCCGGTTTTGCTGTAATAACAGGGATAAGACGCAGGGAAGGAATCTGGGCCACAATGATACTGATGGCATTCTTTACTCCCCTCACCCTGATACTTGCTCTCACAAATCCTGTTTCAGACTGCGGATGCTTCGGAGATGCAATTCATCTTACCAACTGGCAGACCTTCGGTAAAAATGTCGTCCTGGTATTTTTTGCCATCATCCTTTTCGCGGAAAGGAAGAAGGACCCTTTGCAGGCAGGGCCTTCTGCCCAGTGGTTGGTAACCGGTTGCGCCGCCGTTGTTTTTGTCGCTTTTGAATTCTATAACCTGACATTCCTTCCGGTCATCGATTTTCTCCCTTACTCGGTCGGTACTCATATTCCCGACAAGATGAGGATTCCCGAAGGTGCGCCTGTTACCAGGTATGAGACAACCTTTATATATGAAAAGGGAGGGCTGAAAAAGGAATTTACTCTTAAGGACTATCCGGCCAATGATTCAACATGGAAGTTTATAAGACAGAATTCAAAAATTATCAGCAAAGGGTACATACCTCCTGTCCACGACTTTGCCATTACTATGGACGGCAACAGGGACATAACCGATTCGGTATTGAATTCCCTGCAGCCTGTTGTTCTGATGATCTGTAAAAAGCTCGAAGATGCCGGGATGAAAAGGATTGAAAAAGGTACCGTCATATGTAAGACATTGTCGGAAAGAGGGATACATTCACTTCTGCTTAGTTCATCCGGATCGGACGAAATACTCCGTTTCAGGAATATGGCTGATATTTGCACCGCCGATGAAACGACCCTGAAAACAATGATCAGGTCCAATCCCGGATACATGCTTCTCTTCAGGGGCACGGTTTTAGGGAAATGGTCGTGGGCTGATTTTTCGGCCGACAAAGTGATTAAACTTACTGGTAATCTGAAATTAACAAACAACTAACAGATATAAAATGAGAAAGAAAATTGTAGCAGGAAACTGGAAAATGAACATGAACCTGCAAGATGGTATCAGGCTGGCAGCAGCAGTAAGGGAACTGGCCGAAAAGAAGAACATACAGAAAGCCGAGCTGATCATATGCCCGCCATTTATCCATCTCTGCCCGATGGAAAGCCAGCTGAAGGGCAGCGGCATAAGTTTTGGCGCACAGAACTGTGCGTCAGAAGCTTCAGGTGCATACACCGGAGAGGTATCATGCGAAATGATCAGGAGTACAGGAGCAACATATGTGATTATCGGCCATTCCGAAAGGAGAACCTGTTATAAGGAAGACGACAACCTGCTGAACAAAAAGACTCAGCTTGCTCTCAAATCGGGACTTAAAGTAATTTTCTGCTGCGGGGAGGTCCTGGCCGAGAGGGAAAAAGGAATTCATTACGAGGTTGTTAAAAAGCAGCTCGATCTTGGACTGTTCAGCCTGGGTGCAGCTGATCTTTCAAATGTTGTAATTGCCTATGAACCTGTCTGGGCCATTGGAACAGGGTTGACGGCCACACCCCTGCAGGCACAGGAAATGCATAAATACATCCGCGATCTGGTCCTTGCAAAATATGGAATAGAAATTGCAGAAAGCACAAAAATTCTCTATGGCGGAAGCTGCAAGCCTTCCAATGCTGGTGAAATATTTTCAATGCCTGATGTTGATGGCGGGCTTATTGGCGGAGCTTCGCTGAAAAGTGAGGATTTTATCGGGATCGCGGAAGCTGTCTGATAAAATTCCTGTACAATATTTATAATAAGCCTCGAAGTTAAATAACACCCGGATCGCTGTAAAAAAACTCTCATATGAAAAAGATTATTCTCATAATCCTGCTTGTTACTGCAGTTCAGGTGTTGATATTTCCCCAGGCCAGGCAGAAATTCACGGGAGATGCTGGTAAATTCAAAGGGGAGCTTACGGCCTTCCTGGGCCCCAACCTGTCAGCCGACCAGACGGCCCTTGTAAATAAGTTCTTCTCAAGATGGGACAGCTCGGGTTTCAGCCAGGATAACATGAAAAAAATAATGGATATCTCTTCGAGGCTCGCCGGCGGTAACTTCAGGATTTCACCACATTTCCTGGACTATTTAAAAGTACTTTCCGACTTTACGGATAAAAAGGATAATCCGGATTTTATAAATAACTGGCTGAAGGGACTTTTAAATACCGTAACTGCGCAGCTGCTTACAAATGATAACCTCGACAGGTACTTCAGGAACACCAGCGCATTAATCATCTCGAGGGACCTGTTTAACATCGGCAACACAAAATGGAGCGTCAGGGGAGGTGAGCTTCGCTACCTGTGCGACACTATCTTCAAAGTGACGGTACGTAATGCCACGCTCATGGCCAGGAGTGGAAAAGATAGCACGGAAATCTTTAATGTAAACGGTATTTATTACCCTGAAATAAACGAATTCCGTGGGACAAACGGCACTGTTTACTGGGTTAAAGCAGGATATTCCAGGGATGATGTCTCTGCAGATATTTTCAATTATACAATTAATACAACGCGAACGGCTTTCAATGCAGATTCTGCCAGGCTTAAACACAAAACTTACTTCAAAGAACCTGTTTTTGGCAAGCTTTCTGACCAGGCTACCTCCTACAGCTCTCCTGAAAAAGCTATTTATCCAAGGTTTGAAACCACGCTCAAAAAATTCTTTCTGAAGAACCTGTATGAGGGTGTAAACTATGAAGGCGGGCTCACCCTTGAAGGAGCATCCGTAAAGGGAACAGGCGACAGGGCCTTCCCTGCCCTGATCACTCTTTACAGGAATGATACCCTGTATATAAAAGTTGCGTGCCTCAGCTTCCTGTTTTCCAAGACAGGAATAGTGGCACAGGATGGAGCCGGGACCCTCTACCTGGGAAAGGATTCAATTTACAACTCAACCATAGGTTTCTCCTATAACTCGGTAGCCAGGGAGGTGACTCTTTTCAGGACAGGCGGGCCCACCTCAAAAAGTCCTTACTTCGATTCCTTCCATTCGCTTGATATGTACTTTGAAAACCTTTCCTGGAACATGAAGGATTCGAAGGTGATCCTTTCAAGATCGCGGGGATCAGCCATGGGGCAGGCAAAATTCGAATCATCATCCTTCTACAGCGAAAGGACCTTTGAGAGACTGGCGGGAATGGACGACGAACATCCACTGTACAGGCTCAGAAAATTTGCCGACTGGTTCTATTCAACAACATTCCCTATACACGAATTTGCAAAATGGATGGACAGGTCGGAAGATGCTGTCACTGGCCTGTGCATCGACATGGCAAACAGGGGCTTCCTTTTCTATGACCGTGCAAACGACGAAGTCACGCTTAAAAAAAAGGTTGATGATTACCTGTCGGCCAGCGCGGGAAAAAAGGACTACGATGTAATTAACATCATGAGCCAGACCAATGCTCCTCTCGATAACGCTATCCTCGACCTGAAGAACTACAGGCTGACTGTTAACGGCGTCCAGCAGGTTTTTCTAAGCGATTCTCAGAAGGTCGCAATATATCCTTACAAGGAGAGAATAGTAATTGGCAAGAACAGAAGCCTTTCATTCGACGGGGTCGTTGAAGCAGGACTGTTTACCATATTCGGGCATAGCTTCACCTTCAACTACGATACTTTTAAGATCAGGCTGCAGAAGATTGACAGTATAAGGATTGCCGTTGAAACGGACAGGAAAGATAAAGAGGGAAACCCGGTTATAAAGGATGTGGATAATCTGATACAACTCTCGACTGCTGAGCTGTATATTGATGACCCTAAGAACAAATCAGGACTTAAAAGCTATCAGCAATACCCGATTATTAATGCCATAAGCTATTCCTATATCTTTTTCGACAGGATTCCGGGAATGGAAGGAGTTTATAAACAGGGAGACTTTTTCTTCAAGGTGGACCCCTTCACTTATGAGAACATCGACCATTACAAGAATGAGGAGATGAATCTTGCCGGGGAATTCCACGGGGGAAACATATTAAAACCCACAAGACAATACCTCACCGTACAGAAGGACAATTCACTGGGCTTCACGATGGCTGCCCCACCGGAAGGTGTGGATGTTTACGGAGGAAAAGGCAGGCTGTACGACACAATCTCGATGAGCAACAAGGGTCTGACTTCGACCGGTACACTTAAAAGGCTCTCCTCCACAACCCAGTCTGACCTGTACACGATGTACCCCGATTCGATGATTGCAATGGCTAAGTCGTTCGATATTTCAATCGATGCCGAAGGCAGGTTTCCTGATCTCAGAAGCAGGGATGTGTCGGTCAAATGGCTCACCGGGAAGGATGAATGGATCGCTGTGAACCAGAAGGGCAAGAGCTTCAGTATGTTTGGTAACGGTACCACGCTCGACGGGAGACTAAGCATGACTCCCTTGTTACTCAAGGGCTCGGGTACCCTTGATATGCCTGATTCGAGGATCGCTGGGCGCAATTATAATTTTGCTTCACAGAGGATCCAGTCCGATACATCGGATTATAACCTTAAGGCACTAAATGGTGCAGGCTTTGCCTTCATTGCTGAAAACGTCAATACAACAATCGATTTCCAGGTGCAGAAGTCAAAGTTCCGGCTTAATACAGACTCCTCCATGGTCAAATTCCCTGAAGTCAACTACATCTGTAAGATGACAGACTTCACATATGACATGAAAACAAAGATCCTCGATATGGAGCAGCGCGGTAAATCATCATCTGTTCTCCTGACACCCGAACAGCTGCTTAAACTGAAATTCAGTCAGCTCGATAAGCCCACATTCTTCTCAACCAATATGCAGAATGACACCGTATCCTTCTCTTCATGGAAAGGAAGATATAACCTGCAAAAAGAGATCATCGAGGCTGAGAATATAAACTATATACATATTGCAGACGCACTTATACAGCCGAATGATGGGAAGATAACAATCAGCAAAGGCGCAAAGATCAGGACAATGGACAGTTCGGTGGTAGCAGTGAACAACAGGCATATCCTCCACTCGGCCAGCATATCGGTGGTGAACAGCAAACGATACACAGGGAGTGCGATCTACGATTACAAGGATGTCACTGGTCATATTGAACAGATCAGCTTCCCTGATATCAGCGTGGATACTGCAACCACCACGGCCAAAGGATATATTGGAGTCACACAGAAATTCATGCTGAGTCCTGCATTCTCATTCAGCGGCGATGTTGCCCTCTCGGCAAGGGCAGATTTTCTGACATTCACAGGAGCGGCGGGACTGGTTCATAACTGCAGGATAAAGAGCTACAACATTAAGTTCAAATCGGCAATTAACCCTAAGGTAGTTATGATTCCATATGGCGATAAACCCAGGGACATCAACGACAACCTGGTCTTCTCGGGATCATTTATTAATATCGACTCCACGCATATGTACCCTGCATTCCTTTCTGAAAGAAAGTCGTGGAGCGATGCCCAGCTTGTGAATGCCCAGGGGATGCTTTACTTCGACAGCGAAACTGAAAGGTACAAGATAGCCTCCAGGGAAAAGATTGCGGATCCTTCCCTTCCCGGCAACCAGGTTGCATTTGACAAGAATTTCTGCATCCTTTCCGGAGAGGGTAAGATCAACCTCGGTACAAACTATGATCTACTGAAATTTAATGCTGCAGGAAAGGTAATCCATGCGATGGATTCTGGCAAAGTGGACATTGATGCAATAATAGGCCTCGATTTCTTCTTTACAGCCGACGGTCTCAAAATGATGAGCGATGAAATAAGAAGCATTCCCACCCTTAAAGCGGTCAATCTTAATTCCGATTTCTACAAGAAGGGTATGAAGGACCTCATCGGCGAAACTGCAGCTAACCAGATAAACGAAGAGATGGGCCTCTACGGTACATCAAAGTCACTTCCCAAAGAGTTCAGCTTCCAGCTTCTGCTTAACGATGTAAAGCTCCACTGGAACGAACCGACCTCATCCTTCAGGTCGAAGGGAAAGATTGGAATAGGATTTATCGGCCAGCAGGCAATAAATGTCTATCTCGACGGGTATGTGGAAATCCAGAGAAGGAGATCGGGCGACATGCTCGATGTTTATCTGAAAGCCGATGAAACGACCTGGTATTACTTCTCATATTTCAGGGGGGTTCTGATGACCCAGGCCGGGAACCTTAACTATAATAACCTAATCTCAGCAATGAAGATAAAGGACAGGAAACACCCCGAAGCTTCAGTAAGGGTTCCATATACCTTTATGATATCTTCCGAAGACCGGCTGAACAAATTCCTGGCCAGGATGGCTTCCAATAACCCCGAGGACGAACAGAATAAATAAGTCAGCTTATTACTTTTCCCCTCTCCCCCAGCTCAATTAATTCCAGACTGTGAATGTCTTTTCCATCGATGCTGAACCTGACGGCGGTCATTATCTTATGAAAGCCGTAAAAGCCGGCTGCACCGGGGTTAATAAAGAGCAGCCCCAGCTTCTTGTCGTAGATTATCCTTGCGATGTGGGAATGGCCGCAGATAAACAAATCCGGCGGATCATCCATCAGTTCCATCCTCACGGAAGGGTCATAACGACCCGGGTATCCTCCAATGTGCCTGATCCATACCCTCTTCTCCCCCGCCATGAACCTTAATTCGGAAGGATATGTTCTCCTCAGGTCACCCCCGTCGATATTTCCGTAAACCGCTTTTAGCGGCCTGAATGAAGCCAGGTTGCCGGCTGTCTCAATATTTCCAATGTCTCCCGCGTGCCAAATCTCATCAACCTTTTCAAAAAAGGTAAAGAGTGAAGGGTGAATCCATCCATGCGTGTCAGAAAGAAGGCCTATTCTCATAATCCTTTACGTTTCACGCCCAAATTTAAGATGTCCGGGTTTAATCACCACGGTCTCACCGGATTTATTCCTTAAATATTGCCTACTTTTGGATAAACTGATTTTGAAATGCAGGTATATTATGCCCCTGGAATCAATGGCAATGAATGGACCCTCGATGAAAATGAATCGAAGCACCTTGTTCGTGTGCTTCGTATGAAAAAGAATGCTGCCGTGAAGCTTATCGATGGCGAGGGAAACCTTTACGAGGGAGTGATATCTGAACCCGACAGTAAGGCCTGTATCATAGAAATCAAAGGCGTAACCAGGGGGTTTGAGAGACGTGGCTACTCGCTTCATATTGCAATCTCACCGCTTAAGAACCCTGAACGATTTGAATGGTTTCTTGAAAAAAGTGTAGAGATTGGCGTGGATGAGATAACCCCGCTAATCTGTCAGAATACTGAAAAGCATAATATTAAAGCTTCCCGCCTTAACAATATAATTATTTCGGCGATGAAACAGTCGCTGAAGGCTAAGCTTACAAGGCTTAACGAACCTGTAAAATTCATGGATTTTGTCGGGCGGCCCCGTCCAACGACAGCATGCATAGCGCATTGTTCTGATATCACTGTAAGGAAATCCCTGGGGGATGTTTATAAAAAAGGCAGGGATATAGTTTTACTTATCGGACCCGAAGGTGATTTTTCCGGTGCCGAGATACGCCATGCGGTATCGAAGGGTTATGAAGCCGTCCACCTGGGTTCAAGCAGGCTCAGAACTGAAACTGCCGGCGTGGCAGCCTGTCATTCCGTTTACTTCCTGAACCAGGTATAAACAGCCGTGTCAGATTTGCCCTGAAAGCAGGCTGACCAGCCTGTCGCTCATCCCGTCGGCAGGTGTTTTATCGATACTCCCGAGAAATTCAAGGACATCGCTGAATTCGGAATTGAAGCCCCAGGCATCATCATAGATGTCGGTGGTATTAACTTCAATTTCTTCGTATCTGAGGGTTGGGGTAGAAATTAATTCCATAGGCAGACCTGTATTCTTTATCAGAAAACGGGTCTTGCCAGGAAATATTTTGCCGTGACTAATATTTTGTCAGGATCATCTGTTTTTCCTGCATGATCTTCCTCATGTTTATCAGGGCATACCTCATCCTTCCGAGAGCCGTGTTAATGCTCACATCGGTTATCTCGGCTATTTCCCTGAAGCTGAGACCTGCATAATGCCTTAGTATCACGACCTCGCGCTGATCATCGGGAAGCTGGTTTATGAGCTTCCTGACATCCTTTCTGATCTGGACATTTACAAGATGGTCCTCTACATTCGCATCAGAGAGCTTCTTTGAATTGAAGATGTCTGATTCATAGTCATCATTCGATGTCACATTCATCTGCTTCAGCCTGCGGAAGTGATCAATAATAAGGTTATGTGCGATCCGCATTACCCATGAAAGGAATTTGCCGTTATCGACATACCTGCCCGATTTGACCGACTGGATAACTTTAAGAAAGGTGTCCTGGAATATGTCTTCCACGAGTGCCTGGTCGCGTATATAAAGACTTATATATGCATAGACCTTGTTCTTATGACGGTGGATTATTTCCTCGAAACAGGATTGCTCACCTTTTATGAATTGCTGAATCAATTCATAATCGGAAACTGAACTATTCATACTCTCTCTTTTTAGGTACTAAGAGTAGAGATTTTCTATAGGCAACCCTTTTTTTAGTTTAACTTCTAAGACAAAGAAAGAAAAAAAATTTAATCTGAAAAGTATTACTTTTGAATTTTAACATTTTTATTTGACAAAGGATACCTTGATTAAGATCAATAAACAGGTTATGGAGGGGAGAATTGAAATTAAAGGAGCAAGGGTACATAACCTGAAAAATATCACCTTAACGATTCCTCGCGACAAATTCATAGTCATTACAGGGGTTTCAGGCTCAGGTAAATCGTCACTTGCATTCGATACTATTTACGCGGAGGGCCAGAGAAGGTACGTTGAAAGTCTCTCTTCATATGCTAGGCAGTTTCTTGGCAGGATGAACAAGCCGGAGGTTGACTTTATCACAGGCATTCCTCCTGCAATTGCGATTGAACAGAAGGTCAATACGAGGAATCCAAGATCCACTGTCGGCACCACCACGGAGATTTACGACTACATGAGGCTTCTTTTTGCCAGGATCGGCAGGACTTATTCTCCCGTTTCGGGAAAGGAGGTAAAGAAACACAGCGTAGACGATGTTATTGATTTCATTGCATCCCTTGAGGAGGATACAAAGGTTATAATTACTTCGCCGGGAAGGATCCCTGAAAACATAGAGACCTCCGAATATTTTGCCTTCCTCTGCAAGCAAGGTTTCAACAGGATTGAGAAAGGCGGTGAACTGGTAAGGATCGACGAAAAGGAGAATTACTCATGCTGCAGGCCCGGGCAGACGGTAAATATTGTCATCGACAGGCTGGTTGTGAATCATACTCCTGAAAGCATGAGCCGGGCAGCCGACTCGGCGCAGACAGCCCTCCTGACCAGTAACGGATTCTGCCAGGTCATGATACCAGGAAATGCAAAGCCGGTTCGTGAGAATTTCTCAGTCAGGTTTGAGGAGGACGGGATTGAATTCATAGAACCTTCCGAGCACCTCTTCAGCTTTAACAACCCGATAGGGGCATGCCCGAAATGTGAGGGGTACGGCAAGATCATCGGCATCGATGAGAACCTTGTCGTTCCCGATCAGAACCTTTCTGTTTTCGGGGATGCCATTGTGTGCTGGAAAGGTGAGACAATGAAGAAATGGAAGGAGAGGCTGATCTCCGGGGCCTCTAACTTCGACTTCCCGGTCCATAAACCATATTTCCAGCTGACATCCGAACAGAAAAAACTGCTGTGGAACGGGAACAGGTATTTCTATGGCATCAACAGATTTTTCGAACATCTCGAGGAAAAGAAGTACAAGATACAATACAGGGTTCTGCTCAGCAGGTACAGGGGAAAAACCACATGCCCTGAGTGTGCAGGGTCGCGCCTGAGGAAGGAAGCCGGTTATGTCAAGGCAGGGGGGAAAACAATTCAGGAACTTGTTACAATGCCGGTCAATGAGCTTCATTCGTTTTTTCGTGATCTGACCCTTGGCAGCCAGGACAAGAAAATAGCAGAAAGGCTACTCAAAGAGATTGATGTCAGGCTTAGCTTCCTCGTGGATGTGGGTCTGCCCTACCTTACACTCGATCGTCTCTCATCAACCCTGTCGGGAGGAGAATCGCAGAGGATAAACCTTGCCACATCGCTTGGCAGCAGCCTGGTCGGTTCGATGTACATCCTGGATGAGCCCAGCATAGGGCTCCATCCGCGTGATACAAATCTTCTGATCGGCGTACTGAAGGACCTGAGGGACCTGGGGAACACCGTACTTGTCGTCGAGCATGAGGAAGAGATAATAAGGGCCGCCGACGAACTCATAGATATGGGTCCGGATGCTGGCAGGCTTGGCGGGGAGATAATTTACCAGGGGAACCTTGACCTGTCCGATGCCGGCAGATCGCTTACGGCAGGTTACCTCAACGGCACTTTCACCGTTCCTGTTCCCCGGCAGCGAAGGAAATGGAACAGCTACATTGAGGTAAAGGGGGCCAGGGAGAACAACCTCAAATCATTCGATGTCAGGTTCCCCCTGCATGCAATGACAGCAGTCACCGGTGTGAGCGGCTCGGGTAAATCGAGCCTGGTGAATGAAATCCTCTACAAGGCAATCTCCAACAAGCTGAACGGCTACAGCTTCAAACCGGGACAATTCAAGGAACTGGTGGGCGATGTCCATACACTTACAGGGATCGAGATGGTTGACCAGAACCCTATTGGCAAATCAACCAGGTCGAACCCTGTAACCTATCTTAAAGCCTATGATGAGATCAGGAAGCTATTTTCGGAACAGCAGGCATCGGTACAGAACAGCTTCAAGGCATCCCACTTCTCATTCAACATTGAAGGGGGAAGATGCGAGGAATGCCAGGGGGAAGGAGTGATCAAGGTAGAAATGCAGTTCATGGCCGATGTTGAGCTCACATGTGAAAGCTGCAAGGGGATGAGATTCAAGAAGGAGGTCCTGGATGTGAGGTATCATGGCAGGAACATATTTGATGTGCTTGAAATGACAATAGAGGAGGCAATCGCTTTCTTCTCCCAGGGTAAAGGAAGGACTGAAAAGAAGATTGCCGCGAAGCTTCAGCCACTTTCAGATGTGGGCCTTGGCTATGTAAAGCTTGGCCAGTCGTCGAGCACCCTTTCGGGAGGAGAAAGTCAGAGGGTTAAACTTGCATACTTCCTGAGCCAGGAGAAAGGCAGTGGTCATATCCTGTTCATCTTTGACGAGCCTACCACCGGGTTGCATTTTCATGATATCACCAAACTGCTGAAATCGCTGAACGCCCTGATAGATCATGGTCATTCCGTGATTCTGATAGAGCACAACCTCGAGGTTATAAAGTGCGCCGACTGGGTTATTGACCTTGGCCCTGAAGGTGGTGATGAAGGCGGGAGTCTTGTCTTTGCAGGAAAGCCGGAAGACCTGAGTAAGTTCGCAGGTTCACACACTGGAAAATTCCTACAGGCGAAGCTGAAATAAAAAAGGGTGCCCGACGACACCCTTTCAAATTCATTCAGACTGGTTATTTTTTCATTTTGAATCCGAACATTATGGATACACATCCGCTCGCTGGAACATCGCCGGGCTTGTTGAACGGGGTAACCTTAACAACAAGTTTCAGCTGCTTGCTCGATTCGAGCTTGAAGTCCCAGGTCTTCGCATAATTGTGGTCCTTGTTTGAATAAAGGACATTCTTGTTTTCATCCAGTACTTTGAATTCAACCTGGGGAAGCTTCTCCTCACCAACTACCGCAACCCTGTATTCCATATCAGAATAGAAAGTCTTATAAAGCTCGGCCTCCTCTCCTTCCACCAGAACAGCAGCATGGTAGTTACCGTCGTGTGTGTAGGGAGCCAGCTCCGGCAGGCAGTCTTTATGTGCAAAGGCTTTACACTGCGCATTTACTGAAAGTGTGGCAGCGATGAAAAGTAAAGCCAGGATGGAAAATATTCTTGCTAGTTTCATGATGGCCATTATTTAACGAATGTACTTCTGATATTTGCTACTGTTGCAGTCAGTTCTTTGAAGACGTCGATTGATACGTCTATCTTGGCCTTCGATTTAAGAATAGTGGTATTTGTGGCCTTGTCAAATTCCGGCTTTATCGGACCCTGTTCGAGCTTCACCTTGTCAAAAACAACTTTAAGCTGACTCATCTGCCCGATCAGCTCATCAACTGTCGGGTGTCCTTTATTGCTGTTCAGGAGGTTAATAAGAATATCTATCGAGAGCTTCTGGTCAACGATAGTGCTGACGAGCTTGTTTCCTGCAAACTCCTTGACATTGACAAGCTGTGTCGAAAGGTACAAGCCTTCTATCCAGCCGCCTACCAGGACAATCGCAGCTACTGCTGTCTGATCATTGTCGGCAAGATATGAATTTGAATTAAGGAAGGTCTCTGAAATAATGTTCATGATCGCTTCCTTGTCGTTGATATGCTGTTCCAGGTCCTCAATTGTATTCTTGTCAATTGCATCAAGAATGCCAAGACCATCGGCCATCTTTTTTGCAGCATTCATGTAATCAATAATCAGCTGTGTCTGGTCGTAGAGGCTGGCAAAGCTGAGATCGCAGGTATAGATGCCAAGATTGAGCGCCTGGTTACGCGTAGTAGTATAAAGCTTGGCATTGTCTACCGGGTTAAGGTATTTCTTATCGAAGGGTGCACCTGCAGATTTGATCAGCATCGCTGATTCAAGAGGAGAAGGGAGAGCTTCAAAGATCTTATTGGCCTGCTTGATATCCTGCTGGACCTTTTCTATATCCTTAGGAGGACCTGCTTCGGGTTCTTTCTTCTGAGTCTTACTGCCTCCGGATCCGCAACCGGGAAGTAGAAGCAGTATCAGCAACATCATTGCCAGTACACCTGATCCGATACTAAACCTTTTATTCATGATTTAAAAATTTAAGTGACAGATTTAATTCAGGACTAAATTAGTACATTATTTTTATTTTTCAAACGGAGATATTAATCCAAATATTGAATTCACTTCCGGAAACATTTATTGTATCTGATTAATCTGCCTGCATTACACTGAAAAAACTTGTCCAAATGATTTATAAATTTGCATCAAATATAACTGGAAATGACATCACAGGAGAAAAGGCTCAGGCTGATAGAATCAAAACTTAAGGGGACCAATGCTTCAGCAGTCACCGAAACGATAACCTCCCTTAGGAACGAGGAACCCTGCCGGGGCGTCATCAGGCTGCTGGCAGAACTTTTTAATTCCACTGCCAATTCGCTCGTGAGGAAAAAAATTCAGGATTTTATGAACGACATGAAGGAACAGTCGCTTAGATCGGAGGTTGTGGAGGAAATCCGGAAGGACCACAATAAAGAAACCATCAGGATGCTCGTGTCATCATGCTGGCAGTCGGGGCTTGATTATTCTGAATATGTATCGGACTTTACGATGATCTTCAACAAAAGTGATTACGAAACGGCCATTGAGTGTTTTACGGTTATTGAGGGCTGCGCCCCGCAGGTCAGCAGGCATACCAGGGATCATCTGATTGTTCTGCTGAGGGAAAATGAGTCAGCAGTTTCTGAAAAGAAAGCCCTTGTGAAAGAGCTGGTGACAGTCTTAAGGTAAGCAGGTCCCCGGGCTACCGGCTGCCGAATATCAGGCTTCCGATCCTTACAATTGTTGCACCCTCCTCAATTGCAATCCTGTAATCTCCCGACATGCCCATTGATATTTCACAGAATTCCCCATCATCGCGGAAATATTTATCTTTCAGAGAATTAAAAATCGACCTGAGGCTTCTGAATTCGCCCCGGACCATATCGTCCCTGTCGGTGAACGTTGCCATTCCCATCACACCCTTTATCTGAACGTTCTTCATAGCCCTGAACCCGTCCGAATCCAGAACTTCCATGGCTTCGTCAGGCAGGAAGCCCGATTTTGTTTCCTCGCTTGCTATGTGGAACTGAAACAGGCAGGATGTAACAACGCCGGCTTTTTCCGACTCCCTGTTTATGATTTCAAGAAGCTTCAAGCTGTCGATGGAGTGGATCAGCGATGCGTGTGGTATGAGAAGCTTTACCTTGTTCGACTGGATATGGCCTATCATATGCCATTCGATGTCGGGCGGAAGCGTTTCCTTTTTTGAAACAAGTTCAGGGATCCTGTTCTCACCGAATACCCTGTGTCCGGCTTCATAAGCCTGCATTATATCTTCCACCGGCTTTGTCTTCGAGACAGCAACAATCCTGATCCTTCCGGGTATTTCTTTTCTGAGCGATAGAATATTTGAACTGATATCTGTCATACTGTTTTAACCGCTGTGAACATTTATTCAGCCGGCCCGGCAGCAACTTCCCTTGTCAGCTTTTCAATCCAATAAATGTATCACAAGCCCACTCCTGAGCTTGGGTTCGAACCATGTAGTCTTTGGAGGCATGATATTTCCTGTATCGGCAATGTCGATCAGTTGCTTCATGGAGACCGGGTATAGTGCGAATGCAACCTTCATATCACCGTTGTCGACCCTCTTCTTAAGTTCACCAAGGCCCCTGATTCCTCCAACAAAATCGATCCTTTTAGACCGCCTGAGGTCCTGGATATCAAGCACAGGCTGAAGCACCTGTCCGGTGAGGATTGTCACATCCAGTACACCTATGGGGTCCCTGTCATCAAATGTGCCATCCCTTGCAGTAAGACTGTACCATCTGCCTTCAAGGTACATCGAAAAGTTATGAAGCTTCCCGGGCCTGTATATCCCGGTGCCCTTGTCCTCAATAATGAAACCTGGCTGAAGCCTGGCCATGAACTCTTCAGAAGTCAGCCCGTTAAGATCTTTTACAGTCCTGTTATAGTCAAGGATCATCAGCTGGTTATCGGGGAAATGGACAGCGAGAAAGAAATTATATTCCTCCTTCCCTGTATGACTGCTGTTGCCCTCTCTTTTCTCTTTGCCTACCAAGGCCGCGGCTGCCGTTCTGTGATGACCGTCGGCGACATAAGTATAAGGGACCCTTGTTGAAAAGAGGGTTTCAATCTGCCTGATAATCTTCCTGTCTTTTATAACCCAGAAATGATGGCCGAACCCGTCTTCTGAAACAAAATCGTATTCCGGCTTCCTTCCTGTCGTTATCCTGGAAACTATCTCATCAATTTCCTTCACTGCAGGGTAGGCGAAGAATACAGGTTCGATGTTGGCATTGTTTACTCTTACATGTACCATCCTGTCCTGCTCCTTGTCGGGCCTGGTCAGCTCATGCTTTTTTATAATCCCGTTCAGGTAATCATCCACTGCCGCACAGCCGACAATTCCGTATTGTGTCCTGCCCTCCATGGTCTGTGCATAAACATAATAATACGGATTTTTATCCTGCAACAGCCAGCCGTTATCCTGCCATTTATGGAAGTTATTGACCGACATCGAGTAAACTTGCTCCGAGTGAATATCTGTCCCTTCCGGGAGATCGATTTCCGAACGTGTTATATGCAGAAGTGAACAGTCATTTCCCACTGCCATTTCTTTTGCTTCCTCACTGCTCATCACATCGTACGGCAAGCACGATAATTCCATTGCAATTTCCCGGGGTGGCCTCAATCCCCTGAATGGTTTGACAATTGCCATCTTTTATTAATTCAATCCTTATTTCTTAACTGTTCACTGTTCACTCTTCACTTTTCACTCTTCACTTTCTCAATTTACCCTGAACTTTTCGTTCCCCGTTTTGAAATAGTCTACTATCTGATGAGCCGCAGCTACAGCGGCATTTATATTTGCCTCCTTTGTCTGTGCGCCCATCTTTTTTGCCGTGAAAAGGAACCTGTCCCTGAACTTCTCCGCGAAGACAGCCTTACAATCGGGTTCAATATCTGAAAGGTATTTTAGATCCGGTCTCTCTTCAAATGTCTTAACCAGGCCGTCCTCGTCGATGACCTCCTTACGCGCAGTATTTACCAGCACACCGTCCTGTGGCATCAGCCTGATAAGGTCATAGCCAATAGATTTTCTTGTCTTTTCATTTACCGGGATATGAATAGAAACATACTGGCATGACGTATATAGTTCCTCAGGGCTTCTGCAGATACGCACGGTAAGAGCCTTTATGACTGAATCGCCGATAAAAGGATCATATGCATAATCCTTCATCCCGAAGCCTCTTGCTATTCCGGCCATGAACCGGCCGACATTGCCGAAACCATGCAGACCCAGGGTCCTGCCCCTTAGCTCAAATCCAGTTTTGCCGCTGAAGCCCAGCCTTGCATTATAAAGCATCATCAGGAAAGCGAGTTCTGCAACTGCATTGGAGTTTTGCCCCGGTGTGTTCATTGCCACAATATTCCTTGCCGTGCAGGCATCCAGGTCAATATTGTCATACCCGGCACCTGCCCTGACGACAATTTTAAGCTTCTTCCCGGCATTGATTACATCGGCATTGACTATGTCGCTTCTGACAATGAGGGCATCAGCAATTGCCACAGCGGTAATAAGTTCGGAAACGTCCTTGTAGCTTTCAAGAAGGATAATCTCATGTCCTTCTGATTCTGCAACCTGCTTAATCTGCTTAACAGCTGCAGGGGCGAATGGCTTTTCGGTTGCAAACAGTATCTTCATGGAACTATTTTTTTGACTCGAACTCCTTCATAACAGATACAAGAGCTTCAACGCTCTCTTTTGGCAATGCATTATATGTAGAGGCACGGAATCCTCCCACGGAGCGGTGACCTTCAATTCCAAGCATTCCCTTCGATTTTGCAAAATCGGAGAACTCCTTCTCCAGTTCCCTGTACTCCGGAGCCATAACAAAACATATATTCATCAGCGATCTGTCTTCAGGATCATTTACCGTGGGGACAAACAGCCTGTTACTTTCTATCTCATCGTATAGTATCGTGGCTTTCTCCACATTTTTTTTCTGCATCGCTTTCAGGCCGCCAAGATCCTTCAGCCACTTAAGTGTCTGCTGGGCAGCAAAAACGGCAAAAACAGGTGGTGTGTTGAACATCGACTCACCTTTTATATGGGTCCTGTAGTCGAGCATCGTCGGAATTGGTCGTTCAACCCTGCCAAGTATATCTTCCTTTACAATTACGAGTGTAACACCTGCCGGAGCCAGGTTTTTCTGTGCACCGGCATAAATGAGGGAGTACTTTGATACATCGACGGGCCTGCTGAAAATATCGGACGACATGTCAGCAACAACAGGAATCTTCACTTCCGGGTCGTGCTTGCATTCTGTCCCGTAAATAGTGTTGTTGGTGGTAAAATGAAAATAGTCAGCATCCTGGGGTATGACATAGTTCTTAGGTATATAGGAAAAGTTTTTGTCTTTTGAGGAGGCGGCTTCCACTGCATCGCCATAAAGCCTGGCTTCCTTGTGTGCCTTTGTGGCCCATTCACCCGTTACCAGGTACGCGGATTTTTTTCTCATCAGGTTCATCGGGACCATGCAGAACTGCAGGCTCGCACCGCCGCCAAGGAATATGACCTGGTATCCTGCCGGGATATCAAGCAATTCCCTGATAAGCCCTATCGTGTCGTTCATGCAGGCAACAAATTCCTTGCTCCTGTGCGAGATCTCAAGTATTGAAAGGCCGGTGCCTGCAAAATCGCGTATTCCTTCAACAGTCTTGTCAAGAGTATATTGAGGGAGTATTGACGGCCCGGCGTAGAAATTATGCTTTTTCATATATGGAAAATTTTTAATGTTAATGATATCTGTAATTCAAAATTAATCAATTAATAAATGATTCACTATTAAAGTTCACCGCAGTTCGGATGCTCTTGTCCCTTTGAGTTCACCGTTGATAATCACCGGAATAATATCTGTCGTATCGGGGGTAAGGCAGAATTCAATACAGTCGTCAAGCCCCTTGTCGCGCAGCCTGCTTCTTTGAGCAGCTTTCTGGATATAGGCCAGCGGAGAGGGCCTGGCTGCCTGCCAGAGGTCAATTGATGCATGAACAGAATCGCAGATCGTGGCGAAAGCTCCTGACCGGATAAGCTGCTCGGCAATGGCGCCGGCGCAGATCGTGTCCTCGAGGTTGAACTTGTCCTTCCATCCCGCACAGAACAGCACTACGTCCCTGCCCTGTTCAGCAAGCCATTGCGAGAGTGCTGACATGTTAAGGAACGCACCAATTACCGTCATGTGGCACGATGATGCCATTCCAATTATCCTGGTCCCGTTCGTTGTTGAGTAGGCTATTGTCCGGCCAGCAACCTTTTCCCTTGTAAAATTAAACGGGGAATTCCCGAAGTCGGCAAATTCGAGGACATAGCCATCCCGCTCGGCGGCAACAAGATAACCCCCGGCCTTCATCTTTCTGGCTTCTTCAACCTCAGATACAGGTATGATTGTTTCGGCACCGTTTGCAAAAGCATTGCAGATAGCTGAACTGGCACGAAGAACATCAATAATCACAATGATGGCTTCCCTGTTTTCAAAACGATTGAAAACAGCCGGTGAAAAGCATACCTCAAGATTGCAGCTACTCATTTTTCAGCCACGTTGTTAATCCTGAAGCATTATTTCTTATAAATGGGAAGATCAACGACCTGCGCTTTAAGATCCTTGTTCCTGATCCTGATATAGATCTCGGTGCCGGTGTCCCAGTTGCCTCCCGACAGGTAAGCCATCCCGATACCCTGCTTCATCATTGGCGACATGGTTCCCGATGTTACCTCGCCAGCGTTCTTTCCATTCTTGTCAACAACCTCGTAATGCTGGCGTGGTATTCCCCTGTCGATCATAACGAATCCCCTCAGTTTTCTTGAGACACCCTCCTTCTTCTGTTTAAGAAGCAGATCCCTGTCGATGAATTCCTTGCTTCCGGTGAACTTTGTTATCCATCCAAGGCCGGCTTCTATCGGAGAGGTCGAATCGTTAATATCATTTCCATAGAGGCAATAACCCATTTCCAGCCTGAGGGTATCCCTGGCACCCAGTCCTATCGGCCTGATGCCGAATTCTTCCCCGGCTTCAAAAACAGCCTTCCAGAGTTTTGCCCCATCTTCATTCCTTACATAAATCTCGCATCCCCCTGCCCCGGTATAGCCCGTAGTCGAGAAAAGGACATCCTTAATTCCTGCAAAGTCGATCACCTTGAAGGTATAGTATTCCATGCCGGTGACGTTTGCAGCAGTAAGCTTCTGCATGGCCCTCAGTGCAAGCGGTCCCTGGATGGCGAGCTGTGCCGTCTGGTCAGAAATATTGACAAGGTCCTTCCCCGGTACAAGGCCGAATCTTCCTGCATTGCTGACGCACCAGGCCCAGTCTTTGTCGATATTTGCGGCATTGACGACAAGAAGGTATTTCTCAGGATTATACCTGTACACCAGGAGATCATCCACAATGCCGCCCTTGCCGTTGGGAAAGCATGAATACTGTACCTTACCATCGAACAGGGCACTTACATCATTTGATGTGATATACTGGATAAACCTGAAGGCATTGCCGCCGGTAACCATGAATTCGCCCATATGCGACACGTCGAACACTCCAAGTTTTTCTCTTACGGTGACATGCTCTTCGGTAATACCTGAATATTCAACCGGCATATTATAGCCTGCAAAGGGTACCATTTTGGCTCCCAGGCCGATATGGAACTGAGTAAAGGCAGTGGTTTTCATCAGCATCAATTTAAAATTTGAGTGGCTAAATGTAAATAATTTGGGAGATAAAAAACTTGCCGGAAGTCATATTCCGGCAAGATTCCCCGATCAGGTCAGAATTCGAGAATTTTAAATTCCACTCTCCTGTTTTTTGCCCGGCCTGCTTCCGTTGAATTATCCGCCACCGGCTGGTCGGCCCCGTACCCGACATATGTCAGCCGCGACCTCTCCACACCTTTTCCTGAAATATATTCAACAACTGCCCTGGCTCTTTCTGTTGAGAGCCTTGCATTGACCACGGGACTGCCAGTGTTGTCGGTATGACCCGAAATCTCGATTTTCATTCCCTGGTTGTCTTCAAGAACCTTCACAAGCTTATCAAGCTCGGCATATGATCCTGTTGTCAGTATGCTTTTACCGGCCTCGAAGAAGATGTTTTTCATCACCACCTTCTTCCCGACCTTCACCCTGTTTAATGCCGAGTTGAGCGTATAGGAATCATCAGCGGAACGTGTCATATTGAACTTTTTCGCATCTGCAAGGTATCCCGTGGCCCGGATATCTGCCGAAAACCTCCTCTTCCCGGGAAGCTTTACAGTGTAGGATCCGTCGGCATCGGAGCTGGCAGTTGTGGCAATAACGGTGCCGGTAGAGTCATCAATAATATCAATTTTGGCAATGACGGGCGACCCGTTTTCCGAATCGGTGATCTTCCCTTTCAGGAAATAATCCTTTTCCCTGACCTGAACAACAGGTGCCTGTTTATATACCACTACCGTGTCTCTAACCCTGACCGTATCGTGAACATGTTGTATCACGGGTGCTTTCCTTGTTGCCGTGTCCTTCAGCATTACCACCGTATCTCTTACGACTATTGTGTCGTGTTTTTGTGAAGCGGGAGGCTGAGGTATCACCGCGGGCTTTTCAACCTTTTTAACCGGTGGCACAGGCAGAATCCTTCCCGAATAAATATCATAACCCCCCATCCCTCCGCTCCTATCGGAAGCAAAGTAGAAAATGCTGTCGTTCAGGGGTGATGGCGCGTAATATAGCTCATTCCAGGCCGTATTCAGGGGGAATCCTGCATTTTTGGCCTTTCCCCAGGCGCTGCCATTTCTTCTTATTGAATAAAAAATATCGAATCCGCCGAGTGTATTGTGCCCCATGGAACTGAACCAGATTGTATCTCCTCCTTTTGAGTAACGAACTGATTCCTCATCATTCGGAGAATTTATGGAGTCGCCTGCATTTACAGGGTGTTTCCATTTCTTCCCGCTTCTCTCCATGAAATATATATCTTTCCCGCCAAGACCTTTTTTTCCACGGTCGCTTACAAATGCAATTTCCCTTCCATCCGGTGAAATAGCGAATGAAGATTCTGTCTTGTCGGAGTTGAGGCCGAACTTTACGGGTTCAGGAACCCTCCAATCACCTTTCCTGAACTCCGATACCATTATATCACCTCTCCCCCGGAAACCGGCATATATATAAAGAAGGCTTCCGGAATTGTCGATAAACAGCGGTATCTCGCAATATTCCGTATTCAGGTTTTTTGCACCCGGTACAGCCACGCTCCACTTCCCGTCATTATATTCCGTCACATAAATATTCTCGTCGAACTTGGTATCCCTGTACTTGCTGACCTGTTTGTCCTTGCGGGGCCGCCTCGAGGCAAAAAACATCTTTTTCGCGTCGGATGTAAGAACAGGGGAATAGTCATCCGCATTTGAGTTAACATTTCCCCCAAGGTTTTTTATTTCTACCCTGACAGTATCCCTGGTAAGAATCAGTACATTGCTGCATTCTTCGATGAGCCGGTTTGCAAAAGCTATATTCTGCCTGCTCTTCGGATAGGGATCCTCAAGGTACGCTTTAAGTTTCCCTTCGGCCTCCCTGTATCGCCCAGCGTAGATCAGCGCCCTCCCTGAAAGCAGGAGAATATCGGAAGAGATTTCATTATTAAGCCCGAAAGCCCTTCCAAGGTAATCGGCTGCCTCTTCTTTCCTGTCCGAAAAAAGGGCCGAAACGCCCAGTTTATAATTCAATGCGGCATTGAGCCTGTTATAGGAATATGCAAGCTTGTATTCATCATAAGCCCTGGCATACCAGATACCTCCCTTTGAATAGAAAGAATCGCCGTCCTTAATATGTTTCCAGGCAGCATCAAATCCGGGCTGATCGGTCCGGAATTCCTTTCGGCTGACCTGGATGTTCTCCTGTGCACTCAAAAGACAGGCCTGCAGTAAAACGATTACTGCCAGCAGGATTGACTTATTCATGCCATTCATTTTTTGAAAGTTAAATTTAGGAAATATTCGGATGACTTCATCGGGAAGGTGTGTTTTCATTATTATCATATTTTAATAAAACCATAAATCGGAAAAAATGTTATTTTTGCTAAGCTTACATTTACTAAAAGAATTTAACATCCGGCCTCAGTGGAATTCAAATTCATTAACACGGAATACCTTGAAACCGTTTCCGGCGGTGACCGCAGTATAGCCAGGGAGCTGGTCGAAATATTCAGAGCTCAGGTAGTTGAATTTGCAGGGGAGATGAAGAATCTGCTTGCAGCAGGGGATTATTATTCACTCGGACTCCTTGCTCATAAAGCCAAGTCATCGATTGCAATAATGGGTATGAATGATCTGGCCTCCATGCTAAAGACATTTGAACTGGACGCAAAAGAGAGCAGGGGAACCGAAAAGTATGAAAGTTACATCTCGAGGTTTGAACAGGAGACCTCCGTGGCGGTTACTGAGCTTGATTATTATCTGAACAATGAATAAACAGGACTGGTGATGGTGAATATTGAGAAGACAGGTAATGTTGAAATAGTCCGGTTCACAATTAATAAAATCAACGCGCTCGTAACTGACGACATCAGGGAACAGGTTAAGAAGCTGTTTGAGCATGCCGGTTCAAAGGTAATTCTCGACCTTACAGGCGTTGAATACATAGACAGCACTGGTTTCAGCTGTCTTCTCAGCTGCTACAGGGAATCAAAAAACAATTACGGTACACTCAAAATATCAAGTCCGGAACCACCGGTAAGGAAGCTCTTTGAATTGCTTCACCTGAATACGGTCTTCGATATCAGTTCCGATACCGATTCCTGTATCAGATCCTTCCGCTGACCCGGTTCTGCTTCCGAAAGTCAGCATTATCGCCCCAAATCCGACGTAACAATTTTATCCATGCTCAAATCGACGGGATGGCTTAGTATTGCCGACTCATCAACCAAATGATCCTGCATGCAGTTGCAAAAACCAATATTGAGCATGCCTGAGACAGCTGTTTCACATTTAACATTTAATGAACGTCGGATATGACAGGTCTTGTCATTGAATGGAAATAGGTAAATTTGAAGCGTAAATCGATGAAGCAATGAGCAAGATTATCTGGAAGCCAGGGACAATGGTATATCCATTACCGGCAGTCATGGTCAGTTGCGGGAGCAACGAGGCTGAGCATAATATCATCACAGTATCGTGGACCGGAACACTCTGTACCGATCCTCCCATGTGTTATATATCTGTCAGACCCTCGAGGCATTCCTATGATATAATTAAGCGCAACGGAGATTTTGTAATTAACCTGACGAACAGGGAGCTGGCATACGCGACTGACTGGTGCGGAGTCAGGACCGGTGCAAAGCATAATAAATTCGCCGAGATGAACCTGACGCCGGTACCAGCAACAAAGGTTAAGTCGCCTCTGATTAAGGAATCTCCGGTAAACATCGAATGCGTGGTAAAGGAGATAAAGGAGCTTGGTTCACATCACATGTTCATATCTGATATTGTCGCAGTCAATGCTGCAAGTGAGCTTTTCGATGAAAAGACAGGGCTCTTCAGGCTGAATGACTCGGAGCCTCTGTGCTACCTTCACGGAAAGTACTATCTGACAGGAAAATTCATTGGGAAATTCGGGTTTTCTGTTGAGAAGAAGAAGAAAAAGAAAAAGCCCGGGAAGGATAGGATAATTTAAGTCAAATTATTAATTTCAGCCGGGATTATGTTTTCCAGGGTTTCATTCTGATGAATACAATCCGGGTTAACCTGTATAAAGAAGTCATAATTAAATGATTTAAAATGAGTGAGAAGATCTTAAAGGCTCTGATGCAACTCTTCGCAATCATTGCACGTCCGCAGGTAAATGACAGTGACCGTCGTGCCGTTGTTGAGGCTTTCCTCAGGCGTCAGTTGAACGAAGAGCTGGTCAAAACTTACATGGGTTTCTTTGACGAGTTTTACCAGGAGGCCCAGGAGAAGCAGAAAAAGAGCACTCAGAACAGGCGTACCGCTGCTATTGCCGTAAGGGTCCTAAAGATTTGTAACGATATAAACGATCAGCTGACACAGGATCAGAAGATCATTGTTCTTGTACAGCTTCTTGAATTCTGCCGGTCGGAGAGCAATGAGGTAAGCGAACTTGAACTGGAATTCATCCAGGCCGTTTTCGAATCTTTCAATGTTGATCCCAACGAGAACAGGCTGATAAAAAGTTTTGTGCTTAACTCCTTCGGAGAGATACCTGCATCGCCCGGCGTACTGGTAATTGACAATGCCGAGAAACCCGAACACCACGAATACAAGCACCTTCAAAACAGGGATGTAAAGGGCCAGATATGGGTCCTCTATGTTCACTCGGCAAGCATGTATTTTGTGAGGTTTACGCACACCGGTGAACTTTACATGAACGGTCAGCTCCTGCAGGAGGACAAAGTCTATCCTTTCAACCCCGGTTCATCACTTAGGGACCCGAAATCATCGCCTATTTATTACAGTGATGTCATAAAGCAATTCTTCAAGGAAGAGCTCTCCGCGTCGAGGGTGGTCTATAAGGTGGATCAGCTGGAGTACAGGTTCAGGAGCGGCAAGATAGGTATACACCCGATGAGCTTTGAGGAAGAATCCGGCAGGATGGTTGGTATTATGGGGGCCAGCGGCGCTGGAAAATCAACCCTGCTCAGTGTCCTCAACGGGATCAACAAGCCATTTTCAGGAAAGGTTTCGATCAACGGAACAAGCATACACGAGCAGAGTGAATCGGTAAAAGGCCTGATTGGCTATGTTTCCCAGGATGACCTGCTAATAGAGGAACTGACGGTATTTGAGAACCTTTATTATAACGCGAAACTCTGTTTCGATAACCTTTCCGAGGAAGAGATCAGGGCAAAGGTCGATATAACTCTGAGGAACCTGGGTTTGTATGAGATCAGGGACATGAAAGTGGGGAGCCCGCTCAACAAGAAGATATCAGGGGGCCAGAGAAAGAGGCTGAATATCTCGCTGGAGCTGATCCGTGAACCTTCAATCATGTTTCTTGATGAGCCTACCTCTGGTCTGTCGTCGAGGGACTCTGAAAACATACTTGACCTCCTGAAGGAACTTGCGCTGAAAGGAAAACTCCTGTTCGTTGTTATTCACCAGCCATCGTCCGACATTTTCAAAATGTTCGACAGGCTGATCATACTCGATACCGGAGGTCACCTTATATATAACGGGAACCCTATTGAATCCATAGTATATTTCAAGACAAGGATTCATCACGCCAACTACAACGAGAGTGAGTGCCATGTCTGCGGGAATGTCAACCCCGAGCAGATTTTCAATATCGTAGAGGCCAGGGTGCTCGATGAATATGGCCAGCCGACAAGCACCAGGAAAATTTCGCCTCCCGAGTGGAGCGAGCACTATAAAAAATTCCTGCTCGGCAAGGAAGAACCACTCGATGAAGGTAAAGGTATCCCGGAGATTAATTTCAAGACTCCGGGTAAGCTTAAACAGTTCGTTGTCTTTGTCAAGAGGGACGTCTTATCAAAGCTATCCGACACGCAGTACCTTATTATCACCCTTCTGGAATCGCCAGTTCTTGCTCTGTTCCTCGCATTCCTGATAAAGTACTTCAACAAGGGAACAACGAACGCACCATATACCCTGAGAGGGAACGAGAACCTGCCTGTTTACATTTTCATGTCGGTTATAGTTTCAATCTTCATGGGGCTGACGGTAAGTGCGGAGGAGATTATAAAGGACAGAAAGATTCTCAAGCGCGAAGCATTCCTGAACCTGAGCTGGAACAGCTACCTCATGTCCAAGGTCTCGGTGCAGTTCGTCATTTCAGCAATCCAGGCTTTCACATTCGTGCTTGTAGGCAATCTCATCACCCAGATACACGGGATGTGGTTCCAGTACTGGCTGGTACTCTTCTCCTGCTGGGCATCGGCGAACATGCTGGGCCTGGTGATCTCCGACAGCTTCAAGGCAGTTGTTACAATATATATACTGATACCCTTCCTCGTGATACCTCAGATCATCCTTAGCGGGGTGATGGTAAAGTACGAGAAGCTGAATCCGAACCTCACCTCCCCGGTGGCTATCCCGTTTTATGGTGAGTTCATTACTGCAAGATGGGGCTATGAGGCCCTTGCTGTGGAGCAGTACGTGAATAACAAGTATGAGAAGAAGTTTTACCAGTACGATCAGATGGTAAGCCAGGCTGACTATTATAAGCTCTACTGGTGTACCGAACTTACCGGCAGGCTTGAGAACCTGAACAGCAATTTCGATAAACTGGCAAATGACCCGCAACTGCAAAAGGACCTGAGCCTTGTCAGCTACGAGGTAAACAAATATCTGGCATCCAAACCCGACAGCAGCTACAGCTACGGGGCATACCTCGTTCCCGGCAGGATAAATCCTGAAATCATAGCCCGGACAAGGGAGCTTTTAGATAAGGTCAAGAAGTACAATATCAGGCTGAGCAACTGGGCATCTACTACCAGGGATAACCTTAAGGAGAAGATGAAGGCGGTTGACAATGAGGGCTTCAACAAGCTAATCAACCAGAATACCAACGACAAGCTCGAGGAATTCGTGAAGAACAGGAACGAAATGGAGAAGATACTTTCCTATATGGGAAGACTGTACCAGAAAGGTGACCCGATATTCAGGTATCCCGAACATCCCTTCATCAGGGCGCATTTCTATGCTCCCAGGAAGAATATCTTCGGAATCCCGGTCGACACCTATGTAGTCAATGTTATTGTTTTGTGGTTAATGACGATCCTCCTCTACCTTGCACTCTATTTCAGGGCTCTAAAGAAACTACTCGATTCTGGTGAAATTCTGATGGGCAATTCAAAGGGATCTGATTAGGGAAATCGGGTTGAGATTCGGACAAAAAATAAGAGGCTGCCCCGATGAGCAGCCTCTCTTATATTGAATTAACCGATCTTTACCTATAACCTCCTGCCGGTTACTCTACGATCTCGATCATCTTGAATGGTACCCTGATGATAGATTCATAGTCCTCCCCGGCTTCGAGCATATCCTCATCATCCTCCTCGTAGTACCAGTTTACTTCAACCTCGTTCTTGGCCTTGTGGATAGCCTCAAGCTTTTTGAACACATCAAGTATACACTTTGATGAGCTTGTATTGAAGTATTCAAGCCTGATGTTAACCACAGTTTTGGCCAGCGGACTCTCCTTATAGCTGTCGAGCCAGTCAACCAGTGGTTTATAAAACTCTACCGAGTTTTCTGGTATCGAGCGTCCTTTAATCTCGAAAATACCTTCATTAGAGTCAAATTTAACTGTGGGTGTCTTTGATGTTCCTTCAATAACGATCGGTTCCATATTGATTACATTTTATAGTTATTTCACTTCGTCTTCGTTCACAAGAATATTCATGTAAAAAAATGAATGCTTACTGTTGTATTCCTTGAATGCATAATCGATCTTGTTTCCCGTCTTTCTTGCAATATCGACAAGTCCAAGTCCTCCCCCGCCTTTCTGGGATATCTTCTGGTGATTCAGGATAAACTTGTATAGCTCCTTGATCTCTTCATGACTGGAGCGGTTTATCCTTTTTATCCTCTCCTCAAGCTTTTCAATATTCTCAGCCTTTACGAAATTGCCGGTAATGATTTTATATGCACTACCTACTTTTTTTATCAGGAGAACGCCGTATCTTTCTGATGACTGATCCTCAAAATCTTCAGGTACTTTGTCGACGTGATGGTATAAATTCTGGAGACTTTCAACGAGGACATTGTAAACCTTTTTCCTGAGCTTGGATTGTTCGTTTACCTTGACCATTTTATCCTCAACGGTATCAAGCACATGATTGATAACATCCGAATCAATGTTCCCCTTATAGTAAAGGATAACATCTCCGTCAATCTGGTCCTGAAGGTAATTCTCTACATTAAAGCTCATTTAAGCTTTTATTAGAAAGAGGTGACAAATTATTCTGATAACAAATATAATAAAAATCTAAAGTAACCAAAATTAACAAATACTCTGAAACAATTTTTAAACAAATCGGGCTTTTTTTGACAAAAACCGGCTTTTAACCGGATGAAAGTACTGATAATTTTGACGTCATTAAGTGGTGCGCTTCCTGCTTCCCTGGTACATATCGAATCTTTCATAAAAGCATTCGAGCGATCCATTAAACACAACATGTTTTTCAGAAGGCTTGAGCCCGATATGCTTTAGAGATTCACGGTTTGACGAGATTATCCAGGCAGTATAACCTTCAAAGTTATGTTTAAGAGCGGTACCAATAGCCTCGTAAAGTTCGTTAGTTTCTCCCTGCGACATTCTTTCCCCGTATGGCGGGTTCATAATCATGAAACCTCGTCCCGGGGCCTGGGGCTTCATCTCCCTGAAATCGACGCATGAAAGCTGAACAATATCCTGCAAGCCTGCAGCTTTAAGGTTGGATGCCGCTTTCCTGACCGCCAGTGCGGAATTATCCGAACAACAGATATTGACAGGTGCAGTACTGTCAACCGCCTTGTCGTATTTCTCCCTGACAAGTTCAAAAAGCTGGTCATCGTAACCCGGCCATCTCTGGAACCCGAACGATTTTCTGAATCTTCCGGGAGGAACCCCTGTTGCTATCAGTCCTGCCTCTATTCCAATTGTTCCCGAACCGCACATGGGATCAGTAAGACCGTATTCAGGCTTCCACTTTGCCAGGGACAGCAATCCTGCGGCCAACACTTCATTCAGGGGGGCTGAAACAGACTCTGTCCTGTACCCTCTCTTGTAAAGCGGAATTACGGTTGAGTCAAGCGAAACCGTCACTGTTTCGTGACTAATATGCAGGTTGATTACAACATCCGGGTCTGAGGCGCTGACCGAGGGCCTTTTCCCTGTCCTGTTCCTGAAGAAATCCGCGATTGCATCCTTGGCTTTCAAAGCTGCAAACCCGGTATGATTGAATATTTTTGATTTCACCACCGGGACAACTGAGAACGTGTTATGTGTATCCAGGTATGCGTCCCAGCTGATCTTCAATATTTTACGATACAGGTCATCGGCTGAGTTTATCCTGAACCCGGCAATCTCCGCCAGGAAAGAGAGAGCAGTTCTCGACATGTAGTTGACAGCATACAGGAAAGGGAGCTCACCTTCGAAGATTACGGCCCTGTTGGCTATTGCAACATGCTGGGCACCGAGGGATCTCATCTCCTCTGCAACGACCTCTTCAAGCCCGTAAAGCGTTTTGGCAATGATTTTCATTGTCGTTTATTCATGTGTTCCCCCGGTATCCCGGTCCCCGGCCCCTATCTCACCCGTTCCCTCCTGCTACTACTGCTTTTGCCTGTTCCCCAGCAGCCTCTCGTACTCATTCTTATCAGCAAGCACACTGATGGCTTTTTCTATGAAAGGATCACCTTCATTCACAATGCGGAAATATTCATTTGTCTGCCATAGGTTATTGGCAACAAGGGCCTTAAGAATCTTAAGTATCTCCGCTCTCGAAGTATTGAACTGCTTGTCATCATATTTTATTCCGGCAGCTTCCGCAGTTTTGATAAACTTGTCGAGGTCCTCCTTTGTGAAGGCAAATTTGTTTTTGAAGTCATCAAAAACAGGATATTCTGCCTGAAGCTTTTTCCTGTTCCTGTCGGCGTACTCGAGGGTGAAAGAGGTCAGTATCCCTTTCCTTATTATATTCCTGTAGAAATCTGTCACGAATGAAGTATCGGCAGCCACGAAAACATCGGGCATTAGTCCGCCTCCGCCGTAGACTTTTCTTTTATTAACAAGGGTACTGAACTTCAGGGAATCCGGAAAGTGGATGCTGTCGGCAAACTGGGTTTCGCCGTTGGAGAATCTTTTGAAAAAATTCTCCATGTATTTGTCGTAGCCATCCTTGTAAGGACTCTGGATGGACCTTCCGGTCGGAGTATAATATCTCGCGATTGTAAGCCTGATCTGGGAACCGTCAGTAAGATAGTATCCATTCTGAACCAGTCCTTTTCCGAAAGTTCTTCTTCCAATCAGTACACCACGGTCCCAGTCCTGCATTGCACCCGAGAGTATTTCGCTCGCCGAAGCTGATCCTTCATCAACCAGCAGTACCAGCCTTGCTTTTGTAAGGATACCTCTGCCTGTCGACTTGTATTCCTCCCTTGGTATCTTTCTTCCCTTCATGAAAACAACAAGCTTCTGGCCTTCCAGGAACTGGTTTGCGATGGCTACTGCTGCAAGCATGTACCCTCCGGGGTTATCACGAAGGTCAATCACCAGGTTCTTCAGGCTGGTATTCTGGAACTTCATCAGGCCATCGAAGAACTCCTGCTCGGTTGTTGCCGCGAACTTATTGAACTTGATATAACCTGTCTCGCTCGTCAGCATATAAGCGGCATCAAGGCTGTTGATAGGAATTTTATCCCTTGTGATCGTAAATGTCTGCACCCCTTTTTCGCCCTGCCTGATTATCCCTACCTCAACCCTGGTACCCTTGGGTCCCATGAGGCGCTTGCGCACGCCGGAAGTTGAGATTTTTATGTTGGCAACTTTTTCAGTATCAATGGTTACTATCCTGTCGCCGGCTTTGAGTCCTACCTTTTCAGATGGTCCGTTCTTGATCGGTTCGATAATTATGACAGTATCGTGCAGTATATTAAACTGAATACCGATCCCTTCAAAATTACCGTTAAGAGGTTCGTTTATGTCGTTTACATCCTTGGCTGAAATGTATGTCGAATGAGGATCGAGCGAGTGGAGAATTTCCACTATGGCCTTTTCGGTAAGCGCGTTAACATCCGCAGAATCGACGTAATGTGTCTCGATCAGGTTCAGAGTGCTCCCGATCTTGAAAGTATTTTCGTTTAGTATCTGGGCCTTGGCTGGGGATAACAGAAGTACGGCAACAAATGAGGCCGTAAACAACAATATTTTTCTTTTCATTGGCGATTTTATAATTATCTGTGTCCTAATATCAATATACAAACATGATCTGTGCGGGAATGTTTAATCTGCATGCTATTCCCACTCAATAGTCGAAGGAGGCTTTGAGCTGATATCGTAAACAACCCTGTTTATGCCTTTGACTTTGTTGATTATCTCGTTTGAGATCATTCCGAGAAATTCGTATGGAAGATGGGACCAGTCTGCGGTCATACCGTCGGTTGAGCCAACGGCTCTCAGTACCACCGCGTTTTCGTATGTCCTCTCGTCACCCATAACTCCGACCGACTGCACAGGAAGTAGGATAACCCCTGCCTGCCAGACCTTATCATACAGTCCGTGCTTTTTCAGCCCTTCAATGAAGATCTCATCGGCTTCCTTGAGTATCCTTAGTTTTTCGCGCGTGATGGAACCCAGTAATCTGATAGCGAGCCCGGGTCCAGGGAAAGGGTGACGTTTCAGTATAAAATCAGGCATATTGAGCGTCTCTCCTACCTTGCGTACCTCATCCTTGAAGAGAAGCCGCAATGGTTCAACAACCTTCAGGTGCATCTTTTCGGGAAGACCGCCTACATTGTGATGCGACTTTATAGTGGCACTCGGGCCTTTCACCGATACAGATTCTATCACATCTGGATAAATCGTTCCCTGGGCAAGCCACTTTACATCTTTTACTTTACGGGCCTCTTCATCAAATACTTCAATGAAGACCCTTCCAATTATTTTCCTTTTCTTTTCAGGATCGCTTACCCCTTCAAGCTGATCGAGGAATCTGTCGGTGGCATCAACTCCCACAACATTAAAACCGAGTCCGATATATGAACCGAGCACCCTTCTGAATTCATCCTTTCTCAGCAGGCCATTGTCGACAAATATGCAAGTAAGGTTATTCCCGACAGCCTTTGTGAGAAGAGCGGCTGCAACTGATGAATCGACACCTCCGGATAGTCCCAGGATTACCTTGTCGCTGCCAATCTTCTCTTTCAGCTCTTTCACAGTGGCATCAACAAACGATTCCGGGGTCCAGTCGCGGCAGCAGCCGCAAATATCTGCAACGAAGTTCATCAGCATCTTTTTCCCTTCGGTGGTGTGATAAACTTCGGGATGAAACTGTATTCCCCAGGTTGGTTCTCCGGTGATATGGTAGGCCCCTATTTTTACATCGGCGGTGGAACCAATAATCTTATAGTCTCCGGGAATCTTCGCAATAGTATCTCCATGCGACATCCACACCTGTGTTCCGGTTAAAATCCCTTTCAGGAGAGGGTCAGCGTTATCTACGAATACCATATTGGCCCTTCCATATTCGCGTGAGGCGGAAGGCAGCACTTCACCACCGAATTTATGCGCAAGGTACTGGGCGCCGTAGCATACCCCCAGTACCGGGATTTTTCCTTTGATGCCTTCGAGGTCGGGGAAAGGTGCATTGCTGTCGCGAACCGAAGAAGGGCTTCCCGACAGGATAACTCCCTTTACTTCAGCTCCTGGTTTTGGAAAATGGTTAAATGGATAAATTTCACAATAGACATCCAGTTCCCTCACCCTTCTGGCTATCAGCTGGGTGTACTGGGAACCGAAATCAAGTATTAAGATTTTCTCCTGCACTTTGATCTTTTTTCATTTTACCGATCAGCAAATATAACCAACTTTCAGAATGATCTGACATTGCCGGCTTCATAGCTATGACCATCCATTGCCGGATAGGTCTCAGGGAAGACTGCCCTGGCTTCTTCCACAAGGCGGCTCACATCGCGGTACCTGGCCGAGAAATGACCTATTACAAGAGCTCCGGCCCCTGCTTCCCGTGCAACACAGGCTGCATCGGTTGATGTGGAATGACCGGTTGTTGCTGCCAGCTCATGCTTATCCTTCTCGAATGTTGCCTCGTGGTACAAAAGGTCCACTCCCTTTACATAGGACGGGAGTTTCTTGAAATACCTTGTATCGGAGCAATAAGCGAAAGATCGGGAAACAGGAGGTGCCGTGGTAATTTCAGAATTAGGAACGACCATTCCGTCGTCGAGCTCCAGGCCGGCACCTTTCTTTATGGCATTCATCCTGGAGACAGGGATGTTGAATTTTCCTATTGCCTCTTTTATTATTTTACGGTCGCCTTCCTTCTCCCTGAACAAAAATCCAAAGGCAGGGATCCTGTGTTCGAGAGGGAAAGAAGTAACTGTTATGTACTTATCCTCCATTATTTTAACCGGATCTTTTCCCGACAGGGGATGAAACCTTGTCTCATAATTGAGGCTGATGTCAAAGTCCGAGAGGTGGGCATGAAGCATGCTCTCAAAGTTTGACGGGGCATAGATGTTAAGATCTGTCTTCCGTCCCATCAGGCTGAGAGTCGACAGGAGGCCGTAGAGCCCGAAAACATGATCCCCGTGCAGGTGGCTGATGAAGATGTGGTTTATCTTCGCGAAACGTATCTTGTTCCTGCGCAGCTGGAGCTGAGTCCCTTCGCCACAGTCTATCAAAAAAATCCGCTCATGCACGTTAAGCACATGAGCGGAAGGGTTTCTTTCTGATGTCGGCAATGCAGAGCTGCTACCTAGGACGGTCAGATTCATCTGAAGCCTGCAATGCTGTCCCTTAAGCAATCATTTTTTCAGCTTCCTGAATGGTGCCTGTTATTGTAAGCACCGTATCGAGCTGGGAGATGGTAATAAGTCTTTCCACCGCTTCATTAAGGCCGCAGAGGACGAATGTACCACCGGCATTTTTACAGAGCCTGTTAGCCACAAGAATGGCGCTCAGACCTGAAGAGTCGCAATATTGACACTTGGAAAGGTCGAGAATAATGTTCTTCTCTCCTTTTCCCGATACCAGCACAAGTTCCGATTTCAGTGCGGGAGCTATGTGTGTATCAAGCTTTTCCGACTGGATCTGAATCAGCGTGCAGTTGTTCCGGCTCTCAATATTGAAATCCATAAGGTTTAGTATTTAAACCTTAAATTTAACAAATTTTTCTATTTCTTGGAAGATTTATTTTGTTTTTCTTCCATTTCCTCTTTAAGCGCTGCAAGATCAGTTATATCGCCTAAAGTCGTTTTTTCAATATTTGTCTTCACTTTTTTGGTCGCCTTCTTCACGGTTTCGGTCTCGGTCTTTTTAACTGCTGACTCGGTTGCCCTCTTCTCATCTTCAAAGATCCTGCTGTGTGAGACAATAATCTTCTTCGCGGATTTATTGAATTCAATAACCTTGAACATCATCTTCTCGTCGATCCTGGCCATTGTACCGTCTTCCTTTACAAGATGTTTCGGCGTTGCAAAACCCTCTACACCATATGGAAGGGCAACTATTGCTCCTTTTTCGAAGAGCTCAACAACTGTTCCCTCGTGTATTGAATCGATGGTGAAAATGTTTTCGAATACATCCCACGGGTTCTCTTCAAGCTGCTTGTGACCAAGGCTGAGCCTCCTGTTTTCCTTATCGATTTCAAGTACAACGACTTCAATCTCAGCGTCAATAGCAGTGAATTCTGCCGGGTGCTTTATCTTCTTTGTCCATGAAAGGTCGGAGATGTGGATAAGGCCGTCAACGCCCTCTTCAATCTCTACGAAAACGCCGAAGTTGGTGAAGTTGCGGACTTTAGCTGTATGCTTGCTGCCGACCGCGTATCTCTCATCGATATTCTGCCATGGATCTGGTTTCAGCTGTTTGATACCCAGAGACATTTTTCTTTCGGTCCTGTCGAGTGTAAGTACGACCGCCTCGACCTCATCACCTACTTTCATGAATTCCTGGGCGCTCCGGAGGTGTTGCGACCACGACATTTCTGAAACATGGATGAGACCTTCAACGCCGGTTGCAATCTCAACGAATGCTCCGTAGTCGGCCATAACAACGACCTTACCTTTTACCTTATCGCCAACTTTCAGGTCGGGATTAACTGAATCCCACGGGTGAGGCGTAAGCTGCTTAAGACCAAGCGCGATCCTCTTCTTATCATCATCGAAATCGAGAATAACAACATTAAGTTTCTGATCGAGAGAAACGATTTCTTCGGGATGATTGACCCTGCCCCATGAAAGGTCGGTGATATGGATCAGACCATCAACGCCACCGAGATCAATGAATACCCCGTAGGAGGTGATGTTCTTAACGGTTCCTTCAAGAACCTGTCCCTTTTCAAGACGTGCAATGATCTCTTTCTTCTGCTGTTCAAGCTCAGCCTCGATAAGAGCTTTATGTGAAACAACGACATTCTTGAATTCCTGGTTGATTTTTACAACCTTGAATTCCATCGTCTTGTTAACAAAAATATCATAGTCGCGGATGGGTTTAACATCAATCTGTGAACCCGGGAGGAATGCTTCAATTCCGAATACATCCACGATCATGCCACCCTTGGTGCGGCACTTGATGTAGCCGGTAATGATTTCATCATTCTCGAGGGCAGAATTGACCCTGTCCCATGAATTGAGCGCGCGTGCCTTCTTGTGCGAAAGAACGAGCTGTCCCTTCTTGTCCTCCTGGCTCTCAACATAAACCTCAACAGTATCTCCTACCTTGAGATTAGGGTTGTATCGGAATTCGTTCAGGCTCACGACACCCTCGGATTTGTACCCGATGTTAATAACAACCTCGCGGTTGGTCATCTGGATCACGGTGCCCTTAACAACCTCGTCTACTGCGATGGTTGACAGGGTCTTGTCGTACATTGCTTCAAATTCCGTGTACCTGGGCGAATTACGAAGCTCTTCACTTTCATAGGCTTCCCAGTCAAACTGTTCGTTTGTAACCGGTGCTTTTACTTCTGATTTTGATTCTTCCGCTGAAGCGGTCACGGCATCTGATTTTGCCGCAGCTTTTGTATCTTCAAACGCATAATCTGCAGCTGTTCTTGTTTCTCCTGCCTGGGCAGTCAAACCTTCAGACACCTCTTCTTCGTGCGTTTCAGCAGGTTTTGTTCTCGTGGTTTTCTTTACCGTCTTCTCGGTGGTTTCCTTTTTCTCAGCCTTTTCTGTCTTGGCCGGTTTACCTTTGCTTTCAGTCATGATTTTAAATTAAACTACTAAAAATTAATAAGTTAGACATTATTTTGATTTAATTTTGGATTGCAAAGATAGTTTTTATTTTTGAAAATTATTCCAATACCGGACTTATTTTCATAAGGTTAGTCATGCATGCCGTGCATGTCATGCAGGAAGGGAGGTTTCCAGTAAGTTCATAAATGACACGAGGCTATTAATCAGATTTTGTAGTTTGTCCAGCATTATTTGTGAGGCATCATGGCTGGCGTATCCCCGGTCTTCTGCAATGTAATACATGCGCTTAGCTTCATCAGCTGATCCTCTTGATATATTAAGAAACCTGCGAAATTATTCCGCGACCTGCAAGACAAGCAAGACTGGCAAGACCGGCTCTGCCTGAAGACTCATTTTCCATTTTCATTATCCGGCCGTTATATTATCTTTGCATAAACCCCAATACAAAAAGAATTTTGAGATGAAAATCACAGTGGTAGGCACAGGTTATGTAGGACTTGTTACAGGGACATGTTTCTCAGAAACAGGTGTGAACGTGACTTGTGTCGATGTAGATTCTGAAAAGATAAGCCTGCTCAGGGAGGGAAAAGTGCCAATTTATGAACCCGGGCTGGCAGTGATGATGAACAGGAATATTGATAAAGGAAGGCTCGCGTTCACGACAAGCATAGACGACACCATAAACGGTTCTGACGCAATATTCATTGCAGTGGGAACTCCTCCGGGTGAAGACGGAAGTGCAGATCTTCAGCATGTGCTGAAAGTGGCATCTGATATCGGCAAGGTACTGACCGGTTATATTGTTGTGGTGATCAAGAGCACTGTTCCGGTAGGCACCTCGCTGAAAGTGCAGGGGACCATCAGGCAGGAACTGGCGGGCAGGAAGGTGAACATCCAGTTCGATATGGCTTCAAACCCCGAATTTCTGAAAGAGGGATCGGCCGTGGAAGACTTTCTTAAACCCGAAAGGATAGTGATAGGGACCTCCACTGAAAAGGCAGCTGAAATAATGAAGAGACTCTACCAGCCATTCCTCCTCAATAACCATCCTATTTACTTCATGGATATTGCATCATCGGAAATTACGAAGTATGCCGCAAATGCAATGCTTGCAACCAGGATCAGCTTCATCAATGAGATCGCGAACCTCTGTGATATCCTCGGTGCCGACATCAACCAGGTAAGGAAGGGAATTGGCAGCGATTCGAGGATAGGGAATAAATTTCTCTACGCCGGAACAGGTTATGGAGGTTCTTGCTTCCCTAAAGATGTTAAGGCGCTTGCCAAAACAGCCAGCGATAACGGCTACGACCTGAATGTCGTGAAAGCTGCTGAAAAGGCTAATGAATATCAGAAATCGGTCCTTTTCAGGAAAATAATGAAGCATTTCGACAATGACCTCACTAACAGGACTATAGCAATATGGGGACTGGCTTTTAAACCTCATACCGATGATGTAAGGGAAGCACCTTCTCTCGTCCTGGCATCAATGCTGGCTGAAAACGGCTGCACCATAAAGGCTTATGACCCTGCTGCCATTGGAGAAGCGAGGAAAGTTCTTGGCGACAGGATCCTGTACGCCACCGACCAGTACGAGGCTGTTGCAGGTGCTGATGCACTAGCACTGATGACAGAATGGGCCGAGTTCAGGATTCCTGAATTCGGCAGGATGAAATCCCTGATGAAAAACCTTGTTATATTCGATGGCCGGAATATCTACGACCCGGGGGAAACACGAAATGCCGGGTTTGAATATTACGGCATCGGCAGGAGGTAAAGCGGGTGGAGCAAGATGAGGGAAAACAAGACAAATGACAACAGATAAAACATGAAAGGAATAATACTGGCAGGAGGAGCCGGGACCAGGCTCTACCCTATAACAAACTCGATATCGAAGCAGATGCTTCCGGTCTACGACAAGCCTATGATATACTATCCCCTTTCAACACTCATGCTTGCCGGGATACGCGAGATCCTGATCATTTCAACTCCAAGGGACCTGCCCTGTTTCATGAACCTTCTCGGCGACGGCAAGAACCTCGGACTGGCCATTACCTACTGTGAACAGCCTTCCCCCGACGGACTCGCCCAGGCATTCATTCTGGGTGAACAATTTATCGGCAGCGACACTGTTTGCATGATTCTGGGCGATAACATTTTCTACGGTCACGGGTTTGGTGATACTCTTCTTGAAACTGCCAGGCTGAAGAAAGGTGCCTGTATCTTTGGATATTATGTTACTGATCCGGAAAGATATGGCGTGGTTGAATTCGACAGCAACAAGAAACCGGTTACGATTGAGGAGAAACCGGCAAATCCCAAGTCAAACTATGCAGTTACCGGTCTTTATTTCTATGACAACACAGTAATATCTCGCGCAAAATCGCTCAAACCTTCAGCCAGGGGTGAACTGGAGATCACCGACCTGAACCGCCTCTACCTCAGGGATAACATGCTCGATGTAAAACTTATGGGCAGGGGGATGGCCTGGCTTGATACCGGGACTTATGAAAGCCTTTTGCAGGCGGCAAACTTTATCGCCACGCTCGAGCAGAGACAGGGACTTAAAGCCTCATGCATCGAAGAAATAGCCTACAAGAGGGGTTTTATAACGAGGGACCAGCTTATTGCAATTTCGACCCCTTTTAAAAACAGCCAGTATGGTAAATACCTTCTCAGGATCGCTAACGAGGAGATAAATGTTTTTGATTTCAAAAAGTAATCAGTTATAAGATGAAAATTACTGAAACCGGTTTCCAGGGATTGCTTCTGCTTGAACCGGTAGTTTTTGCCGATACAAGAGGCTACTTCATGGAGAGTTTCAACAAGGAGACCCTGAGAAAGGCCGGCATTGCTTTTGATCCTGTCCAGGATAATGAATCCAGTTCAGTAAAAGGGGTGATCCGTGGACTTCATTACCAACTGAGGCCCTTTGAACAGGCTAAACTAATAAGGGTTATCGAAGGGAAGATTCTTGATGTTGTAGTTGACATGCGGAGGACATCAAAAACATTCGGACAGTGGTTCGGGGTTGAAATATCTTCAGAGTTGAAAAAGCAGCTGCTTATACCAAGAGGATTTGCCCATGGTTTTTCGGTGCAGAGTAAGACCGCGGTGATACAGTACAAATGCGACAACTATTACAGGCCAGGGTACGAAAGAGGTATTGCTTTGAATGATCCTTCACTTGGAATTGACTGGAGAACCGATCAATCAAAGGCAATCATAAGTGAAAAAGATCTGAAGAACCCTTACTTCAGGGATGCAGAAAATAATTTTTAAATAATAATTATGTCAGTCATTTTAATCACAGGTGCGATGGGACAGCTCGGTAACGAGCTTAAAATTGCAGCAAAGAAACACTTCGGAAATGATTTTATCTTCACCGATTTTGATACTCTTGATATCACCGACGGGGACCTTCTTCACGATTTTATCAAAAGAAGGAAACCCGACTGGATAATTAACTGCGCCGCCTACAATTTTGTCGATAAAGCTGAATCCGAGCACGAAAAAGCACACATGATAAATGGCCTCGCTGTAAGGAACATCATTTCCGTTATCCGCGACTCACCATGCAGGCTGATTCATATATCGACCGACTATGTCTTCGACGGCAAATCATCAGTCCCATATCGTGAATCTGATAAGCCAAATCCCCTTTCTGTTTATGGCAACTCGAAGCTGGAAGGTGAAAGATTTGCCCTTGTACACCCCCATTCCCTGGTAATAAGGACATCATGGCTTTACTCGAGCTACGGTCACAACTTTGTGAAGACCATTCTCAGGCTTGCAGCCGGCGATGACCAGCTGAAAGTGGTTGATGACCAGGTTGGATCACCTACATACGCTGCTGATCTTGCCCATTCAATCCTTGATATTATCGCCGGTGTCAACAGCCACCAGATAGCCTTTAATGCAGGTATTTACCATTTTTCTAATGAAGGGTCTTGCAGCTGGTACGAGTTCGCCACTGCAATTCTGGAAGAAGCTCATATTAACAAGAGCATTACCCCGGTAAAAATGGCCCAATACGGGGCCGTTGCCGTGAGACCTGCATATTCGGTTCTTAATAAGTCGAAGATCACCGATAACTATCGCCTTGCTATCCCTCACTGGAGGACAAGCCTGTCAAAATGCATGAAATTATTGGTAAAAGAATAAACAGCCATTTATTTATTTCCCCCTTTCCCTGATTACCCTGACCGTCCCGGGAATTTTTCCAAGGTTCAGGACAGCATGGCAAGAGGATCAGAAAATATAAAATATTAATTAAGAGCATAAGATTATGTTGACCGTATCAGAAATCAGGAAGAGAGCCGAGACATGGCTTGGAAATGAATTCAATGAAGAGACCAGGAAAGAGGTAAGGGAATTGCTCGACGGCGATGAAAGCAAGCTGGTCGATGCCTTTTACCAGGATCTGGAATTCGGTACAGGCGGCCTGCGTGGAGTGATGGGTGCCGGAACCAACAGGATGAACATCTATACTCTCGGGATGGCAACACAGGGACTTGCAAACTATATCATTAAACAATACGGCAACTCAGGACTGAAGGTTGCAGTTGCCCACGACAGCCGCAATAACAGCAGGCTGTTTGCCGAGACAACTGCCGATATCTTCTCCGCCAACGGATTTGAAGTGTACCTTTTCGAGTCGCTCAGGCCGACACCGGAACTTTCCTATGCTATCAGGCACTATAAATGCTTAAGCGGCGTGGTAATAACTGCATCGCACAACCCTAAGGAATATAACGGGTACAAGGCTTACTGGAATGACGGCGGACAGGTTGTCCCGCCTCACGATACGGGAATAATAGATGAAGTCAGAAGCATAAAATCTGTCAGCGAGATTAAATTCGAAGCAAGGAAGGAGAAGATTAAAATCATCGGCAGGGAAACTGATGAAAGCTTCCTGGCCGAGGTCCTCAGGATGAGCCATATACCTGATACAATCAGGAAACACAGCAATATCGGGATAGTCTATACCCCAATTCACGGTTCGGGAGTTATGCTTATCCCCCCTGCGCTGAAACTATTCGGGTTTACAAATATTATAAGCGTTCCTGAACAGCAGGAGCCCGATGGCAATTTTCCTACGGTAAAATCGCCTAACCCCGAAGAACCAGGTGGCCTTAAAATGGCTATCGATAGGGCCAGGGCAACTGGTGCCGAACTGGTGCTGGCATCGGACCCCGATGCCGACAGGCTTGGAATCGCCATAAAAAATCATAAAGGCGAGTTTATCCTTCTTAACGGCAACCAGACAGGTGCAATCCTTACCTGGTATATACTTTCACAATATAAAGCAGGTAATAAATTCAGGGGGAATGAATTCATGATAAATACAATTGTTACCTCCGATATATTCATCAGGATTGCCGAAGGTTACAATGTCATGTGCTATAACGTGCTCACAGGCTTCAAGTATTTTGCCGAGCTGATACGGGAACTTGAAGGAAAGAAAAAATTTATCGGCGGCGGGGAGGAAAGCTACGGTTACCTCCCCGGCGATTATGTCCGCGACAAGGATGCCGTTGGCTCATGCTGCCTGGTTGCCGAGGCCACCGCCTGGGCAAAGGATAACGGGATGACTCTTTACGACCTGCTTGTTGATATTTACGTTAAATTCGGACTTTACCGTGAAGGCCTGATAAACATTGTCAGGAAGGGTAAAGATGGTGCGGATGAGATAAAAGCAATGATGAAGGGCTACAGGAGCAATCCTCCTTTAGCTATAAATAACAGCAGGGTTGTGAGAATAGATGATTATGAGAACCTTGTGTCGCATGATACGAAAAACGGGACCTCCTCAAAAATCAGCCTGGTGAAGTCAGATGTTCTTCAGTTCTTTCTGGAAGACGGGTCCAAAATATCTGTCCGCCCTTCGGGAACCGAGCCCAAGATCAAATTCTACTTCAGCGTCAATACTAAACTGTCATCAGCTGACAGATATGAAGAAACTGCAGCCCTTCTCGACAAGCGGATTCAGGATATAATTAAGGACATGAGGCTTGTATAATAAAGGTCAGACAGGGATTAAACTGGTTTATGCCGGCTATGATATGACCTTAACGGTACATCGGCTTCCATGCTGGATGACCTTGTTATTTGCTGAGATAAATAAATGCCCTAATTAAAGTTTAAATTGTGAAAGCGGGGATAAAAGCCATCAGGAAAATCAAATCGAACCTGATTAGGATCAGAATACACTGGATACTTGAACCATTCTCATCACTTTTTATGACAATGGCTCATCTCTCCAGACTGTCAAAATGGGCCAGGAGTAACCAGACTTCATTTAATGATTTCTACACCGGCCATCGCGATTACAATAAGCGGTATGACCTGTATCGTCACGTTATTTCAGTTGAGAATCTTTCCGCGGTATATTACATTGAATTCGGGGTTGCGGAAGGTCATTCATTCAGGTGGTGGGCCGAAAATATAAAAGGCAGTGCATCGCTGTTTGCGGGGTTCGATACTTTTGAAGGGCTGCCCGAGGACTGGGGATATTTTAAAAAGGGCGATATGTCTGCGAAAGGTGAATTTCCGGATATAAATGACCAAAGATGCAGCTTTGTAAAGGGTAAATTCCAGGAGACTTTGCCCACTTTCCTCCGGGACTTCAAAAGCGACCTGAAAAAAGTTGTACATCTCGATGCCGATATATATACGTCAACCTTGTTCGCCCTGACAATGATGGGACCATACCTTAACAGTGGCGATATTCTGCTATTTGATGAATTCAATGTTCCAATGCATGAATTCAAGGCATTCACGGAATTTATTTCATCATTCTATGTAAAGGTCAGCCTTATTGGTGCGGTCAATAATTACTACCAGGTAGCGTTCAGGGTTGAGGAGAACCTCAGCGGCCTGAATAAGAACTGATCATTTAGTAATACAGCTTATGAAATCCTATCGAAAAGAACTTTGGTTTGAAACTCCCTCACGCAGGGCTTTTCTGAATATTACGGGCCAGGTGGAAAACTGCCTGGCCGAAAGCGGCATCAGGGAGGGCCTGCTGCTGGTTAACGCGATGCATATTACGAGCAGTGTTTTTATAAATGATGATGAGCAGGGCCTGCACCACGATTTTGAAGTGTGGCTCGAGAAGCTGGCACCTGAAAAGCCTTACGGGCAGTACCACCATAACGGATATGAGGATAATGCAGATGCCCATATCAAGCGCACCCTGATGGGAAGGGAAGTTGTTGTTGCTGTCACAGGCGGGCGGTTTGATTTCGGCCCCTGGGAACAAATTTTCTATGGCGAATTTGACGGGAAGAGGCGCAAAAGGGTCCTTGTCAAGATTATAGGTGAATAAAAAGGGTGCTTTACCGGCACCCATTATCCCGGTAAAATATCTTTAGTTTTCGAACAGCTCTTTCTGAAGGTTATCGAGTACCTCCAGGCTGACCTCATCAGATTTGACTTCATCTGTTCCGTCGTATTCAAACGGGTCGTCCATGTCCCTGATCAGGTAGAGTATCGAGAAGATTACGAAGGCGAATATGGAAACTATTATCAGTCCTCCCCACCATGGATCAACCTTAAGCATGCTGTAAACGATCAGGAAAATAACCGATATGGTCTGAATGCTGATAAAGACAGATGGAACAAAGTCAGTAGTCTTGATCACGTTGATCCTGTTCACATTCTTCTTCAGGCCCGCTAGTTCGGTTTTGATCCTTGTAACATAGTTCACCACTGCTCCTTCTTTTCCCAGCTCAACAATGTCCTTCGATATTGACTCAAAAAGCTCGTCAAGCTTGTTGTTACGCTCAATAAAGAAATCCTTTTTCACCGTCGGGATGAAGGTTTTCAGCTTTCCCATCAGGCTGCCTGCAGATTTCAGTCCCGATACCTTGCTTATGAAGTCGGTCTCCTGCCAGATGGCAAACAGGGATGCTGCCATTTCGTTCGGAATTTTTTCACTCTCCTTATAATCAGCAACGACGCCGGCAAGCAGGAAACCAAGGAGAAAAATAATTCCCGTAAGGATGCTCGGGAAGAATGACGACATTTCCTTGGGGATTAGCTCCCATCCCAGGAAATGAATGCCTGTTTTGAAAAGTGCGATTATTATTACTACCGGAAGAACGGAAAACAGCAGGTGGTACCTGCTCTTCTTGATTTTTTCAATCATGCTCATCTTAATTACTGTAATTTGATGTTGATATGAATTTGGGATGCAAAAGTAAGAAACTAAGTGAAATATTACTCTTCACTGAAAAAATCATCCCTGAAATTGACAAGATACAGTTTGCCTGTCGCCCTTGTCAGTGCCGTATACAGCCACCGGAGGTAATCTATTGAAGCCTGCTGGGAGTTGAACATGCCCTGGTCGATAAACACTCTTTCCCACTGTCCTCCCTGAGCTTTATGGCATGTAACGGCATACGAGAATTTCACCTGGAGTGCATTGAAATAAGGATCATTCTTCACCGCCTCAACCTGTTTCTTCCTCGTCCGGATATCAGAGTGATCCTCCAGGATATTGTTGAAAAGTTCCTTTTGTCTTTCGGCAGGAAGTGAAGGTGAATCAAGGTGAAGAACATCCAGGAGCACTTTTGACTCCACTTCGTAATCGTAATCGGTAAAACGAAGGATCATCTCGGCGAAGCGGAATCCGTATCTTTCCTCGTACTTTCGTATTCTTTTTATCTCTGCAATATCACCGTTCGCAATGAACCCTGGTCCCTCCTCCTCTCCAAGCAGTGAGTAATTATTCTTCACTACCATAACCATATCACCGGGGCTGATCTCCTCCTCCCTGAAAAATATCCGGTTACGTATCCCCTGGTTATACCTGTTTGCCTGTTTGTTTGAATTCACAACAATAATTGTCCCTTCCAGCCCGCAGGTTCCGTATGAAGCGGATATCTCTTCGATAATGTCCTCTCCTCCAATCCTGACCACATCCGTGAAGCCCGAGAAATTTATTCTTGGTCTTTCCAGGTCATTTTCAGCAATCTGGAGCCTTACTCCGGTGGCATTCATGAGTATGCCTGAATCCCTGCTCTGCCTGACAACTTCCTTTAGCTCGGCCGACATGATCCCGAAACCGTATTCCTTAAGAAATGACCTGTCGAGGGCAGGGCTTAAAACCGAACCCACGGGGGGCAGCTGTGCAACATCTCCAACTATCATCAGCTTGCAGTTTGCACCGGAGTAGACATATTCTACCAGGTCGTCGAGCAGCCTGCCGCTGCCGAAAATAGACGATTCATTCTGGTTATTGGAAACCATGGATGCCTCGTCAACAATAAAGTAGGTCTCTTTCTGAAGGTTCCGGTCGAGGACAAAGTTACCCATGCCATCCCTTGACGACTTCTGCCTGTAGATTTTCTTATGCACGGTATAAGCCTGCTTCCCCGCGAAACCGGAGAGCACCTTTGCGGCCCGTCCTGTCGGTGCAAGTAGAACCGACCTCATCCTCAGTGCATCCAGTGTTTTTACCACCGCGCTTATCAGGCTGGTCTTTCCTGTACCTGCATAACCGGTAAGAAGGAATATCACATCATTGGTATTTTCACAGATAAAGGAAGAAACCGATTTAAGTGCAGCAGACTGGTCATCAGTGGCTATGTTACCGAGGTTCTTTATCAAACTGTTATAAATCAGCTCTTCACGCATTGCTTAATTGAAATACATGCCGGGTGTAAACTTAAGCAATCTTTAGTTTATATTTGTATAAATTAGCTGAACCGGGATGCCTGTTACTGAACTGTTCGATGAAACACTGGATATAAATGCCACCGAGAACTATGAACTGACGGTGGAATTATCACAGTACTGCCTCAGCTTCTGTATACTCGACGGGATAAGGAATAAGTTCATCATGCTCCGTTCCAGGTCGCACGATAACCAGAAGAAGTTTACCCCGGAACAGATCAGGGAAATGATAACAACCGATGACTTTCTCATGCGGAAGTACAGGAAGATCAGAGTTGTAATCTCTTCATCCAGGCATACGATCATTCCTGCCGCACTTTACGACCCCGCAAGAAAAGATGAGTATTTCTCCTTCAATCATCCCCACCCTGAAAGCAATATTATTCTGTCAGACAGGATAAGCGATCCGGATTCCTTCCTTCTTTTTTCGTTTCACCGGCCTTATCTTGATATAATCAGGGAGTACTTTCCGGGTACAGTTCCTTATCATTACCTCCGGCCGCTTTTCAACCAGATCCATTTTGAGAAAAAAAGCTTCATGGGCAATTTTATACATGCCAATGTAGATGCGGACCACTTCACACTGATAATCTTCACCGGCAATGTTCTCAAACTCTGCAATGCCTATCCTTGCAGGAATGTGTCAGATATAATGTATCACATTCTCAATGCATTCAGGAGCCTCGGAATTAAACAGGAAGAGACAATCGTCCTCAGCGGCATGGCTGAGAGATTTGACGACCTTTCATCAGGTCTTTCAGAATATGTCAGAAATATCGCTTACGCTGGATACACCGGAAGCTCGACGTTCAGCTATGTATTTAATGATATTCCGGTTCAAAGATACCTGTCACTCTTTTCAGCATCAGCTTGCGAATAATAAGCGGTCAATATAAAGGAAAGCAGATAAATCCTCCTTCAGGATTCAGCGCAAGACCCACTACAGATTATGCCAGGGAAAGCCTGTTCAATATCCTCTCAAACAGGATCGATTTTGAATCTCTGGCTGTCCTCGATCTTTTCTCGGGAACGGGAAGCATAAGCTACGAGTTTGCCTCGAGGGGAGCGAAAACCATTCATCTTGTGGAACAGGACATGAACAATATCAGGTTTATCAGGAAGATGCTGAACGAGATGAACCTGCGGAATATAAAGGCTCTGCATCTTGATGCCCGCGATTTCCTGAAAACATGCAAGACAAAATACGACATCGTTTTTGCAGATCCGCCTTACGATCTGCCATGGCTGAAGAAGATCCCGGAACTTGTCAGTGATGCGGATATTCTCTCTGACGATGGCTTTTTCATACTTGAACATCCGCGTGATATTTCATTCAGCGGTACGGGTGATTTTTTCGAGCACCGGAATTACGGTTCCGTAAATTTCAGCTTCTTCAGGAAAAAAAGCTAAATACGGCTCCACCTTAAAAAAAAGTATTTTTATATATTGTTTAGAATGAATTTATTAATTTTGAATGGAATGATTTGAGGTTTGAATTATTCGCGGGTACTTTTTATTCTGGTCTGATAAGCTTCAATATAAACTTATCCTTTTATGAAAAAGGAAATTTTCATACTTGAGCTGGTTAAAAGTTTTCCGTTTAAGATTCTTATTCTTCTGGTGCTGTTTATCGTGCTCGGTGTTACTGTCTCCAAATGCAGGGAAAAGAAAGTCCAGATGAAAGAAGATGTACTGTACATTCACCCGAAGCCAAAGATCTGAATTCTGTTTTATTGTTTGACGATCTTCCTGGTAATGACAGTGCTTCCTGAGAAAATCTTCGCGTAATAAATTCCTGTTGAAAGGCTGCCAATATTTATCCGGAATTCCGATGTATTCGGGAAATCTGTTTTTTTCAGTGTCCCATCCATGCTGTAAATTTCAACCTTCTCTATTGCCTGATCCGATTCTATGGTGACTGCTGAGACAGCCGGAACAGGAAAAAGCCTTAGCCTGTCATTTTCCTGAACAGACGGAACCGACACAACGGAATTGGTTACAGCAACCCAGTTGGCAGGTTCATTATTATCAAGGGCCGGATCAATAAGTTCAAGGTAAGCCCCATTGCCATCAGCATCGGGCCATGGGGCCTGGCTGGAATACTCCACCTTATCGATTTCTTCTCCGAAGCCGTCAGCAAGGATAAGCCTCTCACCTGTATTTGAAAGATTCCTTGTAAACTGGTCAGAAGGTACAACGCCAAACCTCTGTCTGAATGCCGTTGAATTGCTTGCCAGCACTTTTGTCCCTCCCGGGTTTACGACCGAGTAGGCCGGGAACCGGTACACGAACCCTGTTCCCAGGAAATAATCGCCCGACAGGCTGATAATCTTATCACTTGTGTTTTTAATCTCAATGAATTCATAGTCCTTAGGCTTCGGATATGCCTTCGTGGAATCGGGGTGGTACATTATTTTTGTTATAACGAGGGGCGGTAGTATTGGGTCGGGGCAGCTACCGGTTGAATTAGGTCTGCTGTTTATCCAGTATATCCTCGCGGCGATCCATGTTTTGATATCTGAGAGTCCAGATCTGAAATCCGCGTTGTTGCTCCACCTGGCATTGTTTCTCTGCACTGCTTCTTCAATAAAATCGGCCGTCCTGTCAATGAATGCCGAAACAGAGTCGAGTCCAAGTGGTCCGCCCGGGCCCGTAAGCGATGCCCACCTTCTGTAAAAACTGCAATTGAACTTATTGCTCCTGAACAGGTCCCACCAGAATGTGGGTCCCATATTATCCCCGTTTGCAAACTGCCACACATTGGTATGGCTCCTGTCGAGACCCCAGATGAATATATCATTACCGAAAGTCAGGTCATTATCCCATATGGGACCTGCCCTCAGCTTGCCGTTCCTGTCCTTGTGAAAATATGTGCTGATTTCATAGTTATCGCAATTGGAAGAATATTCGGTAAGAATCATGTAATTGATAAAGGACCTGACATCAATAATTGAAGGGTAACCGTTCTCGGTTGAAGTATTACCTGCCATCGCGGTAACAGCAAGGTTCTCAAACTGATCTTTCAGGTAATTGTTCTGTTCGGCAAGTGCATCCTCCTCTTTTGGCAGAACATTCACAAACGGTGTATATACTCCAGGCTGATAACCCCGCATGGTCCAGACAGCGTCGCCCCTGTCACACTTAATAATATAACCTCCAGTGATATTGGGCTCGAAGTAATCCTTCTTTGTAATCTTTATGACATTGACCCTGCTCCCCCCCTGCTTTACCTTCTCCTGAAGCAGGTACAACCCTATATATACATTATTCAATACAACCTCGCAGTAGATTGTCCTTGATGCATATTCATCCATCCTCCTGTAAAGGTTATAACATAGATAATCCCTTATAAGGAGCGGGTCCCACGCGAGGCCGTTAAGTACCCAGTCGTTGTCAGCGGGAAAGCCGAGAAGACTTACATTGCTTTCAGCTGTGTCGCCGGGTGCATATGTTGAGAATCCGTATTGTTTTTTAGGCAGGCTTTGCGAACTTGATCCTCTCAGTTCGATAGCAATTCTGCCATTATAATTCAGGTACCTGTTGCTGTCAATGTCGGTTAGGCTATTTCTTTCCCCGTTCCCCCTGTAAATAATCTTCATAGAGCCGAACACCCTCGGTGCATCAGGTATTGTAACTCCCCAGTCGGTGTTAATAACGAATATCGGAAGATTGCTGCTGGTCAGGGACTGACAGTACAGCCCTCCCGCAGAAAAAAGAAATAATACCAGCAAGGTGAAGAGTCTCCTCATGAAAAATATTTTGGTGGCCTAAATTAAAAAAAATGACGGCAAATAATCCTGTTGTCGGAACTATTCTGTGATTAATTTAATGGCATATCAATCATTCTTTCCAAACTTTATACAATTCATCCAAATTTCAATGTATGAAGAAATTAACTATCAGGTCAGTAATTCTATCTGATTTCCTGTTTGTCATTTCAGTTGATGCCAGCGGTCAGTGGTTCCAGAAGAGGTATGGAGTTGCTGATATTAATATGCTTTCAAGGGAGCAGCTTGATTCCTCGCTGGTAAGTGCCAGGAAGGAAGCCTGGGTTGGCGTCGCCATTGGAGGTTCTGAGGACTACCTTTTTATTGCCTTATTACCGACTGTGACTTGTCGATCTTCAGCCTCGATTCAATTGCGAGGATAATCTTTCTTATCCTCTCCGTAGCCATCACTTTTTCCTTTTCACCCTGCAGGTCGAGTGAATTCCATTTTGCAACTCTCTCGATACTGTCGGCCTTTGTCCTCAGTGCGTTGGCAAGCTTCTCCTCATCGGAATAGAGGGTTGACATCCTGGCATCGAGAGCCTTCTGGTCCTCCCTCATTTTCTGGTACATATCCTTCAGCTCTGCCGATGAAGGAGGCCGGGGAACAAGGCTTTTGTTGTATTCCTCCGATGCTTTATGCAGCTGGTCCTTCCAGAATTTACCTCCCTGTAGAGCCGATCTGCCCTTATTTATTAACCCTGCAACTTTTCCAGTCTCAGAGATCACAATTTCTTTTGGCCTGGTGAGGTAAAGAAATCCGAGAATTATGATAAGAATGACTGCAATTACCGTTGTCCTGTTCATATAGGTCCGTCCTCCGTAATTTCAACTCATTTAAGTGTCACTTCCTTCCTTAACCTGATGTCACCTGCAGATGCTCCGGCCCGTATCTCAATCCTGCAGAGGTCATCATCCCATGAATGCTTTTTCTCATTCCAGTACATCAGGTTCTTTACCGGAATTTCCAGGGAAACTTTCCTGCTTTCTCCTGCTTTAAGTGGCACCCTCGAAAAGGCCTTAAGTTCCTTATCGGGCCATTCAACCGAGGGGTTAATCCTGTGAATATAGACCTGCACGACCTCATCTGCTGACGTCTTCCCGGAATTTTTAAGATCGAGCGACACCGAAATGATATCATTCCTTCCATACCCGGTTTTATCAGTTTTCAGCCCTGAATACCTGAATGTTGTGTAAGTCAGCCCATGACCAAATGGATACATCACCGGAACATTCTTTGTATCGTACCATCGGTATCCCACCAGCGATTCCTCAGAATAGTATGCAGTATTAGGATCGCTGTGGATTGATTTACCGGTTTCCTGACCAGGTTTTCCACCTCCGTCGGTTTTTGAAACCAGGTTCGCGAAGACATCTGAATTTTTATCGCCCTGCGGGTAATTCTTTAATGCGTATGCAGGCGAATCTTCAAGCCTGACAGGAATGGTAAAAGGCAATCTTCCTCCAGGTGAGATATTGCCGAGCAGCACATCCGCCAGTGCATTTCCGCCTTCCGAACCGTTGAACCAGGATATCAGGACAGCTTTTGACAGCGGGTTCACCACCTGGAGGTCATTCGGACCCCCGCTGGTAATTATTGTGACTATATTATGGTTCTTTTCAGCAATTTTCTTTATCAGTTCATCCTGGCCGGAAGGGAGGAAAATATCCTTACGGTCGCTTCCTTCAGTTTCTACGGCCCTGTTATCCCCTGCGACAAAAAGTACTATGCTGGCTTTTGAGACAACATCAAGGGCTTCTGCTGTAAGTTTTTGTGCGGTGAGCTCTTTTTCGCGTGCCCTCTTTTCAAGCTCCTCGGGAGTTTTTTTCCTGTACATGTCGGCAAAACTAAATACCACAGGTTCATATCCCCTGGCATAAATGATCTCTGCCTTATCTCCTATCTTGTTTTTTAATCCCTCGAGAGGTGTAACTTCATAAAGAGTCTTAACCCCTGCACCAAGGCCACCTGACCCCATTGTCTGAACAGCATTGGCTCCGATAACTGCAATTACAGGTTTACCGGCAATTTTAAGAGGAAGTATGCCGTCATTCTTCAGCAGGACAATAGACTTGCTTGCAACCTCGTAGGCAATTTTCTGCTGGGGAGCCTGTGAAGTGATCTCCTTGTTGGCCTGGTCATCAGCTACAGGCTTAACAGCCATCCTGACTCGTAAAATTTCTCTTACCCGCTGGTTTATTACTGCTTCTGAAACTTTTCCTGACTTAACCGAGTCGAGTAAAGTTTTTCCAAGGAACTGCTTCGAGGGCATCTCGACATTTAGTCCGCCTGTAATTGCATTTACTGTGCTGTGGGTCCCTCCCCAGTCGGAAATTGTCATTCCCGCAAAGCCCCATTCCCCGCGGAGAATCTTGTTAAGCAGAATATCATTTTCAGAGCAAAATGTTCCGTTCACCTTGTTATAGGCCGGCATTATTCCATAGGCGTCACCCTCTTCGACTGCAGCCCTGAAAGGCTGGAGATAGATCTCCCTCATTGCTCTCTCGCCTATTACAACATTTACGTTCCCACGGTTGTTCTCCTGGTTATTCAGGGCAAAATGCTTTACGCATACGGCAACTCCGTTTTCCTGAACGCCTTTAGTATATCCTACTGCCAGCCTTGCGCTAAGGAATGGGTCCTCGCTCAGGTATTCATAAGTTCTTCCTCCTGTCGGTATCCTCTGTATGTTGATTGCGGGTCCAAGTATCATGTCCTTTCCTCTGAGCCGGGCCTCCCTGGCCATTCCTGTTCCGTAGCTGTACGCGAGCTCCGGCGACCATGTCGCGGCCAGTGCTGAACCTGTCGGGAAGAATGTTGCTTTATCGTTCTGCCATCCCAATGGCATCCAGCTGTCGGGCTGCATTTCTTCACGAATACCGAAAGGGCCGTCTGCATACTTCATGTCAGCAATTCCCAGCCGGTCAACTCCAGCCGATATGAACATGTGCTTTGCATGGAGCATGTTTACCTTCTCCTCAAGAGTCATCTGCCCTAATATCTCATCAATCTTCTTCTCATTCTGAAGAAGGGCCGACTTATGCGATTGCTGAACGGCAAAACCTGCAATAATTAATGCAGATAAAGCTAATGCTGAAACTACTGTTACTTTCATGGCTGATTAATTTGATAACTTTTGATAAGAATACGGTTTTGAAAATACTATTTGAAAATCATCTGTGCAATGTCATAAAGGTTATCCCTCCAGGTGAACCACGTGTGACCCCCGGGCTTCTCCGAATATTTATACCTGAGTCCGTACTGGTCGAAAAGCTTCATCATATTCTGGCAATTTTGCCAGGCTATATCCTCTTTTCCGCCCATTGATACCCAGAACAGTTTAACATTCTGGTTGCACTTCGTCGCGTTTTCCTTCAGGAGCCTCTCCCCTTCTGCCCACATTTCCTTGTTGGTGCTGAACCACCCGGTGCTCAATGGAAGTATCCAGGCAAATTTGTCAGAGTTTGCCAGGCCGGTATTAAGAGTGTGAAGCCCGCCCATGGAAAGGCCTGCAAGAGCCCTGTTATCCTTGCCTGGCTTGACCCTGTAACTGCTCTCGACAAAAGGAATTATATTATTGATTATATCGTCGGTGAATGTTTTCACTTCAATTGAGGCATCAGGCATAACAACAAGCATGGGTTTAATTTTTCCTTCAGCCAGCAGGTTATCAAGAATGAAGTTGGCATGTCCCACAGTGGGCCATGCCCTGTCATTGTCTCCTCCCCCGTGAAGAAGGTAAAGCACCGGAACGGCTTTGCCGCTTCTTTCATAACCCGGAGGTGTATATATATGCATCCTTCTCGTAGTGCCTGTCGCCCTTGAATAATAGTACACAATACGGACGTCCCCATGCGGAACATTCTTTAATTCCCAGAATGAGGATCCATCTCCCCTGATCTCGGCGATCGCCCTGTTTTCCTGGACGGTAATGCTTTTTGGATCGTTCACGGTAATTCCGTCTACAATAAAGCCATAGCGATATACTCCGGGTTTTACACCGGGAATGGTAATGGTCCAGACACCTGAGGCGTCTTTCACACTTTCCGGCTTTGATCCCCAGGGAACCATGTCGCCAGAGGCAGATACCTCCCTGGCATCCGGTGCATATATTCTTAAAAGCACCGTACCGTCAGGAAGCAACAGAAAAGAATGTAAAGTATCATTAGGTGTCGGGGTCCTGTTAAAGATCTGCGCCTGTGAAACTATTGCACCATGAACCAATATTATGATGCACAACAGAAAAGTGAAAGCATGCTTTTTCATGTGTCAGTTTTTAGCAAATGATAAAAATAGGCTATTTAGATTCTACTACAACCATTCATCATGTTAAAAAACTTTATAAAATCAGTCCCGATGTTCCGGCTGAATAATATCCGGTGATGCATCCGGCCTGGAATGCTCTGGGACCATGCAGTACCAATAATTAAAGGTTTGAGAGGATCACCTTTTATCATTATTTATTAACTTGGCAGGAGTATCAGTCTGCGCAACAAAGAGGAGGTTGAAATGAAAAAAGTTACATTCCTTTTAATTGCATTTTCACTGCTTCATGTGCTTGCTTCGGGACAGGACGAAAACCCATTAATGAGAAAATCGTGGCTTGCAGGCGGAAGCTTTGGCTATTCCTATACTAGCGGAAATGACAATAGCAGCACGAAGGATATCAGGTCAAAATCATGGTTTGTCCAGTTTTCGCCCTATGCGGGGTATTTCATTATCGACAGGCTTTGCCTTGGTCTCCGGCTTAATTATACCACAAACGATCTCAAAGCCTGGTTAACGGAAAATAGTATTACAACTTTGTCGTGTACTAAGTATTACACACTGATGCCAGGGCTGTTTTTAAGATATTATACCACGAAGGGTATCTTTTTCGAGGCAGAGGGAGCATGGGGATTTACAAGGGATTATTCAGTTACTCCGGCAGTCAATAGCAACGACAGATCGTTCAGCATAGGCGCAGGATACAGCCTGTTTCTCTCAAAATCTGTTGCAATTGAACCTATGGTAAGCTATGAACTGTCTAAAACAACAAGGGAGAGTTCCGGTGAGAATAACAGCAGCAAAAAGATCTTCCTGAAAATAGGGCTCCAGTACTATTTCGGACATAAGTCAGCAAAGGAATAAACCTGCCTGACATGATTCGCGGATCTGGCAGCATGGGCTACAGGTGTCAAAAAATGAAAAGCACGATGGCGTATCAGAATGACACCCTATCTTTTTTCTTCCTTCCGGCAATCATGTATTGAAACCCGGGTTCTAGAACATATAAACTGACCGTCAATTTTCATATATTTCACCGACTTCTAAAACTTGACTCGCATGAGAATTATGCTTACTTGCATTATGCTGATTTTTTTCACGTTGCTGAATTTTACTCCTTCAGTCACAAAAAATACAGGAGGGAACCAGGCCGGTCAGCAAAAGCCTGTCTTTAATGTCCTGGTCCTGACGGAGCGTGGTGGACAGCACGAAGGTTTTGTTTCCTCGGCCCTTAAATGGCTGGAAAAAATATCGGTTGAAAACAATTTCAAAGTGACTGTCATCAATCATGCCAAAGGTCTTACGGGTGATTATCTTGCCCGGTACAAAGTTTTTATCCAGCTCGATTACCCTCCGTACATGTGGAGCGATACTTCCATGACCGCCTTTGTTAAATATATAGAAAAGGGCAAGGGCGGATGGATAGGTTTCCATCACGCGACATTGCTGGGTGAATTCGACGGGTACTCTATGTGGAAATGGTTTTCAGGATTTATGGGTGATATCAGGTTTGAAAATTATATCGCAGGTAAAGCGGAAGGGAAAGTTATAGTTGAGGACAGCATACATCCGGTAATGAAAGGTGTTCCAGTTTCTTTCACTGTTGGAGAAGAAGAATGGTACACCTATAACAAAAGCCCGCGGCCAAACGTAAGGGTGCTGGCTCACGTCGATGAATCAACGTATAAACCCGCTTCCGGGATAAAAATGGGTGATCATCCGGTCATCTGGACAAATGAGAAGATGAAGGCAAGAAATGTTTATATCCTTATGGGACATGACGCCAGTCTCATGCGTAACGATTCATATGTCAGGATATTCCGCAATGCCATCGAATGGACCAGCGGACATAAACTGAAATAGGTTGCCCTTAAACCGGCAAGAAGGTGTAGTTTCGGCTTAATGTCAAATATCCAGGTAATGCTGTCCTGATCACCTGAAACGATCAACACTTCACTGATATTCAGAAAGTAATATTTTAAAAAGCAATGCATGGAAATGAGAATAAGGTACAGGGCTAATTTCGAAAGCTGGTGAACACCAGGCAGCGGCAGCCGGAAAGAACTGCACACTCCTTGCTTAAACAGATTGGTAAGGGATATTGCACGTTATCTGGATATAATATCCTAACTTGATGAAATATTCTGTATCGTCAAGATAATGAGCAGAGTAAAAAGGATATTGAGGATGATCATTCCCCCTGCTGCGGCCGTCTTATTAACATGCTCCGGGTGCGCATCCGCAAAAAATGATTTCCTGAAACGTAAACAGGCTGAATCCACATGCGACCTGACAAGGCTTGGAAGAAACAAGTACTTCTATTCGAAAAAGTATCAGGCTAAGCTGAGGAAGTACAAACAGGAAATCAAAAATAAGTAGTTTTTTAAGATTCCATGATTTTACCGTAACAGGTTATCAGGAATCACTTCGGAGACGCCATGAAGTAAAACTATCACTCTACGGAATCCTCTCTGCCATCGTATCATAAGACGATTTTCTTTTGTGTGCCAGCCAGATAGCCAGCCCGAACTGAGGCAGATGCCTGCTATGCGGTCCGGTATCATGCCACCTGCACTTCAGCTCCTCGTATGAGAGCCAGCCCCTCATAGCCTCCATGGATGGATCCTCGAAATATACGCCCGACTTATCAAACCCGATCGCCACAACCCAGTGACCATTGTTCCAGGC
>DATKMR010000009.1:0-24659 GCA_035541795.1 Bacteroidales bacterium
CATTAAATAATTTTTATGGGAGTCGGAAATTTAACAAGCGAATAGCTTTAACCTTAGAAATGTTTCAGTTTACTTTCAGTATTAATTAAAGAATAAAAGCGTATTCGGTCATTCTATAACTATACGCACTTTGTTTAATAATTCACCTATGGACATACCCAAGTGTGAGTGTGGGTGTGGGTGTGAGACAAAAAGAGTGAGATGGGGTTTTACGCTCACACTCACTCTCGCTCTCACTCTTTTTGTTGACCCACCTGGGCTCGAACCAGGACTCTGCGGAACCAAAATCCGTCGTGTTGCCAATTACACCATGGGTCAATCATTGCCTCATAAGGCGCTTCAAAATTACTTAAAATTTTTTATTTGCTACATTTGAGCTTCATTTACCCTGCCCTGTTATATGATATCACCCGGACAAATCTCCTCAGTGCTTGCCCTCCTCACCAGGGCCGGAAATGAAATTATGAAGGTCTATGCCAGCGATAACTTCGGCATCAGGTTCAAGGAGGATGAAAGCCCCGTTACAAAGGCTGATTATGCCTCAGATACCATAATAAAAAATGGCCTTTCGGTTATTACCCCCGGGATACCCGTCTACAGCGAGGAGACCAGGGATGTTCCATATTCCGTGAGATCTGAATGGAAAGACCTCTGGATCCTCGATCCTCTCGACGGTACAAAAGAATTTATCGCGCGCAGCGATGAATTCTGCATCTCGCTCGCCCTCATCACCGAAGGAAGAGCGGTGGCAGGGTTCATCCAGGCACCAGTGACAGGGGAGATATGGTTTGCACAGAAAGACGAAGGGGCCTGGAAGGTTGCAAACGGGAACCGGGTGAGGTTGCCGCTTGCCAAAGGTGAAGGGCCATTCAGTATAAACATAAGCCGCACACATCATTCAAAAAACGAGGAGGAATGGATCGTACGATTCATGCAGGATAATGAGGCGGTAACCCATATTACCGGGAGCGCTATCAAATTCAGCAGGATTGCCGAGGGATCCAGCGACCTCTACCCAAAATTCAGCCTTATCCACGAATGGGACATCGCCGCGGGTCAGATCATTATCGAGGAGGCAGGTGGAAGGATCATCGAGCCGGCAACAGGCAAACCACCCGTCTTCAACAAGGAAGATTATCATCAGCCGCCGTTCGTGGCATTCGGGCCAAGGGTAAAGGACTGGACGAGATGGGCTGGAAAAATGTGAAAGGATAAATGCGAAAGTGGTACAGGAACCTTTCTCTTAAATTACATACTTACAATTACCTGACTATTGCCTGACAGTTTCCTGACAATTGCCTGACTATCGTATGAGCATTGATTGTCGTTTGACTGCCGGAGGCTTAAGCCCCCCTGCCTTTAGCTTTTCTCGAACTTCTGTTTAGCTATATCGTCCACCTCGGTGATGTGGAAGGGGCAGGTAACAAGCGAACGAAGTATAAAGCCCAGGTCGCACATATCTTCATCACCCTCTTCGTAGAACCACGATATTTTTGCCTTCGACGACATGCCGGGGATACGGCCAAGCTCCTTAAGTATGGCATAGAGCCATTTAATGGATGTGGTATTTATGAATTCAAAGCCAAGCTGAACCGTTGTCATCCGCGGATTCTCATTCACATACTGGATTATCCAGTCGTGAAGGGGCCTGTAGAACTCTGCGGGGTTTTCAGAAATCGACCTGCCCACAATAAGGATCCGCCCCGGCTCAAAAACGATCCAGGGTGTCTTTTTTGTGGGCTCGATAATAAGATTCTGAAGAGCCATCTACTTTATTCTCCGTCCTTTACAGTTGTTCCGGGATTTAACTCAGAATGCCCCACAGGCAGGTCAACCGGTATCAGCCCTGCGGAACATGTAAAATTATAAAATTGGACCAATTCTCCAAATCTTATTTCTGCTCAATCTGGTTAAAGAGAGTCGGGGCAGGTTCCTCCCAGAGCGTAGGATGCTCATCGTCAAAGCGTTTTAGTATTGCCGACATGATCGTCGCCCTCAGGAATTCGGATTTGTTCTTTATCCTGTACCTGCCGCAATAGACATTAAGGGCGCGCATCTCCCTTTCATTCAGCATTATCGAAAGCCGGGCGCTTCTTTTAAGCTTTTCTTCCTTGTGATTCTGGCGTTTCACTGGTTCAGGATTTCCCGTTATTTCCGCTAAATTATAAAACGGCCCGCGCCTGGAAAGCCGGATACCGATTAGTTTTTAACACAAAAAAAAGGACCAGCTCGTAATATGCTGATCCTTCTATATTTAAAGTATGTACAACTTTATCTGCTAAGCCTTGCCTGCGCTGCCAAGCACATTGACTACCTTGTGCTTATAGAGCTCCTTAAGCTTATCGCGGGCCGGGCCAAGGTAATTTCTCGGGTCAAACTCACCGGGCTTCTCTACGAAGACCTTGCGGATAGCGGCTGTCATTGCAAGGCGACCATCGCTGTCGATATTGATCTTGCAAACTGCCGAGCTGGCTGCCCTGCGAAGCTGATCCTCAGATACACCTGCGGTGTTTTCCATCCTGCCACCGTACTTGTTGATCTCGTCAACTATATCCAGCGGAACAGACGATGCCCCGTGCAGAACGATCGGGAACCCTGGTATCCTCTTTTCACATTCTTCAAGGATGTCGAAACGGAGAGGAGGAGGAAGTTCGCCCGGTTTAACCTTGAATTTGAAGGCCCCGTGTGATGTTCCGATCGAAATTGCCAGTGAATCAACCCCGGTCTTTTTCACAAAATCCTCTACCTCCTGCGGCCTGGTATATGAGCTGTGATCAGATGAGACCTCATCCTCAATACCTGCAAGAACACCGAGTTCGCCTTCAACAGTCACATCATACTGGTGTGCGAAGTCGACAACCTGCTTTGTAAGCCTTACATTTTCCTCGTACGGGAAATGCGATCCGTCGATCATCACCGACGAGAATCCGGTTTCGATACATGCCTTGCATGTCTCAAAGCTGTCGCCATGATCGAGGTGAAGAACAATCGGTATTGCACAGCCAAGTTCCTTTGCATATTCAACTGCCCCCTTGGCAAGGTACTGAAGCAATGTCTGGTTTGCATATTTTCGTGCACCTTTCGATACCTGGAGTATCACAGGTGATTTGGTCTCCACGCAGGCGCTTATTATCGCCTGCAACTGTTCAAGGTTATTGAAGTTGAACGCGGGAATGGCATATCCGCCCTTTACCGCACCCCTGAAAAGCTCCCTCGAGTTTACAAGTCCTAATTCCTTATAATGAAGCATATTCTTTAGTTTTAAATGAGGCGCCAAGTTAGAGATTTTGCTTCGCGGTGGCAAGTATTCTTGAAAAAATCTGACCACTGCTTTTTAAGTTTTTCATTGACTGTATATTATTCAAATCCATATTTTCACTTTGCGGCATCAAACTTGCTGATATAATGATTATCTTCGTACCCTTGTAAAAAAGGCATTCTATTCCGAGTTATATGAAACGAATTATTATAATCACCGGGCTGCTCTGGTTCATCCTTGTCCCGGCAGTTTTTTCACAGCAAAAAACCTGGACCCTCGAGGAATGTGTGAAGCATGCCATCGACAACAACATCCAGATCAAACAGCAATTTCTCCAGACAGAATATCAGAAAAACACTCTTGACCTGTCCAAGCTGAAGCTGCTTCCGACTATTAACGGGCAGGCTGGACATAACTTCTCCTTCTCAAGAACTCTTGATAATTCAGGACCGATCCCAAAATATGTACAGAACAGTATGTACGATCAGTTCAGCATTGGCGGCAATACAAATCTTTTCAGCGGTTTGCAGAACTACAATACTATCAAGAAGAACAATTTTTCACTGCTGGCCAGCGAACAGGACCTTGAGAACATAAAGGATAATGTCGCACTGAATGTTGCCCTGGGTTATCTCCAGATACTCCTAAATAAGGAGCTTGTTTCAGCAACGGACCAGCAGCTGCAGATTTCCAACCAGCAGATTGAAAAAACAAGAAAACTGGTGGAAGCCGGTAGCTCTGCAAAGGGGAACCTCCTCCAGATTGAGTCCCAGGCAGCACAGGAAGAGGTTCAGCTGATCAACCTGAAAAACCAGCTTGATATTTCCTACCTGACACTGACCCAGCTACTCGAGCTTCAGACTCCTGCCGGATTTGAAGTTGAAGCTCCCAGGATCTCCGTCGATTCGAATTCACTTATTACAGGTAATATTGATGAGATTTTCGCACTTGCCCAAAAGAACCGTCCAGAGATAAAAAGTTCTGAATTCAAGCTGTCGGCCAGTGAATATGATCTTAAGATCGCCAAAGGGGGTAGAATACCGAGCATCAATATCAGTCATGGATTCAGCACAGCCTATTACAACACATCCGCCGCATCTTTTTCCAACCAGATGAGCGATCATAAGAGCTATTATGTAGGTTTCAACCTGAATGTTCCTATCCTCAATGGCTGGCAGATAAACAAGGGCGTTTCAAATGCCAGGATCGAAATCCAGAACAGCCAGTATGCACTTGAGGGTACGAAAAAGCAGCTTTACAAGAACATCCAGCAGGCTTACGCCGACGCCACAGCCGCGCTCAAGAAATACAATGCCAGCATGAAAGCCGTTACATCATCGCAGGAGTCATTCAGGTACGCCGAGCAGAAATTCAATGTCGGGCTGGTCACTCCCGTTGATTACAACACCGCGAAGACCCAGCTGCTGAAGGCACAATCGGACCTGGCACAGGCAAAATATGAATTTATCTTCAAGACAAAAGTTCTCGATTTTTACAAAGGAATCCCAATTTCACTTCCCAAATAATCATTTCATAAGCCATGAAAAACAACAAGCTTCTTAAGATACTTATACCCGCAGTAATCGTTCTTATCCTCATCGCTATTGTCGGCAAAAAAGCAGGATGGTTCGGCAAGGCAATGACTGTAAAAGTAGCAACCGAAAAAGCCGAGCTGAGGTCAATAACAGAGACTATCACCGCCAACGGGAAGATCCAGCCCGAGAAAGAGGTAAAAATTTCACCCGATGTTTCCGGTGAGATCGTGGAGCTTAATGTCAAAGAGGGCGACGCCGTTGAAAAAGGCAAGCTCCTCTGCAGGATCAAGCCCGACGTATATATATCTCAGAGAGACAGGTCGGAGGCTGCAATAAGCTCAGCAAAGGCAAGGCTGACCCAGTCGGAGGCACAGTTTATCCAGGCCGAGCTCGCCTACAAGAGGAACAAACAGCTTTTTGAACAGCAGACGATCTCAAAATCGGAATTTGAAACTTCAGAAGCCTCCTACAAGGTGGCAAAAGCCGATGTCGACGCTTCAAAGTTTTCCGTGACAAGTGCCGAGGCATCGCTCAAGGAGGCAAATGAGAACCTTATAAAGACTTCAATCTACGCACCCATGACAGGAAACATCTCAATGCTTCTTGTAGAGCTTGGTGAACGTGTTGCGGGAACAAACCTCATGGCAGGTACGGAGATGATGCGCGTTGCCGACCTCTCGAGGATGGAAGCCCAGGTTCAGGTTAACGAAAATGATATTGTGAGGGTTAAGCTGGGCGATACTGCCGTTATAACAGTAGATGCATACCTCGACCAGAAATTCAAAGGAATCGTAACACAGCTCGCCAACTCGGCAAAGACAACAGGTGTATCTGCCGACCAGGTCACAAACTTCGACGTGAAGATAAGGGTGCTGCCCGAATCGTATGAAAAACTTGTAAAAGCAGGCAACCCTTTCCCGCTCAGGCCCGGTATGTCAACAACTGTGGATATCCAGACCGAAACAAGGAGCAATATCCTGTCCGTCCCGATACAGTCAGTTACTACCAGGACCGACACGACAAAGACCGGCTCATCAAATTCTGCGGAAAAGACAAGGACGCTTGTATTCACCACCGACGGCAAATACTCATTCGCAAAGGATGTCAAGACCGGTATACAGGATAACACCTATATCGAGATCCTTTCCGGGATAAAGGAGGGCGACCAGGTTATCTCTTCACCATTCAGCGCTATCAGCAAAAAACTGGCCGACAGCACAATGGTTCAGGTCGTAAAGAAGGAGGACCTTTTCAAGGTTAAGTAGAATATAACCCTCACCAGATGATCCTGTGCATTGAGACTGCCACATCCGTATGTTCTGTAGCCCTGTGCGAAAGGGATAAGGTGGTTTCTGTCCGGGAGAATACCGAGGGTAAATCCCATGCCTTGCTTCTGACAGTATTCATCAGCGGGATCTTCAGTGAACTTGGCCTGAAAGCTTCAGATCTTGAAGCCGTTGCGGTAAGCAAAGGGCCCGGCTCTTTTACTGGACTCAGGATAGGGGTATCGGTGGCAAAAGGTATTGCCTACCGGGCAAATATCCCTCTGATAGGGGTCGATACGCTTGCAGCAATGTTTCATGGCATCGCGGGCCGGGCATCAGAAAAATATGATCTCGGTAATGACCCGCTCTACTGCCCCATGCTGGATGCCCGCAGGATGGAGGTTTTCTATTCAGTCTTTGATTCTTCGGGAAAGATTTTACAGGATACAGGTGCAGGAATAATTGACAGCCAATCATTCTCCGCGGTAAGCGAAGAGAAGAAGATTTTGTTCTTCGGGAACGGCGCGGGAAAATGCCGGGATGTGATAAGAAGGGGAAATGCAGTTTTCGAGCCCGGGTTTTTATTATCGGCATCCCACCTGCGGATCCCTGCATATATGAAGGCCGATGCAGGCCGGTATGAGGATGTGGCATATTTCGAACCTTTCTACCTCAAGGATTTCATAGCAACCATCCCGAGAAAAAGCATCACGGGCCAATAAAACAGGATATGCAGAGTTATAACAGGATATGAAGAGGCTGTTACTGATAATATTAATTCTGATTCCGGGCATACTGGTGATAAAGGGGCAATATATACCTTACCAGCCGGGCGAGAAGGTTGTCTTTACCATCAAGTATGGCTTTATCACCAGCGGGGCATCATCGCTCGAGCTCAGGAAGGACACGCTGAAAGGAAAAGAGATTTACCATTCAGTCTTTTCGGCAAATACAGTGGGCCTTGCCGATGCAATTTTCAGGGTGAAGGATATTTACGAAAGCTATTTCGACTCCATAAACGAGATGCCTGAATTCGCAATAAGGAACGCTGTCGAAGGGAGGTATAAAAGATACAATACGAATATCTTCGACCGGACCACCAGGAAGGATTCAGCAATAATCATCTCCAACCTCAGGGGAAAACATGTCACCGAAAAGGAGATCCGCGATGTCATTTCGCTTATTTATTACTTCAGGACCAACTGGCTCGCCAGGGGTTACCAGTTTAAGAAAGATGAAATTGTTACCATCGTGACCTGGTTTACGGATGAGTACTACCCTATCAGGCTGGTGTATGCCGGGCAGGAGTGGGTCAGGGCAAAAGGTGGAAAGATACTCTGCTATAAATTCAATCCCGTGACGGAGGTGGGCAGCATATTTAAAACAAACGAGGATGTGTCGATCTGGTTTTCGGCCGATAAAAATTATTTACCCGTTAAACTCCGATTTAATATCTTTGTGGGGGCTTTTACAGCCGAGCTTCAGACATGGGAAGGTCTGAAAACACCATTGGAAATAAATTAAACCAAATAATAACTTTAGAAGACTGACAGATTTTTATGGCAACTACCGCTGACTTTAAGAACGGACTGGTGATTGAGTACAACAATGACCTTTATACAATTGTGCAGTTTCAGCACGTAAAGCCCGGGAAAGGCCCGGCATTCGTAAGGACCAAGCTGAAGAACCTGAAGACCGGGAGGGTGATCGACAACACTTTCTCTTCAGGTGTGAAGATTAACACTCCAAGAGTGGAAAGACGTCCTTACCAGTATCTCTACAAAGACGATATGGGATATTATTTCATGCATAATGAGACTTACGAGCAGATCCATGTAAGCGAGGATATGATCGAGAATCATGAATTTATGAAAGAGGGGATGAACTGCGAAATTGTGATTCATGCAGAGACCGAAACTGTTCTTACTGTCGACCTGCCCCAGTTCGTAGTGATGGAGGTGGTTTATTCAGAACCTGGTCTCAGAGGCGATACCGCAACCAACACCCTTAAGCCTGCAAAGGTTGAAACAGGTGCAACAATTATGGTCCCGCTTTTCGTTAACGTGGGCGACAGGATCAGGATAGATACTCGCGACAGGAGCTATGTAGAAAGAGTAAAAGGCTGATCCATGGAAGAAAAGAAGGCTGCCAGGGATCGGCTTAAAATGTCGAAGTTTAAGCTGGATGCATTGCTCGATATTACTCTTTCGATCAATGCCAACCTCCCTGTTGAGGGCCTTCTGTACAAGTACGACTCAATCCTCAGGAACAACCTTGGCATAGGGAAGATCCTGATCTTCATGCACCAGGAGAAAACCTGGGAATGCATCCTGAACGCCGGTTTCCCTCCGGCCACCGAATCGACCGATGTAGAGAAACAGCTCACCAGGTTTACGGAGATTTCGATTGTCACAAAGCTGCCGGGGTACGAGGGAGTGGATATTATCATTCCTGTTTCCAACAATAATATTCCTCTTGCCTACATCTTCATCGGCGACATCGATGAAGAGGGAGAAGGGATGAGCCCTGTCCTCAAGCATCTCAACTTCATCCAGACAATATCAAGCATCATTATCGTGGCCATTGAGAATATCAGGCTGTTCAAGGAAAGCCTGAGGCAGGAAGCTTTCAGGAAGGAGCTCGAGCTCGCCGCAAGGATGCAGACGATGCTTATCCCTCACGAAAGCCAGCTTCCCTCAAAAGGCAAGATCATTGTAAATGGCTTTTATTTTCCCCATTATGAGGTGGGCGGCGATTACTACGACTGCCTGAGTCTCTCCGATTCTTCTACTGGCTTCTGCATTGCCGATGTCTCGGGAAAAGGAATATCGGCTGCAATACTCATGTCGAACTTCCAGGCCAGCTTCAGGGCACTTTTCACCCACGATATCAGCCTCGAAGCCCTCGTAAGGAAGCTCAACACGATTATTGTCGCAAATGCGGAAGGGGAGAAATTCATCACCTTCTTTGTTGGAAGGTATAATCACAACACCGGATTGCTCGAGTATGTGAACGCGGCCCATAACCCCCCCGTGCTGTTTAATACGGTGACCGGCGATATTGTACACTTCAAGGCCAGCTGTGTGGGAATAGGCATGCTCGACGAAATACCACATGTCAAGGAGGGTGAGATAACCGTAAAGGGACGTTCCAAGCTGGTATGCTACACCGACGGGCTGTCAGAGCTTAAGGATGAGGAAGGAACCGACCTCGGCACCCACATAATCATCAGGCATATCACAAATAAAAAGCCGGTAAAGGAAAATATTATTGCCATGCTGAACGAGCTGGGGATCCCCGATCATAATCCCGGGCTGTTCGACGATGTCTCAATCATCGCCGCCGAGCTGTTCTGATCATCTTCCTGCAGGCTTTTTCCGGCTGTGTCATTGGCCACAATTACGGCTGTCATTCCCCAGAACATTGCTGAAATCTTGTCGGTATCGAGGAAGTTATTAAGCCCTCCGTGTATAATATAGGTTGTGAGCCCGGCAACCAGGCAAAGGTACATGAGCCGTGCTTCACGTCCATCAGCTTTCTTCAGCTGCGAGATCCCGCTTCTCAAAATAAAGCCAAGCAGGACGATATAGATGATCATCCCCGGTACCCCAGTCTCCGACATGAGGCCAAGGTATTCGCTGTGCGCATTTCCCCTTTCACCCCAGATTGTGCTTATCCTGGTCTTCTCATAAGAGAGCTGGAAAGGGGCATAGGTGAACTGGTAGGTACCAGGCCCCCAGCCAAAAACAGGTCTCTCTGCGGCCATCCTTATCGCCGAGTTCCACCTGTTAAGCCGTTCAAGGTTCGATGCATCGGTCTTTATATTGGTGATGGAGACAACCTGCTTCCTGAAATCGAGAGAAGAGTCCTGCCTGTTCTCATTGAGCCTGATAAAGAGCGAGCTCCACGAAACCACCGCTATTATACATGCAGTAACTGATACGGCAACAATTATCTTCCACGATATCCTGAGCCACAGTACAAGTGCCACTATTCCGGCAGCAGCCAGGCTTATCCAAGCCGCCCTGCTGTATGAGTAGGTGAACGCAATAATTAGGAGGATAAGCTGGGCGAACCTGGTTATCCTGAGAAAAGGCCTTTCTCCGCCCCTGAGCAACAGGAAGACTGCCGCCGGTATGGAAAAGGCAAGCGAGGCACCAAGCGCGGTGTGATCATTAAAAAAAGGCCTTATCGCTGAGTAGGCAGTCTCCTGGTTCAGGACACCATACATCGATAACCTCACCAGGTAATATATTGCAACAGGAGTCATTCCTGCCAGGTAAGCCGAGAAATACTGATTAATCCTCTCCTTTTTCATGAATACCTGCGCGGCAAGGATATAGAAACCCGTGATAAACCAGATCCTTGTAACAAGATATTTGAGCGATACAACGGGCATTGTCCCTGTAAGTGCACAGATGAATATCCAAAGCAGGAGGACGGCGGCCGATATGGTGACAGGATGATAAAGGATCCGGCGGTCTATCTCCCCTCCATGGATGATCTTGAATATGACAACCAGCATTATAACGGCAAGTACCGGCTCTGTAGGAAGGAAGAGATCGGCACCTACCTCCGGTACGATGAAGCGGAGCTGAATTGAAAGAGGCACCGCAAAAACGGTGAAGATCAGCAGTTTTTCAACTGACAGGATAGCCGCAATGCATGTTATAATCCCAAGTGAAAACAGGAGGATGATGCCCGGACTGTCGGGTAAAATAAAGAAACAGGCAGGGATTGAAAGGATAATTGCCAGTAGAGCCGCCAATATCCATTTTCTGCCTTCAAACAGACTATGGCCGGCCGACATGCTACTCATTACGGGTGATCATTTCGCCTGCAGCAAGAATGAAGATCAGAAGTACAAGTGAAGTCAGCACCGATGCCATTACAATAAGCGTCCTGGCCGGCAGGGCCTTCTTCTCCGGCACTTTCGCATCGTTGATAATATGAGTGTATGGCATTACCTGTGTGGCAGTCATCCGGGCTTCGGTAAGCTTGTTCCTGATGGCCGAAAGGCTCTCATTCTCTGCCTGGAACATGTTAATGAGCCTCAGGAACTCGGGCCCGTACTGCCCGGCTGCCGGGGCCCACGATGTACCTGCCAGCTGGCTCCCCCTGGCCTGGGGCATCGCTTTCACAAGCTCGGCAGGAACAGATGAATGTATCGAGTCTTCAAGTGCTTTTACCCTTTTAAGCTGTACCAGGTAGCTTTTGCTAATGGCCTCCTCTGCCCTCCTGCCGGCGTCCTGCACAATCGAGTTAAATACCGTGTCAACCCGGTGCGATATGTCATTTGCAATTGCTGCCGATGTAACAGGGTCGGGGTCCAGGACGCTTACCTCGATCGAGTTGTACTGGGTCTTGGCCGATTGGATATACCTCCTGAGCTTTGCCTCAAGGAGGGTGTACCTGTATCTTGCCCCGGGGCTTATCCCATAATGATTCAGCAGGTCATATTTTTTCACGATATAATCCTTTATCATATCCGATTTAAGCACCTGCAGAACCTTTTCAGTCGATTCCTCCTCGCCGAAAAGCGGTACCAGCTTGCTCTGAAGGCCGAACAGCGACTGGGTTTCGGTCACATTTATTGTAGGATAAAGAACCACTGTCGCCCTGTAGAGGGGTTTTATCAGGAAGGTGGCAGCTGCCGAAACAACAAGCACGCAGAAGGCAGTAATAATAAGCACTTTCCAGTATTTTACCACCAGGTTCAGCAGGCTGACCGAATCGGCCCTGAACACGGTTGCACGGGGTTTATCCATAGCGTCCTGTTTTAGGAATTACACAAATATAGGCAAATATTCCTTTGTGATTTCTCCGGGGTTGGCTGTGATCCTCTGTGACTGCTCTGAGTCACTCAGTGAAATCTGTGGCAATTTGACCCCTTTCCCAGTCCCTTCACTTCGCTCGGGACTGACCTTCCCCCACAGGGGCAGGTAAAATAAGGATCATTGCCCCTGGAAACAGGAAAGGGGGATTAACGACCCTCCTGAGGTCTAGACAGCGCGGATGAGATAGTAGTTCTTCTTGCCTTTGGCAACGAGTATATATTTCCCGTTGAGAAGAATATCGCTTTTGATTACTGCTTCGGGGTTTTCAACCTTCTCGCGGTTGATGCTAAGACCTCCTCCCTGAACCAGCCGTCTCAGCTCACCCTTTGAAGGGAGGACCAGGGTATGCATCGTGCAGAGGTCGGAGACAGTAACACCTTTTAAGATGATATCACGGGAAACATCAAACATTGGCACCCCCTCAAAAACAGAGAGGAATGTCTGTTCATTCATCTTCTTCAGCGATTCGGTAGTACCCTTGCCGAACAGGATCTGCGATGCCTCAACAGCTGCCTCAAAGTCCTCCCTCGAATGTACCATCACTGTCACCTCTTCGGCTAGCCTCTTCTGCAGGGCTCTTTCGTGCGGGTTCTGCCTATGCTGTTCAATAAGATTGCCGATGGTAACCTGGTCGAGGACAGTGAAGATCTTAATATATTTTTCCGCATCCTCATCCGACACGTTGAGCCAGAACTGGTAGAATTTGTATGGTGATGTTTTCTCAGGGTCGAGCCAGACATTGCCCGACTCGGTCTTCCCGAACTTTGATCCGTCGGCCTTCGTTATCAGCGGGCAGGTAAGAGCGTATGCTTCTCCCCCGATTTTCCTCCTGATGAGTTCGGTGCCTGTGACGATATTTCCCCACTGGTCCGATCCGCCCATCTGGAGCCTGCAATTATGGCTGTTGTAGAGATGCAGGAAATCGGTTCCCTGCACCAGCTGGTATGAAAACTCCGTAAACGACATCCCCTCCTTTGCCTCAGAGCCAAGTCTTTTCTTCACAGAGTCCTTCGCCATCATATAATTTACCGTGATATGCTTGCCGATATCCCTGATGAACCCAAGGAACGAATACTCCTTCATCCAGTCGTAGTTATTGACCATTATTGCCCTGTTAGGTGCCGCTGAGCTGAAATCGAGGAAGTGCGAAAGCTGCCTCTTTATCGCTTCCTGGTTTTTCCTGAGGGTCTCCTCATCGAGAAGCGATCTCTCCTCCGATTTCCCTGACGGGTCGCCTATCATGCCGGTTGCACCTCCCACCAGGGCTATCGGCGTGTGTCCTGCCCGCTGGAAATGGACAAGCAGCATCACCTGTACCATGTGACCGATATGGAGTGAATCGGCAGTCGGATCAAAGCCGATATAACCCGAGACAATTCCTTTCTTCAGCATCTCTTCGGTGCCCGGCATGATATCGTGAATCATCCCTCTCCACCTGAGCTCGTCTACAAAATTCATATGCAAGTTTTTTGAGCCGCTAATATAACAAATTGGTCACATTGTGACCCCGTCGGGTTTCTTTTTGAACCTGTCAAAGCCCTGTCCAAGGCTACCCTCCCCGATTACCGGAAATACCGATGGGGCAATATCGGATATCGGGTTATAGAGTGCCGACTGGTCGATCTTCTCCTTCGGAAGGAAATGACGGTGCGAATCGATGGCATTCAGTACCACGAATACCACGCTCATTATCAGGACGCTCTTGAGCAGGCCGAAAACAATCCCGAGCAGCCGGTTTATGAATCCCAGGGCGATGGCTTCCATCAGCTTGTCGACCAGCATACCGATGAAATGTATGACGATAACAATTATGAGGAAGGTTATTATGAAAGCAATTATCCCGACATACCTGCCCGTGAGGTCGAAATAATCATACAGCTTTGCCGCGGTGAAATCGGAGAATTTTATCGCTCCCCAGATCCCCAGGATGAGGGCCGCGAGCGAGGCCACCTCTTTAACGAGGCCGTTAATAAATCCCCTTACAGCCCCGAGAATGAGTATTATGATAATAACGGCATCGATCCAGTTCATGGCATAAATATTAGAAAAGATGAAAGTATGAAAGTTAAGCGACTTTTCAAAACCTTCATACTTCCGTCAGCGGGCAGTGAAACCGCCTGTTTTTAGTGCGAACCGTTCTGGTTCATATAGGAGTTATCATCATCCTCCCTGTTGTTGTTCTTGCTGAATTCGATCTTTCCGAATTTATAGGTGAAGCTGATGCCGAACGACCTGAATGGCATCTGGCGGATGCTTGTCGAATTGCTGTTGCTGGTCGTTATTGTTGTCACCTGCCTGACATACTCGCTAAGGAAATTGGTAGCGGTAAACCCGAAGCTTGCATTTTTATGCATGAACATTTTCCTGAATGCGAATGAATAGATGAAAAACTGCGGAACCTTGCCCTGTATGTTCCTCGAGGGGGCGTTATAGTTTCCGAATGCCTCCATCACCAGGTCCTTCGGCAGCTGCCAGGTAAGGTTCATATTCAACCTGGCCCTGATACCGGTCGACAGGTTACCGGTGACATTGCTCACCGAGTAGCGGTGTGTCATCATAAGGCTTCCCCTTATGTTCAGCATCTTCGTGATGGGATAGGATCCTGATGCGCTTATGCCGGTGTTGTATTCTTCACCGATATTCTGAGGTGCCGATACCGAGACGTTTGTATAGAGTGAATCGCCGATCAGGTAGGTGGGGTAGAATGTTGTCATCTGTTTCACATCCTGGGTGTTTATCCTTTCGATGACCGAGAAGTAGATATTGCCGCCCCTGGGAAATGATGAGCTGTAACCGAGCTCCAGGTTATTGCCGTACTCGGGCTTGAGCCGCGGGTTCCCCGTGCTGATGTTGTAGGGATCGCTCAGGTTCATGAAAGGGTTGAGCGACCTGTAATCGGCGCGTTCAATCCTCCTGCTGTACGAGAGCTTGATGCTCGATGTCTTGCTCAGGTTATAAGACAGTACCGTCGACGGTACGATGGTACCATATGAAGGGATTGTTGTATTTGCAAGGTCGATGGAAACGTCGGTATGCTCGTACCTTACACCGGCCTTCAGGTCCACCAGGTTGAAGAGCTTGACATTTCCCGAGATATAACCCGCAAAGATGTTCATATTATAGTTCATGTTGTACGACTGCAGCGGATCGGGGATGAAAATATCGCCGGCAGTTGAATACTTGCTTGCATCAGCAATGCTGTTGATATCATGGAATGTGCTTTTCACACCTGTTTCCATGGTGAAGCTCTGCTTTACAGGCATGCTGTAATCGACAGATATATCGATCTCCCTGTCGGTGCCCGGGTTCAGGCTCGACGATCCCATATACGGGTATGAGTCCCCGTTGTATGTCTGGGTGAGCGTGTACTGCGAATGCGGGGTGCCGTAGGTGGAATTGAAAAGGACATCAAGCTCCTGTCCTTCCTTCCTGAATTTCTTCTTGTACTCGAGGCTCGCATCGAGTGAGCGGAACCTCATCCAGCTGTCGGAGTTCCTGAAAGATTTCAGATCCGACAGGAGATTCCCCCCGGGGTCGACCGTAAGCTGATCGAGGTCGGTTATTCCTGAATTACGGAACTGGAACTGGTTGAAGCCAACTGATCCGATCAGGTTGTCCGATTTTGTTATGCTCCAGTCGAAGCCGAGTCCTGTGCGGAAGCCGTTGCGTTCGACGTCCGTTTCGCCCGATTGTGTCAGCGTGGTCTTGTTGCCGGCTGTATCTGAAGATACCCGCGTCTGCGAGAATGGCATCTTTGACTTAAGCGAAGCATTGCCGCTGAAGAAGGCGTTTATTCCAAAGTTGTTGTGCCTTATATTGAGATTGGCTGAGCTGTTTTCCAGCCTTGTTCCTGCCGATAGATTGACGCTGGCATTCACACCCTGCATCTTGTTATCCTGTAGGATGATGTTGATGATGCCACCGGTGCCCTGTGAATCATACTTGGCACCCGGGTTGGTGATTGCCTCGATGCTCTTAATCTGGCTTGCGGGTATTGAGGCTAGGGCATCGGCCACGTTGTTCCCGAAGACGCTCGATGGTTTGCCGTTTATCAGGAACCGGATGTTGGAGTTGCCCTGCAGTTCGACGTTGCCGTCAATATCGACTGTTACCTGCGGTACTTTCTTCAGCACGTCAATTGCCAGTCCGCCCTGTGAGGTGACATCGATGGAGGCGTTGTAGACTATCTTGTCAATCTTGTTTTCCACGAGAGGCTTGTCGGCCGTAACCACCACGCTCGAGAGGCTGTGTGTTGACGGATTCAGGAACACCTGTCCGATAGTGACAGTGCTTCCTCCCGCGCCGACCTTAACATTATCTATAATATTTTTCTCATACCCGATAAAATCTATCTCGATCTTATAAGTCCCGGCGGGGACACTGGCTATTTTGAAGTTTCCTTTCGCATCGGCCACCGTACCGGTTACTACCTTGCCTGTCTGGCTGTTGATGACGGCGATAGTTGCATATTCGAGGGGATCTTTTGACGAGTTGTCGAATACTTTCCCGGCTATTGTTCCCGTGGTGACCTGGGCCATGACTGATCCTGCCAGTGCAAGACGGGCGATAAAGATGAAGAGGATAACCCTTGTTATCCGGCAATTTCGGAGTGACATTTTAAAAATATAAATCTAACCTTTAACCCAATTGGCGGCAAAGGTGGTAAAAAAGTCCATACGGCTGACGGCTTTAATTTTTTTTAACTAAGGCTGCTGGCGGGTGCATTTTCAAAAGGGCAGGGTCATTTTTGATAGTTTTAAAAAAAGCATTACTTTTGCAGTCCGTGGAAATGGTCCTATAGTTCAATGGATAGAACGGAGGTTTCCTAAACCTTAAATCCAGGTTCGATTCCTGGTGGGACTACTTAAAAAGAGTGAGAGTGGGAGCCACCCTTCGCTAAAGCTTCGGCTGGCAAGGCGAGAGCGAGCACCTCACTCTTTTTTTGAAATAAAAAAACGCATCCTGCCGTAATGACTGAATGCGCTTTTTTATTGATATCCCTACTGAAACTATTCTGAAACAATTATGTTATTCCTGGTTCTTACTTTTATATTTGGATGATAGGGTAAATGTGCCAAATCAAATGCAGTTTATTGTCCGTGTTAGCATTAGTTATATTTAATTCGAATGTCAATTTCAGTGATTTTCTTTAAGGTATTTAAGGAATCAACAACACTAATTTTCTGTTTGAAGTCAAGAGATTTTGATGAGATAATTAAGACTTCCTCTGTCTGATTCTTAAAGAAAATTTTTAGTGATTTTGTCAACGAATTCGATTTTCTCAATGAAACAGTAACGTCTCTAAAATAGTCCTCTAATTCAAGTTTGACAATTTCATCATATCGGTGCTTTGTAACTAAATCACCAATCTCCTTATTGATACAAGTTTTGGTAAGCTCAAGTACTCCAATTTTTTGGAGTGACTTTGACATAGCTCTAAGTTTAATAAAAAGCAAAATAATTGTACCAATGATGATTATGGTAATCAGGATAAATACTGGAGTCTGAAATTTGATGAACTTAAAGGACTGACAATAGTTGGGAATTTGAAGTAATAGTAAGAGAAGAATAATGTAAATCGAGAAATACCATTTATTCCTTTTGCCCGCTTTCGCTGGAATTGGGGAATCAGTTCTATAAATCGTGTACTTGCTCAATTTGTTATGCTGATTTCATGTTTGCATAATGGAGGCACAGATGCAAATTAATGCTGTCGGCCCGGCAATAAAGTTCGCATGCGTTACTCGCTGCCAGTCATATTGTGCGGGAAGCTGGTAGCGTAAGAGTCCCGGTAGAAAAGAGCGGCGAGTATGGCGCGTGTTTTTGCAGCAATGAAGGAGCTTTAAGGGCCATAGTCGTGTCGCGGTACATAGTGTCTTTAAACCGTGAAATTGTCAAGGTGTTGTATGAATGTTAATTTACGGGGTTATGGGTTTGTCAGGTTATACGGATCTGTAATGGTATTGAGGAACAAATTGCAAAAACCGTGACAAGCATATGAAGTTTATTGTCCGTGTTAGCACAAGAATATTTATTGTTTATTTCCTATCCTAAGCGAATGTTGTACAATTGAATCTGGGAAAACGAAACAGTTACCGATCAGCCGAGGTTGGTTCTTTATTGCATCATTATATAGTAAGGGTACTTGTCTAAGGTCGACCATTGCTTTAAAAAGATTTTCTTTACCACCTCCAATAAAAATCGCTCCAAATAATTCTGAGCCTATGAAATAAACAGGTGAGATATATCCATTCAACCAGAAATTTTGCATTTCATCTTGTAGTTCTTTTCGAGAAAGTTTACCTGAATAGGCTTTTTCAAACGTGGTAGTGAATAGCAAGAAAAGTTCTGATTCTTTTAAAGTATATTTTTGCCATTCTATCTTAATCGCATCTTTGAAAATGTCTGAGTTTTTAGATTTATCAATAGCAGGAACGCAACCACCAGGATAATTATTTACGCATTTAACAGCTGTACCTTCTGCCAAAAATAAAGAAAGAAATTCATAAGCAATTGAATCTGAACGGGAAAGTTTCTCAGGATAAATGGTACGTATTCCTAAATGATGTGATTCATGTGATATTGTACTGATTAACTCGTTCAACATTATATTACCTAAGGAATCTCTGGGCAATTGGAAGAAATCATAACCCTGGTTTGATTCTATTGAAAAAGCTGGACTGCCTCCATTAGGGATTATATAAAAAGAGAAATCAGGTATCTTCCATTCAGATGGGAGCCAACTTTGTGCGTATGCAACACCGTCATTAATTGACTGTTCCAAATTACTTTTTCTGAGCTGATCAAGGTTCTTTTGAAATAGAGGAAGATCATCATAGTACTTTCTCCAGAATTGAAGCATCTGATCTGCGCGGGTATTGTCTCCTTTGTTGTAAGTGTTATCGAATTTCAAACTCAGGATCATGTTCTTGAATACTATTAATGGTAGATGGTTTGGTCTCCAGGATCGATTGTAGTGTTTGAACATTACTTGAAAAGGCTTTGTCTGTAGAACAGAATCAAGCATCAATGATACCTCGTTGAAAGTCCCACCCTCTCTCATTATATTTAGTATTTTTAAAATATCACTACATGCTGAAATATCTGTATTGATATTCTGTGCGATAGTTTTGACTGAAATGACAAAGAAAATCAGTAATGATGGTATTACTCGCGATTGAAATCTAATTATTATTCTTTTCATTATTCACAAAATTATTCTGTATTGAACTTTATATTTCTAAAAGATTATTAAGGTCAGATGGATGCAATTTTTGTGCTAACGGCCCGGCAATAAAGGGAGGTTGTGTTGCTGAGCGAATGGAGGCTGGAGCAGTTTTGTGTCATCAGGGTAGAGTCCCGTTACCAGCCGTAATGAGCGAAGCATGGCGCGTGTTTTTGCCGTCCAGATGCAATGTTTATGGGTTAGTTGAGTGTCGCGGTAGAAGTATATTGAGCTTTGTAATTAGTCCGGGTAGAACCACCGAGTAAAAGAAAAAGAGCTGTCGGCTTTGTCATGATTACGGATTTGTCTTGGTACCGTGGAACGGTTTGCAAAAACCGTGACAAACATATGCTCTTTATTGTCCGTGTTAGCGGTTAGGGTTGTTTTAGTCACGGAGCAGGAATACTATTATCGAACAGAATCACTCCTAAAATCAATTGTACAATATCTATAAAGTTATTTGAGTGTCGCGGTACATATGTTAAGGTGTTAGAGAAATTGTCAGGAAAAAGAGTCTGTCATGAGTTTTTGAGTGCTGGAAATAGAAATGTTAAAAGGAAAAACTGGAATATCAAGATGCTCTCGATATGTCAGTCACAAGGTGCCTAGCAATAATAAACATGTCATTAATAGGATTACTCGTTTGTTTGTGATTCTCAGACATGTTTTATTAAAAAAAAATTATAGAAAGAAATCCACTTAAGTTGATTAAGATTCTCTCCACAAAAAAGGATATTTCTTTACTTTTTAATTGTCACCTTGCAATTTTTAATATAATGAAATATAAGTTCTTAGGTTAAGCAAGGACAGATTGGAAGGTCTTCGAGCAAATCACAGATATGAAATGAAAATGGAATTTGTTATTGCGAGATGCGCCTGACAATTAAGGGAATGGTTCATTTATAATGTATTTCTTCAAAGTTTATTTAAAGATTCTGGTTAAAGACTTATTTAAGTGTAGCTTAAAAATGGCTCCAAGTCAGATAATTGTCAAAATTTCATTGAATATGTCACAGATGGAATAATTGGGAATAAATAAACATACTCAAATGAATAATTTTGCAGGTAATACATATAAATTGGATTTTTATGATTATAGATATTGAAAATATCAAAACTTATTGCATGTTCAATATTTTTTTTATGTATCTTAAAATGTACTGCTATATCCAATCTGTGGTAAGCAGGTAATCTGTAATTATTTAAAGTCGGGTAATAATATACTAGATTATGCTGTATCGTACTTACAATATTAATTAAGGGCTGATATTTCTCAACTGGAATAGTAACTGGATAACCTGTCCCAAACCACCAAAGTGCTGATATATCCCATTTTTTCGAAATTTGGTAATTAAGAGAGATATTTAAATCGTGCCGTCTGTCATATTTGAACGGAAATGTTTTTCCGTTATTGAGTTCATGATAATTTCTGTCAGCTATTGCATAAGTGTAGTTAATGCTTCCGTTTAGTCTACCTTCCTGTTTCTCAATAGAAACCTCAACCCCCTCGGCGTTCCCTCGACCCTGAGTTGTTTTTTCATACCATGGAGAAAGATCAGACAATAATGAAGAGCCATTTCGCAGATCGGTTGTATTTCTAAGCCATTTCCTGTATACCTCGATTGAAATCATAGGGACATTCTCCTGGAAATACGAAAAACCAGCATTAATCTGATCAGACTTTAATGGCTGGAGACCTTTTAATGCGGGGATCCAGATATCTGTTGGCATGCTCAATCCTGAAGTGCTAAGCAAATGCAAATATTGTACCATCCTTGAATATCCAGCTTTGACAACAAAATGTGAGGATATTGAATAGTTTACTGATAATCTTGGTTCAACATTAATTCTTATATTTTTCCCCTGAAATGAACCGCTTAACCTGAGACCTGATGCGAGTAATAGCTTTTTTGTTAATTTCATTTCATCCTCACAATAAAAATACGGTTCACTATTTTTAAGAAGTGTATTCGTAAAGGAAGTATCTATATTTATATTTAATTGAATACTTTTCATATTATATATGTTACTTCCTGGATTATAAGTATGAATTGTATTACCAACACCAAACAGCAGTTTGTGATTCTTTGATATCAAAAAATCAAAATCGGTCTTAATAATTAAATCAAAAATGTTTGATCTGTAACCAGCAGAATAGGCTTCATCAAATGACTCATTATATATTGAGACTTTGCGAGTGCTTTTATAGTTGCTGAGAATATAATAGTTGTAACTACTGATGGCAAATGTTGAATTAACAAAAAGTTTCCTAGCGATAGTGTGATTCCATCTCAGCGATCCAATGACATTTCCCCAACCTGAAGTCTCATCGGTAGATTCGGAGAATATTTCAGAATTACTTATTGCCAAAGAGTTTTTATTTTTATATAGGATTTTATCTTTACCACTATAAAAACTCAGAAAAATCTTGTCCTTTTCAGAAAATGTATGAGAAATCCTAATATTCATATCATAAAAATGATATCCCGGAAAGTTCAGATCTATTAGATTTATGGCTTTAAGAGCGCTGGAGAATAAATCGAAGTAAGATCTGCGGCCAGATATAATAAAAGTTGTTTTAGGGCTTAGTAATGGACCTTCAATAGTAAACTTCGATGATATAAAACCGATCGATAATTCTCCTTTGACTGATCTGTTATTACCGTCGAGACTTCTGATATCAATTACTGAAGAGGTACGACCTCCGTAACGTGCCGGGAAAGGACCTTTGAATAATTTAATATCTTTAATTGCACTGCTGTTGAATGTGCTTAAAAAACCATAAAGATGGCTGACATTATACATGGGTACATCATCCAACATGAAAAGATTCTCGCCTGGACCGCCTCCACGAACAAATATACTCGAAGAGCCTTCCACGCCACCTTTAATACCAGGCTGGCTTTGAATAGATTTAACCAAATCGGATTCTCCCAGAGCCGGAATTGAAGTAAGTTTTTTTACAGGTATTATAGTTAAACCCAAGGGATCATTAAGATTATGTTTATAAATTGAATATGTAATAATGACTTCTTGTAATTCTTTTACAGGCCGCATCTGGATGTTGATCAGTGTATCGTGGATGGGATGCAAGTATAGGATTTCCGACTTAAGTCCCATGTAAATTGCCTGTATTGCTGCATTCTTTCCGATTATTTTCAGGTTAAAAAAGCCATAACTGTTTGTGTGGGTAATGCTTTTACTGATACTGTCGGCAATATAAGCCCCGATTACACGCTCCCCGGTGTTAATGTCTTCGACATAACCGGATATGTTATGAGTCTGACCATGCACTTGGTGAACAATAAATATGAAAACCAGAAATGCCCTCAGTTTTAACATTGCAAATTACCGTTTAAACACTTCACCTTGCGAGAGGAAATTCTATAGAAACTTCTGAAACTGATGCTCCGGTAAAGAAGCCATAACCATCAATGATATTCGAGAATACTGTTACCGGTTCGGCAAATGGACTCCCTAGGTTCTTATTGTATAAATTTAGGTTCCGTATGTATTGAAAAAAGTCTTCAGTAATAGAGTACAGCCTGAAGTTTACCTTTTGGCTGTTCCCCGGTGCATATAAACCAATATCCTCTTTTTTAATAATAACACTTATAATATGTTTCTGACCATTGATAAGTTTGTCAGAAAAAGCGACTGCCTCGTTCCTATACCCGCTAAATAACTTTTCTTCAACTATAGGATCAAGACAGTGAAAGTCTAAATTATGATTGATACTTGAATATTCTTCATCAGGATTAGCAAAAATTTCATGAACACTGAAAAGATAGAAGTTTGTTTCGTCACCTGGATCATCGAACTCTATTTTACACAAATAGCCTTTATTATAGTTGAAATATGAACCTTGAGGGAGAATTATCCCTGAGGTATCAACCTTTACCACAGGAACCACAAAGGGAATAGTGACGGTCGCACTGGCATCCGGCAAATTGTGTGCTTTTACGACTACCTTATATTCTTTCCCCGGCTCGGGGAACACTTTTTTTGACCTGTAATTTCCAGAATTAAATACGTTCCAAATTTCAAAGGAATACCAAGGTACATGATAGATTGAATCGACTCTAGAATCATTTCTATAAAATTGTACTACTGCACTATCAAGATCATCCAATTCATTGAAATCATTAATATAAGTGCTCCTGCCAATTCTTATATTAAGAAGGTTGTCAGTGGTAATTAAACCATTAACTACAATTTTCCTACCTAAATCGGGTATGTTACTCAAATCCTTATTACATGAGATAAGCAGAATCGATAACAGGAATAGAGAAACTAAGTTTTTCATTAATATCTTCCGTATTTTAAAAACTCTACAATTCTCCTGATTTCAAATTAAATTTTAATAGGGTCTCTTTTCTATTCCATAACCATAAGCGTAGTTATTTCCTGTATCCGGATCCCCTGATGTATCCTTTGAGGACATTTGTGCTACCGGCGGAGTGACAGATGGATATAGTGATACTAACATACGACCTATAGAAGTATATGTGCAATACCCACCAGGACAGGTAAGTGCATAACCATCCCATACAGGTGCAAAACAAAATTGTTGGCCAGGAGGTGCTGGTTCAGTAGTTTCTCTGTAGGTTAGTTGAAGGTAACCGACATTTGGATATGATATGTTCTGAATACCGATAGCATAAACAGTAATTGTAGATAGATCAGATCGTCTATGATCTTTGCCAGATCCGACCCAGGCGGCGTTACTTAGAGGGTATGAAGCAGTTAACATATTTCCATAGCTAGAATAGTGATCCCAAGCTCCTCCTCCAACCAACAAGTAATTATCAGGGAGTACCGCTGTAGCCGTAGGGAAATGGGCTGGAGTAGTAGTAGTAACTTGCTTTGTATAAATCCTAGCCCGTAAATAAGAAGGGTCCACGCCATCAATTCTCATACCAATAGCGTATACCTCCAGGTAATGGGGATCAGCAATCATATGATCTTTTGATTGAGCTTGCCAGGTGGTATCGTTAATAGGTCGTGATGCCACTAAAAATGCTCCATTGCCTGTAAATCCATACGCCTGAGCACCTCCTCCTACCATAGCGTAATCATGAGATACCGAAACCGTTACTACAGGATGCTGCAGTTTAACTGTGGTAGAGGCGTAAAACACTTTTAAATGAATATAACCGGAATAATCATTATATTCAGAAGATTCACCATCAATACTACTGTATGATTTGACTCTCTTAATCAAAGAATCCGATACCAGAACCTTAATAATAGAATCTTTTTCACGAGCTGTTATTGGAGAATTGTCCAAATACTTAACAAGGGTGGAGGTGTCGATCGAAACTAAATTAGGTAGTGTAATACTCCCCATTTCCTGTACCAAAGGGATTCTTTTTTAAGTTAATTTTTTAATGTTTCATGCTGCCATTTCTGAGATTGATTCCTGGTATGATTCATCTGGAGATTTTTTGATTGATTGATGCCTTTTTTGATTGTAATATGCGATATGGTTTTGAACTCCCTCAAAAAGTTCTAAACCATTATCGCATGGATTAAGGT
>DATKMR010000010.1:0-131894 GCA_035541795.1 Bacteroidales bacterium
AAATATTAAACTACCCAAATTACGGAACTACTTACCCGAATTCCTGATTTTTATTAAGGATGTAAAATGTGGAAACATCAGGTACGGTTGTAATCATTATGATTATGAAGAAGGCACATTAATTTTTATTGCACCGGGACAAGTGTATGGAGTGGAAACCAATGGTGAACCACAACAGGCACATGGCAAGGTGTTGTTGTTTCATCCTGATTTAATACATGGAACAGATTTGGGCAGAAAGATAAAAGGCTATACCCTTAGACTTCATAAGAACCTTCCTTGACAAAAATTGATAGGTGTTGATTGAGAAATCCGAGACCTTTAACCACACTTAGCCAATCATTTTGCAATTAAGATATAATGCTATAATACAATTATTTAACTTCGACAATTGATGGTCAATTTTCTCTGGTATGTAGTGGTCAGTGACACTGGCTTTTTCAAGGTTTATAACACAGATATACAGCTATATACAAGTTATTACTTTAGCCCAGGTGGGTCAACAAAAAGAGTGAGAGCGGGAGCGAGAGCGAGCACTTCTCACTCTTTTTCTCTCACACCCGCTCTCACACTCACACCTGGATTTTCTCAAGCGAGCATCTCACTTTTTTTGTTCTCACACTCACACCCGCCCTCACACTGAATTTTATCGCGAAGCCCAGGCGGGTCAGCACCATAAATAGAATAAGGCCTTTTTGTTTTTGTCAGCCGGAACATAGCTGGAACAATTCATCGTATTCCAAACTCCCAATAATTAATACTATGTGGTTCGAGGTTTTCAGATAGTGTAATATGGATGTAATCATTGATCTGAACAAGTCAGATCTGCCTCATTCTTGTTCATTCTCCTAAGCGAATCAACTAATAATTAAGGATCCCCGCCGCCATTTTCATATATATTTGCAGTGATTTAACTTAAATAATTTAAGTTTAGAACCTCAGGTGAACGACTACTTACTGGACCTGGTTTTACTATTCCTTTTTATCCTTGAGTTCTACATTGCTGGATCTGACATATCTGAACCCAACATATTCAAAAGAATTATCTCCCCTGACAAGTATAGTCTGGCTCTTAGCGGAATCCTTAAAATTGTTCCCTTTTACAATGATTGTATCAATTGAAGAGGTCGGATTTATCTGGATTGATTTCTTATAATTTACTGCATCAAATTTCGAGTTGGTCCATTCAGATACATTATTAAACATGTCATAAAGGCCAAATTCATTGGGATCTCCTGATCCGATTTCACTTAAGGGTTTTATCTGAGGGATCATTATTTTTTCTGGTTCTTCACCACCTGTGGAAGCATATATCCATTCAGCTTCGTACGGTAGTCTGTAGTTCTGCACAGGTGGCTTACCCTGCGCATTCAACTTTTTGTTTTCAAATGCAGTTTTCCATTTACAGAATTTTTTTGCCTGGTTAAAACTAATTCCAACTACCGGGTAAAACTTATAGCGGGGATCGGAAAAGTAGTTCTTTAACGGCGCTTTATTCAGATCGGGAAGGGAGTTTTTATAAGTGGTTATGCTTGAGTCTTTCCTTAATTCTTCAACATATTCAAAGTACTCCCCGTTTGTAACCTCACTCTGTTTCATCCAGAACGCATCAACGGTCACCTCACTACGGATATTTTCAGGGCCATCAGATCGATTAAAAGTAAATTGTCCCGCCGGAATATAAACCATCATCAGATTCAAAGAATCCAGCTGATCGGAAACAGTAACCGATTCCGCAGGTATGGCACTTTCATCCTTGACCGTCACTTTTGAGAAAGCAACAAGTGCTATCAAAATTACCGGCAAAAAACATGCGAGTTTGAGTTTTGCCCACCATTTGGATTTTGATTTGCCGATCATGTCAATTCTGTATTTAATTAATGAAAAATTAAAAGGATGAACCAGGTCGATATTAAATGGTTTTAAGTATTGTTTCAGCAGAAGCGATTTATAGGCTTCAACAACTACATCTGACGAACGAACAAGCTGGGAGTCTGCCTGGCACTCATGAACTTTCACCAGGGCTCTTTTGATTACCCGGACAATTGGATTGTACCAAAGGAAGATATGAAGGATTTCGATCATCAGAATGTCCAATGAATGACATTCCTTTATATGCACCTTTTCATGTTCAAAGACCTGATTTTGCTCCGCATCAGACATATTGTCGCAATTCAGATAAACACATTTGAAAAATGAAAAGGTCGGATAATCACCATTCAACCTGACTGTCTTAATTCCATCCCGGAAATCGACATAATTGTACCTTGACAGGGTACGAATTCTATGAATTCTGATGATCAGCTTTACAAGAAGTATAAGACCTCCTAAAAGATATATCGAAAAAATTGCTTTCAATATAAAGCCCTCTAAGTTATTATTTGAATGAATTTCAGTTAATAGCGGCTTGGCATTATTCACAATTACCCTTTCAAATGAATCGTGATATATTGTCAGAAGCGGACCATTTGAGATACTTACAACCGGACCCACTGTTACTTCACCCGGGAGTCCTATTACTGGCAGGAGCGGTATAACCGCAGATAAGAAAACCGAGAGCAGCAGATACAATCGCTTCAGGCTATGGAATGTTTCGTTCCTTAAAAAAAATGAATAAACAATAAAAAACAGTAACAGGCAGATAGATACTTCAAGGGTGTAAATCAAATAGTGTGTCATGAGTTTCTTTTTTTCAGATCATTCAGAAGTTTAATTGCTTCGTCAATATCTTTCACCTCGATTTCATTATTATCGACGAAAGATGAAACGATATCTCTGATTGATGTTTTATAATGTCGCCTGATTACTGAGTTTATCAGATACTTCGAGTATTGTTCCTTGGAAATCAATGGGAAGAACTGATAACTGTTCCCATAAGCTTTATGACTGACAAATTCTTTTTTTTCAAGAATTTTAAGAATGGTGGCAACCGTTGTATATGCAGGTTTTGGCTCAATAAAATTTTCAAGGATATCCTTTACAAATCCCTTTTCAATTCTCCAGAGGATTTGCATTATTTGTTCTTCGGCCCGGGTTAGCTCCATAATGAAAAAGTATTTATATGCAAATTTATACTATATTTTTAGTATATCTACTAATGAATTAGTAATAATTTTATTTTGACGTCTAATTATCAGAATATCTAACAGATAGAATTAGGCAAAGGGTTGTAGTATATTTAAATTATTCCAGGAGAAACAGGAAGCTTAAATACAAACAAGCCACATATTCGGATAATCCAACAAGGTTAGATTAGATGATGTTTAGCCTTAAAAAGAATTTCAATTACTGTGCATTTCAGTATTTTCTGCAGGGGCAGGCATTTTATTAAAAAGTTCCAGGTTTACAGCTTCCTTCCTGGAATTGATTTTAAGTTTTGAATAGATACTGTTGATATGAGATTTTACAGTACTGACTCCTATCATTAGTGATTCTGAAATCTCTTTATTTGATTTACCCATGACGACTAATTCAAATACCTTTCTCTCCTGAAGGCTCAATTCATGTATTGGATTTTGCATTTTTCTTTCAGGCTTATTTAGCAAGACTCTGGTAACATATCCGGTGACAAAGAAGAATATTCCTGACAGTACCAGATAATAAAGAAAAGAATTCCGCGATTGCGGAATCTTTCTTTTAAATTCTTGCATATAACCGGACTTATCATTTTTCAGTTTTGCCAGGTAATTGTAATAGAATTGCTGATTAATGGGAAAGTTCTTTTCAGGATCAGATTTGTAAATTGCATATAGAGAGACAAGAGAATTTGAACATGTATCAGCAAAGAATCTTAGTTTCTCAGAAACGGCGCTTTGGATCAGTTCAGCCTTCAATGTCGTTTCATTTGAACCCAGTGTATCTCTGTAATTGGCAATTTCATTAATCTGTTTAAATTCAGAATTCGGATAATACCCACTTACTGCTGCATTGTAGAATGGCTCCTGTTCCTGGTTTTCAATTCTAATCAGGGAGTTTCTGTTAGCCACAATAAAAATGAAATTTTCATCTTTCCCACCGATGATAAGCGAAGCCGCCGGATCCCCTTTTTTAGAAATATGAATTCTAATCAACTGATCCTCATTTGGCAAGTATTTTATATCAAACAAAAACCTTCCCCGGTTATCAATATTAGCCCTGTCTGCAATCATGTCATTTGACATTGTATTCATTTTTCCAAATTCAGGTATGATCGTCAAATAAGCCACAGGGGTCCAAACAGATGTGTCAATTTGTATTTCCCCGGTTATCTGACCTGATTGTGAGAATGAATACCTGCACTGAGAAAGACATGCTATTGCAATAATTACCGCCTTAAATCCTGTAACTTGCATATAGAGATCCTAATTATCATTCTTTTTAGTTCCGGGCAGATGTTGGTCAATCTCTATCTGAACCTGACCAGTTGCCTTTTTGGGATTTAGCCTGATTACCCAGGTACCCTTCAGTGGGTTGTTAATTGATTTATTAATTCGTCCCTGTACCACTTCATGGCTGGTATTTTCCTGATCAGTACCAGCTGGTCTGCTTATACTTAAAGCACAACCTACTGAAAAGTCACCTTTTTTTTCTCCGTTGGGATCAAGGAGTTCAACAGAAAGATCACCTTCATTTAAATTTGCAGCAATCCACAGACTCATGTATTTGTAAGATTCAGGAACATTGATGTTAATTTTAATTTCCTGTGACTCTGCCTTTAAGGAAATCATCCTTGTCGTGTTAAACTCGGTAATATCCTGTCCCCAAATAGCAGGAGCCTGGCAAATCAATATGCCGATTGCAACAATGAGTGTTACGTCTGTCTTTTTCATAATAATAGATTTAATTGGTTACAACAGTCAAAATTATTTCATCATTTCCCGGTAACTACAAAGATTCTGGCCGAAAAAGGATCAATAAAAGGATGAAAAAGACATGATGAAGTTTTTTTTGGTTGTTCAACAGGTTATAAACGAATTCTGATAATCAATATTTTATAGTATCTCAGAGATAAGACAATCTTAAAATTGCCACCGCCACTTCCGGGTCAACCGATATGAAAGCAAATCCAGTGAACAGATGACCGGAACTGCTTTTTTGTCAGTTTTCTGCCGGAACAGTTAAATGATAAATGTTCCTTCTTAAAAATGCCGATTTCCACTGGTTCGCCCTGGATTCATATTCTGATATGTGTCATTCCCCTGAAACGTTGTATTTATAAATAAGTAATCCGGATACCTGTGGATGGATTTATGTATTTGCTATCTTTAAAAAGGCGAAAGCTGACAGTATGATAAAAAAAATCGGAAGAAACCTGGTAAAACGGTTCAGGAGATTTCAAATGCCTGGCCATCTGATTAAGAATCAGATCAGGATTGACAGAACGCAGGCGGCTAAGATTGAGGAATCGCTCAAAGCTACTTTTTTCCAGGGATGGCGGAGCGAAGGCTCTTTTTCAGACAAAACATTTATGGCTGACCTGAAAGCTCATTTGCTTGAAAGACTCGAGTCGGACAGGTTTCTGTATATACCATGGCTTGATAAAAACATCAGGTTAAGGGGTGCGAATATCCTGGAAATCGGATGCGGAACCGGTTCATCAACAGTGGCTCTTGCGGAGCAGGGAGCAAATGTGACCGCAGTTGATATTGAGGAAGAAGCTTTGGCCGTTGCCAGGGAAAGATGTAAGATTTACAACTTGCAGGTAAATTTCATTCATGGAAATGCTTCAGAAATATCAGATGTTGTTAAAGATCAGAAATTTGACCTGGTAATATTTTTCGCCTGCATGGAACACATGACGTACCAGGAGAGAATTTTGTGCCTGAAGCAATTTTATGATTTGTTGCCTGCAGGTGGATTTTTAAGCATTGTCGATACTCCAAACAGGCTGTGGTATGTTGATGAACATACTTCCTGGCTCCCATTCTTTCACTGGCTGCCCGACAACCTGGCATTCGATTATACCAGGTATAGTCCAAGAGAATTTCTCAATCAGTATTATCACGAATATTCCGAAGATATGCTCTTGCATTTCTTAAGGAGAGGCAGGGGCTTTAGTTATCACGAAATAGAGATCGCATTGAATATCAGGGCATCCCAATTTCAGGGAGTTAATTATTTAAAACGGTATTTCCTTCCGTTCTCACTTGACAGGAAGTACCATAAGTTTCTGATAAAGATGAATCCCGGAATTAATAAAGGATTTTTCTATCCTAAGATTGATATTATGATCAAGAAGTAACGAGGATAATCTTTGTATAAGACGGACTGGTCGAATTCAGAAGATTCATGCATGCATTTGCTCACGCCTGCTTTCCCGGGTACAATTCTTTGATCAGGGATTCAGCTGGAAAATTAAATCCCGGGACTCACTGAAAACTGCAATTTAAAGCAACCTGCACAGGGAATCCCCTCCTGGTCAGCAGAAAGAAAGTGAGAACAATTTCCCTCACATTTTTCAATCGACAATTATGTCATACTTTCCCATCAGCCCTGCCAGGGTGGCAGCTGAGAATCTTGCTCTCCTGATGCGGTTGAGGTCGGGATCGACAGAAAAATTATATGATCCGCGCAGGTCCGCATTCTCAAGGTTGGTCATCCTGAAAACGGACCTGTCGAGGTCACAGTTTTTTATGATGGATGAGCTCAGGTCGGTTTCGGTGAAGTCTGCTTCTGTTATTCTGGAGTTTTTAAATACCGACTTCTTCAGCTTCAGCTTGTTGAAAGAACACAGCTCCAGGGAACAGCTATCGAGAGAGAAAGATATGATGAGCCTGTTACAGTCTTCGAAATGCAAACCGAGCAGTTTGCATTTTATGAATTTTACCTCGCTGATGGTTGTCTGCATAAGAATGGAGAGGCTCATGTTGCATTCATGAAACTCGCAGCCCTCGAAGTTAATCCCCGAAAGGTCGGCCTCCGTAAAATCGCAGTTCCTGAATATGCAGTTCTCATAATCCCCGGGTTCAAGGATGTTCTCCCTGTAAACCTGGTTTTCGTAGATGCAGTCGTCATGAATTATCCTGTCCATATTACAGCTTTTGATAAATGCGCTTCACACCTCACAGTTACATTCCGGTTTTAAAGTTCTTATCCGGTCAGGCAACTACCTCCTGCCAGCTTCCCAAAGGAATTTTAGCATGGGTGGTGTTTTTCATGACCAGAACTCCTTTTTTACTTTCATACGCACCTGAGAGAAGGATCAGTCCCGAGATATCCGAAGGGACCGCATTTGCAGCACAAATCGCGGCAGCCACTCCCATGCCGTGCCCTAAAATGACAGCCCGTGTAAAGACGAGGCTTCTGATATATTTTTTCTAAGGAGCAGCCTTGTTAGCATCCCATCTGCGGAGAGAAAGTGTGGCTCCGTCGGATGCGGAGAACTGCTGATGCGGCACCGGTAAGCTCTCTCTGAGTTTTACTGCCTCCGCGGGCGTGATACCTGCAGGGGCAGGATTAAACCTGCCAGGAAGGAAAGCCATTACTAGCCCGGAGATAATAATTGCTGCAAGCAGGAAAAGGACAGTATAGAGGATCCTTTTAAGAATTCTTTTCATAGAATCTAATCTGGCAGTTATTCGTGCTTAAAATTAGAATTTTTTGAATATGGATCTTCCTTTTTCGTCATCCTCCCGATCATCATTTTCCTCCCCTGGCAAGCATCTCTTTGATCTGGGATACCTCTTCCCTCAGAGACTGGAGCTCAGATTTGCCGGCTTCTATCTGTGATTGCTGTTTTTGATTCCTGCTGTTCAGTTCCTTTACGGCATTGATTAACGGTATCACAAATTCAGAATATGCGAGATCCATGGTTTTTTCAGAATTATCACTGACTGACAGGCCACTGAATTCAATACCAAGATCTTCAAGGATCTTTTTTACGTCCTGTGCAATAAGGCCATCATGGTGAATTTTTTGCGGGTCATTTTTGTATGTGAACGAAACCGTTTTCAGGCCATTAATAAACTGGAGACCCAGCTTTTCGGTATATTCAATGTTGTCTTTAAGGCGTTTGTCGCTGGCAACCGACCAGCTCACCTGCCCTTCGATTACAGTTACGCTGCTGTTCCCTATCCTTACCTTGTTGCTTGCATTTACAGAAGCTTTATACCCGATAGCTGTGGCATTGTTGAAAGTTCCGGTTGTAACATCTGCTGAATCACCCAGGGCAGTATTTTTCGAACCCGTGGTATTGGTCCTTAATGAATATGTACCTAAAGCCGTGTTGTAATCACCAGTTGTTGTGCCGTACATTGCCATTGAACCGGCTGCTGTATTTCCATCGGCGGATGTGGAATTATATAGTGCCTCTTCCCCGATAACACTGTTTCTTGAACCGGTATTATTGTAGAGGGTATAAGCGCCTATTGAACAATTGCTGCCTCCTGCATTGTTGTAACGTAAGGAGTAAGGCCCGACAGAAGTATTTAAGCTCCCCCCGCTCTGAGCGCTGGCATAATAACCAATGGCTATATTATAGCTTCCGGCATTGACGAGGAGTGCTTCGGCACCTATTCCGACATTATAATTTCCCGTTGTATTATTATTAAGAGCTTCATACCCAAATGCAGAGTTATAATTTCCTGTTGTATTATAGCGCATGGAATATGTCCCCGTGCTTGTATTATACTGTCCGACAGTATTATTGTACATAACTGACATACCGATCGCGGTGTTGCAGTAGCCGGTTGAATTTGAATTAAGCACACCCGAACCTACGGCAGTATTACCAACGCCCGATGTATTGGAAGGCAAGGTCATGTATCCCAACCCGGTATTGCCGGTACCTGTCGTATTGTGATATAAAGCGGAACCGCCAATAGCCGTGTTATCACTTCCTGTAGTATTATTATAGAGGGCACCGCTCCCATAAGCTGAATTATCATAACCGGTTGTAGTGCTCAGCCCTGCAAGATAGCCGACAAATGTATTCGAATTGCCTGAAGTAATACTTTGCCCGGCCTGGTAGCCCATTACTGAATTATATTTACCGGTGGTAATGTTACTGCCTGATAGCTGGCCAATGAAATAGTTATCAGAAGTTAATGAGGTAAAAGGGATCACGGGTCCGCCTTTTGTGGCACTGAACCCGCCGATTGCGAACCCCCCCTTGGCTCCTTTGGCCGGATTCAGGACATTGATTCTTGAACTATCTCTCGTCACCCTGAGGTACTCCTCTCCTGTAACGGTTTTAGTTGCGTTGAACCCGCCGATGGCAAACCCGCCCTTCGCAGCTTTGCCTGTACCGGGGTCGATATATCCCCTGATACTGTCGGGATCGACAATAAACAGGGGTTGAGATGAGGTCCCCTTGGTGGTTCCAAAGCTTCCTATTGCAAATCCTCCTTTTGCGGAACCTTTTGCACCATTGTCGACATATATCCTGACTCCCTCGTTGTACACTGCAAAAACAACCTGCCCGGTAGTGTTCCTTACCACGAACAGGGCAGAGTCCATCGTGGCGGTATTACTTGCCACGCTCACATAGGGAACATTCGATGCAATGCTGTTTGCCATGAATGCATAAGGGACACTCAGCAGCTGGCTGGTTCCTGTTATCGTATAATTTGTTCCACCAGCCGGATCTGTCTCGGTCCTCAGGTAATAAGGCCCCGCTGACCAGTTTATTCCCGAAAATGTCCCTGTGACTTGTACTCCCGATCCCACAACTACTGTCACCAGGCCGTTGACGTTGGTCTGCGGATTCGGGCTGCAGGTCTCCTTGTAAACCTCAGTTCCCGTGGGCGAACCCTGAAGGATACTTATCCTCATGCCGATGGTCTGATTCGAGACCAGGGCATTACTGTTGTTGCGGATTATGGCCTGGTAGCTGAACCCCTGGGGGACCTGACTGATGGAGTAAGGTGAAGTGCAGAGTGCAAGGGTTAAAACAAATACGATTACTCTGCAAATCTTTGAGATAGCATAGGCATGTGACGGGTAATTTTTTTTCATAGCGGCATGATTTAGAACTTCGAAAACCGGAAATCCAGATGGAAGTTAAAATGAAATACTATTCAAGTCAAGTTTATTTGACCGATATTCCAAGTTTAATTAAAATCCGCCGCGCTGGTTCATACACCGCCCCGGCCGGTCACTCCAGGCCCCTGTTCCTGAGAAGCGGGCCGATCTCCGGGTCCCTGCCACGGAAATTGATATAGCTCTGTTTTGAGTCGACTATGCCCATAGGGGCCAGTACATTTTTGCGAAACGACAACGCGGTGGTCCTGTCGAATATTCCCTTCTCCCTAAACGCCTCGAATGCATCGTTGTCCAGAACCGCGGCCCAGGTATAACAATAGTAACCTGCATCGTAACCCCTGATGATATGTAGAAAATATGTACTTCTGTATCGTGGCTTTATCTCTTTGATGAGACCGATCTTTTTCATATAATCGTCCTCGAACCTGCCGATGCTGATCGTGGCTGGATCCCCGAGGGTATAATAGGCCATATCGAGCATTGAAGCTGCCAGCAGTTCGACATTGTCGAAACCGGTATTGAAATGACTGCTTTTCTGAATCCTGGCAATAAGGTTATCGGGAATTATTTCGCCGGTCCTGTAATTCCTCGCGTACATCTTAAGCACCTCGGGTTGTATGGCCCAGTGCTCGTTTATCTGTGAAGGCAGCTCGATAATATCCATCGCTGCAAACCTGTTAGCATACCTGTTGGCCGAAAAAAGTCCCTGGAGCGCATGTCCGAATTCGTGGAAAAGTGTCTTCACATCATCGAGGCTCAGCAAGGCAGGAGTATCGCCTGACGGGCCGGAGAAATTTGTAACAAGGGTGACAATGGGTTTCACCTCTTTGCCGTTAGACCAGCGGTGAGGGCGATAGCTTCCGCACCAAGCACCCTGTCCCTTGCTGGTCCTGGCGTAGAAATCCATGTACAGGATTCCGAGCTGTGCCTTATTTGTGTCTTTTACCTCAAAGGCCATTGCATCGGGATGGGGAAGAGGAATACCGGTAATGGGAGTGAAAGTTATACCGTACAGCTTATTGGCGACCATAAAGGCACCTTCCCTGACATTATCGAGTTTAAAATATGGTCTCAGTTCATTATCATCGAGGTTATATTTCTGTTTTCTTAGTTTTTCGGCATAGTACCACCAGTCAGACGGTTCAATACTGAATTTTGCACCACCGGCGTTGGCAATCTTCTGCATCTCGGCCAGTTCCTGGCCTGCGACTTTGAGTGCGGGTTTCCACAGCTGGTTCAGAAGGGCATACACGTTTTCCGGGTTCCTGGCCATCCGGTTTTCGAGTTTCAGGTCGGCGTGTGATTTGAAGCCGAGAAGCCTGGCCCGCCTGGCACGAAGGACAACAATTCTTTCGAGATTCTTCTTGTTGTCGAGATTATCATTATGATCACACCTGGAGAGGTATGCATCATACAGTTTTTTGCGCAGTTCGCGGCTGTCGGCGTACGTAAGGAAAGGAAGCATGCTTGGCTTCTGGGTTGTGAATATCCATTTGCCAGCCATCGAATCGCGCTTTGCAAGCTGGGCTGCGCCAGCCACCACATTTTCAGGAAGACCTTTAAGGTCATCTTTCTTATCTATTACAAGCTTGAATTTATTGGTCTCCGAGAGGACATTCTGGCTGAACTTTACTGCCAGGACAGATATCTCCTCGTTAATCTTCTTGAGTGTATCCTGGTCGGCAGGGGAGAGGAGGGCACCATTGCGGACGAAATTCTTGTAAAGGTTGTCCACGATAAACTTTTGCTCATTATCCAGCCCGGCCTGTTCCATTGTTTCATAAACAGCCCTGACCCTCCTGAAAAGTTCAGGGTTAAGCATAATCTCGTCGCTGAACTTCGACAGCCTCGGAGAAATTTCTATCTGGATCTTCTGGAGGGAATCATTTGTATTTGCCGAGGTCAATCCCGAGAAGACAGTCGTTACCCTGTTCAGAAGCGATCCCATGCTGTCGAAAGGCTCTATCGTGTTCCGGAAATTGGGTTTATCGGTGTTCCCAAGTATTTTTTCAAGATCCTTTCTTTCCTCAGCCATTCCCTGCTCCATAGCGGGGATATAATGTTTTGCGAAGATCCTGTCGAACGGCGGAACTCCATATGGTGTATCAAACTCCTTAAAAAACGGGTTCGCAGAATCGGTCACAGGTTTGGTTTTACATCCCGGCAGAACGATTGCAAGGATAAAAACGAGCAAAAAGAAGGTATATATCTTCATGGCTTTTCACAGATTGGTTCTCCGCTGTAAGTTAGTAAAAAAAAATCCACACCAGCAGTTAACTGAACAGCTGGTTCCCATATTGCTTACGCCTGGTTTTAAATAAAAAAGGGTAGTTTATTTTTCCTCATTCCCCTTTAAAAGGTCGATAAGGATCACCCCGTTCGCACCACGGGCGCCATAAATGGATGCAGACGGACCACGAAGGACCGATATCGATTTCACCATTTTTGGATCGATACCGTCAATGGAGGTGGTAACAACCCCGTCAACCACGAGAAGAGGTTCATTGCTCAGCATGATTGATGAGGGCTCGGTGAGAACAATGGTTTTTCCACTTCCCCTGGCTCCCGGCACCTCGGCACGGATCATATCGTAAATGTTCGAATAGGTCTTGTATCGTTTGCTCTGTCCGTTGACATTTCTGACAGGAGAGGTCATTTCATCTTTCTTCATCTTGCCGTAACCGACTTCGACTGCCTCTTCACTCTGGGTTTTATCTTTAGTCAGGGGATTAAGCTTGGAGTGGTACAGTGAGAAATTGATTACTTCCTGCCCGTTTATTTCAGCTTCTTTCATCCCGTTAAACAATGAAAAAGCCGTCAGGGTCTTTGCACTTCTGTCAACCTTGATCTTGTAGATTCCGTTCTCATTTGTTTTGACATTGGTATTCTTGTTGTCAACCATAATTGAAACGCCGGAAACAGGTTTCTGGTCAGGATCAACAACTTTTCCCGTGATGGTCAGCTTTTTAGGGGTTTTCTGTGCATTCAGTGAGGGGCTGAACATAACAAGAAGAGCCATGGCCATTGCTAAAAATACTCTGGACTTCATATTCTGGTAATTTATTACATTATTTATGGACCAAATGACAATTCAACTTTCGCAAAGAGCTAGGTTAATCAGCAAAGTTAGTCTATATTAACGCAATTTATCGTTAAAAGAGGTTAAAAACATCCTTTATACCTTATCTGAAGACAGACAGGCTGTTTACATAGTGACAACAGGACTGATGCAGCGATAAATAAATCACTGCTGGGGCATTGAAGATGTGGATTCCGGCCAGGTTACTTCTTTCCATTTTTATCCTTCACGGAGTTGAACCCGAACCTGTAATTCAACCCGAATACAAATCTCTGAATGGAGTTTTCGAAGTAACCGGATGTATTTGTGTTGTAGATCTTTGAATTCCCAAAACTGTACTTGAACATGAATCCGACCTGTTTTGAAACCAGTGCCTCGCCATAAAGGAATGAATTGGTTTCTATGCTCGAAAAGTCAAGACCATACCTGAGGGTGAGATTTGTTTTATTACCGAAGCCTGTGCCGAAACTTATCTCGCTATTAAGCATTGGCAGGGTAGAGGGGAATTTGTAACCGTAGATATACCGTACATCAAATACGCTGCTTTCGCCAAGCCTGAGATAGACCTCGGGCAGAATGGGCGACCAGTTGGTACCGGAGGTTGGCTGAATGTCACTGAGCGGTTCAGATGGAATCCACCTCAACTCACCGACATGGGCTCCCAATCCTATTCCTATCCATTCAAAATCGGCTTTGATATAGGGGTTCACCGCGCCAATGAAATTGGATTGCCTGGTCCCCGAGGTCAGGTTTATCTCCCTGTTGAACCCTCCGTAAAGGTTTATACCTTTTGTGATAATCTTGTTTCCTGCCTTCCTGACCACTGAGTACCCGGCTCCTCCCGACCTGAACTCATGCCGGTAGTTGTTTTCGGTATAAGATGTTCCGCATTGGCCTTGCAGTGGGTTGAACTGCAGTACATTAAATGCATTTCCACCGGTGAATCCTGCGTCAATCCTCCGGTATGAGGTAACCTTGTTCTGATAGAAGTCCCTCAGAGTGCCTCCGGATTTTGCTGAGTCCTGTAAAAATGTGCGTGTCGATACAAACAGGGGCAGGGCTATTATCGAAAATGAAAGAATCTTCCATTTCAATAGCCTGGCAGAGCTGAAAATGCACCAGCAGGTCAACGCCAGGGCAGGTATGAATTTCATGTAGATGGATACGGATTCGAAAGGTGAAAAGGAATTCCTGAAAATATACAACACACTGCAGATCAGCCCGATATATGCAACAAGGTTGACGAGGGATGGTCCCTTTTCAGGAACTTTTGCCAAACAGGAAAGCTTAGTCAATTTTTCCGAAGCCAGCAGAAGGAGCAGGCAAACGGCCGCTGCCAGAAGGATAAACCATTGAAGCCATCTCATCCCGGTAAAAGTCGAAGTGTTGAAACTTGAGCCTGATGGATCGCGGAAGAATTCTGCAATAAACCTGAAAACAAAAAATACCCCTGTTGAGAAAAGCAAGGATGAATAGCTCCCCTTCCATTTCCTGATTGCCTTCCAGGCAAGGAAAGAAATGAGGAAAAAGAATAATGTCTCGTAGAGCTGTACCGGATGAACACTGGCTGAGAATGGAGCATTCTCTTCAATTATACCGCTTACCCACTGGTGAAAATGGGCGGAAGAGCCGTAGCCGTAGCTTACACCCCAGGGGAGAGCGGTGACGCGACCGAAGCAGCAGCCGTTAAAAAAACACCCGATTTTTTGTATTCCGAACCCCAGCGGGGCAACCCAGGCGTAAATGTCAATGATCTCACGTCCAAGCCTGAAGAACCTTTGTGTGAGAATGAGCCCGGCAAGGCCGAAGACCAGGCCGCCCAGCGCCGACCTGTTTTCATAGCCGGCCAGGGAACCGATTGAGGTGATGTTTTTCCAGCCTGCTGCTGGAATGCAGATCAGCCTCGACCCGATTACGGTCAGAATGGATGTTGCGGTCAGCATCAGTAATACAGATCCTAATGGAACATTTTTTTTGCGGGCAGCAACAAGGATGATGATAAAAGTGACCGTAAAGGAGAGAATATAAAAAAGGGCAAACCAGAACCCGGGGTTTTCAACATGAATTTTCATAAGAAAGATTCTAAACCAGTTCTAATGGTGTCTACCCGGCTGAAGTAAGCCGGTGTGCTTTCTTAACCTATAAACTTTGAGGCACGTTTATAGTTTCTTTGTCCCTTTTCGTGGCAAAAAATATAAGCTTTGTTCAATCCCAGGGATGAGGAGGTCATTAACCTGAATTTTCCGTCATAAAGTTAGGAAACAGATTATCTGAAATCAAGTTTTCTTTTCTACCTGCCACAATGTATTGAGTGCATGGAAAAGGAATCAATGTTAACCGGAATTGCTTCGTTATCTGACCAGCCCCTGATTGCAAAAATCCCCACGTATTTCGGATTGAAGCTGAAGTTGCCGGTCAATAGTTCCCTGAAAGAATAACTTTCAGCCGGGGAAGAGGTATATAGGAACTTTATCCTGGAACCGTTTTTTTCAATTTTAAGGGCGGAGAATTTCAGATTGGTTTCAACCAGGCTGGCATATTCCTTGTTGAGACTGTAGAGAGTGAAATGAATAATTTCTTCAGGGCGGCTCAGGGAGCCGCTTTCGCACGAGCTTAACCCCTGGATTAAGATTTCAGGATCTTTCCTGAAACCTCCGAAAAAATCATTGTAACCGATCGATAATCTGATCATCTTGCCACGCAGGGATGAGTCTTCACACAGAATAATACCCGACTGCTGCCAGTTATGGCGGGGGACAAAATCAGTGAAATGGACCTCTGTCTCAAAGCAATTACCCCCTGTTCTTCGCAGAAGCAAATTTTTTATCCCGGCCTGTTTTTCCCCCAGGGGCCAGTTATCGCTTTCCAGAGTATAGAGGGTCAGATGGCCGGTTTTCGAATCTCTTTTCGGCCAGTATAACATATCGCGGTTTTTAATTATCCAACCTTTTGCCGAAAGTGAATCCTCGGCTACGGAATTAAAATCATCCCTGAAGCTTGTGTTCCCTACGCCAGGCCCGGTTAATATGAATAGGAGGGAAAGCAAAATGATTATGATAATCGCTGTAACCAGCAAAGTCCTGATCATGGCAGGATTTCCTGTCCCTATTTTTTTCACATATCCGGCATCGCCGAAATCCCTGCTGTACCTGAACCACCATGGGAAATGACTTTCAGAACCCTTCCTTTTCACTTCATCGGTATAGGGAGCTCCAAGCACATATCTTGAAATTGTATCCAGAGTCGCTTTTGAAGGATTCTCCTTTTTTATTCCCGGCTCTTCCATTCTTAGGATGAACAGGGAATAATTCTTAAGGCTTTTCGGTCCGATAACGAGACCTGTTTTCTCAAAGATATCGTTTGACAGTACCTTGCTATCGGTCTCAGAAAGCGGCTCTGTGTGAACGGCATTAAAGCACTTTTTATAAGCCTCATCAAAGAGCCCGGTAAATATCTTTTCTTCCCTTGTTGTCATACTTCAGCTCCAGGATTCTGCCCAGCCTGCCATTTCCACAGGATTTCTGATCAATTCCAGCCAGGTTCCGTCCCATGGCGACGGGTGATTTTACATTTGTCAAAAATTCAACTTCAAATTTATGAGAAAACTTCTTTTAATATTCCTTCATGGCGTTGCAACTGCCGCATGTTTCTGCCAGAATGTACAAATGTATTATGATTTACGTCACAGCGTCGATCCCACCAACTTTAAGAAAAACTTTCCTGCACTCAGCTTTGAGTATTTCAGGGACCTCGATTCGGTTGGCACAGGTTCATTCCTCTTCAGGCTCGACACTCAGCTGAGCGGAGAGAAATGCAATATGGGGCAGGCATTTGCACAGGTTTCGCAGTCGCTGCGATTCTGGAAACCGAAGCCAGGACTCTCGGTTTATTACAGCGGAGGGCTGGGCGTTGTGTTACCCGGTAATGGTTTTTTCATTACCAATGCCGTTGGCATGGGATCGGCCTGCCCGTTTCAATGGAGAGGAGCCTGGATCTCGATAGGTATTTATTTCAGGGCCAGTTTTTATGCACGACAGAGCTACGATCCGCAGCTAATATTATATTTTGGGAAGGGGTTCCATGGCTACAGGATATTTACCGACGGAAGTTTTGTATTCTGGACAGAAAACAGGAATCAGGGCAGCGATTATACCAGAAATCTTTCAGGGAAGAAATTTGCTTTTTTCGGCGATCCGAAAGTCTGGATTAAAATCTCAGGCGGATTATCAGCAGGAATAAAGACAAGTGTTTTTTACAACCTTACCGCGACCGGAAGCAAACTGAAAATTTACCCTGCTATAGGAACGAGGTACCGGTTTTGACCTGCTTTGCCAACGGAGCAGATCCACCTAGTTATTCTCTATCAAAATCTCATATTTACCTGGTCTGAGGACAGTAAGCCCGAAATTGCAGATCCTTACCCCGGCGGCAAGAGGAATGGTGAACTGAAGCGAAACTGTCTCGGGGAGTGCATATTTCTGGACAAGGAGCCTCAGGTTAAAGTCACTCTTGTAACCCGATGTTATGGTTACCCCCAGGTCGCGAGGAAGATACTTTTTCTGGTACTTCACGAATGTCACCTCTATGATATTTTCCCTGTCATCGGTACGCTTAATTGAAAAGTGTTCGATACCAGACAGGTTGATAATACGGTAGTCATCATCGGGTGCGGTGGTTCCGGCGTACTCTCCATATTTCCAGTAACCTTCCATGATCATAGGCTTCCCGTTAACCAATGTTTTAAGTTTGCCCTTACCGTTTTTTAAACCGGCAGTGAAGAAACCGGTATAAACTGTCCCGTTTTTGAAAGTATATGTGCCCTTGCCTTCCGGCAGCCCGTTTTTAAATACGCCTTCATAGGTATCTTCACCTTTGGCAACACCTTTGCCATCGGCAAGGCCATCCCTGCACCCTCCGGTATATGAGCCCGAAATCTCTTTTAGCAGAACCTTGCATTCAGCCGAATTATCCTGTGAAAAAAGATGATCAACGGAAATGCAGAACAGGATCAGAACCAGAAGTACAACGTGTAGGAGGAACTTTTTCATCATATCCGGAATTTGGTCCCCAAAAATAAGATTTATGATGAAATAAACAGGTGTTTTTTATCGCGGGTCAGATTTACCAGTCACTTCATACACTCCACTATTCTTCACGGAGCACTTTATGCATCCAGATATGGCAGGTGCGGTGGCCCGAGTTGCCCATCGGGTGATTGAGCGTCCTGAATCCAAGCTTTTCGTACATGGAGACTGCCCTGGAGAATTGGGGGAGGCTCTCGAGGTAGAGCTCCGAATATCCCATGGCGACGGCTGAAGCCATCACTTTTTCCATAAGCTCCCGACCGGTACCTTTTCCCCTGGCATCGGTTTTAAGATAGAATTTCACCAGCTCAGCACAGCTTTTCTCAAGACCCGGGGTAGGATAAATGCCACAGCATCCGAGTATTTCACCTTCATCCTCGGCAACAAGCAGCAATGAGCCTTTCACACTGAAGAGCCTGTATAGGTTATCGGTAGCAGGATCGGAATAAACCGTTCCTTCATGAGGGGCATTGTGTTCGTCGAAAACCGCCCTGATAAGGCTTGCAAGGACGGCATTGTCTTTTTTCTCAGCTTTTCTTATTGTGACCATAAAAATCTGCCGTGATGATTTAAAAACATGTGAATTTAAGAAAAGAGGCTGCATTTTCAGCTGTCTCCAGGTCTTTATTTGACTACGGAAAAGTCAGGCGGGAGTTCCCCGTTGTTTTGCTACACGGAAATAATCTTCAGTTAACCCTTCTCAAAATAGCCGGTCACCTCAATCCTGCCTGTTTCAATATTGTACAGAAAAATTCAGGCCGGGAGTAAATTCCACTTAGGATGTTTACATATTGGCAGGCTGTTGTGATCATTACACTGGCCCGGTCAGTTCAATGTCGCGTTCAGGAGGATGCCAAACCTGTTGCTGTTGAGCTTCTCCGAAACCCCACCGCCAGGTTCGTTGGTCAGTTTTGTTTTGCTATAGGTAAAAGCAATTCCGATTGCCCATCTCGGGGAAATCCACCATTCCTTTCCGGCTTTAAGCTGGCAGGAAAATCCCTGCTGCGTAGATACATTATTTGCTTTATTGGTATTGTCAATGATCGAATAGCCGCCGAGTCCGACAGAACCGGAAAAAAAGATATTAGACGGTGCCAGGTAGTAAGTGACCCCGCCACCGAGCATCGATTCTCCTATATTGAGGTTATCGTTTGCTTTCCCGCTCGTCCCGTTCGAGATGGCAATTTTAGGACCGGCAATTATTTCGGAGAGCAGGGTGGCATGGAGAATGAGGTTTTTGCCTATTACGCCGCCAAGCTTTACATCAAATTTCGCCCCGGGTCCGCTGAAGGTCATGTCGTAGGAAGATGTTGCATCACTTATCTTCCCGAACACGGGACCCAGGCTCATTGAAAGAAAAATTCCCTGATGTTCATGTACCGGTTTTGACTGGCCGGGAGAGAGGCCAGAAAAGGCCCGCTGTGCACAAATACTTTGTACCGCAAGCAATGCCAGGAGGGAAAAAATCAATTGTTTCATATCAAATACCGGGTTTAAGTTACTGAATTTTCGACATGTACAGAACTCAAAAAGGTATATTCCACTGAAATGTATTCTACAATACTTTTTCTCCGAAAGATTATTGAAATGAACTTCTTTTAATATAATTTTGCCGCATGTCCGGTCCGTAGCTCAGCTGGCAGAGCACGTGACTCTTAATCATGGGGTCGAGGGTTCGATTCCCTCCGGACCGACTATTTTTTAACTGTATAATCGATCCACCGGGGTAGTTCCCCGATCAGCTTTGCCATCACAGAATCCGTTCGCTGTTCGAAAAGGTTAAGGTTACCATACGCTTCACCCTTATGTTCGCTTACGATGTCGGTTATACCCCTGAGAATTAGTATCTTTTTTTTGTTTTTCACGGCCACATAGGCCATTGACCCTGTTTCCCAGTCACCTGCAACTGCCGAATATTCTTTCTTCAGGAAAGCCAGCTCGTCCTGTCTCAGGTCCCTGTCGGCAGAAACCAGGAGAGTCTTTCTCACTTTAAAAGGGTAATCATTGCCAAGCCATGAGAGGTCAATCAGCGTGGTGTAATCCGCAATTGCCTCCTTCGAATCGCCCATCGCTTCGATAATATCATAAATAACCGTTTTGTCTGCAAGTATTGTCTCATATCTTTCTGCCTCTCCTTTAAATCCTCCACAGGTACCGATATTGATAAGGATTTCCGGATCGTACCTGTCGATGACATACTGGGTTGCTCCGGCAGCGGAGACTTTTCCCCATCCTTCATGGAAGAAAAGTACATCCTGGTTACCGATTTTTTTATAAAAATATTCACCCCAGGGTGATTGCCTGAGCTCTTCAGCAGGGAATACCTTCTTCAGGGATTTCCATTCGGCATTGGCAGAAATGAGGACAGCATACTTATTCTTCAATGTACAGGAAGAAAATGCCGTGATCAGCAGGATTGACAATATCCAGAACTTTCCCTTCAGGATCATTGATTCACGGAAATTGTTGAGAGTTATCTGACCAGTGAATGTACCATTTTTATTTCACAATTTCCCCTGATCATCGAATAAACCGGGCAGTATTTGTCTTCGGCCATCTTAATTACCCTGCTTACATCCTCGTCAGTAATATCTGGAGAGCCTATCGCCAGTTCCAGGTTTATCTGGCTGAAACCGGTAGGATGTTCCTCATGCCTTATGCCCCTGGCTCTTATCTCGCAGGAAGTGATAGTTTTGTTCATTTTTCTCAGGAATGTGAGGACGGCGCTTCCGACACACGAGGAGAGGCTGAGCAGCAGCAGCTCGAGTGACGTATAGCCGAGGTCGTCGCCAAGGGGTGAAATGTAGTCAATTGATACCGGAGTATTGTCTCCCGCATGACCTGAGAAATGCAACCTGTCGTTGATAAGCCTTACTGAAGCATTGAGTTCTTTGGATTTGTCTGTCATTTTTGATAAACCTGTTTTGATTGAACATATTAATGGTCCCTCTTTCCGGGGGGTTCAGCAAATAATCCATTTTTACTGAATAAAGGAAGCGGAAGGCTGAAAATTATTTTTTATCGGAATTCAGCATGATCCTTTCCCTCCCGGTCCTTGAGATCAGAGGTCCGGAAATTATAGCGTAATCGGGCGAAGTACCGCCGGCGACAGGATCGGGGTCTATCCTGACCTTGTAGGGATTGATCCTGATTCTTTTAAGCTTAATATAAATCTTGTAGAGCTCTTCCTCGGTAAGAATGTTCCTGTCGTCGGTATTCAGCAGGAATTTGCAGTTGATTACTTCACCACGTCTCGTGAAAGCCAGCAAAACTGCCGTGTTGAGATGAAGCATGTCCCTCTTCTTTTTCGGCAGCACACTTTTTACAACTGAATTGAACAGCTTGTGGATATAGGTATCTTCCTTCCATACGGCAATTCCCTGGGTTCCTTCAGGCTTCATCAGGTCGAATTTTGGAACGGCCAGGTCGTAATCACCGTGACTGGTATAATTAAACATTTCCAGCTTCTGGGGAAACATAGGTGGTATGCAGATGATTACCAGGCAGATAGAAAGAGCAGCCCTCAGTGCCCTGAGATTCATGATATTCAAGCTTTTCAGTCTTTGATACACCTTACGGAAAGGCCTGAATTCTTCAATGCTCCCTGTCTTGTGGTCGAATAGGAGCTTGCTGTAAGAAGTCTCTCCCAGCCTTTTGTGCTTTCACTTTCGGTCGCACTCCAGAAATGTGCCTCATTCCGGATAAGGCCGAAGGAGCCGGCAGCTGACCTGTAACCCGCCGGCAGGGCGGTAAAGCAGCTCATATTATTTCCATCCTTGTTATAGGGTGATATCCAGTGTTCATTTCCGATATCCTTCATAAGGCTTCCTGCAATAAGATAACTGCCAAGAGTCGTTTCGAGAGTCGTCCATTCGGCATCTGTCGGAACATGCCATCCTGCAGGACAAACATTCCTGGCATCAGTTGCAGCATACCAGGTATAAAGATTACCATAGACAAGAGAAGAATCGCTCAGGTTGCCTGCATACCAGTAATAAGCCGGCGTATTTTCTCCGGTGATATCGAGGGTGGAGGGAGTTGTGGTGGATACCGGATCGCCATTCTGGTAATTCGTGGTTCTGAGGTTCTCATCCATCCAGGTCTGGCTTCCTATTGATACCACATTTACGATATGGTTGTTATTGTCCTGAATAGTTGAAGGAGTGGTAAAGCTTATCTCACTGCCCAGGGCATTGCCCGACTTATTGTTGGCAAAGGCCTTGACATAGTACTTCGTTCCGGGAGAAAAATTATTAACCACCACATAGAAAAGACCCGTGTCGGTGGCGAAGTGAAGAGGAGTGCCGGTCCCCTGGTCGGGATTTGGCTGAAGTCCGATATAGAGCCCGCCGTCGATCGAGGTTTGTTTTACATCGGATGTGATGTGTAGCCCCATCGAGGCCCTTGTCGATGCTATATACTGTGTGACGATCGTTTCGACAGAAGGGACAGGTTCATTATTTTTCTTGCAGCCGGCGAACAGCATGGCTGACAGAAGTATCACTGGAAGGTACAAGGTTTTCATAAAAGAAGCTTTAAGTTCTCAAAAGTACAAAAGCAGGACATGTAAATCAAACAAATTTCATGCCACCGGAATATTATTCTTAAAGGGCTCAAAGATACTTTTTAACCCGGTTCCAGTAATAATAAGTCTTTCGTCCTGATCCGTTCCACCGCCTGGCGATTTTTTCAGGATCGTACGGGCCGACCTGCCTCGCGTAATAGAGGAATATCTTTTCAGAAATTTTATAATTGAAAAGATCTTTCATCGTGTAGTGACTGCCTGTTCTTTTATTGAAGTCCTCGAGCCTTACCGGCCTGATCTGGAAATAACCAGTAGCCTTTTCCTGAGGATTGTAGGAAAGAGTGTCGCATTCTGTTTCAACGATCCCTATTGCATGAATAAGTTTCTGGTAGGGCTTCTCGGGACCCGATCTGAGGATGATAAGCGAGGCCCTGCTGGGGGCCATCGCCGTGGCTGTAAAAGACAATAAAAGAGAAACTAAAACTAACTTTTTTAACTTAACCATTATAGGATAAACGCCGCTTAAGTGATTTTGTTTGATGCAAAATACACCGGTAACAGCAAATGCCGGTTTTTCAGCTATTTACGGTCACAATAATTTTTCCCCTGGGATGCCCTTTTTCGGCATATTCAAAAGCTTCGGCCGTTTGATCAAGGGTAAAAGTCTTTCCTATAAACGGTTTTACTTTCTTTTCAGCCAGCAGCTTTTCAAGTTCGTCATAATCTCCTGGAAGGGCTCTCATGTTGGAAGAGGTTAATGTCTTTCCATGGGCGATCCTGGAAAACAGCTTTCTTAGCGCTTTATAAGGCATAAACAGGGTAGAAGCATACGTACCTCCGCGTCCGAGAAGTTTATAAACCACGGGGTAATCCATTTTCCCGTAAGCGTCGAGGATAAGATCGTATTTGTCTTCCAGGGAAAGCAGTTCCTCTTTTGAATAACCTGTGACCCGGTCGGCGCCAAGAGATCTTGCAAATTCGCTGTTCGCACTGCTGCAGGTAGCTGTGACATAAGCGCCCATGGCTTTCGCAATCTGAACCCCGAAATGTCCGACACCCCCGGTTGCCCCGTTTACAAGTACTTTTTTCCCGGGTCCGGTTTCGCCTTTTCTCAGCCCGCTCAGGGCGGTGAGGGCTCCAACGGGCAGTGAAGCAGCCTCTTCGAAGGAGAGATTGCCGGGCATGAGCCTTAAGTTTTCCTGCAAAGCCAGCACCAGCTCAGCAAGGGCCCCGGGTTTTCCAAACATCACCGGTACTGCGCCATACACTTTATCCCCTGGTCTGAATCGCGACACTTCCGCACCGGTTTTTTCTATAATTCCGGAGAAATCGGAACCCAGTATCCTGGGGAATCCGGCAGGTGAGATAAATTTCAATGCACCCGATTTGATCTTATAATCGAGAGGATTTATCGAGGAGGCCTTTACCCTGACCAGGACACCGTTTGCACTTAATTCGGGATCCTTGAGATCTCCGTAGCTGATTACCTCTTTCCCGCCGTAGGCTGTTATAAATGATGCTTTCATGATCTTTTCGTGTTTTGGTTTTACTTATAACAGCTGAATGGTTGAAAGGTTGACCGGCCCCATCAAAGGGCAAATCAAAACAATCAGGGTACTGCCCTGAAGCAGGCAGCACCCCGGTTATGCATTGGGCTGACCGGTTAGCACCTGGATCAGCTACCGGGCTTAGAGGTTCTGTTTGGGTTTTTTAAGCTCCTCAATCTCCTTGTCCTTTGCCGCAATTGTCTTTTCAAGATCGGCAACTTTTTGTTTTAAAGCTGCTATTTCAGAATTCAGCCTGGCAATGTCGGCATTCAGCCCGTCGATCTTCCTGATAAGATCTTCCTTTTCGGCTTCAAGCTTTTTAACAATCGGAACGTAGAATGATTTCTGATAGTACCAGGCTGTGAAAAATCCTATGAGTGCGGCGCCGAGCAAAAGGAGTATAATCTCGGTCACTGCGCCGGTGACCGATTGGGTCAGTTGTATGAATAGCGGGTTCATGTATTTATTTTTTAATTGTTACTTCGGTTCTTCTGTGCTCTGCCCTTTCTTTGCTTGTGAGCTGGTTAGTGAGATTATTGTCGGGCCGGGCCGTCCCTGTAATAAGTTTATCTGCGGGAAATCCCTTTTCGATGAGGAATTTCTTTACGGTCTCCGCCCTTTTTGCTGAAAGCTTCATGTTGTATTCCGGGGTACCGATAAAATCGGTATTACCCGTAACCAGGAGGAGTGTCGAAGGGTATTTCCCCATCCAGTCCTTTAGTGCCGTCAGGCTGTTTTCGATACCGGGAGCGGGGAGCATGCTGGTTTTGTCAAAATCAAAATAGACTGTCAGATCCTTTGGCATGGATGCATAGAGCTTCGCGAGGGAATCGGCTTCCCTGTTCTGGACCGGGGGTGCAGGCTGTACAATTTCGTGTCGTTTTGTCTGAGGTTTCAGAACATCGACGTACAGCCACATTGAAAAAAATGACCAGATTACCAAAATGACAAATCCGGTAATTAGAATTCTCATAGCATTGGAAATTTATGTAGTTAATAATCCGATGAACTTCCTGCTTTCAGGCACACTCCTACCAAAGTTAAGAAACGTCTTAACTCAAAGCAAAAAAAAGATTTGGTGTTTTCTTCCCGGCCATAAACAAGGGAGCAGGCAGGAAAAGTCTGCCGATATCGCGTAACCTATCCTGCTGCCGGATAGTTCGGAATGAGGTGGTTTTGTTTCCTTATGGCTTTCAGAAATGCCCTGAGGGACATTGGTTTGTATCCTCGCTTCCTGTTAAGTGCGCCAACTTTAAAAAGAAGGCTCTGTGCCCTGAAGAATTCCCTGTAAAGGCTGAAGAGGGGAACATTCGGATCCCACGCCTGTATTGCCTCGGCGCCGGCTCCGTTTATTTCTATTATCCTGAATCCTTTTCCCTCCTTGAGAAGGTCGGTCGATTCAAACCTGATGTCAAACCTGCCATAATAGAATTCAGGCATGCTGCGGGCTATTTCGTCAAATCGCCCGGTCAGCTCGGGGGTTATGAGATAACCGGCATCGCGGTAGAGTCCGCCGACCCTCAGGCTGCCGATAAAAGCCAGCCTGATAAGTTCTCCCTCGGAAGGCACATGTTCGAGGTCGTCTTTGCCAAAGCCCAGGTGGTTTTCCTTTTCACCCAGGTAGAACTCGGCCCTTAGCTTCGTCCGTTCATCGCTGTGGATAAGCTCCCTGAGAGTTGACCTGCCATCTCCGACAACATACGGAAAATATCTCAGGGTGATGGAATAGATCTTCCCTTTCTCCTCCCCCGGGATCCTGACATAAAAGATCCCAGCTTCGCCATCGTGATGAACCGGGCGCTGCAGAATAAAGTGCTCGCCGACGGGAAATGCCTCAATATATTTGCCAAGCTGGACCCTGTCTTCGACCAGCTGAACTCCATAGCCGTTCCACCCTATGTCGGGTTTAGCCACAATCGGGAAAGAAAGAGAGGCTTTCTCCATCTGCAACTCGGCTGCCTTGAGCTGCACTTCAGAACCGGCGTCATTACGGTGCATTGTTACAAAATCAGCTATCCATTCTTTCTGGAGGGGTCCCACCATGTTCAGGACGGAGGATTTCGATTCGCCCATGAATCCTCCGGTCTCTATCATGGGATTGGAGACCGAAGGAAGGGTCATGCTATGATATCTTATCGCGAGCAGGAACCATCTGAGGCCGACAGGTATATAGAGAATGCTGTTAGGGATTCTTTCAGCTGTTGAAACGTATTTCTGAAGATCCTTGAGGGTGGGCATTCCGCTGAAAACATTTTTTCTTGACGGCATGTACTTTTTTATCACTTCAAAAAATGAAGGGGGAACGTCGCCCATCGCGTGTTCGGTGGACTTGCTCCACCGTGCTTTCCTTGAATTTCTCACTGTATAAAGTATAACTATAACGGCAAGTGCTGCCCAGGCCCAGTAACCAAGATGGAGGAGGACCATGTCGCCAAATAATATGACGATGGTCAGAACAATGGATGAATACACGGCACCTGCTATAATCGAAACTGTCGCAAACCGCCAGAACGGGATCTTGAACCAGCCGCACGCCACAAAGGTCGGGAAGAGAAGGCCGGGTGTTATCCTGCATAATACAAGAACCCTCACCAGGTGCCTTTCGAGCCAGAGCCGTAGCCGTTCAACCTTTGGTCCTATTATTTTTGTGCGCAGCCATTTGTTGGTCTGTGCCATTCTCCCCATCCCGTAGATCAGCACATCGCCGCAGACGATCCCAAGGTAGACAGGCACATATGCATAGAGCAGGGGAAGGCTGTGCTCGACTTTTGCAAAACCTGCTGCCAGGATTGCCGCATCTTCATGAAGGAAGGTGAGGAAAAATATCACCACTGACTCACGGAGCCAGATCAGTGTATCGGGACCAATTATATTTAAGAGGATGTTCTCCAAGTCAAAATCGCGATTCCAAATATAACGGGTTTTAAATTTTGACGAAAGTTTATATGGGTATTTTTACCCATAAACAAATAAGCCCCGCAAATTTGCAAGGGCTTCTTTGTATAATACCATCATCAGTCTATTTTCTTACGGCATAAAGCAGGTTTATGGCCCTGGTTCTCCAGTTGTACCCGAGAGTGAACGGGACAGGTTTAATCGAAGGATCATTATAGGCTTTTGCCAGGTCAGTTTCGTTGATCCACGAAAACTCTTTTCCCGGTTTCATATATTTACCATAGAGGTGGATATCCCAGATTTTCTTATCGAAAAATGCGTAGGCAATTCCTGAATCATCCTGCAGGATAGTGCTGCTTTTTTCAAAAACAGTGTTTCTTATCCTTGAAAAATCTTTCCCGTGCATAAGGAAAGATGCAGCTTTAAGGTAGGTATGTGATTCGGGAAGCCTTGAAAGGTATTTTGAAAATCCATGGTTTTTCCTCAACCCCTCATCAGAAATATCCGTCTGGAAATAAAATGCCGACTGAATGCGCCTTCCCGTGTCGCCAACGAATTCTATCCTGACACCTCCTGTTACGTCCTTCCTCCCTTTAAGGCTGTCGGCCGGCTGCCAGTTGCCCGTGCTGTCGACACCTATGTATTTCAGTGATACTATATGATATCCCTGTCTTTTGAGAAAGAGGGCCATCAGCGGAACGGACCCGTTGATTCCAGTTTTCTTAAGGGCTCCTATCATATTGCCGGTAATAAAGTAGCTCCTCTTGAAGATATCCTTTAGCGAGAACCAGACTTCGTTAAGGTATTTGCTCACCTGGTCGTTGTTCATCCGGCAGATATCAGGCAGCTGTCCTACTGGCTCAAGACCGATAAGGATATAACTTCCGGCATTTGGATAAAAGATATTCGCGTTAAGCAGATCGGGTCCCCCGAAAGGGTAGAACAGTGTTTTCTCAGTTTTCCTGTGAAGCAGTTCGCTGTCGGCCCAGGTTCTCATCTTAAGGAATCTTGCAGTATCAAGATCAGCAAAGCCGCTGTCCATTGAAAATGAGAATTTTTTCCACACCGATCCACTGTCGGCAGCTGCAAGACAGCCAATCTTCCCGTGAGGCATTCCCGAGATGAAAGCTGCGATATTATCGGTGAGTGTATCATAGGGAGCCCTGTAAACAACCGGGACCCTGACTTCAGAAACCTTTTTTGGCTGACTGTTGCAGGAAGCAAGGGCAACAGTTGCCAGAACAAGGATTGTAACCTGTTTAATTATTGCCATTGGATTTGTATTTGATCAGTATAAAATATAGGATCAGACCTGCCAGGGTGATTCCTATGCCGAGTAAAGACTGGATGGGGCGGTTGAAGAAGACATAGAGCATCATGCAGCCTTCAACGAGGATAAAGAACAGCGGTACAAACGGATAACCGAAAGTATGGTAAAGATCCTCCCCGTTCTTCTTCATCCTGTACCTGAGAATGAAAACCCCGGTTACAGAAAGTATTGTAAAAAGGCTCAGGGTAAAGCCGATAAGTGTCATTATCTGTTCAAAGGTGGAACTGAAGATCAGGGCAAGCGAGACAACGGTCAGAAGGATAGTTGCATAGAAGGGGGAGCCGCTCCTGTTTTCGTTTCCGAGGAACCGGAGCGAAACATAATCTTCGGCTATTGCCTGGGTAACCCTGGGCCCGAGTATCAGTAGCGAGTTTATTGAGGCTATCAGCCCTACAGATATCAGGACAGCCACAAACCTGCCGCCCATCGTCCCGAATATGTTCCTCGCTGCGAGGAAAGCTACATCTATTTTCCCTTCAAGCTCAGGAAGGGGCACGGCATAAAGGAAAATGAAATTTAGAAGGGTATAAAGCGTCATCACAATGAGGGTCCCGGATATGAATATCATAGGGAGGTTCTTTACCGGGTTTTTGACCTGGTGGGTGATATAGGACGCAGAGTTCCATCCCGAATATGCAAAGGATACATAAACCAGCGAAACAGCAAAAGCCGGGTTTATGACCTGCCTGAAGTCCCCACCGGTAAATGTGAATGAGAAGCCCTGGTGATGCCCTTTGGAAAAACCTGCAATACAAAGGACAAGTATCAGTACAACATTTATAATGGTGGTGACAAAGTTAAAATTGGTACCTGTCTTGAAGCTGGTGGAGTTAAGAATTGTCAGAATGACGATGACCGAAATGCCTATCAGCATCGGTGAAACCGGAATAAGGTTTGCTGCATATGTTCCCAGGGCAATTGCGGCAATAGCCATAGGGGCAGCGAAGCCGATTGTCATAGAGATAAACCCCGAGAGAAAGCCAAGGGCAGGGTGATAGATCTTCGACAGGAAAACATATTCCCCGCCCGACCTCGGGATCCTGGCAGCCAGTTCACCGTATGTAAGCGCACCGCAAAGTGCTACCAGGCCACCTGTGATCCAGATAAGTATAAGTGCAAGGACGGAATGAATGCCGGCTGCCTGCAGACCGAGACTGGTATAAACTCCCGTCCCGATCATATTGGATACAACTATTGCAATCGCACGTGAAGGGGTGATGAGCTTTCCTGTTTCCAAAAGTTTTCCAAATTAGGACCGATAAAAGTAATAAACAAATTCATTCCGGGAATAGAAATCGGTCCCGCGGGAAAAGAAATTTATTTTCAGGGCAGCTCCTTCAGAATCCGGAGAGACTCATCGACATGCCTTTCGGTTTGGGTCTGTGAGTTGAAGCTATGGACAACCCTGCCTTCTGAATCAATAATGTAAGTAACCCTCCCTGGCAGCAGTCCGAACAGGTTCGTAGGAACACCGAACAGTTTTCTTATCCTGTTGCCCCTGTCGCTGAGCAGCGTATAGGAGAGCCTGTGCTTTTCAGCGAATTTTTTGTGGCTGCTGACCGACTGTCCGCTGATGCCGATAATGACTGCGCCGGCTTCGTTAAAAACTTCATACAGATCGCGGAAATAACAGGCTTCCCTCGTGCAACCGGGGCTGTCGTCTTTGGGATAGAAGAAAATAACCATTTTCTTCCTGCCGGTAATTTCAGAAAGATCAAAATCGTTGCCGTTCTGATCTGGTAAAGTAAATGAAGGAATTTTATCTCCTTTTTTTATCTCTTTCATGACTGTCTTATACTTGAGGTTGGTTTTTTTTCTTTCTGGGAGGAAGCGGGAAGAAGGAGCTTGTCCGCTCAATATAATCTTTGTACTCCGGCCTGGTATTCACCAGCGATTTCTCAAGCAGCGCGACTCCTGAAACTCTTAAAATAAGTAGGGTCATTATAATTGATCCGGCCGCCCCGGTGTAACATCCGGCACCGAAAGACAGGAGCATATAGGCCCACCATACAGCAGAGTCACCAAAATAGTTGGGGTGCCTCGTGTACCTCCAGAAACCGGAATCGAGTACCTTTCCCTTATTCGAGGGATCGGCACGGAAGGCCGACAGCTGCATATCCCCGCCTGCCTCGAAAATAAACCCTGTAAGCCAGGTCACCACAGCGGCATAATCGAAAATGCCCGGTCCTCCTGCGGTTGAAGGATACTGTGCCCCCAGCAATGGAAGTGCTATGATCCACATCAGTACACCCTGGAGGAGAAAGACCTGGAAGAAGCTGACCCACCAGTATCTTTCCTCTCCGTATTTTTTTCTGAACTCCCTGTACCGGTAATCTTCACCCTTCCCGAGATTTCTTATTGCCAGGTGAATAGCCAGCCTGAAGCCCCATACCGCGACCAGAAGCAGTACAAGTGTCTTTCTGAATGCCGCGCCCGGCGTGATAATGTACCAGAAGCCTGCAGCAAGGACAAAACCTGGTCCCCAGAAGAGATCCACGATACTGACATTTCTGATGACTGCACTTATTATCCAGAGGATTGTCATCATTCCCAGTATGACAGGAAGTGCATACAACCACGATTGGAAAAAGGTCATAGCTTTATTATTCGTTCATGAATGCCACGGCAGATGCACCGACACCTGCATTGGCCCCGATAATGGGTGAGATGTTCATCACCGAAACAGGCTTTTTCCCGGTGAGGGCCTCCATCCTTGAAGTGTACCATTCCGCTGCCCCGGGATTATTTGCGTGCATAACGATATAGTTCCAGATAGGTTTCTGCTTCAGGCTTCTCCTGATATACCTCATTATTCTTTCCATATTTGCTCTCGGGCTGAACGCCTTTTCGAGCACGACAGCCTTTCCGCTCTCGTCGAGGGAGATAACAGGATTGACGTGCATCATCCTTGCAAGCAGGCCTTTTGTAAACGAGAGCCTTCCTCCCCTGATTAAATATTTTATATTCTGCACGGTGACCAGTATCCTGGTTTCGGCAGCCCACTTCGTGGCCAGCGCAACTATATCGTCGTGATCATATCCTTTTTCGATTGACTGGGCGATCCTTAGGACAAGCAGTCCGATTGACCCGGAGATACCCTTTGAATTTATAACTGAAATTTTTTTGCCGAATTCCCTGCTTACGGACAGTGCCGCTTTCTGACTGGTGTTAAAGGTGCCGCTGAGCTTGTCGGAGAGGTTCACGCAGATAACTGAATCGTAATGCGAACAGAGGTGCGAGTAAAGATTTATGAAAGCCTTCTCATTTATCTGCGACGACTTCGGATAGTCGGGCGAGGTCTCCAGCAGCTTGTAGAACTGTTCGGGTTTGAGGGTAACCTTGTCGAGGTAATGATTGTCGCCGAAGGTTATGTTGATCGGAAGAATATGTATCTGGTAATTATCGATGAACTTCTCATCAAGGTCGCATGTTGAATCGGTAACGAGTGCGATGTTGAACTTGCGCCTGAAGACTGATTCCGACTGCCTGACCATATCATCGGCTTTCTGGAAGGCTATAGTTCCATAATCTTTAAGGTCGCCGAACAGACCTGAAGGGTCATTTGTATGTACATGGATCCTTCTCATCTTCTCCGATCCTGCCGTTACCGCGGAATCGCCGTAAGAAAGAAGCATTTCCGTAAGCTCGTCCCGGCCTATTCTTGTATCCCTGAGTATTGCCTCGGTACAGTACCTGAATTTAACCTCTTCGGCAATTACCTCCTCCATTCTTGGAAGGGCAACAGTCTCTGATTTTGAAGCTATAAGCTCCTTTACATTACGCGTCTGTATATAATCGATTATCCCCTCTACAAACAAAACAAATCCCTTTGCGCCTGCATCAACTACATTGTTTCTGGCAAGCACCAGCAGTTTTGATTTTGTGGCTAACAGTGAACTCTTAAGTATCTCGTACGAGCTGAGAAGAAGCTGGTTGAAGTCGGTGAATTTCTGCCAGCTGCCGTATATATATTCTGCCCAGTCCTTGATTACCGTGAGCATGGTTCCCTCGACAGGGTTTGCCACGGCTTCGTAAACATACCTGACTGCGCGCCTGGTGCTTTCGGCGAACTCTTTTATCGTTATTGACTTTAGATCGCCAATTTCGAGGCTGAGCCCGTAAAAGAACTGTGCGAAGATGATACCTGAATTTCCGCGGGCATTCATCAGGGTAGCCTCTGCTATCCTGTCTGCTGTAATCTTATAAGACCTGTGCGGATGAAGCGATTCGATGACGGCCCTTATTGTTGAAGCCAGGTTTGTACCTGTATCACCGTCATTCACCGGGAAGACATTAATCCTGTTAAGCTCGATCTGATTTGCAAGAACCTTTCTTGCACCGGCAATAAAGGTGTAATACAGGCTCCTCCCGTCCAGCTCAACCAGTGGTTCTCTTATGTCTTCAGTCATAACCAGGATAGTGAATAACTGTGCAAAATTACGAAATAAACGGGCTTGACGGGTAATTGTTCGCAAATAGCATATTCCAGCGATTGCCTGACCCTCTGAAATACCGGGTGATACATGGGAAAAAACGGACTCAATCAGAGATTACGGCCGGCCAGAATAAAGAGGGGATAATCCTTTATTTTCGATTCATGTTCCCTTTTAATTGTATAAAAGATTGAATCGGAGACCGGCTCAATGCCATTTTTTTTAAGCAGCTTTCCCAGTTCAGAAACTTCGAAGCCTTTATGTCCGTCGAATTCAGGATCCCTGAAATGGAATGAACCGTCCTCGGTGATAAGGTCCCCTATAAATACCAGGCCGTCTTTTTTAAGGATTTTATGAAATTCAGAAAAGACCTTGTCAATATCGTAAACATGATGAAGGGTAAGGAGCGTAAAGACCAGGTCAAAACCCCCAAGACCCGTCAGGGGATTTGATTCAGTGATGAGGAACGGGTTCATGGCGGATATTTTAAGATCGGCCAGCTTTTCCTTCATGACCCTTATCATTCCTTCGGAGTTATCGGCAAGTGTTATTGAATTGCAGCAATCCTGAAGCTGTATGCTCACGTTGCCTGTTCCGCTTCCGAACTCCAGGGCTTTGCTGAACTGCCTGTTGCCCGATATCCTTTCTATTTCAGCAGCGAATGCCGCTGCCCTTGCTGCCCTGTCGGGATCCTTGTCCCAGTTCCTTGCTTTTTCGTCGAAATTCATTGTAAAAAATTAAGGGGCAAAATTAAACAATTGCCCCTCAGGTAACAAGAAACCGTGTCAAAAGGTTTTCAGAACATTATCATATTATTGCTTCCGCTTGAGAACCTTGGATTTACAACATTATTATAAATAGATCCGAAAGTGTATGAGAAGCCGAACATCGAATAATAATTATACTGCGATTCGAGTTCCCTGCGTCGTGTCAGCATCTCCTCAACAGATGCACCCTGCTTTGGAAGGTTGATCTGGTCGTGTACAATGTAAGCTCCGCCTGCCCAGTACACCCTTAATCCTTTTGCCACTCTCAGCTCAAGATAAAGTTCTGTCCCCAGGTTGTTTTTCGACCAGTCCTGAAGGTAATTACTGTACACCATGCTGAGGTTTATCGATCCCCATTTTTCAACCACCTGGTAAGCTGCAGTGAATGAATGGATTCCCACTGGCTGCCTTGTTCTTTCATAGATTGTCGTGTCGTTGTATATATAATAACCTGCGCCGATCTTGTAAAGCAGGCGAAGTTGCTTCCTGGTCGATTGTGAATAGGGAAAAATGTCATACTCTATACCCGGCATGATCTTGGAATTGAGAAAATAGTTGCTGTAGCTTGATCCGCCCAGGTACAATGTTCCACCATATGACCAGTGATCATTTATGCTTCTTACAATCAATACGTTGAGCGATTTTTCGTCATAGGTACTTACATACCTGGTACCAAGAGTATCTGTTATGTAAAGATCTTTCCTGAAATAATAGCTGGCATCGAGGTTAATTTTCCAGTCCTTTGTAACCTTGCTTGCTGAAAAACCCGTATTTACATTTGTCGATTTGTACATTTTCTGCCCTGTCAGATACCCGCTCAGGTTAGTCCTGAATACCCAGCTTTTCCATTTATCGGTGGTGACGGTTTCGGAGAGGGGCTCGGTGAAGGTTATATTCATGTAGCTTGCAAGAGGGGTCTTCTCGACATACCTCATTAAACCCATTTTCAGAGTCTGAACCTGCTTTATTCTTGTTGTCTCTTCAGTATCGTCGGGAGTGGAGATAAATGACAGGGTATCGCTCTTTCCCTGGTACTTCCCCTGTCCTTCAAGGAAATAGGTGTACTTGTATCCTCCTGAACCGGTCTGTTCAAATGTTGTGATTATGTAGAGATCCGCCACTTTAATGTCCCTTACATAATTTATGAACGGGATCTCTTTTTTTACATAGTCTGATGCGTCCATGAAGACGTTAAGGGCATCTTTCCTGAGTGTATCCTGTTTGGGGGCAGGAGGTTGGGCAACCAGTACCGTGAAGGTAAAGAAAGCCAGAATTGCAAAAAGCAGCTTTTTCATTAGATATGGGGTTAGGCAACATTGATTGCCAATGTTAAATTAATAACAATAAAACAATACGGGCCATATATTATTGTGTAAAATCTGAATAATAATAAAAATCCGGCAGGAATGAAGATGCCGGATTTTTCATGAGAAGAATAAGGAATGAAATTCAGGGCTATTTTGCTGAATTTGAAAAAACACTTTTTAATCCTTCGGGAGTTACCCTGAGTATTTTCCCGATCGAGTCAGGCGACCCATCCTGGTCGTCTATACTGCAGTGAGTGCAGAGCAATTCCCCTGCCGGCCGGTCAAACTGCACTGTTGTGTTTGAAGGAAGGTAAACATCCGTACTGACCTGGTCGCCTGCCCACCTGTGATCGGGCGGGAGGGTAAAAAACTCATCCAGGTAAAGTGTATCATTGCTGAACCTGCAGCAGGCAGGCAGCTCTTCAGCCTTCCTGTTTGCTTCTTCGTAGCTGGTCGCGGCAGATGTCTTAACGGTCTCTATCCTTGAAGCATTGTCGTCAGACTGCTTTATCCTGAGACGTGTTCTTATTGAAAGCTCGTGGGTTGAAGTGTTTGCATACAGCGAGTAAGAATCATTGGGTAAAATGAAATCGCTGTCGTACCTGAGATCCTTTACCTTCCTTCCTGAAACAATATAGACAGTGTTGGGCGGTTTTTTCAGGTAAATGGTTGAGACAGACCTTCCCCTTTCATATAAGCTCAGCCCCTGACCCGATATGATGAAGATAAGCGCCGAAACACTCACAACCCAGACAATAAATGCCACAAGGCTGAAAACACCATCCCTGGCCCTGAACCAGAATATCAGCCTGACCCCCCAGTAAATAAGTGCAAGCAGGGGCAATATTATGATCATTGTAATAAGGATGCATATCCAGATCTTCAGAGCCGGATTGACCATAAAGCTCAGAAGGCCGGGAAGGTAGAAGAAGTTGCCGTGCAGCTGGAACGGAAGAAAGGCCGTATTCTTAATAAACAGAATTAAAATTGTGGCTATGAGGGCGGGAAATGCGAACAATACAAAGCACAACCCGACAAAGATTGCGATGATCCTGAAGATGACATAGAATACTTTGCCTATTGCCCCGAAGAAGTCTCCGAATACACGTCCGGTGCTTTTCCCGGTCGTGCCCGAAACAGGGCCGGGGCGTGATGATGAGACCGGGGCGGATTGAGGCTCGCCCTGGTCAAAATCGGTGGGCTTCCCGATCACTGTCATCATGCTTTCGACATTTTCCCTGGTGAGAACTCCGGCCGGTCCGCCCGTTGACTGGAAGATTTCAGCAATTCTCAGCTCGATATCGTCAAGAGTTTCCTTTGCACCAGGGGAGTTACCCAGGCGGTTTTCAATCTCGCGAAGGTAGTCGCGCAGGACATTGTAGGCATCCTGGTCTATGCGGAAAAGAGTCCCCGAAAGGTTTATTTTTACTGATTTGTCCATATTCTGGTGTATGTTTATTTGTTTGTCTTGTTCTTTCTCAGCAGTTGAACCGATTCGACAAGTTCGCTCCACGAACCGTCCAGTTCACCCAGGTATTTCTCGCCATCGGGTGTCAGTTCATAATATTTCCTGGGAGGGCCCTGCTGCGATTCCTCCCATCTGTAACTCAGAAGGCCGGCATTCTTCAGACGAGTCAGGAGGGGATAAAGAGTCCCCTCGACAACTATCACCCTGCCTTCCTTTAACCCTTTTATTATATCGCTCGCGTAACAGGAATTCCCCGACAGGATTGACAGTATGCAATATTCCAGGATTCCTTTTCGCATCTGTGCTTTAGTATTTTCAATATCCATATTTCAGTTATTAGCTTTTAAAATCAATATGTTTCAGGCTGAACTCAGATATTCATTTTCTTCCTTACATTTTCAACCTCTTTCTTAACCGACTCCTTGATATTCTCGATGTTAACAGGATCGCCTTTCATCTCGATCTTTTGAGCGGTAGTTCTTGCCTCAGGCAGAACCACCCACAGGATCAGGTACACCAGGATGCCGAGTCCTCCCGCAATTGTAAGCACGAAAAACAGTACCCTGATTATCCATGGCTCAATATGCCAGTAAGCTCCCATGCCCGAACAAATTCCGCCAAGGATCCTGTTATCTGGATCCCTGTACATCCTGTGATACCCGGGGGTTGAAAATTTTTCACCCGCGGAAGGACCGGTGCTTTCCCCTATTACCTCGGGGTTGCCAAGGATCGATACCGCCTCATTTACATCCTGCATGGTAATGACCTGCCTGTACCCGGTAAGCTTCGTTCTGAATATCTCAGCAATACGGGTCTCAATATCCGACAGGATCTCAGACGAGCTTTCCTCACCTGCAAAATGCTGTTCAAGCTTTCGCAGGTAGGCCCTGAGCTCGTCATAGGCATCTTCATCAATGTTGAACGAATAGCCGCCCAGGTTTATGCTTAATGTTATTTTCATCTTTATAATACTATTTTATACAAGTAATATGACAATGCAAAGATATATATAAAAACTTGTACTATGCAATACATAGTAGTAATTTTTTTTATAACTGCCTGAAAACAATTGTGGGTTGCTAAGTTGTCAGCGGCTTTAGCTGCTGGTATGAGGATTGATTCAATTTTGGAAATTAGCCCGATAAAGTTGTCTATATTTACTTTGATAAAAAGAAGGATCATGAAAGAAAAATATAACTGGGGTATCCTCGGTGCAGGAAAGATGTCGGCTAAGTTTTCAAAGGGTCTAAAGATAGCCGGGAAGGCAAACTGCTATTCCGTCGGATCACGCGACAGCGGAAGGGCTGGCGTTTTTGCAAGGGAGAACGGATTTCAGAAGGCCTATGGAAGCTACGAAGAGTTTGCTTCGGACCCTGACCTCGACATAATTTACATTGCAACTCCTCATGCATCTCATTTTGAAAACACCCTGCTGGCGCTGATGAACGGCAAGAGTGTGGTTTGTGAAAAGGCATTCTCTCTCAACGCCCGGGAGGTGAGGGAGATGATCAGGGTTGCAACTGAAAATAAAATCTTCCTCATGGAGGCTCTGTGGCCCCCTTTTCAGCCATTCTATAAAAAGGCCCGCGAGGTACTGAATTCCGGCATTCTTGGTGAGATAATACATACAGACGCCTGGTTTTCTTTCCAGCCGCCTTACGACCCGGACGACAGGAAATTCAACATTGCTCTCGGCGGAGGTTCCCTGCTTGATATAGGGATCTACCCGGTTATCGATGTACTTACTTTTATGGGAGTGCCCGATGATATTACAGCCTGCGCCTCATTTTCACCCACTGGAAGCGAAAAGACAATAAATGCCATCCTCAGCTTCAATGACGGAAGGATGGCCAGCATATACAGCTCCTTTGAAACCAGCACGGGAATCGGTTGTCAGCTTCAGTGTAAAAATGGCAATATGGTAATTGCCAGGGGCAGGGATATGAACCAGCACGTCATTCTCGATGTTCACGGCCGGGGGAAGGAAGAATTTATATTCAGTCCCGATGCCATGGGATACAACCTTGAGGCTGAGGAAGCGATGAACTGCCTTGATGGAGGCAGGGTGCAAAGCGATATTGTACCGCTTTCCTTCAGCCTGAGGCTGATGGAAACGCTCGACCGGATAAGACATTCTGCAGGGATTGAGTTTCCCGGCAGGGACTGACTTCAGGATGCAGCCAGAAAACAACCGGATATCGAATGAAACAGAGATTTTCAGGAAGAAATTCTTCCTGAGCCTGGTCGTACCAGGGATATTTGTTTTTATCCTCTGGCTCATAAAGATCCTTGAGATGCTTTTTGAGAAGGACCTGTCCTTTCTCGGCATATATCCGTTAGAGTTAAAGGGGCTGCCTGGAATACTGTTTGCCCCCCTGATCCATGAAAATTTCAGGCACCTCCTGAGCAATTCAGTTCCCCTGTTACTGCTTGGCAGCGGCCTGTTTTATTTTTATTCGGAGGTTGCCCTTAAAGTCTCGGGCTGGATCTACCTGCTCACCGGGGTTTTTGTCTGGCTCGGGGCACGTGAGGCATGGCACATTGGTGCCAGCGGGATCGTTTATGGTCTTGCATCTTTTTTATTCTTCAGCGGGATCATAAGGAAATATTACCGCCTGGTGGCACTATCGCTGCTGGTGGTCTTTCTTTACGGCTCAATGATATGGGGGATGGTTCCGGAACTTTACAGGGATGTTTCGTGGGAGTCGCATATGATGGGATTTGTTTCCGGTATTATAATGGCAATAGCTTACCGTAAAGAGGGTCCCCAGGACCCTGTCATCGAATGGATGAAGGATGATTATGTTGAGCCAGACGGGGAGGCTGAAGTCAACGGGGGAAAATGATTCATAGGATAGCTTAAATTTGACCGGTACAAAGCGGTTTTATTTTATTATATTTTCAGCATCATTGAAGGGTAATGGACCTGAGCATTATCATAGTGAATTACAGGGGCTGGAGCAAGCTCCGGGTATGCCTGGATGCGCTTTCGGGGTTCAGCCAGGACATCTTTTCCCATGAGGTCGTGATTGTGGATAACAACTCCAACGACGGGGTTGTGGGTGACTTTATCAGGGAATTTCCATCATTCAGGTTCATCCTGAATGATATCAACGGAGGATTCGCATACGGATGCAATATAGGCGCAGTTCAATCGTCAGGCAAATCCCTTCTCTTCCTGAATCCCGATACTGTCGCCTCGGAAGATGCAATAGGAAGGCTTCTTGAAAAATCATTGAATTTTCCCAGGAACCTTATTTCCTGCAGCCAGAAGGATGATAAAGGTAAATTCACCCCGGCTTACGGGCAATTCCTTTCGCCGGGAAAGATAACAGGCACCGGCCGCGCAATAGCATCATTGATTCATCCTTCGGGCCACACAGCCAACCCTCTCAGTCCAGACTGGATTTCAGGTTCCCTGATAATGGTCAGCAGGGAGTTCTTCAGGGAAATCGGCGGCTTCGACGAAGATTTCTGGATGTACTATGAAGATATGGATCTATGCTTCAGGGCCAGGCAGGCAAAGGGAGAGATACTGTACTTTACCGACTTTTCGATAGAACATAAGCATGGGGGGTCATCGAGGATCGATATCACCACCACAGCTCTCACCAAGACTGAGGTTCTGAAATCCAAGCATGTGTATATTTCCAAGCATTTCACCCCTGCAGCGGCGTTTCTGGCTCACTCGATAATTATTGCAGGAAATATCACCGGAGGGATAATTTTATTCCTGCCGGGGATCATCTTTTTCTTTATCCCGGCGCTCCTGGTACGTACCTTTATTTTTATAAGGCTGACAGGGTATTATATAACAGCAGTCAGGAGCAGGAGTTGGGTGAGCAGGCGATCCGTAAACTGGCCGGTCAAATCCAAAACTGAAAAATAAGATAACCATGAACCGAAAAAATTTTCTTGCCACACTGGGCATTGTTGCCGGGGGATCAGTCGCACTTGGGAAAACCGGCTACAGGCTCCCCGGGTATATTTTGCCAGCCCCGGCTGGAGATGATATCTGGCCCGCAATCAGGGATGAATTCAGCTTCCCCGACGGGTTTGTTTATCTCAATACCGGGGGGATAGGCTCTGTCCCGAGGCATGTCAGAAGCCTCTTCAGCGACTCGTGGTTCCAGCTTGAGACGAACCCGACACCGGGGCATGATACCACAAGGTGGAATCAGCTCAAGAAAGAAATGGCTCTGTTTCTGGGGAAGGATGTTGATCCGTCGGAGATAGGGCTGGTGAATACTGCCACGGAGGGGATAAACATAATCCTGAACGGTTATCCATTCGAAAAAGGAGATGAAATAATAACGTCCACCCACGAACATGTTGCTCTTAATGTGCCGCTTCTTAACCAGGTAAAAAGAAAGGGAGCGGTAATAAGGACCTTCGAGCCAGACCGGTCAGACAATCTTAACAATGTAAAGCTCATTGGTAACCTGATCACCAAAAAGACCAGGATGGTATTTATCACGCACAGGACGACAACCACGGGTCAGTTGCTTCCTGTGAGGGAAATCGGGCAGATGCTGAGGGCAAGAGATATCAGGTTCGCAGTTGACGGGGCCCAGGCACCTGGAAGCATGCCGATAGATCTTAAGGAGCTGATGGTCGATTATTACGCCTTCAGCTGTCATAAATGGATGCTTGCTCCAAGGAGAACCGGTGTTCTTTACGTATCGAAAGATAAACTGGAAACGCTTGCCCCCATAACGGTCGGAGCATACAGCGACAACGGGTTCAGCCTGAAAGATGGCACACTTAACTTCCAGCCTTCGGCCCAGAGATTTGAGTACGGGACCCAGAACGAGCTCCTGTACATGGGGATGCATGCATCACTGAGATTCATCAATTCAATAGGTGTGGAAAGGATCCGGAAGCATAACGAGGAGCTTTCAGAAAGCTTTTATTCCCAGCTTTCCCAGATAAGCGACTGCGAACTTCTTTCACCCGTTGAAAGAAGCGCACGCAGCTCGATGATAACCTTCAGGCTGAAATCGAAACCCTTCGGTGATGTGACTACGATCATGGGCAAGGACAATATAAGGGTAAGGCCGGTAGGCGAGGGAGGGATGAACGGGGTAAGGGTTTCCTTCCATCTGTACAACGACAGGAGTGATCTCGACCGGGCAATGGAGAGCATCAGGAAAATTGTCAAAGGCTGACCGGCCGCGGGTCAGGTATAAAAATCCGGAAGATAATTTCAACCGGTGTTGAACGGATTGTTCAAATTATTACCTTTAATGCGGAATTTATAACCTGACCTAACCAACCTTTACTGATGAATTCCAAACCAGTCGCTATAGTTACCGGCGCAAGCAGAGGTATTGGCAGAGCTGTAACGCTTTCACTGGCATCTTCGGGCTTTGATATTGCAGCGATAGCAAGATCGCTCGACAGCGAAGGCATGGAAACTCTGGGGCCGGAGGTTGAAAATCTCGGAGCAGCATTTTTCCCCATCGGCCTGGATATCTCTTGCACTGTTTGTCATAAAGAGGTGGTTACCAATATCCTTGAAAGATATGGCCGGATTGATTTCCTGGTTAATAATGCAGGTGTCGCCCCGTTGCACCGCAACGATCTCCTGGAGCTCACCGAGGAAAGTTACGACAGGGTGATGAATATTAACCTGAAAGGGCCGGTCTTTTTTGCACAGAAGATCGCCAGGGAGATGATCTGGCTGAAGCAGATGATTCAGGATTATAAGCCAAAGATCGTCTTTGTCTCATCCGTTTCTTCCGTTATGTCGTCAACCAACAGGGCTGAATACTGCATATCAAAAGCAGGCCTTTCAATGGCCAGCACCGTGTTTGCCGACCGCCTCGCAGAGGAGGGTGTACTCGTATTTGAGGTAAGACCGGGCCTTGTCGAAACCGACATGACTGCCAGGGTGAAGGATAAATACGACAAGATGATTTCCGACGGAAGAATTCCCCAGAGACGCTGGGGTATGCCCGCAGATATTGCAAGGGCTGTTGCATCCCTTGCCAAAGGTGACTGGGACTTCTCAACCGGTTCGACTTTCGAAAGCTCCGGAGGTCTGAATATCAGGCATTTGTAAAAACCGGCCCGGTTTTTATTTAATCATTGTTGAACAAATTCAAAGATCAGGATGTTTTAGTCTTAAATTCAAATTTAATTTTAGGACGATGAAAAACATTATTTTGCTTACTATGCTTCTAGGCTTGTCAGTGTCAGTGCTGAACGGCCAGGTCAAACTCACTGCCGACAACGGTAAGTCAACCCTTAACTGGCTGGGCGAGAAAGTCACTGGTCAGCATACCGGGACAATCAATCTCCAGAACGGATGGATTACAATGAAGGAGAACAGGATTACCGGCGGGGAATTTGAAATCGATATGGCTTCCCTGAAGGATAAGGAAGGAAATGCAATGCTTGAAAAGCATCTGAAGTCAGCCGATTTTTTTGATGTGGAAAAATACCCGACTGCAAAGCTTGTACTGAAGAGCAGCGAATCATTTGACAAGGGTACCGCAGTGGTGAAGGCCGATCTTACCATCAAGGGTGTCACCAACCCTATTGAATTCAAAGCTACCGCTCAGAAAAAAGATGACGGCAACTGGTTTTACTCAAACATCACAATCGACAGAACCAAATGGAGCATCAAATACGGCTCGGGTTCGTTCTTCGATAACCTTGGAGACAAAACCATTTATGATGAGTTCAAGCTGAAAGTTGCCCTTCTTGTGAAGTAATAATGGATATGTGTTCTTACGGGGGTGCCTGGTTTCGGGCACCCTCTTTTTTTGTCACTTCAGGCAGGCATTTGGCAGGTTCACATTTTTTTTTCAGTCTTCGCCTGAAAGAAGTTTGAAACTTCGCAGGTAGACTATAACTTGTGGAATATTTGTTAAGATAAGATAACCTGATGAAAAGAATTGCCTGTTTAACCCTGCTCGCGCTTCTTGCATGCGTTCTTTTACAAGGGCAGGTCAAAAGCCTTCAGCAGTTCATTAATGACGGTTTAGCCAGGAGCCCCCTTCTGAAGGATCTTTCTAACCAGGTTGCCTCGCTGGCATACGACAGCGCCCTGGTACGCGCCCTCAGAAAACCACAGATTGAAGCCAGGTCGGTGCTTCAGTACATCCCTGTTTACAGTGGCTTCGGATACGATGAGGTGGTTACCGATCATGGGAATTACCAGGGCGCCGTCGGCCTGAGCCAGGATATTTTCAGAAGAAAGGAAACCGGGAACAGGCTGCAGGCGGTAAATATCGAAAGGAAATCAATCAACAATACCTCAAAAATCTCAGCAAACGAACTCACTAAGCTGATTACCGAGCAATATCTCCTTGCCCTTTCAGCCTATAATGATTACACTTTCAACAGCTCGTTCCTGGTGCTCCTGAATACTGAGAATGAGATAGTGAAACAGCTGGCATCAAAGGGGGTGTACAGGCAGACCGATTACATTTCACTGCTGGTTGAAACACAAACCCAGGGGATTCTCGTGAAACAGATGAGAAACGATTATTCCGGGAGCCTGAAGCAGCTTAACGCGCTTTGCGGCATAAATGATACCTCATCAATCGAATTGATTATGCCTGAGCTCAGCGTTAAAGGCTCTCCCGATTTTTTGAATTCTCCTTCCTACAGGCAATACGAAATTGACAGCCTTCGCATAGCGAATGAAAAATCAGCTGTGGATATCAGGTACAGGCCAAAGGTTAGCTGGTTCGCCGATGCAGGCTTCCTCAGTCACGACCTGATGTCGTTTTACTCACACTTCGGATACAGTGCAGGGATTAGCCTCAGTCTTCCCATTTACGATGGCAACCAGAGGAAGCTGGAGAAGCAGAAACTTGAAATAGAAGAAAATTCGAGGGGTAATTACAGGAACAACTTCCGGGTAAAATACATCATGGAAACATCCAGGCTCACGGATGAAATGAATTCTGAAAAATCCATACTTTCCGACCTGGAGTCACAGCTGAAAACTTCAGGGGAGCTTCTCAGGACTTTGAAGAGCGAGCTCGAATCGGGACTCATCCAGATGACCGAATACCTGGTTGCGGTCAGGAACCACAGGCTGATTAACAAATCTCTCAGCGACAGCAGGATAAGAATTCTGCAGATCATTACTGAGCTCAACTATATAATAAACCAGTAGACACATGACTTCCATACTGATGATAAGAAAAGTTAAAAACCAGGTAATGCCGGGCCTGGTGTTCGCCTCAGCCCTTACCATGGCTGTTTCGTGCACAGGTGGAAACGCAGGTCACGGGGAACCGGAGAAAATAGTCACCCCCGTCACCGTTACCTCGATTACAAAAGGTAAAATTGCAGAAAGCCTCGATCTTCCTGCACAAAGCACATTCCTGAACAAAAGCATGGTCAGGTCGTCGACAACAGGCTCTGTTGAGAAAATACTGGTTACCTACGGCGACCATGTAAAAACAGGCCAGCAGATTTTTACCATCAAGACCAGGGAGGCATCGGTGTTAGGTAACAGTATGAGAGCTGATACGAGCCTAGCATTCAGGGGAGAGATAAAGATTTTCGCTTCGAGGGACGGCATAATAACTTCGGTATCTCACCAGGGTGGTGATTTTGTGCAGGAAGGTGATGAGCTTGCCACAATATCCGACGCGGAGAGCTTTGTTTTCATCCTTGATGTTCCCTTTGAAATAAACAGCCTTGTTCAGAACAACAGGAGATGCACAATGCTCTTCCCGGATGGCAGAACCGTTCCCTGCGAAATAGGAGGGCAGCTTCCCGAGATGGATCAGGCGGCCCAGACAATCAGGTATTTTATCAGGATACCGTACACAGGGATCCTTCCTTCAAACCTGAACGTCAGTGTAAGGCTGGTGAAGAGAGAGAGCAATGATGCCGTAATCCTTCCAAGGGCAGCGGTACTTGGGAACGAGACCCAGACCGAGTTCTGGGTGATGAAGCTTATCAGCGACAGCGTTGCGGTTAAGGTCCCGGTCAGGAAGGGAATAGAAACTACATCCGGTATCGAGATTACCGATCCGGTTCTTTCGGCGTCGGAAAGGATTATACTTACGGGGGGCTATGGGCTGCCCGACACGGCGAATGTGGTAATCAGGTAAGCAACGATGAAGAAATTTTTCCTTACATATAAAAGTCCTGTTTCAGTAATAATAGCGCTTATCGTCGCGGGAGGCATATTTCTCTACTCGCAGATAAAAGTGTCGCTGTTTCCCGAAATTACATTTCCGAAGATTAAGGTAATAGCGGAAAACGGTGAACAGCCGGTCGACAGGATGATGATTACCGTTACAAGACCTCTAGAGGAGGCTATCAAGCGGGTGCCCGACCTGAAGGTCATAAGGAGCGCCACGAGCAGGGGCTCATGTGAGATTTCTGCATTTCTCAAATGGGATGCCGACATAAATGTGAACCAGCAGCTGCTTGAATCGAGAATTGCACAGATCCGCAGCGACCTGCCGCCCGAGGTAAATATTACCGTCGAGAAAATGAACCCCTCCATCCTGCCGGTGCTGGGATATACAATTGAAAGCGACACGAAAACGCCGATTGAGCTTAACCTCATTGCGACTTACCAGATCAAGCCTTTCCTCTCGCAGATCGAAGGTGTTTCGCAGGTCAGGATTATCGGGGGAAAGACAAAGGAATTCCGGATTGAACCCGACCAGCTGAAGATGAGCTCTGTTGGCATTACCCCTCTTATGATAAGGGATATCCTGAGCCGGAACTACTTCATCCTGTCGAACGGGTACATGGCCGATAACAGGCGACTTTACCTTACGGTTACAGATGCCACGCTGAACAGCCTTGAAGATATAGGGAATGTCGTTATCAGAAATGACTCTAAAAGGATCATCAGGATCAAAGATATCGCGGAGGTAAAGGTCAGCGAAAAAACCGAATACACCAGGATCAACGCAAATGGAAGGCAGGGATTGCTTGTGGCTATACTGAAACAGCCGAACGCGAACCTTATCAACCTTTCTGAAAACCTGGCAGAAAAAAAGAAGGAGCTTGAAAAAATCCTCCCGCCCGATGTGAGGGTTTCACTGTATTACGACCAGGCCGACTTTGTGAACGAGACAATAAGGAGCGTTAACGACAGTATCTGGATCGGCCTTGTACTGGCCATACTCGTGGCGGTTTTATTCCTGCGTTCCTTCAGGGCAAGCACCACCATACTTATTACAATACCCGTCACCCTGCTGCTGACAATTATTGTCCTCTATTCAATCGGGTACACACTTAATATAATGACCCTGGGTGCCATCGCAGCGGCTATTGGACTTATAATCGACGATGCGGTTGTTGTTGTGGAACAGATTCACCGGACCCACGAGGAGTTTCCTGAAAGGCAGTCTGGTGAACTGGTGCATGAGGCTGTCAGGTACCTTCTTCCTTCCATGATCGGATCATCGATCAGCACTATTGTGATATTCATTCCGTTCATGCTCCTGAAAGGTGTGGCCGGTGCATATTTCAATATCCTTACCAACACCATGGTGATAACTCTTATTTGCTCATTCGTAGTCACCTGGATTGGATTACCGGTAGTCTACATCTGGCTTTCGCAGGTCGGGTCCCTCTTCCCGCAGGGAAGGAAAGAGGTTGTGAAGCACACGAAAACCAGGAACTGGGTGGGATTCTTCCTTAAGCGGCCTGCAATAAGCATCCTGGTTGTCGCGGGTCTGCTTGGTTCAATCGTGTACATTATTCCCAGGCTGGAAACGGGTTTCCTTCCTGAGATGGATGAAGGATCCATAGTGCTTGACTATCTTTCACCGGCCGGGACATCGCTCGATGAAACCGACAGGATGTGCAGGGAGATGGAGAAAATAATTTCAACGGTCCCGGAAGTGGAGGCGTATTCGCGGAGAACAGGTGCAGAAATGGGATTTTTCATCACCGAGCCCAACAAGGGCGATTACCTGATTTCACTTAAGAAAAACCGTGACCGGTCCACCGAAGAGGTAATTGACGATATCCGGAAAAAGATAGAAAAGAGCCAGCCTGCAATGACGGTCGATTTCGGGCAGGTTATCGGCGACATGCTTGGCGATCTCATGGAATCGGTTCAGCCAGTGGAAATTAAGATTTTCGGGTCGGAACAGGAACAGCTCAGGAAACTTTCGGAGGAGGTCAGGGAGGAAGTCGACAGGATCAAAGGTGTTGAGGATGTCTTCAATGGCATAGTGATTGCAGGTCCGTCGATAGAGGTTGTTCCCGACCAGGCCGGGCTGGCTCGGTTCGGGATCAGCCCGGAATCGTTCCAGTTCCAGATGCAAACAATGGTGGAAGGAAATATCGTGAGCAGTGTGAAGGAGAGGGAGCAGCTTACCTCGGTGAGGCTGATTTACCCGAACAGCAATGTCAACAGCCTTGAAAGAATGGAGAACAGCTATGTCTTTCTTCCCGATGGCAGGCTGAAACCGCTTTCAGGTCTTGCCAGTATCAGGATGAAGGGAGGCGTGGCCGAGATAATAAGGGAAAACCTGAAATCGGTGTCCATCGTGACTGCCAGGCTAAACAGCAGGGACCTCGGCAGCGCTATGCGCGAGGTAAAGGAGAATATCAGGAAAAATGTCAATATACCGTCGGGGTATCACATCGAATACGGCGGTGCCTATGCCGACCAGCAGAAATCATTCAGGGAACTCCTGGTCATCCTGGTGCTGGCCAGCCTGCTCGTCTTCACCCTGATGCTGTTTCTGTTCCGCGATTTCAGGGCGGCTTGCGCGATACTGTTTATTGCTGTTCTTGGTCTTTCAGGCAGCCTCATAGCGCTTAAAATTACAGGTACGGCACTTAACGTGGGCAGCTATACCGGGCTGATAATGATTGTCGGCATCATAGGCGAAAATGCAATATTCACGTTCCAGCAGTTCATGACAAACCGTAAAACCGGAACGGTTGACGATTCGCTTGTCTTCGCGATATCCACGAGGCTCAGGCCGAAGCTGATGACAGCCCTCGGCGCAATCATCGCCCTGTCTCCCCTGGCTTTCGGGATAGGCACCGGTGCCCAGATGCACCAGCCGCTGGCCATAGCCGTGATCGGTGGATTTATTATAGCCCTGCCTCTGCTGCTGATAGTATTCCCGTCAATCCTGCACCTTATATACAGGGATAAAAACCAGGAAGTGCAGGGGGATGAGGGCCAGCCGGCAACAACGATTATTTAGTATTTCGTAGAAATACGGAAGAAAGATATTATATGGGCGATAAGTGCAGATTACCCGGCAAGTGAACGGAACAGCTGCCAGGTATTTTCGACCATCTGTTTCGAGTTGAAGGCTGTTTCAATCCTCTCCCTAGATTTCGCCCCCATACCGGTCATAATATTCCTGTTCTGAACCGAAAACAATATCTTTTTTGCAAGAGCTTCAGGTGAAGCTGCCGGAACGAAGAAGCCGTTTGATCCCTCGTCAACGAGCTCTTCAATGCCTCCCGTGCCGGAAACCAGTATGGGTTTGCCAAGGCACATTGCTTCGATCACCGACCTTCCGAGTCCTTCCGTTATGGAAGGCTGGACATACAGGTCGCAGACTGATGTGTACCTCAGGACATCATTTGTAAAGCCCTTTGTACGGAAATTATTTTTATAACTGCTCCTGTTCATCAGTTTCCTGATACCGGGTGAATCCATCCCGGGCCCGATAAGGAGGAAATATACGGGAAGCCCGGCGGGCAAAAATTCCGAAGCCCTGATCAGCCAGGGAATGCCTTTGATTTTTCTCACATTCGCCACGCATCCTAATACGAAAGCATCTTCAGGGATATCCAGATCTTTCCGGTCAACGGGAATGATATCACTGAACCAGGAGGTTTCGTATCCCTTGTAAATCCTGGCAGTTTTGCCCTTCATGCGTCGCGGGGCCTGGTCCAGCACATGCTTTTCAACCCCGTTGCTCAGGCATATCAGCCTGTCTATCCTGCTGTTCAGGTATGAAACCCATGAAAAAGGATCGTGCCAGTACAGGCTCACCGAGCCGATATACGCTACAATCCTGCAGTTAAGACCGCGTGAGGCAACGAGGCCGTTGGTAAGAGCTTTCCCGAAGGTGAAATGAAGGATTTCGGTTTTTTCGCTCCTGATGATCTCCCTCAGCGACCGCACAACTTTAAGATCGAACTTCCTGGTGATGGGGAGATATACCACTTTTATGCCGGCGGCCACTAGCTCTTCCGATTCGGGAGTAGGATAATGCGTGACAACAGTCAGATCCGCACCCTTTCCGGCAAGCCCTTTGTACAGGCTTCTTTCGGGAAGTGTGGCAGCAAATCCGTGGCAGAGATTGGTGACCGAGAGTATCCTCATTTTAATGTCGTGGATATTTATTTCAAACCGATAGTAAAAATAATCTAATATTCGGTATTTCAGGGATAGAAAATTGCACTCAGATGGCTATTTTAAAACAGTGAAAGGTTTGGAAATTTGCTAAATCATGACAATCTTGTAATTTAATTAGTACTAACCCAAATGAGTGAAGAATCAATGGTTTCCGGCGGAAAAACCAGGCTGGTATTCCCCGGATTTATGGTAGCCTTTGTACTTGTGACCAGCCTGTTTTTCCTGTGGGGTTTTGCCCATGGCTGCCTTGATGTCCTGAACAAGCATTTCCAGGAGCTTTTGCATATGTCGAAAGCAAAATCCGCCCTCGTCCAGTTTGCCTTTTATGGCGGGTACTTTATAATGGGCCTTCCTGCCGGTTTTATCATGCAGCGTTTCGGTTATAAAAAAGGGATAATCTTCGGGCTCCTGCTCTTCGCAAGCGGTGCTTTTTTAATGCTTCCTGCAACATATATCCAGACATTCTTTAGTTTCCTGGTGTGTCTTTTCATAATTGCCACGGGACTGACCTGTCTCGAAACGGCAGCAAATCCCTACACCACTGTCCTGGGTCCGCCTGAATTTGCCGAGAGGAGGATTAATTTCTCGCAGTCATTCAACGGACTCGGATGGATAGCCGGCCCGCTGGTCGGGGGCATGCTTATCTTTTCTGATACCGGCGACGGTAATAAATTCGGATCAATAGCACTTCCATATATGCTCATCGGCACCCTGGTTCTTATCGTGGCCGTCTTTTTCTGGAGGGTCCGGTTTCCCGTGCTTAAGGAAGAGGAACATGATTCCGGTGGTGATTCTGGCCAGGGTGATGCAAATCTCGGGGATCTCCTGAAGCATCCTCATTTCGTTCTGGCAGTTGTTGCACAGTTTCTTTATGTTGCGGCACAGACCGGTGTAAACAGTTTCTTTATAAATTATGTTACCGAGCAGATCCCTTCACTAACTAACCAGGAGGCGGCCAGGATACTCGGTATCGGCGGTATGGGCCTGTTCTGGCTCGGGAGGTTCACCGGCAGCACCATATTCATGAGGCTTGTAAAACCAAACAGGCTCCTTGCAGCATATGCAACGATGAATGTCATTACCATGGCGCTTGTAGTGGCGGGATTCGGATGGCTTTCTGTAGTGGCCCTGTTTTCAACATATTTCTTCATGTCCGTAATGTTCCCGACAATATTCGCACTCGGAATTAAGGGGCTGGGCCCGCTGACAAAGAAAGGTTCTTCTTTCCTCGTAATGGCAATAGTGGGTGGTGCACTTATCCCGATCCTGATGGGAAGAATTGCGGACGTAACAGGGAACATGGCCCTGGGCTTCATCATCCCGCTTGTCTGTTTCCTGTTTATTGCCTGGTACGGATTCGCCGGGTACAGGGCGAAGAGCCGCGTTAAAGCTTAGATTTTCTAACCTCTCATGAAATTAAAATGAAAAAGGAAAAACCAACCCTGACGTTCTGGCAGATCTGGAACATGAGCTTCGGGTTCCTCGGTATCCAGTTCGGGTTCGCGCTACAGAATGCAAACGTCAGCAGGATATTTGAAACTCTCGGTGCTAAAGTCGAAAACATACCGATACTGTGGATAGCAGCTCCCGTGACAGGGTTGATAATTCAGCCGATAATCGGGCACATGAGCGATAACACGTGGAACAGGCTTGGAAGAAGGAGGCCATATTTCCTGACTGGCGCGGTTCTGGCTTCTCTCGCGCTATTGTTCATGCCGCACTCCCCGGTTCTGTGGATTGCCGCGGGGACCCTTTGGATTATGGATGCCTCTATCAATATATCGATGGAACCTTTCAGGGCTTTTGTAGGCGACATGCTGCCGTCGGGGCAGCGAACGGTCGGCTTTGCCATGCAGAGTTTTTTCATTGGGACAGGCGCAATTATTGCATCGGCACTTCCTTATGTTCTAACCAACTGGCTGAAGGTATCATCGGCTGCAAACAGCCATGGGATTCCTCACAATGTTGTTCTGTCATTCACGATTGGCGGCATAGTTTTCTTTCTTGCCGTTCTTTATACGGTGCTCCGTACGAAGGAGTACCCTCCCGAGGAGCTGGCATCATTCGGCACCGGTGAAGAAAAAAGCCAGGCCGGGATCCTTCAGGAGGAGGTTAATGTTTCTTCGGGAAAATTGTTCAGGTCGGCTGTAATCTGGATTATTGCCGGGCTGGCTATCAGCACCCTTGTCTATATGACAGGCATGGAACCTGAAGTTCATATCCTCGGATTCGGACTGGCTGCATTCGGGCTTATCCTACTGGTGTGCGGGCTCCTGACTGCTGCAGATAAAACCAGTAATGGCTTTGTGGTGGTGATAAATGACCTGTTCAGGATGCCCGGGACCATGGTGAGGCTTGCATTCGTACAATTCTTCTCGTGGTTTGCACTCTTCTCAATGTGGATCTATACCACTGCCGGGGTCACAAGCACGAAGTACGACATGAAGCTGGATGCAGCAGTTTTCGGTTCACTGAAAAACACCGTTGAGCGTGTCTCCTCCATGCCCGAATCAAAAGAGTGGACAAATTTCCAGGATGTGAAGAATGACCTGGCTTCGTTTGAGAAGAAATTCAGTAACAACAGGAAGGTTGTTGCAACAATGAGAGTGGTCCAGTTTTTCACGGATGAATCGAAGAGCCAGGCACTTAACCTTGATCCTTCAGTCAGGGAAAGACTCACCAGGATAAAAGATGAATATAACAGAGGGGCCGACTGGGTGGGCGTTCTGATGGCGGTCTACAACGGATTCGCCGCGGTTATGGCATTCCTGCTGATCGCGCTTGCACGCCTTACCAGCAGGAAAACTGTCCATGCAATCAGCCTATTGATCGGAGGTTTAAGCCTGATATCATTCCTCTTCATAGGTAACCCGAAGCTCCTAATGATCTCGGAACTGGGAATAGGGCTCGCATGGGCGAGCATCCTGGCTATGCCATACGCAATACTGACCGGGGCCCTGCCTTCCAACAAGATGGGTACCTACATGGGAATCTTCAACTTCTTCATCGTAATACCCCAGATAATGGCTGCCAGCATACTGGGCTTCATGGTAAAAAGCCTTTTTGGGGGGGAGAGCATTTATGCGCTGGTAACGGGAGGTGTTTCGATGTTCATTGCAGCGGCACTGGTTCTGTTTGTACATGATAAAGACTGAGAGATGTGGGTAAAGGCATGCATATTTGACCTTGACGGAGTAATTGTTGATACTGCAAAATACCATTACCTGGCCTGGAAGAGGCTGGCCGATGGAATGGGTATAAATTTTTCAGAAAAGGAGAATGAGAGGCTCAAGGGTGTCAGCAGGATGGCATCACTCGAAATAATTCTTGGATTAGGCAGGAAAGAACTTCCCGGTGCCGGGAAGGAAAAACTGGCGGCACAGAAAAATGAGTGGTATGTTGAATATATCAGCCGGATGACACCGGATGAAATTCTCCCTGGCGCCCTTGAGTTTATAAGCGAACTGAAGGGAAAAGGGATAAAGATCGGCCTGGGTTCGGCAAGCAGGAACACCCCCATGATTCTCGACAGAGTGGGGATGATAGATACTTTCGATGCGGTGGCAGATGGGAACATTGTACACAGGGCAAAGCCCGATCCTGAAGTGTTCCTGATGGCGGCGGCAATGCTGGGTGTTGATCCCCTGTCATGCATTGTATTTGAAGATGCCGTAGCAGGTGTCGAAGCTGCCCTGAATGCCGGAATGAAATGCGTGGGAATAGGCAGCAGGGAGATACTTAAGGATGCCCATATTGTAATTAAAGGATTGAATGAGATGACAATGAATAAACTTGAACTTCTTGAAAACAGGATTTGATATGGATAGTTTATTTAAGAAAGATGAATGGCTGATTATTGAGGAGGGTTTTAACCCGGAACTTAACAGGGAAGCGGAAAGCGTATTCGCTCTGGGTAACGGATACATGGGGCAAAGGGCCAATTTCGAGGAGAATTATTCCGGCGACTCCCTCCAGGGAAGTTATGTCGCCGGTGTCTACTACCCCGACAAAACAAGGGTCGGATGGTGGAAGAACGGCTACCCCGAGTATTTTGCAAAAGTGCTTAATTCTCCGAACTGGATAGGAATCGGATTGTCGATAGATGACATTCAGATCGACCTGGCGAAAGTTCAGGTTAAGAATTTCAGGAGGATACTCAACATGAAGGAGGGGTATCTCGAAAGAGATTTCATCGTGGTCCCTTCCAGGGGGAAACATGTCAGGATCACCTCAAGAAGATTTCTAAGCATGGCGGAGCCTGACCTGGGTTTGATCCGTTATTCGGTATGCCCTGAAGATTTCAGGGGTGAAGCCGAGTTTACAGTCTATATCGATGCCGACGTGAGGAACCAGGATACCAATTACGGTGAAAAATTCTGGAAGGACGTAAATCACTTTGCCGGCAACGGCGAAGGAATCCTTACCGCAAAGACACTCAAAACAGATTTTCATGTCTGTTTCGGGATGAGGTTCACCCTGCACCGCAACGGCAAAAAGATACTTCTCACCCCGGTTATTATCGACAAGCAGGGATATGTCGCAAACACGTTCAGGGTAAAATTCAACCCCGGTGATGAGCTTGTGATTACAAAATATGTCTCGGTCCAGTCGTCTCTGAATGTCGATAAGCATGAACTTATAGACACAACCGACAGGAGAACCTCATATGCAGTAAAGACCGGCTTCCAGAAACTCTTTGATAATCACCGGAAGGAATGGGATAAACTCTGGGCCACCTCCGATGTTGAAATTGAAGGCGACACCTCTGCCCAGCAGGGCATAAGGTTCAATATTTTTCACCTTTACCAGACCTATACCGGGAAGGATGAAAGACTCAATATCGGACCCAAAGGTTTTACGGGGGAGAAATACGGAGGCAGCACTTACTGGGACACTGAAGCATTCGCACTTCCCTTCTTCCTCAAGACGGCACCAATGAAAGTGGCAAGGAACCTGTTGCTGTACCGTTACAAGCACCTCCAGAAGAGCATTGAAAATGCTGCAAAGCTTGGCTTCAGGGAGGGAGCCGCCCTTTATCCCATGGTAACCATGAATGGCGAAGAATGCCACAACGAGTGGGAGATAACTTTCGAGGAGATCCATAGAAACGGTGCCATTGCCTATGCAATCTGCAACTACATTAAGCACACGGGCGATACCGGCTATCTTGCTGAATACGGGCTTGAAGTGCTGATCGGGATCTCCAGGTTCTGGAGCCAGCGCATTACCTGGTCGGAGGATAAAGGCAAATATGTTATGCTTGGAGTGACCGGGCCCAATGAGTATGAGAATAACGTCAGCAATAACTGGTACACCAATACCATGGCGGTATGGACCCTTTCTTACACTTTTGAGAACCTGGCCGGGCTTAAGAAATCGGACCCTCAGGCATTTAAAAAGATTGTTTCGGCAACCGGGCTCGGTTTTGCCGCGGAAACAAAGAGGTGGAAAGATATTATTGCGAGTATGCACTTTCCTTTTGATGAAAAGAGGAATGTGTTCCTTCAGCAGGACGGCTTCCTGGATAAAGAGCTTAAGCCTGCCTCCTCAATTCCAAAGCGCGAAAGGCCCATAAATCAGCACTGGTCGTGGGACAGGATCCTCAGATCATGTTTCATCAAGCAGGCAGATGTGCTGCAGGGATTATATGTCCTGGAAGATCAGTACGACACCGAAACAATCAGGAGGAACTTCGATTTTTATGAGCCGATGACGGTTCATGAATCGTCACTTTCGGCTTGTATTCACTCTATCATAGCCTCGAGGATCGGCAAAATCGATAAGGCATATGAACTCTACCTGCGTACCGCGAGACTCGACCTGGACGATTATAACAGGGAAGTGGCCGACGGGCTGCATATCACAAGCATGGCAGGAACCTGGCTCGCCATTGTCGAAGGTTTCGGCGGAATGAGGATCAAAAATGACAGGGCCAGCCTGAATCCGGTTGTGCCGGATAACTGGAAGTCATACACATTCCATGCACAGTTCAGGGAGATACTCTTCCAGGTAAAGGTGACAAGAAAAAGCATTCTCATCAGGAACCTTTCCCCCAGGCTTTTACCAATGGTTATCTTCGACAGGGAATACGACATAAAAGGTTCCGGGGAACTGGTTATAAAGATTAAAAAGTAAAATCGTGCTGAAGGGATTGTCGCGACTTCCCCAGCTTAAAAAAAAAACTCATATGGAAAAAACATTACTGATTGCCTGTGGTATCCTGCTTGCAGGTTTACTCGCCTTTTTCGGCTGCAAGCCAAAAGCTCCGGCAGTGGAGACCAAACCATTTGTTTCAGAGGTTGTTCATCCCGACTGGGCAAAAAATGCAGTGCTGTACGAGGTCAATACCCGGCAGTTCACACCCGAGGGTACATTCAAGGCCATTGAGGCCCACCTTCCTAGGCTGAAGGAACTGGGGGTGGATATTCTCTGGTTTATGCCAATTAACCCTATCGGCATCAAGAACCGTAAAGAGCCTCTCGGAAGCTATTATTCCGTGAAGGATTACCTCGATGTGAACCCCGAATTCGGAAAGCTTACCGACTTCAAAGCACTTGTTGCCAAGGCTCATGAACTCGGTTTTCATGTAATAATGGACTGGGTGCCGAATCATACATCGTGGGATAACAAGCTTACAGAACAGCACCCCGACTGGTACGTTAAGAACTCAGCCGGAAAATTCATCCCGCCTCTCGGATTCGACTGGACCGATGTAATTCAGCTGGACTGGAAAAAGAAAGAGCTGCAGGACTATATGGCAGAAGCACTGAAATTCTGGGTTAATCTTGGTGTTGACGGATTCAGGGTCGACCATCCCGATCTCACACCCCCGGCATTCTGGGAAAGGGTCAGGACTGAACTCACCATAATCAGGCCTGTACTCATGGTGGCAGAGAATGAGGGCCAGTACGATTTCGTGAAAAAGGGATTCGATATGAGCTACGCGTGGGAACTTCACCACCTGATGAACAGCATTGCCCAGGGTAAAGACAGTGTGACGGCACTTAACAGGTACTACAGGAAAGAAAAGGCAACATTCCCTCCCGATGTCTACAGGATGACATTCCTGGATAATCATGATGAAAATTCCTGGGCCGGGACAATCAACTCCAGGATGGGAGCAGCACAGGATCCGTTCGCTGTGTTCATCTTCACCACAAACGGGTTTCCGCTGTTATATAACGGACAGGAAGCAGGACTGGCAAAAAGCCTGAAATTCTTCGTAAAGGATACGATAAAATGGGAAACCGGCAGGTTTACACCATTTTACCAGGGCCTGATTAAACTGAAGAAGGCGAACAGAGCCCTGTGGAACGGAGCCGCCGGCGGTACGATGGACAGTATAAGGACCAACAGGGAAAACAAGGTTTTTGCATTCTGCCGCGAAAAGGATGAAAACAGGGTTGTCGTTTTCCTGAATCTCAGGAAAAAAGATGTGTCACTGAAACCCGACCTCAGCAACCTGAAAGGTGATTATACTGAATACTTCAGCGGTAAAAAGGTATCGTTTCCGCTTGCTGATTCGCTCAGGCTGGAACCATACGGCTACATGGTATTCGTGAAATAAATTTGTACTTCCGTACCCCCGTTCGCTGCCTTTGCTAAGGCTATGGCGGCCGGGTCCGCGGATTAATATTCTGGGAAAATGAAAAGTGTAAATCTGAAATCAGGCTTGATTCTCCTTGCAGTTTTTCTTTTAACCGGCTGCGGACACCAGTCCGTAAAAGGGCCCGACGACAAGACCCTTACTGCAGTACCTGAATGGTCGAAGCATGCCATCTGGTACCAGATATTCGTCGAGAGATTCAGGAACGGGGATACTCTCAACGACCCTTCAATTGAAGATATGAAGGGTGGTTATCCCGATGATTATCCCGCCGGCTGGAAGATAACCCCATGGGGTCACGACTGGTATGCCCACGAACAGTGGCTTGACCAGATGAAAGGAGGTGGCTTTTATTCAAGGATACAGGCAAGGAGATACGGCGGCGACCTGCAGGGGGTCCTCGATGAGATAGACTATATTGCATCTCTCGGGGTGAATGCAGTTTACTTCAATCCCCTGAACGATTCCCCTTCGCTTCATAAATATGATGCCCGGACCTATACGCATATTGACCGGAATTTCGGTCCCGATCCGCGTGGCGATGCCAGCCTGATGGAGAAAGAGGTTCCCGACGATCCCGCAACATGGAAGTGGACAGCTGCCGACAAGCTTTTCCTGAAAGTGGTTGAGGAGTTTCACAGGAGAGGAATTAAGGTAATTCTCGATTACTCGTGGAACCATACGGGCAAGGACTTCTGGGCACTAAGGGATATAAGAAAGAACGGCAGGAATTCGAAATTCGCCGACTGGTACAACATCACCAGCTTTGACGATCCGTCAACACCCCAGGATGAATTTTCATACGAAGGGTGGGGCGGAAGGAATCCTTACATGCCGGTTTTCAAAAAAGATATTGTCCCGCCTGACGACAAAGAGATGCCGTTTGAAGGTAACTTTCATTCTGAGTCTCTTAAGAAATATATATTCAATATCACAAAGCGGTGGCTCGACCCGAATAATGACGGGAACCCGGCCGACGGGATAGACGGATTCAGGCTCGATGTCGCCGGTGAAATACCCATGGGCTTCTGGCGCGAATACCGGAAAGTTGTAAGATCGGTTAACCCTCAGGCTTACCTGGTGGGTGAGATATGGTGGCTACACTGGCCGGATAAGCTTCTCGATCCGGCCCAGTTCATGGGAACACAGTTCGATGCGATAATGAATTACAGGTGGTACAGGATCGCGAGGGGATTCTTCGGACAGGCCGAGCCCATCCTGAACGCGACAGGATTCGTGAAAGGCATCGGGATGATCAACAAGGGGATCGGTACGGATAATATCGAGGCAATGATGGATGTTGTGGGAACCCATGACTCACCGAGGCTTTCAACTTCACTTTACAACAAATCGATGGATAAGTTCAATGCGACACCTGCGGCCGATTCAAATTATAAAATAAACAGGCCAGACAGGAGGACCATTGAAGAGCAGAAGCTACTGCTCGTTCACCAGTACACGTTCCCGGGGGCACCTCATATATGGAACGGGGACGAGGTTGGAATGTGGGGCGCCGATGATCCTGACTGCCGGAAACCAATTGTCTGGGCCGATATCAAATATGAAGATGAGAAAGCAAATTTCAACCCGCATAAAACAAGGCCCGTCGACAGAGTCTTTCCCGACACGGCCCTTCTGAGATTTTACAAATTGCTCACAAAGCTGAGAAGGGAGAATGAGACCCTGGCAACCGGTGACCTGAAATTCCTTCTTGCCGACGATGCATCAATGGTACTTGCTTACAGCAGAAACAGCGGTTCGGACGAAATAGTATGCGTGTTCAACAGGTCTGACAGGAATCAGAAGGTAACTGTTCCCGGTGTCGGTGCAAAAGAATATGCAGAGATTTTCCCGGGTAATGGAAAGTTATATACCTCAGGGCCATCCGGTGTTGAGTTGACCCTTGGTCCCCTTCAGGCCCTTGTTCTGAAAAAAAGATAGGGAAGGGGATCAGTTTCTGATGATCCTTATTACTTCGGAATGTTTGCCGGCATTTATGCGGGCAAAGTAAACTCCGTTACCTGCTTTTTCCCCGGTGGTCGTCGTACCGTCCCATCTGAATACATCATCACCGGAGGTCAGGCTTCCCTTTACCTGGCTGATCATTCTTCCTGAAATATCAAAAATTGATATCGTGAGATCAGAAGGTTGTATGCCTTTAATGCTGAAATATACACTCTCCGAAGAAGGATTAGGATAGGCAACAGTGAAACTTCCCGACAGAGCCCTTGTCTCTTCAAGACCCACCAGCCCCTCCGGTGGTGTCAGCTTTACGGAAGTGTACAGCCTGTATTCACCTGCCTGGAGCCCGATCTGGTCGTTAACTCCTGTTACCGTGATTGAATCACCGGTGAAGTATTCATACCATTTGCCGGTTTTCTGGAAGGATGGTGTTATTGAGGCAGCGGTAATATCAAAGTTCCCCAGGATGTTCACATCAATGTTTGCCGAAGTAAGCTGGATGCTTTTCTGCATTCCATTCAGGGAGTAATTATAGCTTGAAGAGCTGAATACATCCTGTGTCTTTCTCAGGTTGTTCAGGGCCTTGTAAATCAGGAAAAGCCTGTAGCGTGCCGCCGAAGAATAATACGACCATCTTATCGGTTTTTCACCCACCCTGCCGTTGTAATTTATTGATATATCGTACCCCAGCTCCCCGAACTGCCAGATCATTTTAGGTCCGGGTATCGTGAGGAAAAATACCGTGCACAGTTCCATTCTTTTTAGTGCCGTGGCCAGCAGTCTTGTGCTGTACGACGGACTGGTTTTGCCGTTGTTGACGGTCGAGAACATCAGCCGCTCCTCGTCGTGGCTTTCCATGTAGGTTACCAGGTACGGGTTGGTCCAGCCTCTTGCCAGCGATGTTCCCCACGAAAGATCTGAAGTGAATCCTTCTGCTGCCTGTGTATATGAGCCGTTAAGGTTTCCCCAGGGCATCATGCCATAATCCGATAGCTCTTTTTCTTCAGTGTTGGCGGTAAAATGCTCGAGAATAACGTAAGCGTTTGGGTTAACCGACCATATCTTGTCGGCCATGCGTTTAAGAATCGCAATTCTTGATGCATCGTAAGCATATCCATCGCCGGGAGTATTCGTGAAGCCCTTTGAAAAGTCGAACCTGAATCCGTCGATGTGGTAATCGGTCAGCCAGTGGGATGTGATCCTGTCGACAAGCTTCTGGGTTTCGGGTGCCGCATGGTTAAAATCGGCTCCCCAGTAATACGAGGTATTCGGGGAAATGGAGTTGAACCATGGATTTGGCAGCTTCATCACGATCTGGTCGGTTGCATAATGATCGAGGTAAAGTTGAACCAGTGGTGATGTACCGAAGATATGATTCAGGACCATGTCCATAATAACGGCTATGCCCCTGCTGTGACAGCTGTCGACAAATGCCCTTAGCATATTTCTTGTCCCGTAATATTTATCCGGGGCAAATTGAAAGGAGATGTTGTATCCCCAGCTGCTGTTCCCTTCGAATTCCGTGATGGGCATGAGTTCGACAGCATTCACTCCGAGGCGCTTGAGGTAATTCAGTGTATCGGTAAGCGTTTTATAGCTGTGGGTGGCAACAAAATCACGTACCAGCAACTCGTAAATGACAAGTTTGTTCCTGGCCGGGGCCTGGAATGACGTATTCTTCCAGTTATATGGCTGCTGGTTTGTCTGTAAAACTGAGACGATCCCGGTTGTGGTATCGGCCGGGTATGAGATCAGCCCGGGATAAGTCGCTGCCGTAATATACTTGTCATTATCCGGGTCAAGAATTTTTTCACAGTAAGGATCCGCGATAAGAGTCGAATCGACCAGGAACTGGTACCTGTATTCCTTTCCAATTGTGAGGCCCGACAGCGATATCCAGTATCTCGATCCGTCGGGAGTGACCTTCATGTACCCGCTGCTGTCGGCGCGCCAGCCGTTGAAATCGCCAAGGACGAAAGCATACTGCTTATACGGGGCCACAAGCACCAGTGTGGCACTCACGGGGCTGGTGTAGTTTATGCCGTCGTTGATCCCGTCGGGAAGGGCTTGTACTGTCACCGGGGGCCTGACATAAACGAAAAATGAATCTGAAGCCGAATCAGGTATCTTCCATGCAACCGTCTTTATCCAGTACCCGCCGTACTGGTTTGCTTTGAAGGCATAGTTGACAGAATCGGCGGTGGAGCCGGATCTGATGTATTTATTGTTGACATACAATGTTACTGAGTCGTTGAATGATGCAGCTGAGCTGACGCTGATCGTGCTGTTAAGCTCTGCAACGAGCGCTTTCTTGCCAGGCTGGATGATATATGCGCGAAGACCAGGCTGGAAAACCGTGAGGAATATATCGGGCTTTGACTGTTTGGTACCATCTGCGCTTCTGAAAACAAGATCGATCTGGGTAACGGTATCCGTTGCCGCGAGGGAATAGTAGGTAGCGATATCAGGTGTTATGTCGAGCTCGTAAAGATGGGTGTCTTTTTGTGTAAGCTTGGGCTGTGTGCTATTGTTTCCCCACGATCCTTTCACATTGTACCATGTGGTTCCGCCTTTCAGGGTGACACCCGTATGGACATACAGGTCACCCGAATAATCCTTCAACCCGCCTTTATTATTATCCTGGTGTGTATCGTAATAGATCCTGATGACCTTTCCTGGAGTAACGATCATGGGGGAAGTCGTCAGTGCCTGGCCATTAAGGACCGAACAGACTGAGGCTGCAAGGAGCAATGCTGATAATAATTTCTTCATTCCGGGTACGATTATATATTTTATACGCCTCAACAGTCAAATAATCCAGCAATTGTAAAAGCAATTTTCAGAGACAATTTGATAAAAATATTCCTGAAATTTTCCACGAGATTCAGAATTTATAAGGAACAGACATATATTGAATTCCTTTAATTACTTCACTCTGGTAATCGAACAGCGTATAGCACCTGAAGAAAGCGTTTTTTGTCCACGGGTCAGTGATCCAGGCCGGTTCCCAGTAGAAAACACCTTTTCCTCCGCCATCAAATATTTTCTGTGTCAGATCGTGCAGGTATTTCAGCTGACCGTCAATTGAGGCAGGATAACCCGGAGCGAGCTGGGATGCATTAAGAATTTTGGTCTGTCCATCCTCAGAAACTGCGGTCCAGGGGTACGATGTCTCCATAATGACGACATCTTTCCCATATTTGGATTTCAGCATGGAGATATAGCTGTTTATTTCAACCACGGCCACATTTGACCAAAGATTATAATACGATATACCAATAATGTCGTAATCAGTAAGTCCTTTTGCAGCCAGTCCGTTAAACCAGCTGTCGGCATTTTCGGGCTGGGCAATATGGATAATTATTTTGGGCTTTACTGAATTTGAATTCCCTGCGTCCCTTACTGCTTTTATTGCTGAATTAAGGAGAGCTATCATATTCGATTCATTACCGTTCCATCTTGCACCCTGGGGTAAAAGAAATCCGGGATTAATCTCATTGCCAACCTGGACAAATTCCGGCATTAAACCGGATTGCCCGAGGCTGAAGAGAGTTTTATAAGTGTAATTGTACAGGCTGTCCTTTAATACCGATAACCTAGTAATTGTATCCCAGGCGGCCGGTTTGTATTGTTTCCCAGGATCTGCCCACGTATCGGAGTAGTGAAAATCGAGGCAAGCCTGCATTCCTGCGGCTTTGGATTCAGAAATTCCTTTCTTCACATCTTCATAGTCGTTGTACATCTTAGTGGCGTTCGGACCATAGAGTTCCATGGTCCATTTTGGTGTATGAAACAACCTGAAGCGTATCACATTGGCCCCGTACTTATGAAATATCACGTATGGATCCGTCACCTTACCCGAGTCTTTATAAACATATCCATGTTCAAGTATCTGGTTTACATACGAAAGATCAGCACCCATAAGGAATTCCGAGGGAGTGTAGAATTTAACACCGGAAGTGGAATCCTTTATCTCCTGTGTGCTTGATTTACCGCATGAGAGCAACAGAATCATAACAGATAATAAACCCTGGATTTTCATCTTTTCAGAAGAGGTTTGCGGTTTTGACTTTCAATTTGATATTCTTAATCATGCATTTATTCATCCGGCTGCTAAGTAGCTGGAACTGAAAGCCGGACAATTTCATCACGAAGATATACAGATCAAAAACCTCTTCCAATGATCCGGAAGAGGTTTCTGAGATTAAAATGTTAAAATTCAAATGTCATTTTACATTCATAGTCACCGTACCAACCTTTGTCCATGGGTTCAGCGTTACGGTATAATTACCTGCAGTGCCGATAGGAATATTATCACCGCCATTGGTCAGAGCACCCAGGCTTCCGCCGAGATTGATATCCCAGGCATCGTTGGCCCTGAATTTGATAGCACCAACAACAAGGTCGAGTGTAATTGTGAATCTTCCATTTACTGCGTCCCATGTCATGTTCTGATCGGTACCCCAGCTGCCTGTTGCGTCTCCGATGAGGCCCCAGGTATTGGCCGAGAAAGTATAAGCATTCGGATGACTCAGGTCGAGCGTGAAGGCATAATCCTGTTCAACCGTGGAAGCAATATTATCACCGCTTGCGACCAGGGTGTCTTTACCTGCCGGTGCCCCGTAGTTGTAACCCCAGTCATGATTTGCCCTGAACTTGAAATTTTTGGATGCAAGTATATGCATACCACCGTTCCAGGTACGGGTCGACGGGTTATACGTAAGAGGTGTTTCATCACCCCAGCCACCAGGTGTTGCATCACCTATGACTCCCCATACGGTTGCGACAGCAGTATAGGTGTAGGGGTTAACTCCCGTATTTACATTTAATTTATAATATCCTGCAGCAGATGTGAAGTTACCTCCGTCGGTACTCAGTGTACCACTACCGCCGTCACCATAATTGGGTCCGTTCCAGTTGGGTTTTGTTGCAAATTTCCACTGGTTGGATACATTAGCCATGTAAACATATCCTTCGATATTGTTCGGGGAGGCCTTTGTGCTCATTACCTGTGGTGACTGGTCGGGTGCCCAGTTGCCGAGCGTGGTTCCCGGGTAGCTGGCTGTAACATAATCACCGGGAACATTCCAGGTCTGTACGCTTACCAGTGTTGTCAGGCTGTCTTCTGCACCGTAGCCGGTACCGGCGGTATTGGTAGCATAAGCACGAACGTAGTAGGTAGTCAGACCGTCGAGCCCGGTAAGGGAGCTGGTAAATGTTCCTGTTCCGGTTCCATCTGATGTTTTGCTGTTAGCAGTTGTCGGATTATGGGTTTTACTGTAAACGACTCCACGTGCCGTAACAGGGGATCCTCCGCTGACAGTCACAGTTCCGTAAACTTTGGCGGTGGTTCCAGTAATTGAATTAATGGAATCGGTGGTTACTGTCGGTCCGACGGGAAGTGTTGTAAATGTGATCTCATCGCCATAAATTGTTCCGGAAGTATTTATTGCATACGCACGTGCGTAATACTTTGTCGCGTACAGAAGTTGGGAGATCTTCACAGTGAATGTTGCCGAGTTGGAAGTTCCGCTGAAAACAACCTTAGATTTGGCTGTTGTCGGGCCGGTGGCAATATCATAGCAAATGCCTTTTTCAGTAAATCCGTCTCCTGCAGCCACGATGAATCCGATAACGGTTGCTGAATCAGATCCGATATTCAGCACCTGGGATGTAGAAAGCTTCGGTGCGAGCCGGGTATTTGCTGTTTCCTTTGTACAGGAAACCACCAGCATGACCGCGAATACGAAGAGAGCCAGTACTCTGTAAAAATATATTTTTTTCATAAATCAGTTTTTTAATTGTTCCTTCTGCTAGTTCTTTGTAAGTGTAAAAGTACCGGCTTCGGAGCCAGCGGGCCCATAAGTCGTGATCGTAAGACTTATCGTATAGTTACCGGCCGTAACGGTATAGTTAGATCCGTTATGGGACAGGGCGCTAAGTGTACCTCCAAGGTTCCAGGCCCAGTCGTCATTCAATCTGAACTTGATATCGCCTGCAACAAGTGTAATAGTAATATCCCAGGTCCCGGTCTGAGTATTGTAAGTCATTTTCTGGTCAGGACTGTTCCATCCGTTCGGTGTTGCCGATCCCACAAGCCCGACATTATACGGATCAAGAGTATAGGTAAGAGCCGAGGTATTGGCAGTGAGCCTGTAGTATCCAAGTGTTGTCGGAGTGAAAGCGGTTCCATTTTCAGCCAATGTTCCACCGGTACCTCCATATACGGTACTGGTCTCGGGATCCTTAAGTGTAAAGGGTTTTGAAGGATCAAGGTACACTATGCCTACATACTTTCCATCTCCCAGCGGCGATTCAATTTTCTGTGTTATACCGGAATTTAGCAGGTCCAGACGTGGGAAGCCATAAGGATTAACATTTACCGTAGATATCCCCGATACATAGGTTATCGGATCCGCTCCGGATCCGGGAGCTCCCGATCCGGCATCGACTACAAGTACTGCTCTTATCCTGAAATCCACTGAAATGGTTGAATCGGCAGGAAACTTCTTAAGAAGTACGCCATTAAGGTCAGCTGTCTTCATTACAACGTGGGTATCCTGAATTCCTGACCAGACGGTGAGAGCGTCGGCAAAATTATTACCGTGCACGCATGCTTCGATAAAGTAGTTTGCTGAAGACGAGAAGCCCGGATCTACAGAAGTGCCAACGAATGTCACACTATCCGACCCGTTTGCCCTCAATAAAACCAGATTGGGTAAGGTTTTGATTGTGGGAACAACCGGCGAAGTCAGCATAACAACCCTGGTTTCATCTTTTTTGCAACCAGTAAAGATGCCGATCATCCCGATTATAACGAAACAAATTAAAATAATCCTTTTCATACTTTTAATTTTATGAGATTAATAACCAGGATTTTGCTTGATATTAGGATTCGCAGAAACCTCGTCACCCGGGATAGGGAAGAGATTAAGATGGTTGGGGGTATTGATCCCGGCGTAAGTATTACCCTTCCACTGCCAGTTGTAATTACCATCGGTAAATTTTCCGAAGCGGATAAGGTCAGTTCTTCTCTGTGCCTCGTAATAAAACTCACGGCACCTTTCGTCAAGTAAAAACTGCGATGTAAGCTGTCCTGAAGTTATATCACCGCTGTTATCTCCATATGCACGTTCCCTGATCAGGTTGACATCGAGGACCGCATTGGCAGCATCGCTCATATTGAAAAGAGCTTCTGCCCTCATGAGATATGCATCTGCAAGCCGGAATATCGGGAAATCGGTGCATGCGAATGCAGCGTTAAAATCCAGGGGAAGTGAACCATCAGCATTTTTTGCCGTGAATTTATAAACGCCGATACCGTAGTCACCATTCGATGTGGGACTTGGGATATTCATGAGCTTCTTCATTTTCAGGAATACCCTTTTGTCGGGGCAGAGTGAAAATGTAGGATCTCCGCCGGGTATCGGATTATTCCCGTATGTGCTGATTGTGTCGACAAGAATATTCATGAACTGAGCCCTTGCCCTGTTACCGTTCCAGTTGGTATTTGAGGTGAGACCGTGAAAGTCTTCTGCCCTGATGTAGGTGGCATCGCTGCATGATTCGATAATAAATGTGGATCCTACATAACCCTGTGTATGAATTCCATCCTGTGACCAGGCGAATATCATTTCGGAATTGTGATTAAAATCATTGTCTGCAGTGAAGTTATGCCTGTAATCAGGATTTAAGCTGTAAACACCGCTGTTTATTACTTTGTCGCAGTACAGCTTGCAGCTATCCCATTTGGCTGTCCCGGTATAAACCTTGGCATTCAGGTACACCCTGGCAAGAAGCATCCAGCATGCACCCTTGTCGGCTTCAGGATATGATGATCCGGGATCGCCTAGCTTGGTTTCAATATCATGAAGTTCTTTGACAATATAGTTGAATAGCATTTGACGGCCGACGGCTGGTGTGGGATCAAGCTGTTTCGGGTAAAATTTTCCTACTCCGTCCGCTTCCGTTGTAAACGGCGGGTTCCCGAAAAGGTCCATGTGGTAATAGTAAGCGAGCGCCCTTAGAAATCTTGCTTCGGCATTGTATTTCTGAATGGTGGCATTGCTGTTACCGTTTGTCTTGCCAATAAAATCATTTGCATATGTGATGCTCAGGCTAAGACGCTGGTAAAGTGCCGTAAGGAACGGATTGCTTGTGCTCCAGGTCTGTGTATTAAGGTCGGATATACCAACATCACCCCATGCACAGATGGCTTCATCGGTAGTTATTTCCTGGAGATTCCACAACGCCCTTGTGGTAGTAAAAAAGTCGGCATCAGAGGCTGATATATCACTCTGGGACCAATCGGGTCTCTGGCCGCTGATTATAAAACTGGCATATATCTTGCCAAGTACTTCTGCATAGTATTCAGGATTATCTCCCAGGTTCCCCGACATAATCTTTGTGGGGTCCTTTGGATTGACATTAAGGTCTTTCACACATGAAGCAATCAGCATTGCTATTGAAAGAACTAATCCCGCTATTATATATTTCTTTTTCATATCTGTTAATATTAGGGTATTAGTATGTAAGATTTACTCCAAGCATAAAAGTTCTCGGCCTGGGATAGAAATTGTTATCAATGCCTCCCGGTACTTCAGGATCAATGCCCGGATACTTGGTCATTGTGAAGGCATTCTGCACGGTAAAGCTTACCCTCAGGGTACCCTTGTCAGCTATTTTGTTGAAAGTATACCCTGCGCTTATATTGTCAAACTTGAAGAACGAAGCATTGTAAACAAAGTAATCGCTTGTGAACTGCCGTTTGACAAAGTTTGTTTCAGCAAGGTAGGTCGGGAAATTTTTCCAGTAACCGATCTGGGACATCTGGTCATAAGAAGCGCCAGCGGCAACCTGGTTGTAAACATAGTTACCGATACTTGCACGGGTCGAAACCGACATGTCGAAGCTCTTGTAGTTGAATTTGGCGGAGATACCCATCAGGTAATCGGGAGCAGGATTATGGAATATATATTTGTCGGCATTGTTACCGCTCACTGCACCACCCAAACCGGAAAGGTCCACATACAAGCCTTCAATCGGGTTGCCATTTGCATCGTAAACCTGCTTGTTAACAAAGAATGAATGGGCAGGATAGCCGACCCTGGTCACCTGGTTCAAACCGGTGAAGGCGCTTCCTTCAAGAACACCGATGTAAGTCGGATCATCTGAAAGGAGAAGCTTTGTAATTTCCTGCTTATTGTATGTAACATTGAATCCGATCTCAAGGGTCATATCTTTCTTCGAAATCGGAATTGCATTTAATGTGAATTCAACTCCATTGTTCTTCAGGCTACCGACGTTGGTGTAGAGTTTGTTGGAAAAGTTACTTCCTGAAGGGATCGTGACCAGGTTAAGCAGGTTATTGGTTACCCTGTTATACAGGTCGACAGAACCGGTAATACGGTTATCGAGAAATCCGAAATCAAGACCTATATTCTTGGTTGTCGTTTCTTCCCACTTGATGTTTGGATCGTACGGATCAGGTCTTAATGTAGGAATATACTGACCGTTTATCATGTAGTAGCTTCCATCAAGCGATTGGGTATAAATTGCCTGGGCCGGATAGTCATTTCCAATATCCTGCTGCCCGGTTTTACCCCAGCCTAATCTTAATTTGAAATCAGAAACAGCCTTGACATTTTTTAGGAACGATTCATCCTTGATCTTCCAGGCAAGTGCTGCTGATGGGAAAAGACCCCAGCGGTTTGCCTTTGAAAAACGTGAAGAACCATCATCGCGTAATGTAAATGTAAGGAGATACCTGCTCATAAACGAATAATTTACACGACCGAAAAATGAGACCAGGTAATTCTCGGTAATAAATGATGAACTGTCAGATTTCTGGTACGGATGAGTTCCATCCACAATACCCCTTGCGTAATTGTCACCCTGGCGCTGGAAATGCTGCCACGAATAACCTGCAGTGGCTTCAATCCTGCTCTTTATACCGTTAAGGTCCTTCACATAATTGAGGTAGAAATCCAGAAGGTCGTTGTAGTTTTTGCCATGATAGTCATCCAGTCTTCCGTTGCTCAAAGGACTTGTAAGAGCAGTCGGGGCTGTTACAGGCATCCTGTTATGACCTGTACTTGATGAATAGTCGGTCGCGAGGTTAAGATTGGCTACAAGGTCAGGGATGAACGGCAATTTGTAATTAAGCTGAACATTTCCTATTAACCTGTTAACCACGGACCTGTTATCTATTGCCAAAGCCTGCTCAACAGGGTTGGGAGTTCCCAGACTGGCTCCATAATTCTGCCACTGGAAATATCCTGCAGTCTTGGATGAAACAGGGTTTGAGTCCATAACTGGTTTGGTAGGATCCATATTGATTGCAGATCCAATTGCACCCTGGTCGCCGAAATTCTGGTTGGTTGACATGGCTTTGAGATTCACATCAACTTTCAGGGAATTATTGAACAGGGAAGGGTTAAGGTTAATTGAACCGGTTACCCTCTGCATATCAGTATTTTTCAGGATCCCATCCTGTCCGGTATAACCGATAGATACCCTGTAAGGCAGTGATTTATATGCCCCGGTTACACTGAGGTTATGATCGTGAGATACAGCAGTACGGAAAATTTCCTTCTGCCAGTTTGTGTTTTCGCTCCAGAGTGAATTCAGGCTCGATGCACCAAAGAGATCGACTTTTGAGAATGCGATATTTCTCAACTGGTCGCCTGAGAATACGTCGACAAATTTTATCGGACTTGATATTGAAACATTTCCGTTATAGGAAATCTTGAAAGGATTTCCTGTTGTCCCTTTCTTTGTTGTAATAAGGATTACACCGTTTGATGCCCTCGATCCATAAATTGCTGTTGCCGAGGCATCCTTGAGAACGGTGAAAGTCTCAATATCATTCGGGTTAATAAAGGAGAGAAAGTTAGCACTTCCGGTTACACCATTGTTGTCGATCGGAACTCCGTCGATGATAATCAGAGGATCATTGGAGGCATTCAGTGATGATCCTCCACGAATCCTGATTGTGGCACCGCTACCGGGAGCTCCACCTGCAGTAGTAATAACAACCCCTGCTGTCTTTCCGACCAGAAGGTCCTGCGGCTGACTTATTGCACCTTTGTTAAAATCCTTTGAACTGATTGCGGTTACTGATCCGGTCGCATCTGATTTCTTGACAGTTCCGTAACCTATTACCACAACATCCTGCAGGGCCGTTACATTAACGCCAAGGCTGATGTTTATTGTGGTCTGATTGTTCACGGGAACCTCCTGTGAGAGATACCCGACATACGAGAATACAAGAGTTGCAGTCGGAGGAACATTGATACTGAATGCTCCCTGCATATCAGTCATTGTCCCGTTGGTGGTCCCTTTTTCCATGACAGTTACCCCTGCCAGAGCAGAACCATCTGCTGCATCTTTGACCTTACCTGTCACTTTAATTCCCTGAGCACTGACTGCGCCAGCCAGAAAAATGCCCAGAAAAAACGTCGACAGCATCAAACAGATTCGTTTTTTCATAGAAAGTCTGGTTTAATAATTTATGGTTAGAATGGTGTTATAAATAACAAATGTCCGGGTCGGTTACCCGATCATAGCAAAAGTAGGAAAAGATTTTAATCATCAAAATGTTTGAACGCATTAATTTACAATTAATTATATATGTTTCGCAATCGATTGAAATGGCATCATTCGCATTACGGGCCCGGTTTCTCGGTAATTTTTTTACCCCTGAAGCGTTTTAAAAGAGCCGCAAAAGCCGCAGGAATTGGCTATAGGAAATGATAAATAATTCTAGTAAATTTCGGATTATCCATGTCCGGAGAGGAAAGAAATGCTAAAAGGAAAAGTCACAATCAAGGATATCGCAAGGGAACTGGGAATTTCTCCTTCAACAGTATCGAAAGCGCTTAAAAATCACCCCGATATAAGCCCTTCGACAAGGAAGGCAGTAAGTGAACTGGTAAAAAAGCTGCATTACCAGCCCGATCCCATTGCTCTCAGCCTGAAAATAGGGCAGAGCAAAACAATAGGTGTGGTAATACCCGAAATTGTCCACTATTTCTTTTCCACCGTAATAAGCGGGATGGAGGATCTTGCATACGACTCGGGGTATCATGTAATGTTCTGCCAGTCGAACGAATCGTTTGAGCGGGAGGTAAAATCGGTCCAGGCGCTCATGTCAAGCCGCGTTGATGGAATTCTTGTTTCACAGGCAAAGACAACATTCACATTCGATCATTATAATGAAATACTGGATTCCAATCTCCCCCTTGTATTTTTCGACAGGATATGCGAATCGGTCGATACCGACAGGGTGATCGTGGATGACGAGGCTGGTGCGTGCGAAGCGGTTAAACACCTGGTTTCGCAGGGATGCAGGAACATAGTCCATCTTTGCGGTCCGCAGAACCTGAATATTGGCACCGGGAGGAAGGATGGCTATATCAGGGCGTTAAAGGAATGCGGGTTGCCGGTGCACGAATCAAATATAATAAGGTGCGACACAGCCGAGGAGGCACAGGCAATAGTCCCCGGGCTGCTCAAAAGAAGAAACAGGCCCGACGGGATATTTGCTGTCAATGATCTTACTGCTGCCGAATCGATGAAGATCATTAAGAAAGCTGGGCTATCCGTTCCTGATGATGTTGCCCTTGTCGGTTTTACAAGCGGGATCATGTCGGACCTTACCGATCCGCCCCTCAGCTCCGTTGAACAGTTTGGTTACACAATGGGAAAGGAGGCGGTAAGGCTGCTTCTGGAAAGAATTGAAAAGAAAAACGACAAGCCGTCCCAGACATTCGTCATAAAAACCAAGCTTGTCGTCAAAGGATCTTCACAGAGAAAATGATCTCCTGGAGAGGAACAGGCTAATCGGCCTGCAGGAAATTGATCATTTCAAGCGCATTCTTATTCTCGGGATCAAGCTCCATTGCCTGCTTGAAATATTCCTTCGCTTTTTCGTAGTTGAAGTTTTTCATGTAAGCCCTTCCCAGGTGATACAGGGCTGAAACATGATGATTATTCTGATGGAGCAGCTTTTCAAAATGCTCGATTGCCTCGTCATATTTACCCGACGATTTAAGGGCCACACCCATATAGTAGTTTGCCATCATGGTCTCGGGGCAGCTCTCGAGAAGCTTCCTGTACGCTTCTATACTTTTCTCTTCCTTCCCGAGATGATAATAGCAAAGGCCGAGCCAAAGGTACGTCATGGGTACATTCTTGCCGGCATCCACGATCCTGTTGAATACGTCGGCTGCCTCTGTGAAATGAGTCGATCTGTAGAGAGCTACTCCCATCTTGTAAAGGACATAAGGACTTCCCGGCTTAAGCTTCAGCACATCCTCATAACATGAAATTGACTTTGACAGCTCGCCAAGTATATAGTATATATTTGCAAGCTCGAGAAGAACATGAATGTTATCAGGATGTTCCTGCCTTGTATTTTCAAAACATTTGACAGCCTGCCTGAGGTTGCCGTCGAGAAGCTGTTCGAGTGCACCATCAATGCACTCGTGAGTGTGGTTGATCATGGCTTAGATATTTAGAATTTATTATTGACGGATTGTAAGAGGTATATAATCCTGAGTTCCAAACACATTTTTGAATGCCGGCCTAATAATTCTCTTTGCGGAAAATGTGAGCTCCTCGATACGGTGGGTGCACCAGCCGGCAACACGCCCGATGGCAAAGAGAGGAGTATAGAGTTCCTTTGAGATATCGAGGCATGAATAAACGAAGCCCGAATAGAAGTCGACGTTTATACAAACTACCTTGGTCGATTTTTCTCCCTTGAATATCCTGAAAACCTCGGGCGTGAGCCTTTCGACAAGTTCGTAAAGCTCGAATTCATCAAGACGCCCCTTTTCAATGGCCAGCTCCTTGGCTTTCGACTTGAGGATGGCAGCCCGCGGATCGGATATTGTATAAACTGCGTGCCCGATACCATATATTTTTCCCGAGAAGTCGTTTGCCTGCCTGTTAAGAATCTTGAGCAGGTGAGCTTTCACTTCCTCCTCGTCTTTCCAGTTCTTAACATGCTGTTTCATGTTGTTCATCATCTCGAGTACCCTTACGTTCGCACCACCATGAAGCGGACCTTTCAGGGAACCTATAGCAGATGTGATCGAAGAGTAAATGTCAGTTTCGGACGACGAAGTGACTCTCATGGTGAAGGTCGAGTTGTTACCGCCTCCATGTTCAGCGTGAAGCACGAGCAGGAGATCGAGCAGGTCGGCTTCAAGCTTGGAGAATCCCTTGCAGTCGCCCTTTATCAGGTATAGGAAATTCTCTGCTGTTGTCAGATCGGTCTGGGGATGCCTAATCGAAAGGGTTTTTCCCTTGTAGAGATGTCTCAGGGCCTGGTACGAATATGCCACGATTGTAGGGAATTTTGCCACCAGGTTCAGCGACTGCCTGATCATGTTGTCGAGTGCAATGCTGTCGGGATGCTCATCAAGTGTATATAGTCCCAGCACCGACCTGGCCAGTATGTTCAGCACGTCCTTGCCCTTCATGGAGAGTATCATGTCCTTTGTAAAGTCGTCGGGCAGGGCCCTGAGCGATGCCATGTGCTCGGAGAAAACCTTAAGCTCTTCAGCATTTGGCAGCTTGCCGGTCAGCAGGAGGAAAACGGTTTCGTCGAACCCGTGCCTTTTATCCTTCTGGAACCCGGCCGTAAGGTCCTCGATATCTATTCCCCTGTAAAGGAGCCTTCCTGGGATGGCAACCACCTTGTCGCCGTCCTTCTTGTAGCCAACCACCTCACCGATCCTGGTGAGACCGACCAGTACACCGGTACCATCGGCATTGCGGAGGCCGCGTTTGACATCATATTTTTCAAATAAAGCTGTGTCGATCTGGCAGGCTTCTCTGACAGATGTCTCAAGCTTGGAAAAGAATTGAACCTCTGACATGGGAATGTACTTTTATTGGTTGGCTACTTGATATTTCTTATAATAGCATCTGCAAATTCTGATGTTTTAAGCAACGTTGCATTTTCGGTCAGCCTGTGAAAATCGTAAGTTACCATTTTGCTCTGTATAGTCTTCTCAAGGCCATTATAGATTTTCACTGCTGCTTCTTCCCATCCAAGGTATTCAAACATCAGCGCACCAGATAGGACGACCGACCCGGGGTTAACCTTATCCTGGCCGGCATATTTCGGTGAGGTTCCGTGGGTGGCCTCAAATATGGCATGACCGGTTTCATAATTTATATTTGCCCCCGGCGCTATCCCGATACCTCCAACTATGGCAGCTAATGCATCGGATATATAATCGCCGTTCAGGTTAAGTGTGGCAATTACCGAATATTCGGCCGGCCTCGTGAGGATCTGCTGGAGAAATGCATCAGCAATCACATCCTTGATAATTATTTTACCTTCCGATTCTGCCTTTTCCTGGGCTTCATTTGCAGCAGCTTCCCCCTTTTCTTCAACAATTTTCCTGTACCGGTTCCAGGTAAATACATCCCCACCGAACTCACGCTCGGCAAGAGCATAACCCCATTTCATGAATGAGCCTTCGGTAAACTTCATGATGTTTCCCTTGTGTACAAGGGTCACCGAGGGAAGCTTTCTCTTCTTAGCAAAAAGGATGGCCTGGCGGATCAATCTTTCAGATCCTTCCACCGAAACCGGCTTTATTCCGATAGATGCCGTTTCAGGGAACCTGATCGACCTGACTCCCATCTCTTCAAGCAGAAACTTCTTCACCTTGTCAGCTTCAGGGGTCCCGTTCATATATTCAATGCCTGCATAAATATCCTCCGTATTTTCCCTGAAAATGTGCATGTTTACCTTTTCGGGTGTCTTTACAGGGCTCGGCACCCCGCTGAAATACCTTACCGGCCGGTAGCAGGTATAGAGGTCGAGGACCTGGCGCAATGCAACATTGAGTGATCTCATCCCTCCTCCCACAGGCGTGGTGAGGGGACCCTTTATCCCGACAAGGTACTCCCTGAATGCATCAAGGGTCTCATCGGGCAGCCAGTTTCCTGTCAGGTTATATGCTTTTTCACCTGCCAGTACCTCTTTCCAGGCAACCTTTCTCTTGCCGTTATAACTTTTTTCAACTGCCGCATCAAAAATTCTCACCGATGCATTCCAGATATCCCTCCCTGTGCCATCTCCCTCGATAAACGGTATTACCGGAACATCCGGTACTATCAATTTCCCCTTTTCAATCTTAATTTTCTCACCCATCTTATCTTAATTCAATTTAATCATTATACCATTTCACCCTTACACCTTTGTACCTTTACACCTTTATACCCTTACGCCTTATTAAATTCAGCGCACTTCCCGCCCTGAACCATTCTATCTGGGTCTCATTGTAGGAGTGATTGACAGGAAACTCTTCCCGCGAACCATCCGAATGATGAAGTACGATCCTGAGCTGAATGCCCGGCTTGAATTCACCAAGGCCCGTGATATCCAGCCTGTCATCTTCCCTAATCCTGTCATAGTCCGGTTTATCGGCGAATGTCAGGGCAAGTACGCCCTGTTTCTTCAGGTTAGTTTCGTGAATGCGTGCAAACGACTTAACAATTACAGCTTTCACGTTCAGGAACCTCGGTTCCATTGCAGCATGTTCTCTCGAAGAACCTTCCCCGAAGTTTTCTTCACCAGCTACAACCGAACCCGTGCCGGTCGCCTTGTAGGCCCTGGCAACAGCGGGCACGGTTTCATATTTTCCATCCTGCTGGTTAAGAATACTGTTGGTCCGCTCATTGAAGAAGTTCACCGCTCCGATCATGTAGTTATTGGAGATATTGTCGAGATGGCCCCTGTATTTAAGCCAGATACCTGCCATGGATATGTGATCGGTAGTGCATTTGCCCTTAACCTTCATGAGCAGAGGAAGCGACAAATAGTCTTTGCCGTTCCATTCGCTGAAGGGCTCTAGAGCCTGGAGCCTGTCGGAACCTGGATTTATCTTAACCGCAACAGCCGATTTATCAGCGGGCCTTTCCTTTATTCCCGGAGCTGTCTTCAGGAAGCCTCCCGGCGGAAGTTCCGGACCTGAAGGCTCGCTCAGCCTGACCTTTTCACCTTTGCTGTTTACAAGGAAATCGGTAAGCGGGTTGAAGGTCAGGTCGCCTGCAATAGCAAGTGCTGTGACAATTTCAGGGGAGGCAACGAATGCATGAGTGTTCGGGTTGCCGTCCGTTCTTTTAGCGAAATTCCTGTTGAAGGAATGGATCACGGTGTTGACTTCCTTTCTCTCTGCACCTTCACGGTCCCACTGGCCTATGCATGGTCCGCATGCGTTGGCGAACACCTTACCGCCGATCTTTTCAAAGGTCTCAAGGAACCCGTCGTGACCGGAGATTGCCCTTATCTGTTCCGATCCGGGTGTTATTGTGAACCCCGACTTAGCCACGAGGTTTTTCTGAAGGGCATCCTTTGCAACGGAAGCCGCCCTCGACAGGTCCTCGTATGATGAATTTGTGCACGACCCGATCAGCCCGACGTCAATTTTTACGGGCCAGCCATTGCGGGCTGCAGCTTCCTTCATCTTAGACAGAGGAGTTGCAAGGTCTGGGGTGAACGGCCCGTTAATATATGGTTCCAGTTCGCTCAGGTTTATCTCGATCACCTGGTCGTAATATGCTGAAGGATCACGGTGAACTTCAGGATCGGCATTCAGGTGCCTGCTTATTCCGTCGGCGAGAAAAGCTATTTCTTTACGGCCGGTTGATGCCAGGTAGCCCGACAGGCTTTTATCGTAACCGAATACCGAGCAGGTTGCTCCGACTTCGGCGCCCATGTTGCAGATTGTGGCTTTTCCCGTGCAGGACAGCGATTCTGCCCCTTCACCGAAATATTCCAGGATTGATCCTGTGCCTCCCTTTACAGTAAGTAGACCTGCTATCTTCAGGATAACATCCTTGGCCGATGCCCAGCCGTTAAGCCTGCCTGTAAGCTTTATACCGATAAGCTTCGGGAATTTCAGTTCCCAGCCCATGCCCGACATGACATCCACGGCATCGGCACCGCCCACGCCAACGGCAACCATTCCAAGACCGCCGGCGTTAACCGTGTGCGAATCGGTCCCTATCATCATCCCTCCCGGGAATGCATAGTTCTCAAGAATTATCTGGTGAATTATACCCGCACCGGGCTTCCAGAAGTCAATGTCGTACTTATCGCAGATAGAGCCGAGGAAATCATATACTTCCCTGTTTGTCACATTTGCCTCCTGGAGGTCGGCCGATGAACCCAGCTTTGCCATGATCAGGTGATCGCAATGAACAGACGCCGGAACTGCCGATGTCTCTTTGCCAGCCATTATAAACTGGAGGAGGGCCATCTGGGCGGTTGCATCCTGCATTGCAACCCTGTCGGGGAAGAATTCCACATAATCAGTTCCTCTTTTCAGTGGCCCGATATTGTCTTTTTCAGCAAGATGGGCATAAAGGATTTTTTCGCTAAGGGTCAATGGCCTGTTTAGAGATTTCCTGACCTTATCGACAACCGAAGGCAGGTTTTTATAATAGTTCTTAATAAGATCTGAACTTGAATTCATATTGTTTGATTGTTGCAACCAGTTACAGCTGAGCTAAAGATAATTATTTAAAGATATGCTGACCTTACTCAGATACGGAAAGTTCCTGCAGCCTTACCTGTTAAGGAAGGAGCAGGATCCGGCTGTTTTTCCCGTTCGACGAGGTCATTCTCGAATTGTTCCCTGTCGAACCTGAACCTGTTCCCGAGGAATTCCATTAGTTTGGTGGTATCCTCGAAGGCATTTCCCAGGCACGTTGAGGCACCCGGTGAAGGCGTAATGTTAAAAATAATCCTGTCGCCCACTATCTTTGCCTCCCCAAGCTCAAGCTTGCGTTTTGTGTTATCGATGATCTGAGGTCGTGTTCCCCCGATTCTCCTGGCAAATTTGATCTCCGAAGTCTTCACATTCGGGACAATTTTCCTGATCTCCTTCATGAATGATCTTTTCCCGATCCAGGGAAAATCGTAAACGACATTTTTAAGGAGGTAGTTAAAAATGACCTTGTCGGAAGATATTTTCAGGATGCTTCTTATCGGCCTGAAGCTGAAACCGAAAGTTTTCCAGTATTCGAAGAAGGTAGAATAATTGTATCGCTCGAGGAAGAAGATCGGTTTTGCCGTGGGGCCGAACCTGGTGATATTCTCGTTGTGAACCTCGGGATCACCATGAACTGCTGCAAACGGCAGTTTTGGAACCTGCATCGTATATACCTTTCCATTCAGCACCTTAGGTCCGGTATAGAAGCTTCCTGCCATGGAAAGAATCGAAAAATCCTTCCCGTAACCCATCGATTTCGCCATCATCAGGCTGTGGCTTCCTGCAGTGACCACCACTGCACCGGCTTCGAATTCGCCCTTATCGGTCCTGAGCCTGAAGATATCACCGTCGTGATTTATCCTGGTAACCCTGGTTGAGGTATATATCTGTATACCAGGATTGAGGCTCTTGGCATTGTCGACGAATGAATGGCTCAGCTTCCTGAAATCAACGGTATACCCGTCTTCGGTAATGAGGGCGAGAAGCTCCTGAGCCGGGTCGCGGCCCTCGACTATCCGGGGCTCCACTTTCCCTATCTCATCCTTTTCGATCATGCGGAGTTTTGGGAAGAGCTCCCCGAAGGGCCCGAATCTTTTTCTAAGTGTCTCAACCTGTTCGCTGCCCACGGCGAGAACCATTTTAGGCACTTTAATGAAAAGCTTTTCATCTCCCCTGGCTGTCTTCTCGTGTTCGAGGTAAAGCTTCACCATATCTGCATATCTCTTTACTTTCCTTGCTTTCTCGATGGTGTAGTTTGTCTCGATGTCGCCGAAATGAAGTGTCTGGCTGTTCATTGTCGGGGCCGAGTTCACCTTTCCGAAATTGCTGTATTTTTCAATGAGACCGATATTCCTGACATCGGTGTACTTGCTGAGCGTGTACAGCAGGGCGGTTCCGCTTACGCCTCCTCCGACAATTATAACATCGTGTTTCATGATTGATTAAGGATTTTAATATCAAATTATCTTCTAAGTAAGCCTTATTTTATATTTCAATTCAGACACATCATAAATATCATATTCCGAAAATATTGCGGAGTAGCACAGGCAACTGTTTTTTGTCCTTTCTTGATTAAACAAAAAGTAAAATCGTTTTGTTTAACAATCCGGAAGAAAAATTAAATGATTGTTCAGAAGCTGACACCAAACAGGAGGGTTCCCTTTATAGTGTTTCCATAAATTTTTAACTTTAAGGGATTTTACAAATCAAAATTTAAAACCATGAAGAGAACATCTTTGATCAGCCGGATGCTGACAGTCATCCTTGGCTCATTCATCTCACTTACAGCAAGTGCACAATACAGATTTCAGTATGGAGAAGACAGTCTTCACCTGGGCAGCTGTACAAGCATTATGGTCGGGAGGCTGGCCACTACCGACGGCTCTGTAATAACTTCGCATTCATGCGACGGACCCTACAGGACCTGGGTCGAAATCTTCCCTCATTCGAAATATGACAGCGGGGCTGTTCATAAAGTTTATGCAAATGTCCTATATCCTCATGAGAATTCGTGGGATATGAATGGCATTAATGAAACAGGCAAAATCCCGGAGGTGCGGGAAACATATGCATTTCTTAATACTGCCTATCCCTGTCTCAATGAAAAACAGCTTGCAATCGGCGAAACAACTATCGGGGGCAGACGGGAACTGAGGAACCCCGGTGGTATTTTTTATATTGAAGAGCTTGAGAAAATTGCTCTCCAGAGATGCAAAACCGCTAGGGAAGCCATTGCTCTTATCGGCAGGCTTGCGGAAGAATATGGATATGGTGACTGGGCAGAATGCATAACCTTTGCTGATACCAGGGAGGTTTGGCAATTCGAAATAGCAGGTTCAGGCAAAGGAAAGCCTTCGGCACTGTGGTGCGCGGCTAGGATCCCCGATGACCAGGCAGGAGTTTCCGCCAATATGCCCAGGATATCGACGATCGATCTCAACAACAAGGATTATTTCATGTACAGCACGGACCTTCCCGGGATGGCAAAGAAGCTGGGTTATTGGGATGGCAAGGGACCGCTTAAGTTCTGGAAGGTGATCAGTTCGGAAAACAAGGCATTCAGTACACGGGAGTTCTATATTCTGAGCACCCTTGCACCCTCGCTGAAATTAAAAAAGGATACTACCGAACTGCCGTTTACCGTTAAACCCGAGAAAAAGCTGTCGGTACGGGATGTTATAAATTACTTCAGGACTTCCTACGAGGGAACTGACCTGGATCTGACCAGGAACCTCATGGTCGATTATCAGCACTATGACAATAACGGTAAGGTAACCAAAGAAAGGATAAAATCACCTGTCGCAAGTGCATGGATGAGCCAGGATATTATGATGCTGTTGAATGAACTTAAACCTGGCACTGTTGATTTCAAATATGCAATAGCACAGAACTGGTGCTCATATTCGGAGGTTATTCAGTGCAGGAGCTGGCTTCCCGATGAGGTTGGGGCCATAGCCTGGTTTTCCTTCGACAATCCTGCCCTGAGCCCCAGGATCCCGATTTTCTCAGGCACCTCCAGCCTGCCCTCTTCTTTCGCGATCTGCGGGCAGCAGAGATATAACCCCGGGGCAGCTGTTTGGTCCTTCAGGGAAACAAACAGGCTGGCAGTTATAAACTGGGCGGCAGGAAGAAAAATCATTGAACCGGGAATAAGGGACTTTGAAGACAGCGAGTTCGACATGATTCCCACAATTGAAAAGAAAATAACTGACATGGTTAAAGCCGGGAAAAACACTGAAGCCTCGGAATACCTGACCGAAATAACCAATGACTATGCCCTTGCGGCAATGAAAAAGTGGGAAGAAATGAAAAGCCAGCTCTGGATGATAGTAAGCAGGGGGTATTAATACCTGGTTACTTCCTGACCATCTTCAGCGATTTCCGGAAGCTTCCTGAACTCACGTCGACGAAGTAGATACCTCCGGCGAGTCCGCTTACATCAATGGTTACCTGGTACTGGCAGTTTGAAAGCTGCCTGACGATCTTGCCCGACGAGCTGGCGATCCTCACGGTATACAGGTCGGAGTTGCTGATAGCAATATTCAGATTGTCGCCCGCAGGATTGGGCCACATGAATACTTCTGAGGTCGATACTGAACCCGGCTCCCGGACATAAAGGTAGATACCCCTGCCCGTTACCGCGCCACATGTTCCCGTGGCTGTCACTTTGTATGTGGCAATATCTTTCGCGCTTACGTCTGTCAATGAAAGCTCGGGTGAATCCGTGCCTGCAATCACCTCATTATCCTTCATCCAGCCGTAAGACAGGTCGTGACCTTTGCACCTTACACTGAGGCTGACATTCGAGGAAAAGGCAACCATGGTATCGGGAGGAACATATGTAAATCCTGTTGCCGGATAGACTGTAAGGCTGATGTCATTTGTAAAGAGTGTACCGCATGTCCCGCTTACCTTGCAATGATACGTACCAGAGTTTGCCGGCAGGGCGCTGTTAAACCTGACCGTATTGGTCTGGTATCCTGCAATGACGGTATCATTCCTGTACCAGGTATAGGCAAGCTTGTTACCGACTGCCCATATTCCAATTGAAATGCCGGTCCCTTCGCAGACAACAGAATCTTTTGGCTGTGTTATTATGGCAGTGTTAGTGTAGATATTGACGTTCAGGAAGGCCCATTCTGATACTGACCCGTTCCTGGTGACTCTTACCATCACCCTGGTCGCACCCTTGAATGCCGGATCCCAGTGCACAACAGCGGAATCAGAGTTTCCGGTTATAGTTCCGACATTGGAAGGGTACAGCGCCCATTCATAGGAAGTGGCTCCGTCCACTGCCGGTATGATATAGGTTGTTGTGGCAGCACCAAAGCACAGGATCGAATCTCCTGACGGAACTGGCGGAACAAAGTCGACCGGGATGCCGGTTTTTGAATATATCCAGCTTCCGAACTGCGAAACATTTGTATAAGCCCCGTAAGAGTTGCATGAAGCTGAACCCCAGCTGACTATCCCTGCAACCCTTGTTTCACCCAGCACGTTCACGGTGAGAGGGCCGCCGCTGTCGCCATTGCAGGCATCCTTGTTGCCGTTAAGATAACCTGCCATAAGGTCGGAAGACGCTATTGAACCAAAAACCTGTTTTGCCACAGATGTCGCCACGATCGGCAGATCGACTTTCTGGAGGGTCAGCGGGACAGTTTGTGACGACACATTTGTCAGGCCCCATCCTGTGACTTTTGTCATAACCCCGGGATCGATAAAACCAAGGCCGGCATCGCGGGCAGTGACCAGCTTTATGGGAGCCGCATTGGGGAAATTTATCGAATCGGATAACTTAAGCAAGGCAATGTCGTTGTCATAACTCTGGGTGTTATAAGACTCATGGACATATACCTGGCTCACGGCATAGACTTTCCCCTGGGTGATGTCGTACGGATCGTCGGCACCGACGATAATATACATCTGGCTGGCCGGAGTAGGGTTTCCGCTTTCATCCTTTGTGCAATGTGCAGCCGTGAGGATCCACCGGTGACTTATTATTGATCCTCCGCACTGATAATTTCCTGAAACATAAAAAACCTGGTACGGATAACCGGAGATGCTCACCGTTGAACCGCCGATTATTTTGGAGCCGCGGGGCTGGATCCCCGTGAAAAATCCATAGCGGTGCTCCCCGAGACTGATATCCGAGCTGATAAATACGATCTCCTCTCCTTCACAGCTGAGCGAGTAAAGCGAAGTATCGGGCTTTATGACTGAAAGTACATTGACTAGGAGAGTATAATGTTTATATGTGTCAAGCATGAAGCTGACGGTATCATTTCCCGGGCAATCATCCCCGGTGATAATTGAGTTGTTGCTGTCGTCGAGAATCTGCCAGGTTGAATTACCCGCACCGCTCATTCTTGCAAGCTGAAGCTTTACTTTTTGGGCTGAAAGTGATATGGGAATAAGAAGCAATAACGCAACAAGGATGTTTCTCATGAAGCAACCGGTTAAGAAGATTGACAAAAGTGCAAAATATAATCTATAAATATGAAGAGTAAATGAAGAAAGATGCCTGATCCGCAGATGATATGGAGCAGCAGATGGAGTCACGCCGGAAATCAGCTAACTGAAATAAAAGTTAAATTACGGTAAAACCGGAGATTGTTTAGGTGAAAAAAGTAAAAAGTATTTTATATTTGGACCGGTAATTACAATAACTAATTTAATAGTCACAAATGGATGCATTAAGTCCTTGGCACATCCTGCTTATTCTTCTGGTAGTTGTGCTTTTATTTGGTGGTAGAAAAATTCCTGAATTAATGAAGGGACTCGGGGAAGGCGTAAAGGAATTCAAAAAAGCCTCGCAGTATAACAGCGAAAATGATAAAGAGAAGCAATCTGACGAGGATAAGAAAGAATCTGCGAATTTACCGAAGAAATAGAATTCCGTCGGTCCGCAATACCCTGTTTACTTCTCCCGGAGAAATTCACCGGTAGTTTCTATTTTTGCATAGGTGCCGTTCAGGGCAGCCAGGAATGCATTATGTACGTCCTCTGAGCTGATCGTTTTCCCGTTTATCACCAGGTCCCTGGTGGCACAAGCATCTCCAATAAGGGTAATATTGAATCCGAAATCCTTTGCTGCCCTTACAGTGGCATCCACGCACATATGCGTCATCATGCCGCAGATCACCAGATCGGTTATCCTGTTGCTCCGCAGGTAATCGAGGAGATCCGTTTCCTGGAAGCCATTCGGGAAATGTTTCACTATTACTTTTTCGCCAGGCAGGGGCCTGACCCTTTCATTAATTTCAAAACCCTTGGTCTCCGGTTTGAAAAACGAACCGGTGGGCTTCGATTTATGCTGGACATGAATGACCGGCAGCTTCTCCGCCCTGAACTTTTCGAGAATCATTTTTGCATTATCTGCAGCCTTCTCGGGACCGTCAAGAGGATGTGCACCACCGGTGAAATAATCGTTCTGGATGTCAATGATTATGAGTGCTGTTTTCATACTATCGCTGGTTTTTTTCTCCTGGGAGAATACCGGTCCGATTACCAGGTAAAAGACTGACAGGATGAGAAAATGCAGTTTCATAGCAATGATTTTAAACCTTAAGTAACCCGAATCTTTGTGTAAATGTAAAAAATTGCAGAAAATTACCTGAGGTAGTCAAGTGTATTTACAATTCGGTATTTGGGTGATGAACCGGACAGAATATTAAGGATACTGAGATGTCCCGCCCTTTAGATTACCAGGATCCTGTCACCTGGCCCCGAATTTATCTTCAGGATGTTCCTGAAAATCCTGGGATTCCTGTTGAACCACCTGCCGGTCACAAAACCGGGCCCGGTATATTCATCTTTTGCTGTTTCGAACTTGAATATTCAGATAAGGTAGTTCCAAGGGTCCTTCCCGGCGGTACTGTCAGCATTGACCCTTTTCAGTTTGGCACTGTCCCTGCCGTCAAGTACATAATTAAGCCCTTCAGAATCGCGCCCCGGGATCATTACTTCAGTCTTCCTGTCCCGGGCAGTCAGCGATGTGGCAATAACCACAAAAAAGGCAAACAGGAACAGATATTTTTTCATGATTTTTTTTCAATGGACGCTGACGAACAGAATTTGATGCGTGTTCTCAATTGTTATTTCTTTGCATGCCTTGAAAGCTTCCATGAGACCAGGGGATAGAAGTCGAGCGAAGGATTATTCTTTTTGAGTATGGGGATGGAGACAGCAGATTTATTACCATCCAGGATGGAGAATATTTCATATGCCACCTCATGGGAGACTATGAGGAACATTTCCTCAGGCGGTATATTGAATTCTTTGCTTAAGCTGCCGTAATCGAATAATCCTTTGATCAGTTTTACATAATCCTTTTTCAGGCTGTTGCAGAGCCTGTCGAGCCTGCCATTTTCCGGGTAGCAGAATATCTTCGGTTTTCCCGATTCGCCGATGAGTCCGTGGCTGACAAAGAACTCCCTGTCCTTATCCGAAATATCCGTTTTCATGGCCAGGTTAAAGAATGCAATTGTCCTGGGCATGTTGAAATCGTCACTGAAAAGACTGTAACTCCACGATAGGGCAAACTGGCTGTTATCAGAAGAATAATCACTGTTGGTACCGCACTGGTACGGGTGTACCGGATAGACTATAAATGCAATCTCGGGTGGTCCCTGCCTTGAATTAAACTCGGACTCATAGAGCTTCCACCAGCAATCATCTATCACCCTCGACCAGAGGAAATGGAAAACCAGTTCGGGCCGGTCCTTCAATTCCGATTTAAGAGGATTCAGAATGGCAGACAGATCAATTTTTGAATTTATAATCCCGGAACGGATCATTTCCGTCAGCTTCTTCCTGTTGTCGTCTGCAATAACAGGGAATTTAAGTGTAAGATGGTTGTCATCTCTTTCAATCACCTTTCCCTCTGCCAGCCTGTTGAGCCAGAACTCGGCAGAATCGCGGAGCCTTAGTTTAATCTGTTCTTCGTTTGCACCAGCAATAATCATGTTTATGATCAGGCGGGCATTTGCGTTCTTGTCGGCTAGTGTAATACCTTTCGGGATGTGGCTCACGGGGCATCCGCTGAAGTACACAAGGTTAGCCCAGTAATCTGCCTGTGGGAAACAGCTCAGCCAGGAGCTGAGGATAATTAATGACAAAAAGGATATGCGCTTCATAATAGCTTCGATAAGGTTTTTGGGATCGTCATTTCAAATTGCTGATCGGACCTGCAGGATTCTATCGTCTCCAGAATTTGATGTCATTCATCGGGTTTTCCAGCTTGTAGGTCCTGGTTACACTGCCGGTTGATATATCATAGAACAGAACCATGTAGTTTGAATTAACCGTTATATAGCAATCTGTTTCGGGATCATATCCGGATATATTGGAGACGAATCCGTCCTGCGCATCTGCCGCATTTCTTCCCAGTACAGAACCTGAAGAAGGTTCTATCACCGTGATGTAATTCTTTTGCTCGGCTGCTGAATAATCAAGACTCACGAGGAGATTCTTATCCTTGATATAGACCGAGTTATTCAGTATTTTGCCAAGGTACACTTTTTGAAGTAACTCTCCTGAAGAGGGGTTAAAGAAGAGCAGGTTTCCGTCAGCCCCGTACAGGACATATTTCCTTTCATCCTGGAGATAATAGTATGTTGAAATGTAAACTCCTTCACCGAGGTCCACGACGTTATCTGAAAGAATGTTTCCTTCCGGGATGCTCACCCTGATCAGGTGATTAGTATAGACGGGGGCACCTGTTCTGACCGATTTGGTCTGAGCCTTGGAGGGGCCGTAGGTTACTACCGTATATATCCCGATCAGTGTATTCTCAGCGCTGTCGACAACGGCAAGTGAAAGATATCCGGGGAGCCTGAATGATTTTATTACTTTGCCTGTTTCAGGACTGGTCAGGATGAACACGGTATCTGCATTCATGTATCCATAGGCGTTGGTGCGCGGATCAAGTACTGTGGAGCTTAGTACATAGGATTCAACAGGGGTCTTCCTGATAACTGCGTTCGAGTCGATATTGACGCAGACAATCTCCGAACCCTTTGATCCTTTCATTCCGGCCATGAGCATTGAACTGTGGCTGGCAGCCGGTTCTTTTTGGCAGGAGAGTATTACGACGAGTAATAAGCCGGCTGAAATGATAAAATTTTTCATGATTCGGGTGAAAGGGTTTACAATTAAACATCGCCACTTCTCAACAACAGCGCCACGGCTCTTTTCAGAAAACAAATGCATTAAAAAGCAATATCTTTCAGAAACCTGACAGGGACTGATAATGAGCTTTCAACAGACTTTCCAATTTATGGAAAAATCTGAAATATTCAAAATGAAATGCAAAAGCTGTTATCAGCAGGTCAGTTAAAAAAAAAGAGCCGTCGAGGCGGCTCTTCGCAATCAGTAGTGTACTATTTTTTGATTTTGAAAACTATTTCTTTGCATTATCGGCTTTTGCGCGATATTCAAGTGCTTTTTTCAGAGATATAACTGCCTTCTTTGAATCGGCAATGGCAGCTGCCTTGTTTCCGCCGAAATCATCCGGTGCTTTTTCGAGATAATCAATTGCACCTTCAAGCTCTTTGATTGCTGATACGATCCTGGGATGTTTTACTGCTTCGGTCTTCACATTCTGCTGATACCCGATGAATGCAGTGGCACTGACAAATAAAACTGCCAGCATGATAAGAACAGTTCTCTTTTTCATTTTCTTAAATTTTAGGTAAATATCAAAAATATGATCCAAATGCCTGAAACAAATTTAGATCAATTAAAACCCTGCTGTTCAGGTGAAATGTTAAAATTTACTTAAAATTTTCAATAAGTATCTGCTTAAGCAGTAGCGGATGAGGTTACTTTTTAAGCAGGACAGCTATAACCACAACAGCAACAACCGCGGCAACAACTGCAAGTGTAATCTTGATCCAGCTGTAGGGTCTTTCGCCCTGTACCTCGCCTGTACGCCCATTAATCATGAACCTGTAGACCTTATTGTTGTAGTTATAAGCGCTTATCCAGACAGGCAGGAGAAGGTGTTTGAATTTTATGTTATCATATTTGGTGTTCATTGAGGTAATACGCTGATGGTCACCACCTATATCGTGGCAAACAGTATCCCTTATCTCGCCGTCCATTCTTACCTTGGCATCCTCAAAGCCTTCCTTCAGGTTTTCCTGGTAGCTTTCCGCCCTGAAGCCGCTTAAATAGCTGTCGTTGTATGGGACCAGGTTATTGAGATCCCAGGGTTCGAGCTTCTCGACATAATTGCTCGGGAGTGATTTGCTGGCAACAACGAGAACATCCTCGAAAGTATTGGTTACACTTCCCGCTGTGTAGCTCCAGTTCGTCCGGGTTACGCTCCTTGTCCTTGTTTCAGTCTGGCCATTTACCTCCTCGGTATAGGTTTCGGTATCGGTATAGTCGACTCCTCTCTCCCCGGTATAATCTGTGGATGTAAGTGAATTATACGACCAGTAGGGAATGTAGAGTCCCGTCAGCTTCTCTTGCTGTGATGCGTACTTCTTCAGCTTGTTCGGAGCGAACCAGAGTTTGCCGATCCACTGTGTGAAATCGGTCATCGCCTTCTCCTGGTCAATCGCAAACGGAAGGATCCCCTTGGGTTTTATAGCATGAGAAGTTGTCGCGTCCTTTACAACAAGAGGAGAGCCGCAGCAGGGACATGATTCCGAAACCACATTCGGGTTGAATGTAGTCTGGGCCCCGCAGCCCTGGCATTTTATCGTGATTGTCTCCTGCGTATCGGATTCATCCTTGAACTCATTTACAAATCTTTCAAAATCGAGTTCCTCGATTATTTCCGTGGATGCAGCGATTTCATTTTCAGTGCCGCAGAAGGGGCACTTCAGATGTGTTGTTCCCGGCGCATACTGGAGTTTTCCGCCGCAGTTTTTACATACTGTCTCTTTCTGCAGTGTTGCAGTAACGTTATTGTTGTCGCTCATATCCTAATTGCTTATTCAATTATCAATGTTAAAGATTTACGTTCTATTTTGGCGGGATTGGCGGAGGAACCGGACCGAAGATACCCGATAGATCGGCCAGGCCCGAAGCCGCCGACCATTGCGCCATTCCCTGCTTCCATACCAGTGTTTCGGGGTTTATCTCTCCGCGTGCGGCCATCTGCTTTAAAGTGTTCAGATCAAACGGTCCGGCCTGCTGACCGTTCACCGCAACAAAATAGCTTACTGCACCCGGTACCGGCGGAGGACCCTGCTGTGGCTGCTGTGGGTTTTGTCCCATCTGTCCCATCATTGCATTTGCCATGCCGAAACCCATACCCATTCCCATGCCAGTGGAAGCACCGCCGCCTGAGGGATTCTTTGCTGCAGCTTCCATCGATTCCGCGACCTGGAACTGCGTGAACTTATTCATATCGCCAAGAATACCCATGCTGGATCTCTTATCGAGAGCTGCCTCAACATTTTCAGGAAGAGTGATACTTGCAACAAGGAATTTAAGGAGTTCAATCCCATATTCATTGAACTCCGGCTTCATCTTGTTCTCACAGAATTTAGAAATCTCATCGAAGTTGGAAGCCATGTCGAGAACGGGAATTTTGCTTTCGCCGATTGCATCGGTGAATCTTGTTACTGCCACATTCCTCAGCTGGTTGGAAATGCTTTCGGTGGTAAAGTTACCATCGGTTCCTGCAACTGTTTTAATGAAGAGACCCGGATCGGAGATCCTCATCGTATAGTTACCATTGGCCCTTATCCTTATCGGCCCGAATTCGGGATCCCTGAGCATAACAGGATTAGGAGTTCCCCAGAGAAGGTCGGTGAACTGCTTGGTATTCACGAAGTAAACCTCTACCAGGAAAGGGCTGTTGAACCCGTACTTCCACCCTTTGAGGGTGGTAAGGATCGGCATGTTTTCGGTGGTAAGGGTATGTAGCCCTGGCTTGTAAACATCGGCAAGCTGCCCTTCATTAATCAGCACTGCAACCTGCGATTCCCTGACAGTCAGCTTGGCCCCGTTCTTTATCTCGTTCTGGTATCTTTCAAAACGGTGAACCATCGTATTGTTCGTCGGATCTAGCCATTCAATGATGTCTATAAATTCCCCGCGGAGTTTGTTCATCAATCCCATATCTCTGTTTTTAAGTTAATTACAGTTTTACAAGGAAGAAGAATATTATTCCCTTATGGGACCGAAGATATTAAAAAACTTGTTAAGCGGCAAAGAGGGTTGAGTATGAAATTATTTAAGCGATATCCGGCTTTATCTCCGGTCACTGTCATTAATCTTTTATAAATTGTATGGAACTTTTGATTTGCTCAACCAAACCAGCTTCCTATGAAATATATTCTCATTTTTACTTTGCCCGTGCTCCTGCTGATGTCGTCGTGCAATGACGGGAGACACGTGGTGATAATCCTTCCTGAGAAGCCCGGGGCCCGTGCCACCCTTGCCGCGAAGGAACTCAGAAAGTACATCTACCTGCGGACCGGCACACTGCCTGAAATTGGTAAAAAGGAGGATCATGCTTCAACTCTTGTCATCCTGAAAGTGGACCCGGCATTCGCTGATGAAGAGTTCAGTCTTAAGACCGCGACCGGTAACACGGGGAAGAACCTTATCATTACCGGAGGATCGGACAAAGCTCTTCTTTACGGTGCATATGAATATGCTGAGATGACAGGGATAAGATTCAATCTCGATGGCGACGTCATACCCGACGAGAAAATTCAGTTCTGCCTTCCTGATATAAGCGTCAGGCGAAAACCTGCGTTCATCACGAGAGGGATCCTGCCATTCCACGATTTCCCGGAAGGACCCGACTGGTGGGATGAATGTGAATACAGATCGATCATCTGCCAGCTTTCAAAGATGAAAATGAATTTCATCGGGTTCCATACCTATCCCTGGCGTGGTGAATTTAATGGGGAGGGCCATAAGCCTGAACCACTCGTATGGATAGGCAAGGAGGACCAGTTCAACGCCGACGGTTCAGTAAAGAAGGCATATCCGGTTTTGCACTTTGTCACCTCCGACAGCACCTGGGGATACCGTACTGCAAAAACTTCAGAATTCCTGTGCGGGGCCTCACAGATCTTCGAGGATGACTACTTCGGAACGGGTTACATGAAGAACATATCGTTCTGGCCCCATACGGATGCAGAAAACCTGAGGATATTCAACGAATCGGGAAAGCTGTTCTCATCCGCGTTCTCGCTCGCTCACGAGGTGGGTGTAAAAGTATGTGTAGGGACAGAAACCCCTCTTGTCATTCCGGATCCCCTCTTAAAAAATTACAGGGGAGGAGAGCTTTCAGACAATGAGGTGAAAGACCTCTACAAGGGAATTTTCACAAGGATAACCAAAACATATCCTTTGGATTATTACTGGCTCTGGACCCCTGAATACTGGACCTGGGGAACAGTTCCCGACAAGGCCGTCGCAGGTACCATTAAGGATCTCCAGCTGGCATACTCCGCCCTGAACGAGCTTGGCAAGCCATTTTTACTGGCAACCTGTGGCTGGGTGCTGGGTCCGCCGAAGGACAGGACACAGTTCGACAAAGCCCTGCCTTCTGATGTTCCTTTCAGCTGTATAAACAGGGGAGTAGGCTATACACCTGTTGAAAAAGGCTTTGAAGGGATTCATTCACGACCGAAGTGGTCAATTCCATGGATGGAGGATGACCCCGGACTGCTTGTCACCCAGCTATGGGTCGGCAGGATAAGGAAAGATGCACTGGACTCAAAAAAATACGGGTGCGACGGCCTGATAGGGATTCACTGGAGGACAAGGACAATCGGTCCCAACCTTGAGGCGCTGGCAAGAGCTCCCTGGGAAATTGATAAATATTCAGACAGGGCCGGTTCTCGCGACCTGCAGGTAACTGACTTCTACAGCAACTGGGTGAAGTCAGAATTCGGGGTAGCCGACACGGCACTGGTAAATATTTTCTCATTTATCGACAGCAGGGGGTCGGAAATGAAAGAGGGCTATAAAGGTGATTCCTACCTGAACGCCGCCGACTGGATTAGGGGCCCAGGTTCGCTAATGACTAACCGCAGCCTCGGCGAGTTAAAGGAGCGGATCGGAAGGTACGGTTTCCTTGACAGGATGAATGAATACATGCAAAGGATCAAGGGAGCAGGTAACCTGAAGAGGTTCGGCTACTGGTTCAGCGTACTTTCTTTTAACAAGGCTGCCCTCGAGGCTGCATTTACACAGGCCAGACTCGATACAGTGATGAAAAAGATTAAAGCAATTTCAGGTATCGGGGAAAGGAGAGAGGCAATTGAAAGTGAAGCTCTTCCCCTCAGGATTGAACTGGCTCAACGGTGGGAGAGGATGGACAGCCTGCTGCTGAGCTTTGTGAGTACGACTGGCGAGATGGGTACGATAGCCAACCTCGAGATGCACAACATCAGGAAAGACGGCTACCTGAAAGGTTACGATGAGTATTTGTCAGCAACCCTTGGCAAAAAGCTTCCGGATGCAGTAAACCCGTCACGGGAATACAGGGGCAGGACAAGGATCATTGTTACATCTGGAGTGCCGGTTATTAATAAAGGGGATGAGCTAAGGTTCAGGGTGAGGATCCTCTCTGAAAGCAAAAATCTTACAGGAAAAATTTATTACAGGAACCTTGGGGGAAAAGAATACCTGGCTGCAGAACTTGCAAGGATAAGCAGGAATGTATTCGAAGTCAGGCTGCCGCCGTCCGTGGTAAGTGACGATATAGAGTATTATATCGAGGTAAATGATTCATCGGTTACAGAAAGTTACCCTGCAACAGCAGGTATGATTAACAATACCGTTGTTGTGCTCTGAAAGCACTGCTGAATAAGGACTTTAAGTCTTTTCAGTCGTTTTCTTCTCCACGATTATCGTGCAGTGGGTTGCAAGCGCGGCAATCGTTCCCACAGCAGCGAAAACAGGAGCAACCACAACACCTACAGCCCCGACAGTAAGAGGAAACTCCATAACGGTTTCCTCCTTGTCGTTTTTAATTATGATCCTGGTGGCATTTCCCTCCTTAATGATCTCTTTGATCTTGGATGAGAGTTCATCGCCCGATACCCGGAAATATTCCCTGTTTGTATTATGATCTTCTTTCATGGCTGTAAAATTTATGATCTGAAACAAATTTACTATGGATCGGGCCATGATGAAAAATCAAATCGGCAGGAGACAGCATTCTGTCGGTAAATGACATATTGCGAGAAGTGAAACATCGAGGCTTAATCATTTATCCTGCATTTAAATTTATGACCGGAAGAACAAAACCCTGAAAATCATGTTATATCTGAACGAGTAATAAATAACTAGTAAATTGAATCATACGATGGCAAAGGTCTCAATATATCTTAACTTCATGGGTAACACCGAAGAGGCTTTTAATTTCTATAAATCGGTTTTTGGTACAGAGTTTTCAGCCCCGCTATTCAGGATGGGGGAGATGAAGCTTCCGGAGGGCATGTCTCAATTCTCGGATGAAGATAAAAAGAAAGTAATGAATGTAGCATTGCCGATCCTCGGGGGTACTGTAATCCAGGGAACAGATATGCTTGAAAGCATGGGTCATAAACTTGTGATCGGGAACAACACCACGATATACCTTGAACCCGATACAAAGGAGGAGGCTGACAGGTTATTCAAGGAGCTTTCGCTTGGAGGAACGGACTGTGTAGCTCCGTATGATGAGTTCTGGGGTTACTGGGGCGTTTGCCTCGACAGGTTCGGGATAAGGTGGATGTTCAATGTGCCCGGGCAGTATTAAACCTTTCCAGCCTTATATCACCTGATGTTCCAGTCGTAGTTAACTGTCTCTTTCCTTGTTGTTGGTTTCTGTCGGCCGGCTGTCAGTTCCAGTACTTTTTTTACCGCATAATCCCTCAGTTCAGAGACGCTGATTTTACCGTCGTGGTTAAGGTCGGCAGCCATGTTCAACAGGCCATTCCTGACTGCATATGTGAACACCCCGTTGTTCCACGAGGGTGATTCGAAAGCAAATCCCCTGCCGGCAGCGGCTGAAATTATCGTGGCCCCTGATCCCTTGTCAAGCTCAGAAAACAATTCCTGCATCAGCTCAAATGAGTTATTTGCACTCAATCCGGAACTAGCTGATTTTGAATCTCCCCCCCCTGACTTGTATTCCTTTACCAATCCGCGGAACACAATATCTTCTTTGTTTCCACTGTAGGCATGCTCATCCCTGTATTCTGCTTCTTTGTCCAGTTCTCCGCTGTGACAGGCGTCCATCATGAGAAGCTTCTTCCTCGCGGGAATACCATCCAGCAGGCCCTCCAGTTCATTGAATGAGACTCCTTTCTTTTCGGGGCTCATAAAATTCATATCCCAGGTGGCGTAATAGAAATCAAAATTTCTGTCAAGAAGACCATGTCCGGAGATGAACACCACAACCTGGTCATCACATTTTGTTCCTGAAAGTTTTTTCTTCAGGCGCAGCAGGTTGGTTTTTGTAGCCTGCCTGTTGAAGAGAGTATCTGTATAAACATGTCCGAAATTTCCTGGTCCGCTTCCCAGCATTGTGAATAGTGCCGACATGTCCCTGCCGTCCTTTAATGCATATCCAAGGTTGAACCTGCTGTCTTCATATACAGAGACACTCATACCAATAAAGTACAGATCAGGTTTTGCATACGATGATGTATTATTAAAAATGTCAGCTTGTTGCCTGAAAGATTCAACGCCCCTGTCATTTAAGCATGATACACTTATGGTATTCTCTCCTTCTGAAAGACTGACGGCAAAATCCTGTACAACTGAATTTCTTTTCTCACCTGTACAGGAGTACCCGGCAGAGCCCTTCTCTGGTACACCGTTTACATTTATAATTATCCTGTCTATTTTATATTTACTGTCATATGCCTTTACCCTAAGTATCACTTTCGAGTTTGCCTTATCCTTTTCCAGTGAATCGGTATTAATCAATTCCACTACCGGTGTGTGCCATTCAGGTAAAAACATTGATTCGGTAAATCCCAGTTTTTTGAGTCTTTTCTCATAAGCGTCATTATACAGGTTTATCAGGTTGCTGTCTTTGTTCCCCATTCTCTGCAACACTATATCCGGCCTGTTGTACCGCAGATCAAACTGATCGAACCTGTAAAGGTCATTTCCAACCTTCCACGACAGCCTGCCTGCAGCACCTTTTGACCCCATATAGTAATTATCAGGTGTCACAACAAGGTAATCTGAAAGATCAATAGCAATGAGTGCAAGGAGCTCCCTGCCGGAATCCAGGTCAAAAAAGATCAGCCTTGAGTTGTCATGAACAATTATCCTGTTTCTTCTCCAGTCGGTGCAGATTACTCTACCCGAGAAATGAATTGTATGAATGAGCATTCCGTTGCTGGAATTCAATATTTTTGCTGAGTCCTGGTAAGCTGTGAGAATGCTTTTACCATCGGGGCTGAACTCCTGGTTCAGAAAAAAAACCTGCGAAAAAGGGCCTGAGAATTTATAAAGGATCTTACCGGATTTTAAATCCGCCACTCCCTGCATTTCCTGCTCATCACCCGGGCCGGATACCCGGTTAAGGACAGCGAGTGTCCCTTCAGGGTTGACATCAAGTCTTGAATCGGACCTGTAGATGAGCCGGCCTGACACCGGATCCCATACCCTCGATGTTCCTTCTCCTTTCTCCGAAATCAGAATTTTACCGGTGTTGATGAACCTGGCACTTGTTATGGAGGTTATGATATATTTTTTCGCCCTCTCAGACATCTGGAAAACTCTCATGCCCGGGGTGACAAATACACTGTCGGTAAATGTATTTCCCGTTGAATCAATAGATTCAAACCTGAAACTGGCTTTTTCCGTGGTATAGTCGCCGGCCCCGTCATATAGGGTATGGAGCAGCCTTCCTGTCGCGGCATCCCAGATATTTATATATGAAAACCAGGAGGTCGTCGCAACAATGCTACCATCGGGTGAGAATACAGCAAAAGCCACAGGTCCCTTAAGTTTTGAAACGACCTCTCCGGTTAAAGCATTCATAAGAACAGCCTCGTACTCTTTGTCAATTGCGACGACTGATTTTCCATCATGGCTGCAGAAGCATTTTACAAGACTGTCGGCATGAAGGCAGACGCTGTCTGTCTTTTCTCCGGTAACTGCATTCCACCTGTACAGTCTTGAATGCGAGCCCCCTGCAGATATTGTGATAACTGCCTTGCCTGAATCAATGAATGAGGCACTTGACCATTCTACTCCTGCGAAACTGTTTAATAACTTTCCGCGGTTAATGTCCCAGATTCTTGAGGAGATCATACCTTCAGAAGTCTTGGAAAGCAGGAGATTCCCGTCTCCACTCAATTCAACAGATGATACCGGAAGGGAATTGCCAACAAGGTCGGCTGTGATTTTGCCTGTCAGGGGGTCAATGATTTTTACCGAATTTGAATTTTTAGGAACTATATAAAATGCTTTTCCGTCCGGGCTTAATCCGGCTGACGAAACCTTTCTCAGTGAAAAACCGGAGATATCTGTTTCCAATCGATTCTCGTATATTCTGACGACAGGCGGTTCAAAGGTACTGATCTGCTTCAGTGATCCCGCTTCTAAAAGTTCGACGGAGTTTTCATTTACAATGAAGATTCTCCTGCTGTCAGGTGTGTACCGGAGATCAAGAAAATCGCCGGGCAGATCGCGTACAGCAAGCAGTTTTGAACTTCCATGGTCCCATATCCTTAATTTATCCCAGCCTTGTACAACGCTTTTACCGTCAGGGCTAAAGCAAACAAAGTTCGCTATATGTTCATGGCTTCCAACGAATCCTGCCTCGCGATCAACAATTCCCGAATCGATGTACGTCTTCAGAAGGCTCCCGTTATACCTGTCAAAAACTGATGTAACAAATCCCTCAAACCCCGCATCGACGTCAAAAGAGGTTTTTACATCGGAGAGCTTCTTCCATTTGCCCTTATTGAAAATCAGCCTTGATGTTGCCAGGACCTCTGAACCGTCGGGACTGAAGACGAATCCATTACCAATGATATTATTAATTGAAGCTGTAAGCCTGCCGGAACTGGGGTCAATCAGGCTGAGAATTCCATCGGAGAAAGCCACAATACTTTTACCGTCGGGTGAGAAACAGGCATTTGACAGATCTGTTCCTGGAACTTCTTTGTTTATGATCCTTGCAATTTCCCCGCTCCTTATGTCCCAGATGGAAGCGGAACCGTCCTCTGCAGTGGCAAGGAGAGTCTTTCTGTCGAAATTGAAATCAAAGGTACTGATCAAAACACCCGGGAGACGGAAGGTGCGAAAGAGCTTAGCGGACCTGATTTCATAGACATAGATGGCAGAATCCCCGGTCATATATATGAACTTCCCGTCAGGACTGAATCTGCATATAGATGGACCCTTCCTGATTTGTCCGGGTGATACCCCGGGGTCCTTTCCTGGCTGAAAAAGAAGTTTTCCGTTATTGGCATCCCACACTTTGACCTGCCCGGCCTCGTTTGTAGTTAAAAGGGTCCTGCCATCCGGACTGAACTCAACCCTGCTAACTATATCAAAAACACTGAAACCGGAAAGTGTCAGTAAAAGTCTCCCGTTTACAGGATTCCAGATTTTGATGGTCCTGTCCTGCGATGTTGTCGAGATTTTTCTGCAGTCGGGGCTGTAGCTTGCATCAGTGATGGCGGCAAAATGTCCGACAGGCAGGACCATTGAGGGTTGCTGTGCGGAACAATTAAGCCGGGAAAGGGTCAGGCCAGCCAGAACCACGGCAACGGCGAGTTTTTTCATAGTGAGGATCCGTTAATGTTTTTAAAGAATCAGTATATCACCAATTATCCGAAAAACGGGCTTCTTCAAATTACAAATTTACCTTGAATATCCAAATCTGGTTTAACCTGAAAAAGCATGGTCACTCATTGCCATGGCCGAAAAGAGCACAGTTTGACAAAGGGAGAACCTGAAAAGGTACTTCCCAGTCTTGAAATAATGAATAAAATGATTAAGCTATCTGATCAGACTTTTTAAGAAGAAGGAAAAACTCTTTTATCCCTATTATCAGGGTAACCCCTGCAAGAAAGTACTTTAAATAAGATGCCTGGGGATACTGAGTATCATAAAAAATCAATAGAAATGAGTTAAGAAGAATTAAAATTATTCCGCATGTTATCTGAGCTGGTCTGTTGAAGGATAATCCCGATTTTTTCACAATTATTAAACCTGTGAGTGCGCATAAGCTTCCTATTAACGCCCCGGCCAGAACATCAAGTGGCCAGTGAACCCCGACAGCAATCCTTGAAATACCGACACTAAAAGCGATCAACAGGATCGCTGATTTTATGATCATGCTTCTGAAATAGAAAATCAGAATACCTGATACAATAAAGATTGTAACAGTATGGCCGGAGGGAAATGAGTGATGATAAAGGGTCGGACCAATTATATTAATTGATTCAGTGCCAAATACTAGTGGTGGACGTGACATGCTGAAGAATGCTTTCAGGAGGCTGACAATTACCACTCCAATAATTCCCGCTATCAAACCTGACCAGACAAGGTCTGGTCTTTTCCTGATAAAAAGTACAAGAAATGCGCACGCAGCAAGAGCGTCTCCGAGGAAAGTGAGGTTTTCCCATATGTAAGATGGAATATGAGTTGAGAGTAAATTAATCTTTCCAAAGAGGTACTGGTTTGTACCTGTAAATACTACAATTGCGATGAAAAGGGAGATAATACTTATCATTACTATAATTAAATATTTACTCTTCTTCATACCGTTGAGTAATAAAAATTTATCCGGAAATTAATCATCTCTGGACCCTTTCCCTTATCGGATCTTGTTCTGAAATGCGACTTGAATATATCAAGATACTCTGTAACTCTATCTTAATATATGGGTTATCAATAATTTAAAAGATCTCGTTTTTGTATTCAATTCTGCTTTATGTCTTAAATATAGCGAACTGAATCAAGTTTATTACCTGTTCAAAGAATACAAAATCAAAAGAAGAGATTGGTTTGGAAATTCTGCCTGTTTCAGTTTGAGATGTAACAATCTCTTTATGATTTGTTCATCATTTTGAAAACCTGTCTTCTTATTATTGAAACTAAAATCATTCAATGAAAACTTCAAGAAAAACTGTTGTTGTTTTAGCGCTTATTCCGGCGGTATTGACCATAATTATATCGCTAGGATCAGTTCTTAGCAGGGTCAGTTTATTCTCAGGCATTACCATAATCAAAGCATGCTCCTATGTCACATTTCTCTGGGTTCTCATTGTTGCATTTGTGGCTTTACTTATTTTCGCTCTGTTACGGTGGTGGCGTACTTTCATCATTTATTTTTCATTGATGTTTATTTTCAGCCTTTCTCTCTTCGACTATTCGCTCTATTCCCTTGAAAACGGAAAGTCTGACAATAAAACGGACTTTAAGGAACTCAGAGTGATGGCTTACAATATCAGGTATTTTTCCGGAGGTATTGAAAACATATGCAGGTTTATAAGGGGATCAAAATATGATGTCGTGTTTCTTTCAGAATGTGTGTTAAATCCCGGGCGGAAAAGGTATCTTCAGGAAAACCTGCCGGAGTATATTATGATCTCTGATGAAGGACACGATCTGTCCCTTCTGTCAAAATACCCGGTTGTTAATTCAAAAGTGATAGAACTTCCGACTTACATTGCTTCTTTATCTTCGGCAAATGACTTAACTCTTCTGTCTTCCAGCGGCATACACAGATCTTTTATACACGCGGTTGTAAACATTGACGGAGAATATGTGAATTTATTGTCGCTCAGGTTAATCGCGGGAAGGCCAAAGAACAAGACTATTTCTGAAGGTTTGAAATGGGGTGAGTACCTGATGGATGCCCAGGAAAAGGAAATTGAAGTGTTCCTGAAGTATCTTAGACAACTTAAAGGGCCGGTTATTTTTGGAGGAGATCTGAATATTCCTCCGACTGCCATTCTGGTCTCAGAAATTGAAAAATATACAAAGGATACCTATCTGGAGAAGAACGTTTTCGGTGGATTTACATTTAATACCGCTTTCCCGACAATGAGGCTGGACTATATTTTCCATTCAGCAGATCTTATCCCCAAAAGCAGCAGGATTTTAAATGTAAGATTATCAGATCATTTTCCTGTGGAAGCTGATTTCCTGATTAAGAAAGATAACTTTCAGACCCTGAATTAAAATGGGTCATTTCTTTTACTGAAAGGCAGGCTTACATCCTGAATTTGGAGATTGACAGAAACTCTGTTCTGCAGAAGAACAGCCTACCCGGGTCTTTCTGTATTTCACGATGGAATGAGAAGAGAAACAAATAAATATTTTTAGTGAAGATCATGAAGCAATAAAAATAAGTAGAAGTGTAATAAAAGAAATCATCCGAAAAGGCTTTAGCCTGGGAATTACAAAGTTCTTTACTTTATTTCCTAATCGTGCAACAAAAAAGGCCAGAAGAATGTATTTAAGAGCCTGGCTTATTAAAACGGTTATTATGAATATTGTAAGATCTATATCTAGAGCCCCTGCTGATATTGCGAAGAAACTGAATGGTATGGCGATAAACGATGCGGTAAATAATATCCAGTTGTGCCATTTAAGGAATAATTGCTGAATGCCATAAAATGCACCCGAGGAGAATCCGGGCAGGTTATTTAACAGGGATTGCGCCACATTTGAGAGTTGTCCCCCATGCTTTAAAAAAACCAGCCGACCAGTATAATAAGACAATATGGCTCCGATAATGGTTCCAAAAGTCGCAAGTACTGTATATTTCCATGCTTTTTTTTGGTAAGCTGCTGCAACCAGGAGAAAGAACGTCTGAGCTGGAAGAGGCACAAATGAGGCATCTGAAACGGCACTTAAAAAAACTGCCCAGGAGATCCAGACTGGATCTCTTTTTATCAGTTCATTTAAATGAATTCTCCTCTTATAAGTCATAATAGTAATAATCTCATCAGGAATTTCTTACTGCCGAAAGGTTGCAAATCATATGAAAAATAAATTGCGGTTCCGATTAAATTACCGTTAATAATTTGATTCTGCATGAAATATAAAAAGGTGATATTCTAACCTGAAATATCAGGGACCACCGATCAGAAGGGCTGAATTATCAGGCTCTGAGCCGCAACAAGTAGTTTTTATAGCTTTTAACATGTTAAGAAAAGATTTATCAATTCTTTCAAAACGGTTAAATTATTAATAATCAGCTTTGTTCGACTTTTATTAATAAAATCCTCTTTCGATATTTGAAGCGAAAAATCGGGTAAAATGCCGGAAGAGCTAGCAGGATATATTATGAAGTATGGCTATTTAGCCATTTTTATTATGGTATTCCTGCAGGAGACTGGATTTCCAAATCCTGTTCCCAATGAGTTGCTTCTTATTTTCTCGGGTTATCTCTCATCACGTGGTATTTTATCGTTTAGCCTGGCAGCGCTGATAGTAGTTATTGCTGACCTGACAGGAACATTAATTCTTTTCCACCTTTTCCGCGGAGCAGGGCAGATTCTGTTAAAGAAATTACACATATGGTTCCCTCGATCGGCGAAAGCAATAGAAAAAGTCAGGTCGGGAATTTCAAGGGGCGGGGTTGTAAGCATATTTGTATTCAGGATTACCCCATTCACAAGAGGTTATACTTCGGTGATATCAGGACTTACTGGAATCAGACCCCGCAAATACTATATCATAGCGATAATCACGGCAACATTATGGACCCTTTTTTATATATCGCTTGGCTATCTTCTAGGCCCTTCATGGGATTATTTAAACAACAGGACAAATGATTTTCAATCAATATTACTTATCATGTTAATTCTCACGACAATTCTTATTGTGGCTATGTTCGTTTCCAGGTGGTGGAAAAACCGTAAAGAGGAAGCTGTATCCTGAATCTTTAATAAGCTGAATATGAAAATACACGTCATTTCTGAAACCGATATGGTAATGAAGGCAACCGGGGTACACACGGCCTACCTCGATCATGTTGAACTTTTAAGGCAGGACAAGAGCCTGCAGGTAGTGATTAATAATGAAGGCAGGGGTGATATCTTCCATTCTCATACTTATGGGCCTTACTACCTGATTAAAGGTATTGGTTACCGGGGCAGGAGGGTATTCACGGCGCATGTTATACCGGATTCGATTAAAGGTTCCCTGCCGTTCTGGAAGTTGTTCTTTCCCTTTGTCAGGCTTGGGCTTAAGCTAATCTATTCTTATGCAGATGTGTGCATTGCCATTTCACCTGACGTTGAAAGGGCTATCATTGATTCAGGGGCCAGGACAAGAATTGTGAGGATCAATAATCCGGTGCACCCTGATACCTGGAAACGAACGGAAGAGATGAGATCTGAGGGGAGGAAAATACTCGGAGTAGGGGAAGACGATTTTGTCGTTCTTGGTGTAGGGCAGGTAATAGGAAGAAAAGGAGTTGATGAATTTATAGAAATATCAGAAAGGCTTCCTGGAGCAAAATTTATCTGGGCAGGAGGAAGACCATTCGGGAAACTTACAGAAGGCATAAAGAGAATTGATGAAAAATTTGCATATGCCGGCAAGAACCTTTTCAAGGCGGGACCTTTTGATATCTCTGAGATGCCCAGGATATATGCAGCAGGTGATCTTCTCCTGTTCACATCGTACCAGGAAAACTGCCCGCTTACACCGATTGAGGCAGCTGCATCGGGTATGCCGGTGATTTTCAGGGACCTGCCTGAGTACAGGTCTCTATATGAGAATCCTTATCTGAAGGCCTCCGATAAGGATGAATTTGTATTTCTTACCATGCGCATGATGAATGACAGGGATTTCTATGAAGAAGGCCTCCGGATTTCACAAAGGTTACTTTACCAGTTCGACAAAGACAAAATAAGAGAAACGCTTAAAAAGCTTTACTGGGAACTCAGAGTAAATTCAACAATGGAATCAATCTCCGGTAGGAGTGCAAAGAAATTGCAAATTGATTATCAGGTGTGAAAAAATCAATTCATAAAGCTAATTAAAGCCTGGAATTATGCCCTGGAAAAGCAATGTACAGTAAAGGATAAATAATTGAGAAGCAGAAACAATGTCCTGCTAACTGCCGGTAGGCTGTTGCATTGTACCTGAAATGAAGTTGATCTCTCTTTTGTTTTCAAAATACAACGACATTTTCTCTGCTGCGTATCCCAGTAAACTGAACTTGATAAAGCCAGACAGGAATACGGTTATAACGAATGAAAGATTATTAAGGTTGGCTATCCCGGCAGAAACTGAAAACAGGCCCAGAGGCAAGCCCGAGAACCTGGCGGGAAAAAGAATCCAGCAACCCCATGTCCTCAGATACGCATCAACCTTATGATAATTCGACACTGAGAATCCCGGACTATGTTCTATGATGTATTGTATAGCGGCAATATACCTGTCATTTCCGGAGGAAAGCACTAAATGACCGGCCAGAAATCCGGCAGCGGCTCCGATCATTGAACCGGATATCACCGGAACAGAATATAAAACCACTTTGTTGCGGTTGATCAGGATCAGGATGAAAAGAATAAGACCAACAGGAACGAAAACAACAGATGCTTCAAGTGCTGAGACAAGAAAGAGGATCAACGAATTTCTGACTTCAGCTGATGCAAAATGCGAATTGACATAATGTTGTTTATAAAACATTCAAGTCGCTTTATACTTATTATATTAAGCTTCTGACTTCTTCAAAATACTTTCCGCGATCAGCCAGTCTTCATCCTGACTGCTCTGTATGCCATTTGCAATACGTTCGTGATAAATTATATATGCCAGTTCGCGTATGACCTCCACGGAAGGTTCCTGATTATTTTCCCTGCTCTCATCAGTGTCAACTATCTTCTTTGAAGTGCTCCTGGCTTTTGTTTTAGATCCAATTTTAGAATTCATTGGTTTCCTTATTTAAAGTTTAATTCCTGACAAATCTATATTGAATGCCGTTTTTATCTGACAATTAAATATCTCTTTTATGTTAAAAGAAAATTTCCTGAATAAAAAATAATACTAACCGTACGTACTTATAAGAATCCGGAAGCTTGATAAAACAGGATTACTATGAAGAATCTTTTGGACTGTATTATTCCAAAGTTGTTTCAAATAAGCAGATTCCTGTAACATTTATTTAATGTGTTCATATATACATTTTTATCTAGCTTTACAATAATATTTCCTCTATGGAGACAAGACTGGTCTGGAAGACCAAATCATTTGGGAATTGTTATGAGATTTTCTCCAAAGGAGAACTGACCGGAGTTCTAAGGACGAACCAATGGGGACAACATCCGACTGGGCAGATAGATAATATTTCCCTTAAATTCATTACAAAGGGTCTGCTTAATCAGAAGACCGAAATCATCAATTCAGCCGATAATAAAATCCTGGGTATGATCTCCTATAATTATCAAAAAAGCAAGGGAGAGATCAAAATTGGTGAAAAGTCAGTTTTCTGGAAGTGGGAAAATTTCTGGAAAAATGAGCTTTTTATCCATGACCATACCGGGACAATAATTAAATACGCCATTTCACAGGGGATTGGTGAGATTACCTTTAAGGAGTACAGCGGATTGCTTATCCTTTCGGGCATGCAGATAATAAATATGCACCGGCAGTTATCAGCTTCTGCCTTATTAGTCTGAAAAGCTTCATGCAGACTGTAACGACTAACCAGCCTAAGTTATGAATGAACTTCAGGTAACTGATTATGATAAGGCTTATTCTGAGCTTGAAAAAAGTATTCAGACGGCCCTGGAGACATATTCAAACGTACATCGCGGAAGTGGTCATTATTCTGCCGTGACAACAGCACTTTATGAAGAAGCCAGGGAGATTGTTACAAGATTCATGGGTTTAAGGAAAAAATGGTATAAACTGATATTTTGTACAGCCAGGGGAGAAAGGTTATTAATTGACTGCCTGCATCCCGGGGAATTTTTAACTATAGGCAGTTCAGACCTGGGTTTACCTCTTGGGGTGAGGGCAATTGCCATTAAGAAAAAGCACTTGAAGGAGGATGTTCCATTTCTCAGAGGAGGAGGTACAGCAAAGCTGATTGCTTCTGACTGGGTGGTTTGGGAGAGTGGTATAAAAAGGTATGAAGCAGGTACGCCTCCTGTGATTAATATAATAGCCTTTGCAAGGGCATTGCAGATTTCTGATATATACGGAAGAAATATATTCAGGGGTAATAATAATCCTGAATGTCAGGGTTTTAAAAATGATGATAATGAACTTGAAGGATGTACAGGTCATGAACTTCTGGAGAAGATAAGGATTTCAATGACGGGGCAAAAAACAATGGTTCCGACTGCTGAAGGCGAATTGCCCTACGTAAACCTTGATCTTGCGGCCAGCACTCCTGCTTTTTTCCAGGCCTTTGAAAGTTTCAGAATGGCACTCCGGATGTCACCTGCCAGCAATAAAAGGATAATAAATGATGCAAAATCTGTATGCAGTACTTTTTTTAACGCCCCGGAGGATACTTATGACATATTCTTTACTTCCAACACAACTGAAGCGATAAATATTGTTGCAGAAAATTTCCATTGGATGACTCACGATAATAATGAGCCGGCTCTTTTAACAACAATACTTGAACATTCATCAAACGACTTGCCGTGGAGGAGTGTAAAAGATGTAAATATTATACAACTCTCGACAGATGAGAATTGTATAATTGATCCGAAAAAAGTGGAAGAAGTTCTTGTTCACTTTAATGAGAAACATAGTATCGGCAAGACTGTAATAAGGCTTGTTACAATTACAGGGGCATCAAATGTACTCGGCATTTACAATGATATTGCTGAGATTAGTAAGCTGGCTCATAAATTCGGTACAATGATCCTTGTTGATGCGGCACAGATGGCAGCACACCGGGAAATTGATATGAAAAAATGGGAGATTGATATCCTGGTCTGTTCATCCCATAAGATGTACGCTCCTTTCGGAAGTGGTGTTTTATTAGCAAGAAAGGGACTCCTTAGACCGGAGGAAAATGATCCTGAACAGGTCAGGATGCCGGCAATGGAGAATTATGCAGGTATTGCTGCCTTCACCAAGTCAATGATCTTACTGCGGGATATTGGATTTGATACTATCCGTGAAGAAGAATGTTATCTGACAGGATATGCCCTGGAAGAGATGAAAAAGATCAAAGGCATAAAAATTTTTGGTGTCAGGAATACCGATTCCATACATTTCAGCAGCAAAGGAGGGGTTATCTCCTTTTCAATCCGGAAACCATGGCCCCACCAGCTTGCAAATCAACTTGCCGAAAGAGGAGGTATAGGAATCAGATCAGGTTGTCATTGTTCTCACATGCTTGTGAAAAACCTCCTGGGAGTTGGACCAGGTCTGGAAAAGTTCCAGAGAATTATGGCGACTCTCATTCCGGGAATAACTTTCCCCGGTGTGGCCAGGATCAGTTTAGGGTTGAACAATACAAAAGATGATATAGACCATTTTACCAGAATGTTAAAAAAGATCATTTCTGAACCTGATTACGACAAGAAAAGCATCAGAAAAAAAATTGACTATTATACAAGGGACATTTCTGAGAAGGTTTATGGTGAACTTGAAATCGACAAACACTTGTTATCTCATTCGGGCGAGAATCAGCAGCACCAATAGGGAAGAAAACATTATTGAATGAATGTATCAGTGCCTTGAGTTCGCAATAAAAATCTGAGCAGTGGATCCGGTCTCCTCCCTCTGAAACAACAGGCAGACAGGTCTCGAAACTTCCGGTTCAGACAAAAATGTAACCTTATCGTAACAATTATTTCATCTTTATGATAAGTTCTCGTTTTAAATTTGTTAAACGGAGCGATTGAGTTTTTATTTAATAGATAATGAGCTACTTATACATTGTAATCGGATTGATCCTCGTTTTTGATTTCATCAATGGCTTTCATGATTCAGCAAATTCAATCGCTACAGTAGTTTCCACTAAAGTTCTTTCCCCGATTTCAGCAGTCGGGTTGGCCGCAGTTTTTAATTTTCTTGCTTTCCTTATTTTCCCTTTAAAGGTGGCAGCTACGATTGGGAAAGGTGTAATTTCTCCCCACATTATATCATTATCGTTGATCGCATCGGCTGTTATTGCCGCGATAATATGGAACCTGATTACATGGTGGTTAGGATTACCATCAAGTTCGTCGCACACGCTTGTCGGAGGATTGGTAGGTGCAGCAATTGCAGCAAGTGGATTTGATTCTGTGATCTGGGGGGGTGTTTTAAAAATTGTCATATTTATCGTGGTTGCTCCATTCCTCGGGATGCTAATATCCTTTGTGATTTCTGTATTAGTACTGCATATTGTTAAAAACTCGACGCCAATGGCGGTTGACAGGCATTTCCGGCGATTGCAGCTTTTGTCTGCATCTGCATTCAGCCTGGGACATGGCGGCAATGATGCTCAAAAATCTATGGGAGTAATCTGGGCTGTGTTAATTGCTGCTAATCAGGTTGCCAAAGATGCACCTATTGCACTTTGGGTCGTATTGTCCTGTCATGCTGCAATCGCACTCGGAACGTTATTTGGCGGATGGAGGATTGTCAGAACAATGGGACAGAGAATAACAAAACTAAAACCATTTGAAGGCTTTTGCGCTGAAACTGCCGGCGCTCTGACACTTTTTGGTGTTACACATTATGGTATACCTGTCAGTACAACTCATACAATAACCGGCTCTATTGTAGGAGTTGGAGCAACAAAAAGGCTTACTGCAGTAAAGTGGGGTATCACCACAAAAATATTTTGGGCATGGATACTGACAATCCCGGTATCGGCACTTATCGGAGCCGGGATGTATGACATCCTTAGACTAATTATTTAAAAATCTTTTCAAAATGGCTGATCTGATACGGGAAATCGAAAAATCTGATTTATATATTAATCCTGATGAATATTTCAGACAGATGCTGGAACTGTACACCATGTTGCCACCATCACCATTCAGGAAGTTGAAGAAAGAATCAGATTCAGACGGACCGCGCAAAGAGCAGGAGATAAATGAGAATAATTGATCAGGAATTCAATAATGTTCTGATTCTTTTCAGGGCTCCCGGCCTGTTGATGAGGTAGACACCGGCAAGGATTAACAGTACAGAGAGGAGCATATGCGGCGCCAGCCGCTCATTGTCTGACAGGCCCCACAATGTTGCCACTATAGGTATAAAGTAAACGACGACAGAGGCAAACAGAGGCGAGGTATCCCTGAGCAGGTAATAATAAATTGCATTTGCAAAGGCGCTTCCCACAATAGAAAGAACCGCTATGCAACCGAAGTTGAAAAGCCAGTGCGGTGTGTGAAAAGGTACGGTTATATCTGTACCCAGGAATATCGCCAAAGCGGCCGGGCTCATTGTAAAAAAAGCGAGTGCTGTAATCTGCAAGCCGGTCAATCCCTCCACCTTGCTTACCTCGTTATTGCTAATCCCGTTCATCAGGGTGGCAAGGACAACAAAGAGTCCAAAGTAATTGATGATCAGCGAACCGTTATAGAGAAGTCCCGCTGCACCGGCAAACCCCAGTATTACCCCCGCGATCTGCGATCGTATTGCTTTCCTTTCATAGAATAGAATCCCGATTACAAGTGTGAAAGCAGAAGTGAGAGAATTCAGCATGCCCGTGAGTGAGCTCTCTATCCTGGTCTCGGCAAGCGGATAAAGGAACGCTGGTATCCCGCTCCCAAAGAGGCCTATCAGTATTATTGAGATGAAATTCCTTTTGTTGAGTATTGACAGGCTGCGCAGTGCGACAGGCAGAAGGCAGAAGGCTGAGATGAGTATCCTGAGCGAAGCCAGCTGGTAGACGGAAAAGGAGCGAAGGCCTTTCTTCATAAGGATATAGCTGGTGCCCCATATAAGGGCCAGGAGTGCCACAGCCAGCCAGTGCCATATTTTTCTCTTCTCAGTCATGACAATGAAGCTGCAAAAGTAAAAAAAAGAATGAAAGTGATGTCGTCGTATCCGGCAGGCTTTACGGCGATGGAGAGAGGACTGGAGGTTCGTTATGAAAACTGGGAATTTAGCCTGGTGACCGGTAATAGAACTCGGGTACAGCATATAATAGTCTGGATACCAGGCGTTCAGGTATATTGCAAAACTGTATCGCTTCCTGGCCCGGTCAATTATTACAAAATAATCACAGGTAGTTGAAAAACTCCTTCAGGATAGCATTTGTCTCAGGAACATAAATACCTTTTGCCTTCAGATCCAGGAGATCCTTTATGGCTCCGTCTCTTTCCTGGTACGAAATACTGTTCATATCCTTTTTGAGACCGCTATAAATCTGGCGGGCTTTCAATATATCACCTGAACGCAGGTAAGCAAGGCCAAGGTTGAACCTGGCGAAGTATGCCGTCGAGTCGGCCTTCGTTGCTTTCAATGAATATTCTATGCATTTATCATTATCATTACATAGGTAGTATGACCAGCCTAAGTTACCTGTGTATGAGGCATTCGATGGATCAAAACGCAAAGCCTTTTTGTACATTTCAACCGATATTCGCTAATTCTTAAGTTTGTGCAAAAGACGGAAGGCTTGACCATCTTTGGCTGGTTTAAATGTCAAAAAGATAAGATATATGATAACAGATATTTACAAGCGGCAGGAGGTGGTCAATTATTTTCGGCGGAATGTCGTCAGATTAACCGGCGAATGCAATTATTTAAGATTTCCAAGGCGTTACAAGGGTCTAAAAATAAAAAAGAGGTTGAGTTCAACCTCTTGTCTATTTTGGCTCCCCAGGCTTGACTCGAACAAGCGACCCTCTGATTAACAGTCAGATGCTCTAACCGACTGAGCTACTGAGGAGTTTTAATCTGCTAAAACTAATTTTAGCGTGGCAAAAATAAGCGCTTTTAGTGAATTAAGCAATATCTTTGCGAAAATTTTTGAAATGAAGAAAATCCTCGGAATCGGAAATGCCCTTGTAGACGTAGTTACCATGATTGATAATGAGTCGTTGCTTGATAAATTTGCCTTACCAAAAGGCAGCATGCAGCTTGTCGACGGAGACAAGTCAGCACTGATCAAATCAGGAACCGAAGGATTTCAAAGGACCTACGCCCCCGGCGGATCGGCAGCAAACACTATACACGGACTCGCTATGCTTGGCACAGGTGCCGGCTTCATAGGATCGGTAGGTAAGGATGAAACCGGGGATATTTTTGAGAATGATTTTAAAAAAGCCGGCGTAAAAACAATGCTTCTCAGGAGGGATATACCAACGGGAACCTCGGTGTCGCTGGTCACTCCCGATACTGAAAGGACCATGGCAACACACCTGGGAGCAGCCGTTGAGCTCCATTCAGGCGATCTCAGGAAGGAGTACTTCGGGGGTTTCGATATACTGTACATGGAAGGCTACCTCATAATCGAAAAGGATCTTGTACTGAAGGCCAGCAAATTGGCAAAAGAAGCAGGCATGAAGATAGCCCTCGACCTTTCAAGCTATAATGTTGTAGAAACCAACCTGGGAGTCTTCAGGGAAGTAATTGCCAACTATGTTGATATTCTTTTTGCAAACGCCGAGGAGGCAAAGGCATTTACCGGCATGGAATCGGAGACCGCCCTGTACAGGCTTTCCGAACTGTGTGAAATTGCAGTCGTCAAGACTGGAGCCGACGGATCAATGGTAAAGAGGGGTGAAGAGGTTGTAAAGATCGGAACCCTCCCTGTTAAACCGGTCGATACAACAGGTGCCGGCGATGCTTACGCTTCAGGATTCCTTTACGGGATTGCCAACGGTGAACCGCTTGAAAACTGCGGACTGTACGGAGCCGTACTTGCCGGCTATGCGATTGAAAGCTCCGGGGCGAGGATTGCCGGCAGCAAATGGAAAGAAATAAGAAAGAAGATTTCCGAAATAAGAATAGGAAAGTAAAATAACCACTGAGGCTTCGCCAGCAGTTTACAATTTCTCTTACTTTGGCTGCGCCGAGCTCGTCAAGCTTTCGCCTTACTCGGTTCTTTGTTTTAAGACAAAGAAAGTAAGAGCTCTTTGTTTGGGCAAGCAAAAGAGCCGATCCGTCAGTTGGCTGAGAGCTCGACGAAGCCAAATGAACATTAACTTTAAAAAAGAGGGTGCCCATTTAAGACACCCTCATTCCTTAAGAACTTTAAATGTTAATAGTTCGGCAGCTTATATCCGTTGTTGTAAACAGGAACAATGAACTTGTTCGCACCGTCCGAAGTAAACTGCTGTTTCGCATCAACCCAGGTTACCTTTTCCCCGCTCCTGAATGCAATGTTACCCATCTGGGCAACCAGAGCAACATTCCTTGCAATATCAATGCCTGCATTCAGCCTGGCCGGGGTATTGTTCTTCATACAGTCGAGCATATTCCTCGTATGAATATCCAGACCGACACCGACATTTTTCTGCAGGGGAACAGCCTCTGTCCTTTTCATCTCCGGAAATACCTCCCATCCGTTGCGGTCGAGCACCAGTGTCCCGTTCTCCCCCGTGTATGCCATCCCGTGAGGTCTCTTCCAGTTGCCCAGGCCGATGCCAATTGTATGTTCCCAGGTCATGGTGAAATCCTTGAAATCAAATACAGCAGTCATGGTGTCGGGTGTGACCATATCATCATCGGGGAAGGCATATTTCCCCCCTAACGCCATAACAGAATTGGGGATCGATTTATTCATCCCGTAAAGGATGTAGTCGATAAGGTGAACACCCCAGTCTGTCATAAGGCCATTGCCATATTCCCAGTACCATCTCCAGGTAAAATGGAACCTGTTTTTATTAAAAGGTCTTTTCGGTGCCGGACCGAGCCACAGATCGTAGTTTACACCTTCGGGAACTGGCGAATCAGCTACTTTGGGTACGGCTCCTTTCCAGTCGACGAAGGACCATGCCTTTGTTGCGCGGATCCTGCCGAGCTTCCCGGTTTTAAGGTAGTTCATGGCGTCAAGGAAATGCGGCTGGCTCCGCTGCCATTGTCCCACCTGAACTATCTTACCGTATTTTTTTGCCGATCTGTGCATAATGTTGATCTCGGCGATTGAATTGCCTAATGGTTTTTCAACATATACATGCTTACCGGCCTCGAGCGAATCGCAGAAAGTCATACAGTGCCAATGATCAGGAGTGCCGATAATTACAAGATCAATGTCCTTGTTTTCAAGCATCTTCCTGTAGTCGATATATAGCTTTGGCTGGGGACGGTTCATTTTGATGAGGTCATTTGTCCTGTTCGAAAGCACGTTCTTGTCAACATCACACATGGCGACACATTCAACCTCATCATTTTTAAGGAAAGATACCAGGTCGCTCCACCCCTGGCTGTTGGCTCCGATAAGACCAACACGTATCCTGTCGCTTGCGGGTACACCTGATTTGCCGACTGAAAATGCTTCACGGGAGATCATAGCCCCGGCGGCTGCTATTGAAGCTGTCTTTAAAAAAGTTCTTCTGTCCGATTTCATTCTTTTTCGAGTTTTCACATAACCAGCAAATATAAAAAAAGAAGAATTTCAAAATTCATGCAGTCGACGGAATTATGATAACCGGGGACGATTTAAAGTTATTTAACGATTCTTAGCACCCCCATCCCGATAAATCGGGACCGCCCCCCAGGGGGGATTGTCACATAATAAGAATTAATTAGTTGTTCCGATTTATTCCCCCCTCGGGGGAAGAACGCAGGGGGCTTCAAAAAACATGCAGTGAATCTACTGGGGTCTGAAGACAATATCCGCCACATCGGCTTTAATGAAGAAATTCTTTGCGGCTTTCCGGATGTCATCAACGGTCAGTTTTTTCAGGATCTCACCGAAGTTTTTTTCGTCATTTGAGTCAATACCGGTAAGGTACCAGTTGTATATTGCACTGCTCCAGAAGTTATTGTGTTTACGTGCCTCGTCGCGTGTTTTAAGCAGGTTCTGAACTGTCTTGTCGAGATTATCCTTATCGGGACCGGAGTTAACAAGCTTGTCTATTTCACTGTATATTACCCCCTTGAGACTATCAGCACGTGCCGGGCTGCAGTCGAACATAATAAGGCTGGAGACACTCTGGTGCGGGTAAAGCTGCGACGAGATGTTTACTGAAACGCCATAGGTTCCGCCGGCCTCCTCGCGAACTTTTTCGGTATAAACAAGCTCTAGTATTCCGCTTATAACCTTCATACAGATATTGTTGTAGACGGTATATTTCATATCCGCAGAATGACTGACAAAAACGGTCGCCTTAGGTACCGTGAGCGGTATCCTGATGTCCCTGACAAACCTTCCTTTCGGCGCCCTGACGTTCCTGTCGATGAAGTGAGCATCCCTGCCTGCTCCCGGCAATGATCCAATATATTTCCCGGCCAGCGTTTTTACGGTATCCTCGCCAATATTTCCGACTATAATGAAATTATATCCTGATACATCGCTGAATCTTTCAGTGTAAATTCTTTTTATCCTGTCGAAGCTCACCCGTGAAAGCATCTCGTCGTTGAGGACAAGAGTCCTGGGGCTGAAGTCCGTCAGGAACAATGAAAGGGAATCCTGCATTATCTTAAGCGGATCTTTTGCCATGTTTGTGATAAAAGCCTTATACCTCGTCATTATTGCGTTATGGGCCGTACTGTCGAACCTGGGCTTTGCAAAACGCAGGTAAAGCAGCTGCATCATGGTCTCAAAATCCTTTGTTGTGGATGTGCCGCTGACACCCTCGGTAACCTCTCCCATGTTGATTGCCGCGGAGGCTTTTTTACCTGCCATCATTTTCTGGAACGAGATATTGTCGAAGTCACCTATTCCGTAAGTCGACAATACGGCCTGCATCATCATGGCTGAAGGCAGCATATAAGGCTCATAAAGTGAAGTTCCACCCAGACGGTAAGCGGTAAGGATCACGTTATCCTTCTCAAAATCAGCCCTGCGGTAAATCACCCTGGCATTATTGGAAAAGGTCCATTCAACGGCGCTGAACTTCGGAAGCTGGACGGTTTTTATTACCGGTGAGCCTTTAAGATCGACCGGTACAAGAGAGCTTGTGTTAACCTTGTCTTCATAGGGTGCCAGCTGTGATGACTCGACCTTCCTGATCACATCAAGGGCTTCGGCTTGCGAGATATGCCTGACAGTATCGGCTTCAAGGCCCTCAACCGTAATTGTCCTGTTTTCGGGAGACATAAGCGACCTGAACTTTGAGGACACTTCTTCGGGAGTTATCCCATCCACTATTTTTTTCAGGAACTCATAGTCAAAATCAGGCGAGGTCAAGGGTTCCCCGTTCAGGAAGTTCTCCTCAATCCAGTTTGCATAGGTGTCGCTGCTGATCTTGTCCTTCTGTTTCCATGTATTTTCAAAGCTGGTGATCATCCTTGCCTTGGCGCGATCGAGCTCTCCTTTGGTAAATCCGAATCTTTTCACCCTTTCTGCTTCGCGGTAAACCGATTCAAGAGCCAGCGATTCCTGGTTCATCCTCGCATTTGCATTTATGGTAAAGGCGTCATATCCTTTGGCAAGGTAGGTGCCGAGAGAAATGGAACCAGTAACAAAGGGGGGATTTGGTTTCTGAAGCAGCTCGCTTATCCTTGTATTGATCATCGAATTCATCAGGTTGTTGAGATAGCTGTCGCGCAGGTATTTAAGATCTTTCCTGTCAACCGGCACGGCCGGCAGGAGCTTTATGATTGAAACAGTGGTGTTGGGAGCTTCCCTGTCGGTAGCGAGCACAAACCGGGTATCACCATGTGCGGGAACCCCGAAGGAAGGTCTGGCTTTTGCGTCCCTGACAGGCTTCAGACCTGAAAAAAGATCCTTTACCTTCTTCTCGGTGGCATCGACATCGAGGTCCCCCACGACAGCAATTGCCTCGAGGTCGGGTCTGTACCAGTCGTGGTAGAAGCCCCTGAGAGTATTGTATTTGAAATTCTGTATGTTTTCAGGTTTACCGATAATATCCCTTACAGCATATTTTGAATCTTTCAGGACAACCGGCAATATTTTTTCAAACATCATCCTTGAGGAGGCATCGCGTCCCTGGCGCCATTCCTCGACAATTACACCGCGTTCGAGGTCAATTTCCTTATCGGTAAGGGAGATGTATTCCGACCAGTCGTACATTGCGAGCAGGCAGGTATCGATAAGATCCTTTCTTTCCATCGGCACGTTGGTGAGCTCATACACAGTCTCGTCAAATCCCGTGAAAGCGTTGATATTGTTACCAAATGAAACGCCGTGCTTCTCGAGGCCGCTTATTATTCCTTTCCCCGGGAAATGTTCCGTGCCGTTCATCGACATATGTTCCAGGAAGTGAGCGAGGCCGATCTGTTCATCATTTTCCACTATTGCACCAATGCTCTGGATGAAGTAGAAGCTTGCTCTTTTTTCAGGTTCCCTGTTATACCTGATATAGTATGTAAGGCCATTATCGAGCTTCCCTATCCTTACTGCGGGATCGGTTGGCACAGGGCCGGAAACTTCGTTTTGTGCAGAAGCATAAGCAAAAACCGACAGGAAAACAAACAGCGCCAAAAGCCTTGAAAAAGTTTTCATGGTGATAAAATTTATATTTTGAAATGCAGCAAAAAAAGACTAAACAAATGTTCAGAACAACCCGTGCAACTCGGCATTTATCTTGTCGATGACTTCACTCAGATGATCCTTGTTATTAGGGAAGTTATAATGGTCGGCTTCGATTATAAGCAGCTTGCCCAGGGTGTACGATTCGATCCAGGCCTCGTACCTTTCGTTCAGCCTCTTCAGGTAATCGATTCTTATCGAGCTTTCATATTCGCGTCCCCTCTTCTGTATCTGGTTAACAAGAGTCGGGACGGAGGCCCTCAGGTAAAGAAGGAGATCGGGTGGCTGGATAAGCGAGCTCATCAGTTTGAACAGGCTGAAATAGTTGTCGAAATCGCGGGTCGACATCAGTCCCATTGAATGAAGGTTAGGTGCAAAAATAAATGCATCCTCATAGATGGTCCGGTCCTGCACGATAGTTTTTTCCGATTTTCTTATCTCGAGTATCTGGCTGAACCTTGAATTGAGAAAGTAAATCTGCAGGTTGAACGACCAGCGCTGCATATCCTCATAAAAATCGTTCAGATAGGGGTTGTCGTCAACATCTTCATAATGAGGAGTCCATCCGTAATGCTTGGCCAGGAGGCCGGCGAGAGTTGTCTTGCCTGAACCGATGTTGCCTGCAATTGCTATGTGCATAGATTGGTTGTATCAAATATTGGTTTATAAAATTACAAAAATAAGATTAAGGTTTCTGGTTTTATCAGATTAAGTTAAGGGTGAACTAAAGTTTGGAGTGCCTGAATCCGACTCCGGGATCAACTCCTTAACTTTTAATTTCAGCTCACTTTAGCTCACCTTGTTCTCCCGAAATCCTGAGTAACTCATCGATGTATTCCCTGTTATTTGCCAGCCGGGGTACCTTGTTCTGCCCGCCAAGCTTGTTTTTTTCGCGCAGCCATTTATAAAATGTGCCTCCCGGAACAGGTCGCACGACAGGAAGGACAAGGTTAAGATCCTTGAATCGTTTCGCGTCGTAGTCGGAATTCACCTTTCTGAGGGCCTCATCGAGCACGCTGGTGAACTTCCCGAGATCACCGGGTAATTTTTCAAATTCGATAAGCCATTCGTGCGATCCTTTTGTGCCTGTTCCTGCATAAACAGGGCCAGCGGTGTATTCACAAATCAGCGCACCGGTAGCCTTGCATGCTGCTGCAAGGGCCTTCTCCGCGTTGTCGACTATCACCTCCTCACCAAATGCATTGATAAAGCTCTTCGTCCTTCCCGAGATAGTAAATTTATGCGGCCTGAGGCGGGTAAAGACGATCGTGTCGCCAATAACATATCTCCACAGGCCGGTGTTTGTCGAAATTATCATCGCATAGCTGACCCCTTCCTTTACTTCAGCAACAGTATAAACAGGAGGATCGGGAGTATCAATAAGTTCGGCCGGGATGAACTCATAAAAAACACCCAGGTCGAGCATGAGCAGCATATCATTATCCGACGGTTCATCCTGCAGCCCGAAGAATCCTTCTGATGCGTTGAATGTTTCCATGTATTGCATCTGCTCTCCCCTTATGAAATGATGAAACTGGTCGCGGTACGGGACAAAGCTTATCCCTCCATGGAAAAAGACTTCGAGGTTTGGCCAGACATCGAGGAGGTTATTTCTCCCTGTGTGCTGAAGGAGCTGTTTTATCAGTACGAGAAACCAGGATGGTACACCTGAAATACTCGTCACATTTTCACCTGCAGTAAGTTCAGTAATTCTTTTGAGCTTCTCCTCGAAGTCCTCAAGCAGTGCGACACTGGCTTTTGGCGTTCTGAACAGGTCGGCCCAGAATGGCGAGTTTTCAATAAGGATGGCAGAAAGATCGCCGCAAAGGGAATCCTTGTTGAAGTCATTTATCCTGTGGCTCCCGCCAAGGACGAGGCCCTTGCCGTTAAAAATATTTGTACCGGGTCTGTTTTTCGTATAGACCGCCAGGAGATCTTTCACTCCGCGGTAGTGACAATCCTCGAGTGCATCGGTTGTCACCGGGATGAATTTGCTCCTCGTGCTAGTGGTCCCCGACGACTTGGCAAACCATTTGACTTCACCGGGCCAGAGAAGCGATTTTTCACCCTTCTGAAGTCGTTCGATATATGGAATTATATCTTCATATGTCTGAAGGGGTACCCTTTTCCGGTATTCTGCTGCAGTTTTGATCCCGGCATAGCCATGGCTGGATCCAAATTCCGTATCTGCAGCCTTCTCAAGAAGCCTTGCCAGCTGCTTTTCCTGGACCTCCTCGGGATGAGCCCTGAAGTAATCCATTTCATTTAGCCTTCTGGCATTCAACCTGGTGTATATTGAGCAGATAACTGCCATGGGAATTGACTATTGCCGGGTTTAAATATAGAAAAATTCACCTGAAAACTTCCCGAAGTATCTCAATGGAATTAATTTTTCCTAGAGAAGGCAGATGAACGGAATAATACCTGAGCAGTTCAGACAAAACCTCATTTCTCATTTCACCCGTGAGACTGATCTGGTTCATATCATCCCAGGAGGATCTGAAAAATGCAGCAAGAATATCTGAGATTTCGGCACCGGAATAAAGTCCATGCACGGGAGGCAGGCTGACGAATGAACCGTTCACAAGGTCAAAAACCCTTTTTTCTTCATCCTCCCTCTTTCCTGGTTCAAATCCGAGATAGCTGCACAGGCCTGTAAGAAATGCAATATGAAAATTTGAAAATGATTCCTTTCTTCCGTCAAAATAGACTACAGAATCGCGGATGAAGCTGAACAGCTCATCCTGTTCCCCCTCCTCCCTCAGGACGGCAGTCAGTACCTCGCCAAGGAACATGGCTATGGAGCTTTTAAAAACATTTCCGTAGATTTCCGATGGAGCAAATTCGACCGACACTTCCCTCAACGACTGCATGTTTCTCGATTCCCTGTAATAAATTACCATATCAAGCACTGTAAGCGGCCTGAAGAGCGAGGTCTGCCTGCCCGATTTCCTGTTTCGTATGCCCTTTATCATGAACGACTGCCTCCCGAACTTCCTGGTAAAGAGCTGGACAATTATTCCCGAATCGGTGTATTTGATCTGGTTTAGTACTATGCCGCTTGTTTTTTCAAGCATTAAAAAGGTTTTTTCAAAAATAATTAAAATGAGCCTATCCGTTGGTTCAGTTTAACCCCGGTTTTATTTTTTTGTATATTTAAGGGTCAATTGTGCTGAAATGACCCCGACTCCGAAAGATGATCTCGTAAAACGAATCGCAAAGCTGGCAAGGCAGAACCAGGAACTTGAAGAATATATCAAGAAGCTGGAGAAAATGAATGAGAAGCTTTCACGCGATGTGGAGAAATACAAGGCTGTTGCAGAAAAGGCCCCGTCCGAAGGATTGAGGGAGGAGCGTGAAGGCGAGAAGAAAGAAAGGTCGCTGAGGTTCAACATGGCGACCGTGCTGTTTGCCGACATACATGGCTTCTCAAAGCTTGTTGAAGGAATGGAATCGTCGGATGTGATGGATGAGCTTGATGACATCCTTCTCGAATTCGATGAGATTGTGAGCAGGTATAAGATTGAAAAGATAAAGACCATTGGCGACACCTACATGTGCGCCGGCGGCATCCCTTCAAAGAACATCACCAACCCGATCGATGTGGTGATGGCTGCAATGGAGATGAGGAATTACCTGCTGAACTACGAGTACAGGAAGAGGGGAGACGGCAACAGGATATGGGACCTGAAAATCGGGATTCATACCGGACCTGTTACAGCAACAATTTCAGGGAAGAAAAAGGTCAACTACGATATTAAAGGCGATACCGTCAATACCGCTAGCCGTGTCGAGACCGTGTCGGAGAAGGGTGAGATCCTGATTTCGGTAATGACATACGAACTGGTGAAGGAGTTTTTCGATTGCAGGTATTACGGAAAGCTGCCGGTCAAGTACAAGGGAGACCTGCAGATGTATGAAGTGGTTGGGCTCAAGCCCGAGTTTTCCGAAAACGGCGAGGGAATTAAACCGAACGAAGCCTTCAGGATAAAGTTCGGGCTTATTCAGTTCACTGATATACAGGAGATCATTCTCGACAAGCTGGAAAAGGAACTTCCCGATTACCTTTTCTATCACAATGTGAAACATACTGTTGATGTGGTTACTGAAGTTGAACTTATTGGCTGGGCTGAGGGGTGCACAGATGAAGAGATACTCCTCCTGAAAACTGCAGGACTTTTCCACGATGCAGGGCATACCGTAACTTACGATGGCCATGAGTACCAGGGCACGCTGCTTGCCAGGGAGATGCTGCCTCAGTATAATTATACACCTGAACAGGTTGACAGAATCTGCGAGATAATTATGGCAACCAAGCTGCCTCCCAAGCCGAAAAGCCTTCTCGAGGAGATTATCTGCGATTCCGATCTTGACTACCTGGGGAGAAGCGATTTCATACCCGTCTCAAATACTCTCTACGAGGAACTTAAGGCCCAGAACAAAATAGGGGCGCTGAACGACTGGAACAAGCTGCAGGTCAAATTCATATCGGGACATCAGTATTTTACAAAGACAGCCAGGAGCCTCAGGGAGGTAAACAAGCAATCGCAGATCGACAGGATTCAGAGTCTTATTACTTAATCACAAGCATCTTGATCACGCACGACTGGCTCCCGTCCTCGCTGGCACAGAATACCAGGTAGACACCGGTCGAGACTCTTCTGCCGTTGTAGGTTGTGAGATCCCATGTGGCTTCACCCCCATCCGATACCGTGCTGTACACAAGGTCGCCGCTGACATCGGTAATTTTGATTTTTGTATTTCTCATCAGCCCCGTGATAGTAACATTGCCCTGGAAAGTCTCCCTGACCGGGTTGGGGAAGGAGTAAACATTTCTGAAAGCATCCGAGCCCGATGTTGAGGTACCCCTCACCGATATCACCCCGTTTGCCGTACCGAACCAGACTTCGCCTGATTTACTGTCGACCGACAGGGAAACAACAGTATTTGAAAGGATAGGGCTGTTTGATTCATTATAGTTAGCGAGCTTCGTGGTACCGTCTGCCGACAGAAGGTAGGCACCTGAACTGAAGGTACCAAGCCACTTTCTGTTTCCCCCGTCCACAGCAATTGAGGTGATGATTTCTGTTCCAAGCATATAATCGGCAAGGCCGGTCCCGTCATTCCTCGGGATCTTTGCCCTGAAGGCTCTCGGGTCGTCGTCAAAGATCCTGTCGGGATTCAGGTAACCGACCGGACCCTGGTCGGTGCCGAGCCAGATATTACCGTCGAGATCCTCTGTAATGCAATAAACAGTGGAGATGATATGGTTATCGTTGTCCTTTATCAGGAATTGCTTGTAACGGTCATCGGTGAAGTTTTCAGGGGTCTTGTTGTCATCGAGGACAAACAGGCCGTATCCTCTGGGAAGAACGACCCATTTGTACCCGTTCCGGGCTATCACAATATCACCGACAGTAGGGACATCGATGGTAACGGGGTTGGTTATCCATGTTTTATTCGGTCGGAGCACCTTTATAGTTCCCGGCATACCTGTCTGTGTCATCCAGATGTTTCCGTCGTGGTCGAGGGCAAGTCCGCAGACCCTCGAGTAGGGCAGACCGGGGATGATCGTTTTAAGGGGTGAGTTCGAATCATCATATTTCTGGTAAACGGAGTCATCCTTAAATTCAATCAGACCATGCCCCCAGGTCGATACCCAGTAATGACCGTTATCTGCAGGATCGGGGAGTATCCTCATTGGATCGTGCAGATCGTAGAGTAGTTCCGAATGCCAGTTATTTCCCTCGTTGGTGAACAGCTGGAAATACTGCCAGGTGTTATTCCATGAGTTGTCGAGCGAGCCTCCCGAAATAAATGTCTTCCCCCCTGAACTGGTCAGGTAGGCGACATTATTGGTATAGGGACCCGGAAGAGTATATTTTGAAAAAGCCGACATATTCTGGCCAAAAACGAGACCGCTGCTGTTGTCTGCTATCCAGATATCGTTTCCATCTGCTATGGCCTGGGAGATGTCGGGAACCCCCGGGTGATATGAGTCGATGAGAGTCAGCAATGAACCGGAGGCACTGAAAAGTCTTGCAGCAAATTTGGTCGTAAGGGTGAACCCTCCTGTAGCCGGCTCGAGGGAGAGAACCGGTATGCCCTGCTGGGAGAAGAATAACGAAACTCCACCGTCGATGACAAATACGGAATCCGTAAGGTTGTAAGGAGTTTTATGATTTACAAATATCCTGTCCTGCGAGGAAACGATCCCGTTATATATTCCTTCCGGAACCGGGAATGAAGGGACCATTGTCCAGTTTCCGAAGTAGGAGAGCCCGCTGTCGTTGATACCTGCATAATAAACACCGGCTGCCGTGGCTGCATATATCTTATCGGAGGTAAATGCAACATCATATACACCTGGGGTGCCGTTCTCGTTTCCCGGTTTCCAGGTATCATAGATCTCTCCCTTTGGGATATTAAGGACAACCACCCCGAAGCTGCAGGCCAGGTAGGCGTATATGCCCCTGGTCCTGATCCTGAAAATCTGTTTGTCGCCGGGGATGTACTTCAGTTTTATATCGGGGATGTTGGTGATTGTTTTCCCCTTAATAATATCGATGTTGGTGCTTGAATATGCTACGACCAGGGAATTCTGTTCCGCCGACCATGCGATACTGCTTATCCCGGTCTCGGAAAGTCCCTGGACCTTTGTAAGTTTTGAAAGTTCCCCGGTCCTCCTGTCGTAAACCAGGAGTGCGCTGCCCGTCGACGAATAGACCTGTGATGGTGTGACGGCGACATTCCTTGCCGAATTAAACGACAGGTGATCGGCCCATGAACCAACCGGTTTCTGGGCGGCCAGTGCCTGGGTTACAAGAATGAATATGGCTGCCAGCCTGAGCTTATTCATAAAATGATAAACTGCTATTGTTGGTCAATATTGTGAGTCTTACCGTATTCCGAAAGAAAAGACTTAAGCTTCAAAAAAGCCATTGCCCTGTGCGAAATCTTATTTTTTTCGTCCATTGAAATTTCAGCGAAGGTAAGCTCACTGCCATCAGGGACAAAAACCGGGTCATAGCCAAAACCTTTTTCTCCCCTTCTTTCGCGTATGATCATACCTTCCACCCTTCCTTCAAACATATACTCCTTCCTGTTGAGTATAAGTGCGATTATCGTCCTGAACCTTGCTTTCCTGTTTGGATTATTGCCCAGCAGGGAGAGGACCTTGTCGATATTGGCATCAAAGTCTTTACCTGGTCCGGCAAACCTTGCCGAATGGACACCCGGCCTGCCACCGAGGGCATCAATCTCGAGCCCGGTATCGTCTGCAAATACGTTCATGCCCGACAGCCCGTGGATGTACTTTGCCTTAAAGAGGGCGTTCTCTTCCAGGGTAGGATAGTCCTCCGGGATATCTTCGGCTAATCCTGTTTCAGCAAGGCTTACAAGGTTAAAACTATCGCCGAGAAGGTTTGAGATTTCTTCGAGCTTGTGACGGTTATTGGTTGCGAAGACCAGGTTCATAAATCGAATATATATTATCAAATCACGATTCGCAAAAATACTCAAAATTGATCTTTCCCTTTGCCCTGTTTATATTATGTATTACATTTGAAGAGGATTAATGCAAGATTCAGAGAATGTACCCGGTACGAAGGCCTGTCTTATTTACTGTCCTGTTGCTAATTTTTAGCCTTACCGCGAGCATGCTGGATGCCCAGAAACCGGAACCGGGTAAGCCGGTCCTGCTGAAAATCACAATCAACGGCGACTCTGTCCTCTGGCCCGGGAAAAATCCCAGGGACAGTAAGATAGTATATAACCGTCACCTTGTTCTCACCAAAAGACGCGATGATGTAAGCTTCGAGATGTCCGATACGGGCTCATTCAGTTACTGTTATATTCTTGAAGGCCTTGAAAAAGGCAGGAGTCCCTGGGTGTCGTACCGGCATAAGGAATATACCAACCTGACTGCCGGTGGCTATGTACTTAAGGTTGAGTACATGTCCGCAGATGGCAGGACGGGGATGCTGCCTCCGGTGGCTTTCAGCGTCCTTCCTCACTGGTACACCTCATCTCCGGCAGTCACTATTTACGTGCTTTTTGTTATCCTCCTGATCTGGGCAGGGTATAACCTGCTTAAATACAGGTTTGCCCGGACCAGGTATATGCTCGAACAGATCATCAATACAAGGACCGAAGAGCTGATTGTTGAAAAGGAAAAAACCGAAAGCCTCCTGGCAAATGTTCTTCCCAGGAACACGGCCGACGAAATAATATCGAAAGGGAAGGCCACCAAGATCAAATACAATTTCGTCACTGTCTTATTTTCGGATATCCAGGGATTTACAAAAATTGCCGAGGAGATGAATCCCGAGATCCTTATAGATGAACTGGATAAGTTCTTCTTTCATTTCGATTCCGTTGTTGAGAAATACAGGATTGAGAAGATCAAAACTATCGGTGATGCGTATATGTGTGCCGGAGGCATACCGGAAAGGAACCGTACGAATCCGGTTGAGGTAATCCTTGCCGCCCTCGAGATGCAGCAATACATGGAAAGGCTGAAATCTGAAAGTGAACTATCGGGGATGAAATACTGGGATATCAGGATCGGTATTCACACGGGGACGGTGGTGGCCGGAGTAGTCGGGCAGAAGAAGCTTTCGTACGACATCTGGGGTGATACCGTCAATACCGCAAGCAGGATGGAGTCCTCGGGGGAAGCGGGAAAAATAAATATTTCTGGCACTACATATGAATTTGTAAAAGACTTCTTTATCTGTGAGCACAGGGGAAAGATGCCGGTCAAGTACAAGGGCGAGATTGACATGTATTTTGTGAACGGCATCATGAATGAGTTGAAGGATGAAAACAACGGTCCCAACAGGTTCTTTGTAATGAAGATGCTGAAGATCAAGCTTCAGGATGTGGAGGAAAATGTGACCAGGATGTTCGAGGAAGAGGCTCCGCCCGAGCTTTATTTTCATAACTCATCTCTCATGAAGAATGTTTGCAGCCAGGTCGACCTTCTTTCAAACGCCGAACAGCTGTCGGATGAGGATTACATCTGCCTGCGTCTTGCTTCAATATTTCTTTACACGGGGTACATATCGGATTACCAGAATGCGGCAGATGCTGCCTGCAGGAACGCAGAGGAGATGATTCCTTCGTACGGATTTTCAGATGTCCATCTTGAGAAGACAAGGACCCTGATCCTTAATTCATTTTCCGGGAAGGGCGACTCCATCGCGGACCTGGTCTTATTTGATGCCCGTTATGACTATGTGGGTAGGATTGATTATATCAGGCTGATGGAGAGGCTTTTAAAGGAAGAGACTCAATTCGGGAGGGTCACTGACCGTAAAAGCTGGCTGGAAGAACAGAATAAAATGCTGGTAAAACATGATTTCAAAACCGTTACCGGAAGACTTCTGAGAAGTGTGCCGGGAGAAGAACAAATCGCTGCGTTTGCTGAATTTGCAAAGGAATTAAAATGATGGCCGGAATCATTTGTGCATTCGTTTTTTAAAACTACTTTTGGCTCGTCAATAATCTGAATCATATGGAAAGCATTGACTGGAAATCCTTGCCTTTTGGATATGTTAAGACTGATTATAACATAAGGTGTTATTACAGGAATGGCAAATGGGGTCCGCTGGAGGTATCGACTTCCGAGTACATGGATGTTCATATTGCCGCAACCGGCCTTCATTACGGACAGGAGGCATTCGAGGGAATGAAAGCTTATATGGGAAAAGACGGAAAGGTACGCCTTTTCAGGTGGAAGGAGAATGCCAGGCGGCTTCACCGGTCAGCTGATGGAGTCATTATGGCACCCGTACCCGACGAGCTTTTTAAAGAGGCTCTTTTCAAGGTAATCAACCTGAACAGGAAATTCATACCGCCATACGGATCGGGCGCAACACTTTATCTCAGGCCCCTTTTGTTCGGGAGCGGTGCTGAAGTAGGGGTAAAACCATCGGGCGAATATGCTTTCATCGTGTTCGTGACACCTGTCGGGCCTTATTTCAAGGAGGGGGTAAAGCCGGTTGATATGCTGATTACAAGAGATGTAGACAGGGCTGCACCAAAAGGGACAGGTACTTTTAAGGTTGGGGGAAATTATGCAGCCAGCCTGAGGGCACTGGTCTCAGCGAAAAACAGTGGTTATTCGAGTGCACTTTTTCTTGATGCCAGGGAGAAAAAATATATCGATGAGTGCGGACCCGCCAACTTCTTCGGGATAAAGAACGGCACCTACATTACACCAAAATCGGAATCGATTCTCAATTCGGTTACCAATATGAGCCTTCTTGATATTGCCGGGGAGGTGGGACTGAAGACTGAAAGGAGACAGATCGAAGTCACTGAACTTTCAGAATTTGAGGAGGCAGGAGCATGCGGTACCGCCGCGGTTATAAGTCCGATAGCCAGGATTTTTGATCCTGTTGAAAACAAGGTATATGAGTACTGCCGTGATGGCAAGCCGGGCCCGAATACAATGAAGCTGTATAACAGGCTTACCGCAATTCAGTGCGGGGACCTTCCGGATAATCACGGCTGGATTACATTTGTGGAATAGTACACAGATTAAGTTTCGCAGGTATTGAGCAAGAAAAACCAGGATCAATCCAGGGGCAGGCTGAGAGGCTCATATGTCACGCTGGTGATAAGCATTTCACTTGTCCTCTTTCTACTCGGCGTGCTGGGACTCGTCCTCATCAATGCCAGGGGTCTGTCGGATTACTTCCGCGAAAGCCTGTCATTCTCGGTAATGCTTGATGAAGAGGCAAAGGAAGCTGATATCAGGATGCTGCAGAAAGACCTTGATGCCAAGCCTTATGTCAAGCTGACCGAATATGTTTCGAAAGAGGCAGCCGCTTCCAAGCTTAAGCAGGACCTGGGTGAGGATTTTGTGAATTTTCTCGGCTATAACCCGCTGAGCCCAAGTATCGATGTATATCTTTACGCGGGTTATACAAGCCCCGACAGCGTTACAAAAATCGAGAAATATATACACGGGTATCCCTTTGTCAAAGATGTTTATTACCAGGAATCCCTTCTGTACCTGATTAATGAGAATGTGAGGAAGATCAGCCTCTTCCTGGTTGTCATAAGCGTGTTCCTCTTTTTTATCGCCATGACGATCATAAACAATACCATCCGTCTTTCGGTATATTCCAAAAGGTTTCTGATACGTACAATGCAGCTTGTCGGAGCAACCAGGGGATTTATCAGGAAACCCTTCCTTATACGTGGCGCGGTCCAGGGGCTGGTTGCGGGCCTGATTGCGATTATCCTGCTCCTTGGACTTATCTATATGGTGGAAAGGGAATTTTTCACCCTTCTCAGCTTCCAGAGCCTGAGCATGCTTCTTATGCTGGCGGCAACTGTTATTTTTACAGGAATCATCTTAACAGTAATCTCAACATTCTTCTCCGTTAACAGGTACCTGAGTATCCCGGAGGACAAACTATATATGTAAAATATGGCAACCAAGAACGAAATCAAGGAAAAACCCAACTTCGCATTAAGACCGGAGAATTATAAGCTCCTCGCGATCGGTTTTGTTATAATAGTTATCGGTTTTCTGCTGATGGCTGGCGGAAAATCTCCAAGCCCCGACAAGTTCAGTACGGATATTTTCAGTTTCAGGAGGATCACTCTTGCCCCGATTATTGTGCTTGCAGGATTTGCTTTCGAGATCTGGGCAATTATGAAAAAGCCGGGCAAGTCGGAGAACACCACTACTGAAAACTGATTATAATGAACTGGTTCGAAGCAATTATCCTTGGATTAATCCAGGGAGTGACTGAGTTTTTACCTGTCAGCAGCTCGGGTCATCTTGAGCTTGGGAAGCATCTTTTCGGGATAGATTCTGAATCGAATTTCTACTTCACCATAGCGGTGCATGGTGCCACGGTGCTGAGTACAATAACCGTATTCCGGAAGGATATTCTTGCCCTACTGAAAGGATTTTTCAGGTTCAGGATGAATGAAGAGACAATCTACTTAATTAAAATAGCGATCTCAATGATTCCGGTAGGGCTGGCTGGAGTATTTCTGAAAGATGCCCTCGAGAACATGTTCAACGGGAATATGACCGCACTCGGGATACAATTCCTGATAACGGCAATCCTGCTCTTCCTGACACTTCTTGTAAAGAAAGGCGACAAACCGATCAGCTACCTCGACTCCTTTATCATCGGGATCGCCCAGGCTGTTGCCGTTGTCCCTGCCATTTCAAGATCGGGTGCAACAATTGCTACAGGACTTATCCTGGGAAACAGGAAAGATGAGATAGCAAGGTTTTCATTCCTGATGGTTCTGGTTCCTGTTATCGGTGCCAATCTCCTTGAGGTTACTTCCAAGGGAAAACACCAGGATTTTGCCGGAACAGGAGTGATTACGCTGGGATTCATTTCTGCCTTTATTGCCGGTTATTTTGCGTGTAAATGGATGGTTGAACTGGTGAAGAGAAGCAAAATGATCTGGTTTGCAATATATTGTACGGTTATTGGTATTATTTCAATATTACTAGGGTAGTTTCTAGGTAATGACATCCGGTACAGGAGACTATTTTTCAGAAGGTCAGATTCTTGCTTTCGATAAACCGCTTCACTGGACTTCCTTCGACCTGGTAAACAAGATCAGGATCATGATCAGGTCGGCGATGGGCATCAGGAAGATAAAAGTCGGACATGCAGGAACCCTTGATCCCCTTGCGGAGGGACTGATGATTATTTGCACCGGGTCGGCAACAAAGAAAATTGACGAATTCTTCAATCTCGAAAAGGAATATGTAGCTACCATTCAACTCGGAAAAACGACACCATCCTTTGATCTTGAGACTGAAGTGGATTCATATTTTGAAACGGCTCATATCACGAAAGAAATGGTTGAGGAGACCCTCATGAAATTCAAGGGTGAGACCTTTCAGCTTCCACCACTTTACTCTGCAAAATTCATAGAGGGGAAAAGAGCCTACGAATTCGCCAGGAAAGGGGTGGAAAAAAAGCTTGATCCTGTAAAAATTGTAATAAGTGAAATGGAGCTGATCGAATTTAACCTTCCCGTAGTGAAAGTAAGACTTGTCTGCAGCAAGGGAACCTACATCAGGTCCTTCGCACGCGACCTGGGGCAGGCTCTTGGCAGCGGGGCTCATCTCACCGCCTTAAAACGAACAGCAATAGGCAAATACAGGGTTGAGGATGCCTTGAATCTTGAAAAATTTGCATTATTACTGGAACAATTGAAACAAGTGTGATGTTTTTACGTATAACGGAATCGTTATTTTGAAATATATATAGAAACTTATGAAATTATCTCAATTCAGGTACAATCTTCCCCAGGATCTGATAGCACTTTATCCTGCTGAAAACAGGGATGAATCGAGGCTGTTTGTAATAAACAGGAAGACAGGAAAATTCGAACACAGGATTTTTAAAGATATAGTGGATTATTTCGGAGAAAACGATGTCCTGGTTTTTAACAACACAAAAGTTTTCCCCGCAAGGCTTTATGGGAACAAGGAGAAAACTGGAGCAGAAATTGAAGTATTCCTCCTGAGGGAACTGAACCGTGAACAGAGGTTATGGGACGTGTTAGTTGATCCTGCAAGGAAAATCAGGATCGGCAATAAGCTCTATTTCGGTGAGAATGACGTGCTGGTTGCAGAAGTGATCGACAACACGACATCCCGGGGAAGGACATTACGGTTTCTTTACGACGGCACATACGAAGAATTCAAGCAGACTCTTTATGGCCTCGGGGAAACCCCGCTTCCAAAATTCATCAACAGGAAGGTGGAACCAGAGGATAACGAGAGGTACCAGACAATTTTCGCGAAGCACGAGGGTGCCGTCGCTGCTCCCACGGCAGGACTTCATTTCAGCCGCGAACTGCTTAAAAAGCTTGAAATAATCGGCGTTGAGTTTGCCGAAATAACACTTCATGTAGGGCTTGGAAACTTCCGCAGCGTTGATGTTGAGGATCTTACAAAACACAAGGTTGATTCGGAAAGGATCATCATAAACGAGAAGGCCGCCGATGTGGTAAATAAAGCCAAGGAATCAAAGAACAGGATATGTGCCGTAGGAACGACTGTTGTCAGAACATTGGAAAGCTCCGTATCCACAAACGGGTTACTGAAACCGTTTGACGGATGGACCAACAAGTTCATCTTCCCTCCTTATGAATTCAAGGTTCCGGACATGATGATCAGTAACTTCCACCTTCCATATTCAACTCTGCTGATGATGGTATCTGCCTTTGCAGGATATGAACTGCTGTTCGATGCATATAAGACTGCTGTAAAGGAGAAGTACAGGTTCGGTACCTATGGTGATGCGATGCTGATAATTTGAAAATTCTGAAATATTAAATGATCAGGGTACCTTCGGGCACCCTTTTTTTATACTACTAAACTCCAGGCAAAGACACATGTACTTTAAGATTGCAACCCTGCCGGACGAATTGTCTGAAGAAGAGCTCGAAATAACGGGCCCGTCAAAGCCGGACGAGGCATTAGTTTTGCCGGTACCGCATTAATTAAAAAATATCATAGCGAGTCAGTCACAGCCTGGCTGCGCAATTGTTTTAAAGGATACTGATATTCATTTATTTCCGTTTCTTTTATCATAGCCGGTAAGATTGTCGTTTGATTCCGGCTGTTTGTCAAAAAAATTGGACTGGCATACCAAAATAATATTATCTTTAGAAATATGATTCAGGGCCTGCAGAGTGCAACCTTGAGTTATAAAATTTAGTCTTGAAATAAGACATAAAAAAGGTCCGTTTGGAAGATGTAAGCGGACAGTTGAAGGAAATTAAATATTGATCGGCTTTAAAAAAAAAGATACTAAGGTCGGGCATAATTTTTTTGTTTTATATAAAGGCTGAAAACTGAGAAGTCCTTACCCACATAAGGCCGGTTTTATAAGGTCCGGGTGCATATCCGGCAATACATGGCATTCTCCTGTCTCAGGGAGAGCGGTTTTTCTTTTGCTAAAAAATACCACAAAATACAAGGAGGTATATTATGAAAACGGTGCAAAACAGTTTTAAAAGACCGGCATTGACTCGCCGGCCAATCCTGGACCTGGTCCGGTTCAGCAGGTTGTTATCGTTACTTCTTCTGGTGCTGGCCCTGGGCAGCCAGAAGGTGCTCGGACAGGGCGTCGGGATAAGTGAAATCAACATCACGGCGGACCCGTCATCCATCCTGGAACTGAGATCAGTACAGCGTGGATTCCTGGTCCCGAGGATGACAACGGCCCAACGCCTCTCAATTGCCCTGCCCGCGCAGGGACTCCTGGTTTACGATACAACAACCAGGTCATTCTATGTTTACGACAGCGGATGGAAAGCAATCGCAGCGGAAGCACTGGGTACCGCAAACCAGCTTCTGGGAGTGAACGCCTCAGCCACGGCAAACGAGTATAAAACTCTTTACGGCACACTGAACCAGGTTAATGTAGCCTTTGCACCGGGCTCCATTACCCTTTCAACGCCACAGGATATTCATACCGGAGCCTCCCCGGTATTCGCTGGTCTGACATTGTCGGGACTGACTCCCAATTCGGGTGTCTATACCAACGGCACTAACGTTCTGACTTCAACCCCTCCTTCAACCGGAATACTTGGCTACTGGACAAGAACCGGAAGTATACTTTCCCCATCCAACAGTGGGGATGCAATCACAACCACCGGTAATATCTATACAACCGGATCGGGAACAATAACATCTGCCGGTCTCCTGACCGGTTCTGCCGGTGCAACAATTACCGGAGGTGCCGTCAGCATTAACAATAACTCGAACTTCCAGACTGGAATAAATACCGGAACCTCTACAGGAAATATTACCCTGGGAGGAACTTCCAACTCGATCTATGTCCCAAGGTTCACGACAGCCGGCGTAATACATAACAACGCTGCAGGACTGCTTTCCAGCAGCCTGATTGTAAATGGCGATATTACAAACTCCACCATCGATCTTACAAGCAAGGTTACGGGGGTACTTCCTGTTGCAAACGGGGGGACAAACTCTTCAACAGCCCTGACAAACAACAAGATCATGGTCTCGAATGCAGGACAGGTAGTTGAAGGACCGGCAGGAACGACAACCACTGTACTGCATGGCGATGCAACAGGTCTGCCTGCATACAGCCAGGTTGTTAATGCCGACATTGCAAACGGAACCATAGACCTTACCAGCAAGGTAAATAATGTTTTACCGGTTGCAAACGGGGGTACGGGATACAACGCAACATACACCAGCGGCCAGGTACTGATCGGTAATGCCGCCGGCGGCCTGACAAGGAACCTTATCACCGGCACAACGAACCAGGTGCTGGTCACGAACGGAGATGGGACCATCACCCTGTCTGCTCCCCAGGATATTAACCTTACTTCGTCACCAACATTTGCGGGACTGACCGTTACGGGCCTCACCGCAAATGCAGGTGTATATACGGATGCCAGCAGGAAGCTTACCTCCACTCCACCCACATCAGGGATACTTGGCTACTGGCAGCGGAGCGGCACAACACTATCGCCGACAACCCCGGGCGATGCAGTGACCACATCGGGCAGCATATCGACGACCGGTACAGGAGCGATCACATCGGCCGGCCTGCTTACAGCC
>DATKMR010000011.1:0-130364 GCA_035541795.1 Bacteroidales bacterium
GGCCATACAAATGCAGCTCTGGCATCATATGCAGAACTGAATTGCGACAACAAAAAAAGAGATCTTTATACCGGAACAGAAGTCGGGTTCAGTACTTTCTGTACCAGGAAACCTGAAGTATATAAATTTCTTTCCGAGGTAATAAAAGAACTTGCTTCATTGACACCTGGCCCCTATATCCATATTGGCGGAGACGAATCGCATGCAACAAAGAAGGAAGATTATATCCCTTTCATGGAAAAGGTCCAGGATATTGTGATCGCCCATGGTAAGCAGGCAATAGCCTGGGATGAAATTGCCACCGTGAAGATGAGGCGGGGAACGGTAGCCCAGGACTGGGCAAGCGTAAAGAATGCAGCAGAGGCCGTTTCGAAAGGAGCGAAGCTGCTTATGTCGCCGGCATTAAAAGCATATATAGACATGCAGTATGACAGTACTTCAAAGTACGGACTCCACTGGGCAGCATATATCGAAGTCGACAGTGCCTATTTATGGGATCCTGCAAGAATGATTCCCGGTGTTGGTAGGGAAAATATCATCGGTGTTGAAGCACCTCTGTGGTCAGAAACAATTACCAACCTGAAAGAGATTGATTACCTGGCATTCCCACGACTGGCAGGTATCGCTGAGATTGGCTGGACACCGGAACCATTACGAAGCTGGAACGATTATAAAACAAGACTTGCAAGTCATGGACCGAGGATGAAGGCTTTGGGAATAGATTACTATCCTTCCAGGCTTATCCAGTGGGAAAAAGAAAAAGGAGACAATTAGAAAAAGATTCTTATAACCGCAGAGAGCACGGAGTTAATTAATCAATGATTCCCTCCGTGTCCTCTGCGGTTATTAAAAATTTTCATTTACCTCCCAGGTCCCAGATCCCTGCAGCGTACTCCAGGTCGATGAGTGCGCATGCAAGTTCAAATTTTGCGTCGATATAGTTTTTCCCCAGTTCTATATAGCTCCTTTGTGCATTCAGCACATCAACAAGGCCAGTCTCACCGTGCTGGTATGAATATGTCCTTCCGCTCAGGATCTTCTCAGCATCTGAAATTATACCTGTTCTGTACAGATCCGCTTTCTTTTTGCAGGCCATAAACCTGTTATAGGCTTCTGTCACTTCTGAAATTATTTGGATTTCAACGTCTTTGCCTGCCGATTCAGCCTGCTTCACAGAGAATCTTGCGGCATCAAGCGACCCCCTGTTAAGGCTTGAAAATTTAAGAGGGAAATCTATCCCTGCCGTTATCGCATTATATGCAGGAGCCGGGGCGATAGTATTTTTTGCAATATAATTGTGCGAATATCCTGCGTTAATATTCACTTCCGGTGACCTGGTTGCGCTGATCAGCCTCAGGTTTTTTTCTGAAACCTCCCTGCCCTTGAGCGCGACAATCAGGTCAGCCCTGTTTGTAAGCGCTTTATTCACAAGGTCTGATAGCTCAAAGGCATTTACTGTGTCAGGAAAATTTCCTGTAGGAAGAATGAGTGTATCGCCCGGTCTCTTACCTGTAAGCCGAGACAGTTCTGCAGAGGCATTTTGCAGGTCCGAGAGGCTGTTATATACTTCTCCCCGGAAAGCCCTTGCTTCGAGCGACGATTGTTTTGCATCGATACTTGAACCTTCTCCTTTTGAGAGCCTCAGGCTGTCTGCTCTTGCCAGGCTGTTAAGCTGGACAAGATTATCTTTCTGCATCTCATATATTTTAAGATTTCTGAGGGCTTGGAAATAGCCTTTTGCAGCATCAGCCCTCAGAGCCTGGAAAAATGCAGTCAGTTCGGCATGGGCAAGATCAAGCTGTGAGGCTGCAAGAGAGACAGAAGCCCCTCTTTTATTTCCAAGGTTCACAGGATAGCTGATTCCTCCGTCTACTGACTGCCCCATCATAAGGGTCTTGTCCTGGTTATTGCTGTACGCAATTGAGATCTGCGGGTCGGGAAAAACTTTTGATGCTGTCAGCTTTGCCTGGGCAATACTGACGTTAAACTGCTGCGAGATATAACCAAGGTTCCCCTTGCTCACCGCTGTCATGAAAGGAGAAAAACCAAGACTGTCTCTTTTAAGGATGCCTGGTTCCTGTGAGAAAACAACAGAAACAGACACCAGAAAAGTCAGGGAGCATATCGCTGTTTTTATCATTTTTTTCATTTTCTGCAGGTTAAAATTTCTCCTCGCTGTTCTTCTTGATAAATCTCTTCTCAAGCATATAGTACAGGGCGGGCAGTGCAAGAAGGGTGATTACAGTACCGAACGCAAGTCCGTATACTATAACTGTTGCAAGAGGTCTCTGAACATCTGAGCCGATGTTATGGGCAAGTGAAGCAGGGAGCAGTCCGAATGTTGCTACCGTGGCAGTCATCAAAATCTGTCTGAAGCGGTGTGATGAGCCCTTTATTACGGCCTCCTTCAGAGGTTCACCTTCCGACCTGAGGTGGTTTATATGTGAGATCATAAGCACTCCGTTCATGATAAAAACCCCGAAAAGTGCAATGAAGCCGACTGCTGATGATACATTGAATGTCATCCCGGTAATATTCAGTGCTATCATACCGCCGAAAACAGAAAGAGGAAGCATTCCCATCTGCAGCCATGCCTGGCGGAAGTTGCCAAAGTTCCAGAAAAGAAGCAGGAACATGAGTGAAAGAGCAAGAGGGACGATAAGCATGAGCCTTGCATAGGCCCTTCTCTGGTTATCAAACTGGCCGCTCCATTTAAGAAGAAATGTTTCATGATTGTACTTTACTTTTTTCTTAATTGCGTCGCTTGCTTCACTCAGGAATGAAGATATATCCCTGTTACGGAGATTCACCCGCACTGTAATAAATCGTTTATTTGATTCACGGTTTATTATGCTCGGTCCGGTTGTTGTTTTAACTTCCGCTACCTGTGAAAGAGGAATCCTGGCTCCGGTCGAAGATGTCAGAAGAAGCGATGCAATCTTATCCGGTGTATCCCTTGAAAGCTCATTATACCTGCAGATTATGTCGTAAACCTTGTTTCCTATAAAGACTTTTGAGACCGCTTCACCGCCTATTGCCACCTCGATAAGCTCTGATATATCGGCCACATTAATTCCATAGAGAGCTACCTTATCGCGGTTGACCAGTATCTGGAGCTGCGGTAGCGGTGGTTCCTGTTCGATTGTCACATCTCCGGCGCCTTTTATCTCTCCTATAGCTTTGACAATATCTTCTGCGATTCTCCTGCCTTCTCCCTGGTCCTGGCCGAATACCTTTATTGCAATGTCACTGTGCGAACCCGCTATCTGGTCCATCACCATATCGATTATAGGCTGCGAAAAGCCAACGCTATAGCCGGGCAGCTTATTGATATCTGCGGAAAGCTCGTTTATCAGGTCCGGTTTTCTTTTACCATGTCTCCATTCCTTGTAGGGGATAAGTCCAACACAGCATTCAAGGTGTGAGGTAGTGAACGGATCAACACCCTCATCATCCCTTCCTACCTGTGTCATTATGTATTTTATTTCAGGATGATTCATGAAATGCCTTCTTAATGTGTCTGCCAGACTTTTAGATTTTTCGAGGGTTGAGCCCGGGGGTAGCTGAACCTGCAACCAGAGAGAACCCTCATCAAGCGTGGGAAGAAAGTCCTTTCCGACCGTTATTGATAAGACAATTGTTGCAGCCAGCACAAGCGAAAGGGAGAGAAATACCTTACCTGGTTTTTCGAGGATCCTTACCACATAATTCCTGTACCTTTCGGCAAGATATTCCAGCCATCTGTTATGATAAACCTTTTGAGGTTTCCGGTAGATAATATACGACATTCCGGGGATAAGCAGCATTGCCACCATCAGGGCCCCCAGTATAGCATAACCTACCGTAAAGGCCATAGGTGTGAACATCTTCTTCTCAATTCTTTCGAATGTAAAAAGAGGAAGATAGGCCATGACAATAATGAGCATTGAGAAGAAAATCGGTTTACCCATCTCAGCACATCTTTTCACTATATTGTCAGGCTGGAGTATCTCCGTGGGATGTTCTTCCCGTTTACGCAAAACTGTCTCGAGCATAACAATTGCGCCCTCCACGATTATCCCAAAATCAATGGCACCAAGAGAAAGAAGGTTGGCCTGGATCCCTGTAAAATGCATGAAAATAAATGCGATAAGGAGTGAAAGCGGGATGGTGATCGCTATTACAAGTGCACTTCTCCAGCTTCCAAGGAAGATTATCAGAATAGCGATTACCAGCAACACTCCGTAGGAAAGGGTATGGGAAACAGTATGGAGTGTAGCGTCCACCAGCTGGGTTCTGTCAAGAACGGTCACTATTCTGACATCATCAGGAAGGGTCTCATGATTCAGCTCATCAATTGCCTTGTGAACATTCTCAAGAACGCTCGACGGGTTTTCATAACGCAGGAGAGTTACAATGCCTTCTATGCTTTCACTGTAATCTCTTTTCTTGTCTGAAAACCCGAAAACTCCTTTGCGTTCGAGTGTACCATATTTTAATTTACCCAGGTCATTTATATAAACAGGAATACCTTTTTCCGATTTAATCACAATCTTCCCAAGGTCATCAAGATCCCTTATCAGTCCCACTCCCCTGATAATATATGCAAGGTCTCCCCTGCTTATCATGCTTCCGCCTGCATTTATATTATTCTTGTTAATCCTGTCAATGACATCGCTTAAAGTGATATCATACTTTTCAAGCTTCCGCGGATCGATCTCGATCTGATACTGGGTTGTCAGTCCACCGAAATTCTGTACATCGGCTACACCCATCACCTGCTTTAGCCTTGGGATAATAACCCATTTCTGCAGATCTGTCAGCTCACGTAAGGAGTGTTCTTTGCTCTCGATTATATACCTGCAAACCTCGCCAGTAGGGGATGACAGCGGATCCAGCTCTGGCTGGGCCCCGTATGGCAGGTCAACCTTGTTTATCTTTTCCTGGACTCTCTGGCGGGCCCAGTAGTCATCGACCCCGTCCTTGAAAACCAGCATTATAGTGGAAATACTGAAAAGGTTTTTGCTCCTCATTGTCTGCAGGCCGGGAAGCCCGTTCAGTTCCCGTTCAAGAGGTATTGTGATCTGTTGTTCTATCTCTTCTGCAGCAAGGCCCGGAACCTGTGTTTCAACCTGGACCGTAACATCAGCGATATCGGGATAGGCATCGATAGGAAGCTGGAACCAGGAATAAATCCCTATGCAGGCAATAATTACAAAACAGGTTGCAATCAGAAGGCGCCTGTGGATGAATAGTCTGAATAACTTCTCCATAATTTTCTGGTTTTAACGGAGATAAATGCCTCCTTCATAGACTATTTCATCACCGTTGGTAATCCCTGAAGTAACCAGCATTTTATGGTTTTCGAGGGAAGCGGCAGTTACCGTTCTCCTGACAAAAACATTATCGGACAGTTTCAGAAAAAGGTAGGTTCTGTCCTCATCCTGAAGAATTGCAGTGGAGGGAATAATCAGTGCGTTTTCAATTATGTTCATGAAACGTACTGAAACAAACATTCCCGGCTTTATAAGTCTTTCGGAATTTGCACATTCGATATAAGTGTCCATTGACCGGGTTTGATCTTCCAGTATATTGCCCAGGTATTCGACTGTCCCTTTAAAAGGTTTGTCAGGAAGGCTTTCCGTAAAGACGTCAACCATATCCCTGAGGTTAATTTTTCCCAGGTCTTTTTCCTTGATGTGAGCAACCACCCAGACCTTATCGAGATTTGCTACAACTGCAACCGGATCAGAATCTGACTTAAGATATTGCCCGAGAGTCAGGTTAAGGCTTACTACTTCCCCGGATATGGGCGAGGAGATAATAAGAGGGCGGGTAAAGTCTGCAGTTTCCGGATCTATATTAAATATCTTCAGATTGGCACCGGCTTTCTCATATTCCTTCTGTGCAACATCAAGTGCCAGTGATGCATCATCAAAATCTTTTTTTGAAAGAACACCCTGGTCCGACAGCTCCTTTTTCCTGTTATAATTCCGTTGTGCGACCTCCTTTTCTTTTGCTGATTGTTGAAAATTCTTTACAGCTTCATAATAATCGGGGGAGGCCAAACCAAAAATGGGGGATCCTTTTGATACCTGCTGCCCAAGCCTGACATAAGATGCCGTCAATCTTCCTTCATAAGGTGCAGATATCTCAGCAAGCTGACCGGTAAGTGGCTTTACAACTCCGGGAACCGTAAACGGGAAGGTATATTTCTGAAAACCAGCTTTTTCTGTAATTATCTTATTCCTCGAAAGATAATCCCTGCCAAGTATTACTGTATCTCCCGAATGCTTAAGTGAAGCATCAGAATTATTATCCTGCAGGGGCTTGCTTCTGCATGAAAAATTGAGCAATACAGCAGATATGATCAATGAAGGAAGGAAAATATGTTTATTCATATAATTAAAGTTCAGGTAAATAGTAAGATTGAAACAGAGCCAGGCCAATATAGCTTGCGCATTACATTCCTTTGGCTGAAAAAGTGCTTCACTGACCTGGTGGCTCAGATTACCTGAACCGGGGGCCCCCTGAATAGCTGGGTATGATGAAAAGATTTGGACCGGAAAGAAAGAATGTAACTATTTAAAATCAATGCTTTATCGGACAGGATAACAGCATCAGCCGTTAAGATTAATGCTGTAATTGCACTGAAAGCCGCCAGGAACTGGAAAAGCAGAAATCCTGCCGGGGTGTGCGTATGACCAGGCAGCCCGTTCCCTGTATGCCTGTAAGGGTGTGAATGCACAATTGTAAACCCATCAACTTCATGTGTATGGTTGAAAAAGGTGTTGCTTCCGAAAAAGAAAAGGAACAGAAGCAACAGAAATGAACCCCTAATATTTGACAGATACTTTTTCAAGATACCCGGACTTCTTCAAAGGGCGAATATAAAGATATTTTTTGTTTACCTCCTTTATAATAGATTAAACAATGTTAAACACTTTTTAATCAAAACGCCGAAACAAAGCCCAAACTAGCCCTTACGTATTTCACCCCGGTTAACTGGTATGTACCTTCAGCCACAATCTTGAAATTCCTACGAACCAGGTACCCGGCATGAAGAGTTGCAGAGCTATAATTAAGGCTTGATAAATCCGAGCTGATCAGGTTGACCATACCCATCAGGTACCATTTGCTCATATCTCCCTTCGGAGAATATATCAGTTCGGCAAACCCGCCATGAGTCATGGTATTTGAGTGCTTCGAGCTGTCTGCCTCCACAAAGACATGTGAATCAGTTCTTCTCACATATTGTGCGTTGAAAATGAACCTGTCGTTAAACGATATTTTAAGATCAGGGCCAAACATTGTTACGCTGCTGGTGAAAGGGGAGGAAAAATCTTTAAGATTTTCTTTTCCGGTGTAATAGAATGCTCCTATTGTAACATTCTTACCTGCAGCCTGCGAGATTCTGAACATAAAATTCTTGTGTTTGTCGGTGTCGAATTCTCCCTGGTCTATCCCGCACCCGTTAAGTATCTCCATCTGGATCGTAGTGCCTGATTTCAATGGTTTCTCAAGCATCATGCCCCTCTCATACTTAAGTTTGACAAGTGAGTTTCCCGGGGAGGCATCATATATCTTATATTCTTCAAAAGTATAGCGGAGCTCCGACATAAATAAGGGGTCTGAAGCCTGAAACTGCCCAAGGTAGAGATTAATGCCGGATTTGAACATATCGTGGAAGATGAAGAAGGCATCTTCTATTCCCACAATTGAACCTCCCTCGTTCATAAGGAAATAGAAGTAATATGAGATCTTATCTGACAATTCACCGCTCGAAAGGAGTTTCATAACATAAGGAGCAGAGAAATCAACTCTTCCGGATTTGTCAAAGTTCATGAGCACGTGACCATCGAACCTTACAGCCAGTGGCAGTTCCCTGAAGAGAGACAGATTGTCGTCACCAGTCGGGATGAAATACCTTGGCGATTCGTACTTTGTCATCCTGTATCCGTTTGAGGCAAATTCCTCTCCAAAGCTCTTCAGTCTTGTTATTGCGGGTGCATGACAGACCTGGCAGCTGATCTGGTATTTCCTGGCGAAAGCGGGTATTGCCGAAGCTCTTATTTCACCGAGAGTGAGAATCACCGCGATCGCTATCGCAACAGGAAGCAAATTTTTGTTCTTCATAGTCGGTCAGTTTCAGGTTGATCATGGTAATATCCTTATAGTCGTAGAATGTTCGTTAACAATTTTAATCTCCGATTCACCGGAAGGAACCTTTAACAGATCAGCAACAGACTTGACCAGCAGCTGGTAATTCAGAACTGCACGCACTTTCATATCTCCGGGTGCAACATTATTTGGCAGCCTGAAGGTGAATTTCTCAACCTTGGTCTCTCTGGGGCCAATTCTGTAATCTACACCTGTTCTGGCTGTGTTCCATTGCATGGTAGTCATTCTGCCTTCCGGATCAAAATATGGCATTCTGAATATCCTGTTTCCTGATGGAATTCCGTCCCGCTGAACACCGGCGAAATCCTTGATGCCAAGCGGAACACCAAGGTCCTGGTAAGCAAGATAATCGCCTGAGATTGTAAATTCCTCTCCCTCAAATCCCTTCTTGTCGACATTGAGATGATAAACCATTCCTTTTGAATCGGTCGCTTCAACATTGAGCCAGGCAATCCTGTCTTCGACCGAACCGGTCGGAAATTTATGTCCGGTTTTCTGGTTAAACAGGGCAACGGTAAAAACAACTGTTTCACCTGGTTCTGCCTCGTTTATATCGGGTTGTATTCTGATCTCAATGGTGCCCCTGACCTTTCCCGGATCGTGCGCACCATGAAAAAGGTGAAGCCTTGAATCGTTATAAGGATTGGCCATCAGCGCATTCAGGAAAGGTCCCCCCCTGGGCATATGACAATCCTGGCATACAACACCTGCTGATGCATATGGTCCGGCTTTCCATTCGAGCTGGGTGCTTTTCACCCAGACACCGAATGGATTCTGCTCATTATGACAGTTACCGCAGAACTCGGTTGTTTTAAAGAATTCACTGGTGATAATTTTATGCGCAGGTGAGTTCATTGAAGGAGTTCTGTTTGCATATTTGGTATTGCCCGGCTTGACAACATAGCTGAAATTATGGGGCGGATCTGCTGATGCACCCTGTACAAGGTGGCAGGCCTCACACGAGACTGATTCATTTGCCATGCTGTTCTCACTGGGCCTTGGCGGAGGGAACTGTTTTCCGCCCATGAATGCCAGGGGCGTATGGCAGCCATTACAGCCATCAACCACATCTTTGATTTCCGGCTTCGCTTTTGCATGGGGAACAGCCAGGTCAAAATACTCTATCTCATCCCAGTCGTGAGTATAGGCTTGCGACATCATTGCCTGTTTCCATTGCTGGTATATTCCAGGATGACACGATGCACATTTTCTTGAGTTTTCAAAATCCTGGTAGGAGTATTTATTTTTTTGATCTTCCCGGGGAATGGTCCTTGAAGGAACAAAGGAGAGAAAAAATATAAATACCAAAAATACCGCCAATAGAATAACAGGAATCCGGAAATTCTGATTCTTTTTCATATAAGAGGTTTTTCAGGATAAAAGATACTCTTTTTTCCCGAATTTTTTACTTTTATATGATGAATGCAACCCAATAAAAACTTATATAAGTTAAACCCTTTAACACAACTTAAATGAAAAACCAGCCATCAAGAAGGAAATTTATCAGACAGCTCGGAGGTACATCATTGCTTCTGGCTGCCGGGTCACTGCAATCTTTCACCCTCGGGGAATCAAGGGAAAGGACAATTGCCTCAGGATCGGGAATCTCTTCGAACGACAAGATCAGATTCGCCACAGTTGGATTGGGGATCATGGGCAATGCCGATACAGATACGGCGCTGAAAGTTCCGGGTGTGGAAATGGTTGCTGCCTGCGACCTGTACAAGGGAAGGCTCGCCAGGGCAAAGGAGAAGTACGGGAATAATATTTATACAACCCAGGATTACCGCGAACTTATCCATCGCAAGGATATCGATGCAATTATAATTGCCACCTCGGACCACTGGCATTCCAGGGTTACAATTGAAGCCCTGAACGCCGGGAAGGCTGTTTATTGCGAAAAACCTGTCGTTCAGAAGATCAGCGACGGACTGCCGGTTATCGCGGCCCAGAAGAAGACAGGCAAAACCATGCAGGTGGGCAGCCAGAGGGTAAGCAGTATCGTTTATAAGAAAGCCAAGGAACTCTATAAGGCAGGTGCAATCGGCCAGCTGAATTGCATCGAGGCATCGTTCGACAGGCAGGATGCACTGGGTGCCTGGGAGTATACAATGCCTACCGACGGATCACCGCAGACAGTAGACTGGGACCGTTATATTGAGGGAATGAACAAAATGCCATGGGACCCGAAAAAATTCTTCTGGTGGAGAAACTACCGCGACTTCGGGACAGGAGTTGCCGGTGACCTTTTTGTGCACCTGCTTTCAGGAATACACCTTATAACTGACTCAATGGGTCCTAAAATAATTTTTGCTTCAGGCCAGACTAATTACTGGAAAGACGGCAGGGACGTTCCTGATATCATGACAGCAATAATGCAGTACCCCGAAACAAAAGAACACCCCTCTTTCCAGGTAATGCTCAGGGTGAACTTCGTAAGCGGACAGGGAGAAAAGGGGGTAACACGTTTCATTGGCAATGAAGGTGTTATGGAAATGCTTGATTCAGGGTTTACAATTTCACACAGCATTATGTCGAAGGCCCCTGGTATCGGTGGCTGGGATGCACTCTATTCTTATCCGCAGGCGATGCAGGATGAACTTATGAAGCAGTATAATCAGAAGTGGAGCGCAGAAGACCAGAAGAGACCGCAGAAACCGGCAGTCAGTTACACCGCCCCTGAAGATTACGATGAGCACAAAGAACATTTTATAAATTTCTTTGAAGGTGTAAGAACAGGCAAACCCGTTGTTGAGGGACCGGAATTTGCTTTCAGGGCAGCCGCTCCCACGCTCGCCTGCAACGACAGCTATTTCCAGAAGAAGATTATTAACTGGGATCCGGTAAATATGAAGGTCGTATAAACGAAGTTTAATCATTAAAATTGACGGGGGTGTCTCAAAAGCTTGTTTTCACCCCTGTCCCCCAAGGGGGCAAATACGAATTCCATTGATTTTCAATAAGTCCCCCCTGGGGGATATAGGGGTCGAATATAAATGGGATAGCTTTTGAGACACCCTCTAGGTCATATGAATAGCCCCCCATAAGAGGGGGGGGCCCCGCTCCCCCCTTCAGGGGGGCTATTAAGATTTAAATATTAAATAGTTAAACAATTAAAGCGTTAACAAGATGGCAAAGCTTACACAGGAGATGAAAGATATGATAGCCACCCAGCAATGTTTCCATGCAACAGTAAGCAAGGATGGTATTCCCAATAATGCACCGAAGAGATCGACGAGAGTATTCGACGATGAAACCCTTATTTTCTCAGAAGGAACAGGGAAGGCAACCTACAGGAACGTGCTCGACGGTTCGAAAGTGTGCTGTTCAGTGGTAAACCGCGAAACTCTTGACGGTTATAAAATCCTTGGAACCCCTGAGGTACTGACCGAAGGTGCCATCTATGATAAATCGGCAGAGATGTCAAAAAAAGCAGGAATGCCTAAGCCAAAAGCTGTTGTGCTTGTTCATATAGATGAGATCTACAGCCTTAAACCGGGACCGATGGCCGGGACAAGAATTGCGTAAATAAAGGCTTTGATAAAGAGAAACTGCCATACCAGGGGCTTTTCTGAAGATTTTCAGGTAACAAAATAAAACTAATTGATCAATGGTTCAAACTATATTAGGCTCCGGGGGCGGTATTGGAACTCCCCTGGCGCGGGAGCTGAAGCAATTTACCTCCGAAATCCGTCTGGTGAGCAGGAACCCGAAAAAAGTAAACCACGACGATATTCTTTTTCCTGCCGACCTCACCGACCCCGGGCAGGTAGGAAACGCAATAGCCGGGAGTGAAGTGGTATATGTAACAGTGGGGTTCCCCTACAGTATAAAGGTATGGCAGGTTACCTGGCCTCCGTTTATGAAATCTGTGATCGATTCCTGCAAAAAGCATAAGGCTAAGCTGGTTTTTTTCGACAATGTTTATATGTATGATAAATCTGCAATTCCTTTCATGACGGAAAGCTCACCTGTTAATCCACCCAGTAAAAAGGGATTTATCAGGGCTAAGCTGAGAGAGATGGTGATGAATGAGGTTGAAAAAGGAAACCTGGATGCACTTATTGCAAGGGCTGCGGATTTCTACGGACCCGAAAACAGGAATTCTGTTTTAAACATTATGGTGGCCGACAATTTCAGGAAAGGGAAGAAAGCACAGGCTTTTGGCGACATAAACAAAATACACACTTTTACATATACCCCCGATGCGGCCAGGGCAACGGCGGTTCTTGGAAACACCCGCGATGCATATAACCAGGAATGGCATGTGCCAACAACAAAGGAGAAAATCACAACGAAAGGCTGGATAGAGCTGGTTGCGGCAGAGATGAACAAGAAGCCTGATATTCAGGTCGTTCCCGTCTGGATGATAAAAGCCCTGGGGTTGTTCGTGCCGATGATGAGGGAGTTTCCGGAGATGTTATATCAGAACGACAGGGATTATATATTCGACAGCACCAAATTTGAAAACCGCTTCGGATGGAAGGCAACAGCCCCTGCAGAAGGAATAAAGAATCTTGTTGCAACCCTTTGATCGCGGCTCCTTTGCGTGACAGGAAGTTTAATTGATGTGACTCAGGTTTTAGGAATAATCGCCAACAAATTATAATTTTGATATTCAGTCTGCGATGGCAGGCTTGAATTTTCGTTGTCCTGCTTGTCAAAATGTGTTTTATGAAGAAGGTCCTGATCATACCCGCATTTATCCTGATAATCTTCATCCTCTTCTGCCGTGAAGCTGTTTCACGCGACCTGACCACAATCAAGCGCAGCGGCAGGATTTATGTTGGTTTCACCAAAGATGACCTTGGGACGATCAATTACGACCTTGCCGTAGAGTTTGCCAAATACCTTAACGTGGAAATGATCCCTGTGAATATTACGTGGGAGGAATGTTTTATGAAGAACGGTGTTATACCTGCCGATCTTGAAACCAATGCGTCAGTTATATATGATCCGGATATATTTAAAAAAGCAGACATCATCTGCAGCACATTCACAATACTTGAATGGAGAAGAAAAATCTTCGGATTTGCACAGACTCTTAACTCGGCCGAGCTGCTGATAACGGACCAGAATAAACCTGCCGTCAAGAGCTTCTCTGACCTTGCGGGAAAAACTATCGCCTTCATGAAAGGGACAAGCTTTGAAACACATATGATTGAAAGGGACAGCGACCTTAATGGTGCCATAAAGCTGATGCCGGTTGCAACAAATGAAGAGGCAAAGGAGCTCCTGAAGCAGGGGAAAGTTTACGGCATTGTTCTCGATGCCGATGAGGCCCTTATTTTCAATGCTGACAACAACCAGAGGTTTGGCATAGCCCTTCCTATCACGCCTATGGCGAAAACTGCCTGGGTGGTTGAAAAAGGCAACACCCTGCGCGACGAGGTCGAGGATTTCTTCAGGACGGTGGAAAGCAACGAGGTACTGGACAAGATCTTTTTCAGGAAATTCGGGATCAGATATTCTGCCTACATCGAAACTATCAATAAAATTATCCTTCTCGAAAAACACAAGCATGATCTCGATAAGATAATTGATGAAGAAAAGCTTGTGGTGGGACTGCGCGACAAAGCGTTTGTATATGGTAAAGGGGAAAACAAGCAGTTTATGCAGCTTCTGGCTCAGGAGTTCGCAGATTATCTGGGAATATCCATTGAATACCTCGAAACACCGTATACAAACAGGTACTGGGAGAAGGAGAATGGTAAAATCAATCGCGACAGTGCATACTCTCCCGACTGGTTCGATTACATCGATATGGCTGCCGATGCTTTTGCTCCGTGCAGCTGGCAGAATTCAAAAGCAGACTTTATCCCGGTTGTACCTTCATCCAACACCGTGATCGCAAAAAGAGGGATTGAAATTAAAAGTCGTGAGGATTTAAAAAAACTGAAAGGAGTAGTTCCTTCAGGGTCAGCTTTTGAAGAGATCCTGAAAAAGGAGAATATTAAGAATTATAAAGCAGTTCCGGATACTGAGGTCATGCAGTTGCTTCTTCGGGATGCGGCAGATTATACAATTGTAAATGATTTCCGGTTTCAGCATTATTCAGAGTCGGGGCTTGAAGCGAAACTTGACCTTGGAGCAACAAATATCTGCTGGGCCCTCAGGAAAGATCAGCCGAAACTGAAAGCTGAACTAATTAAGTTCATTGCCCTTTCGAAGCAGACGGGTTTTATCAGATACCTCCTTGAAGATCCGGCACGTTCAGATGCGGCTTCAGCAAGAAAATATTTTGAGAAATTCCAGCCCGGGCAATTTCCTTCTTACAGGTATGGCGCAGAAAGCGGTCTTCCCCAGGAAGAGATCCATTCCATATTCCAGGACAGGCAGGGCTATCTCTGGTTTGGAACATGTGCAGGTGCTGTCAGATATAATGGCAGGGAGATGAAAAGCATCGGGGATCCTGACGAGTCGAGCGGGAATATAATTACCTCTATTGCCCAGGATTCTGAAGGACTGATTTACCTGGCTTCATCATCGGGTGTTACGGTAATCAGGCGCGATACAATCAGTGAAAGGCTATTACCAGGGCGAAACATTCGTTCGGTATTGATCGACCATTCCGATAATAAGTGGCTGACAGGGTCCGATTCGCTTTACCTGGTCACGAAAAACGGGAAGCTCAGATCAATGAACAGTGAATTTCATTCACTTCCTGCCGTAAGATCAGTTGCCGAGAATCCTGAAACGGGAGTTGTTTACATGGCCACAGGGGAAGGTATTTTCTGCTATCCTGGGTCGGGTGGAAAACTGACGAAGATAAATGGGATCAATTGCAGCTCTTTACTAATCGATAAAAACGGGAATTTCTGGATTTCGACGAGCGACGGAATGTTTCTCATCCGTGGGAAAAGTATCTTTGACGGTGACAGGTCGGTGGTGAATTTATCCGGTAAGATCAGGCAGGGCAGCGATGCCGTGAAAAGCATCATCACAGACGCTGGTGGATCGGTTTGGATTGTATTCGATTCCCGGATCGTGAGGATGAATAGCCTTAACTTTGAGTCGACTGTTTATGATATAAGCAACGGTCTGATGGCTAACAGGATACTGTCGGCGCTGGTCGACAGGGAAGATAATCTCTGGATAGGGTACAACGGTGGACTTCAGAGGCTTGCCTGCAGCAGGGGCTTAAGGAATTTCTTTGCACCTGAGATCAATTCATACATAAATTCATTTACCCAGGCCGATGACGGCAGGCTGTGGATCACTTCAAATAATGGGATCTTTGTCTGTAACAGTAAACCTGACGTTTTCAAACCAGGGTTGCTATTGTCACAAAACGGGCTGGCTGACGCAGGTGAAAAGTTTGTACTCGGAAAGATGGCAGGAGGGAACCTCATATTTGCGGGCAAGTCGGGATTATACGAATTAGATCCTTCAGGACATAGAATAATCCGTTCAAGATTGTTTGACCGGAAGCTTGAAAAATTAAGTGGAATTTATATTTCGTCGAAAAACGAAATAATTCTCCTTTCGGGTGCTGCGGGTGCAGTGTATTACATGCAGGATTTTGACGGTCCCGTTAAAACCATTGAGAATGAATTGTCGGGGAATATAACACGGCTTACGGAATATAACGGGAGGATTTTCGGGGGCAACGGTTTCGGCATAGTGGAGGTGGTAAACGGGGATCTGAAACTTGCTGGCAGAACAGGAACCAAGGTCTGGTCGCTGTACATTGCCGATAGCACCATTTGGATTGGTACGGACCACGGGTTGCTTGAGGGGACATGGGATGATTTTAATGACTTTGAGCCGGTATCTCTTAAAGAAAACACGGTTGTTAAAACAATAATACCGGCGGTAAACAGGAATTATTTATGGATCGGAACAAACAGCGGTTTCGCTTATTTCAATACGGACACCGAAAAAGCCGAATTTTTCATCGATTCAAAAGACGGATTAAGCGGGGATGAAATAACGCCGGGCGGTTTATTTATCGACAGGAATAACCTTTTATGGGTCGGAACCTATCACGGGGCGGATAACTATAATCTGAAGATTGCAGCAGCTGCACGATACCAGCCTTCCTGCTTTATCGAGAAAATACTCCTCAACGGGAGGCAGATAGAAATGAAACAGGGACAGGTCTTCAGGTACAACCAGAATAATTTTATATTCGAAATGGCCGCGATCTCTTTCACAGATGAAAACGCGACCGAGTTTGAGTTCTATATAAGGGGAACAGGAAATAACTATTCATCATACAACAAGGGAAAAGAGTCCAAGGCATACTATAATAACCTACCGCCGGGTAAGTACGAATTCTTATATAAGGCCAAAGGGAAGAACAATATCCAAAGCTATTCGCAGAAGTATGTTTTCGAAATCACCCCGGCCTGGTTCAATACATGGATTTTCAGGATTTCGGTTTTTCTGCTTGTTGTCCTGCTGGCATACATGCTTTACAGGGCAAGGGTAAAAACGATAGAGGCACAGAAAAAGAAGCTTGAGGCGCTTGTAAAGCAGAGGACTCACGATCTTGAAGTTGCGAATGTTGAAATACAGGCACAGCGAGATATGGCCAGGAGCCAGAGAGACAGGATTGCAGAACAGAAGAAGGAGATTACCGACAGCATTCATTATGCTGAAAGAATACAGCGATCCCTGCTGCCCCCGGTGATCACTCTCGAAACATTGCTGCCGGAACATTTTGTACTCTTTAAGCCAAGGAACATTGTCAGCGGAGATTTCTACTGGAGCTTTGAAAAGGGGGATTATATTTATGTAGCAGCAGTCGATTGTACAGGGCATGGCGTTCCCGGTGCGCTGATGAGCATGCTTGGAATCTCTTTTCTTAACGAAATAGTAATCAAATCGAATGATATTGATCCTGCAGAAATAATAAATAACCTCAGGGAATCAGTTATGAGATCGCTCAAGCAGGCAGGGCAGGAGGGAGAAAGCCGCGATGGCATGGACCTGAGTATCCTTAGGTTTGACAAAGCAGGATCGGCCATGTCTTTTGCAGGTGCAAACAATCCGCTGTATATTGTGCGGAACGGTTCCCTGGAAGAGATAAAAGGCGACAAGATGCCTGTTGGTATCTATGAGAAAATGATACCCTTTACCCTTCATGCTTTCGAAATAAAGAAGGGAGATACCTTCTACATCTTCTCTGATGGCTATGCCGATCAGTTCGGCGGACCCAGGGCAAAGAAATTTATGTATTCAGGCTTAAAAAAACTCCTGCTGGAGATTCAGCCCAGGAGCATGAAGGAACAGGGGAAAATCCTCGATGAAACCATTATCGGCTGGCAGGGGTCACTAGAGCAGGTAGATGATATTGTAGTAATAGGACTGAGATTCTGAACAAAAACCTTTAAATAAAACCAATATGACAGAAAGAATTATTTACTGGATCCCAAGGATCCTGAACATAATCGCCCTTCTCTTCATGCTTCTGTTTTCCTTTGATGTATTTGAAGGGAATGACACGTTGTGGCATAAAATACTGGGCTTTATTATGCACAGTATTCCGGTCATAATCCTGGCCTGTTTGCTTGTGCTTGCCTGGTACAGGGAGTTCGTGGGAGGAATACTGATTTTTGCCGTCACCCTGGCAGGATGCTTTTATTTCAGGTCATTTACCACCAACCCTTATTCCCTGGTTATTCTTGTCCCGTTCATGCTCACGGGAGCAATATTTGTGATTCATCATTTCTTGTACAGAAAAGCAAAAGCAGACTGACCGCAAGTTGTTAATGTTTGATTATAATATATTTGCATCCCGTCTTATGGTGAATCCCAATAGATTTTTTTAAAATAAATCGGTTACTTTTAAAATATAAAATCTGAATTATGAAAAAGCTGTTTCTGATTGTTTCCGCAATATTAATTCTTTCATCCTGTGCACTCTCACAGGAGGTCGGGATCAGGGTAGGTGAGATTTCCGGTGGGAAAGGTGCCCTCGACGTCACATGGAACACCGCGAGGTATAACAGGATACATGCCGACATATCTTTCGGCAGCGGAACAGGGGTTGACTTTCTCTGGGACCTTCTTTACAGGCCTCTTTTCAGCAAGCAATGGAAATGGTACCTTGGAGCCGGCCCATATGCAAAATTTGTAAATCCGGTTTGGCTCGGCGCGGTCGGGGAAGCAGGTATCGAATACAGGTTTAAAAAGGCCCCGGTAGCAATGGGCTTTGACTGGCGTCCCTTTTTCAGCATAATCCAATCAACAGGTTTCACAGCTGAGGGATACGGTCTTAATATCCGCTACGTATTCGGGAGAAGGTAGGATCACGATAATAATACTTTCACGTCATTTCAAGGAGCAAAGCGACGAAACAGCCTGCTTCTTTATCCCGTATCAATGTAATAAACAAGTCATTGCGAGGAACAAGGCGCCGAAGCAAATCTTTAAAAAACAATTATGCTGTTGAATCCTATTGCTGCTCCAGACAAAGTCGGGAGCAGCAATGACCATGTCATTAGCCGGTCCGGATTTGTATTTTTATTCGTGATTTTAAAATATTCCTTTCGCTCATTCGTCATGGGAAGTAAGAGGAAATGAAAAATGAGTCCTGAAAAGTCTGAAAAGATCGGTGAGGTTTACCGGTCGGAGAGTAAAAAACTTCTGGGGTTCATACGGAAACGTGTACCCGCGGGGATTGAGGCTGAAGATATTCTGCAGGATGTCTTTTACCAGCTTACTCTGGGCTTTCGCGATCTCGACAGGATCAGGGATATAACCGCCTGGCTCTACAGGGTTACCGAGAACAGGATCATCGATAATTTCCGTAAAAAACGTCCTTTAAATATCGGCTTTGGCGATAAGGGTGCCGAAAGTGAAGAAGGTCCGCTTTCACTTGAGGAGATACTGCCTTCAATCGGATCATCGCCTGAAGAAGAAGAGCTGAAAGAGCTTATCTGGGAGAAAATTACAGAAACGCTCGACACTCTTCCCCCGGAACAGAAGGATGTTTTTGTTGCAACCGAGTTTGAAGATATGAGCTTTAAAGAGATATCGGCAAAAACCGGTGTTGGAGTGAATACTCTCATCTCGCGTAAAAGATATGCCGTACTGGCATTGAGAGAACAACTTGAAGAATTGTATGAACTTTTAAAAAACAAATAACTATGAAAGCTTTAAAAATTTTGAAATATGTCGGATTCGGAATACTTGGAATAGGATTCGTATTTCTGACAATGTGGGTCACCATGGCTCTCTGGAATGTACTGATTCCTTCACTTTTCCACGGGCCGGTTCTTACATTCTGGCAGACTGCCGGGCTCTTCCTGCTGTCGAAGATCCTGCTTACCGGGATAGCCCCCTCGGGTCATAGCCACGGGCAAAGAAGGGAATGGAAGAGAAAATATCATGACAAATACGGCTCATGCAGGAATGGACTGGCTAACGAGGCACCCTCAAGCCAGGTTTAATCCTGATAATAATTATAAAAAACCGGACATCGGTTTAAAAAATGCAAGGCTTTCGCCCCGACAGGCGGAAGCTTTTCTTTTGTGACAATATCATTATTAAGAACATCTTTTATACTAATGTTATTTGCTTATATTTGTAGCAAACAGGCCTTATATAATTTATAAAATTAACCTAAAATGAAAAAAGCATTAATACTCCTTTATCTTCTTTTTACAGCGGGCCTTTCGATGGCACAGAATGTGATCAAAGGAAAGGTAACTGACGAAACCAATCAGCCTCTTGCAGGCGTAACCATCCTTGAAAAAGGGACTTCAAATGGTGTTTACAGCGATAAAGACGGAATTTTCTCCATCAGGTATAAGGACGAAAATTCCGTTATTGTTTTCAGCTATGTAGGTCTTGCCACCAGGGAAATCATTGTTGGCAGCCAGAAAGAAATCAATGTGACAATGGTCAGCAATAACGTTCTTCAGAATATTGTTGTGGTTGGTTCACGAAGGGCCAACAGGACCGTTGTTGAAAGTGTTGTGCCTGTTGACAGGATTGATGTGTCGCAGGTATCCGCCACAATGGGGCAGCCTGATGTCAACCAGATGTTGCAATATGCGGCACCGTCGTTCAACTCAAATAAACAATCGGGTGCTGATGGTGCTGATCATATCGACCCGGCAACCCTTCGTGGTCTGGGGCCCGACCAGACACTTGTACTTGTAAACGGGAAAAGATGGCACCAGTCATCCCTTATAAATCTTTTCGGGTCCCGCGGAAGGGGAAATACCGGGACCGATCTTAATGCCATTCCTCTTTCAGCCATAGATCACATCGAGATCCTCCGCGACGGTGCTTCGGCGCAATATGGATCCGATGCAATTGCCGGTGTAATAAATGTGGTGCTGAAATCGGATGTCAATACGTTTACGGCAAATGTCACCGAAGGAGCAAGGAATGCCAAACCTCCTTCACAATATAATTGTCTTCCCGAACCTCATGCTCTCGACGGGCAGCTTTCACAGGTAAGCGGTAACTACGGGACCAGGATCGGCGACAAAGGATTCTTCAATATAACCCTCGACTATTCAAATCTCGATCATACATACAGGCGAGCAGACCCATCGAAATTCCCGAATGGGGTGTACAGGAATGAATTCGGTGATGCAGCTTCCGAAAACATGGGAACATATTTCAACTCCTCCGTATTTGCAGGTGAAAAGACTGAGTTTTACATGTTTGGCGGTTTCAATTACAGGTTCACGGATGCCTATGCGTTCTCGCGCGTGGCAGACGAGGAACGTAATGTCCTTTCAATTTATCCAAACGGGTTCGATCCTGAAATACAATCCATTATTAATGACAAATCCGTGTCTGCCGGTATGAGGACGGTTATCGGAGGTTGGAATATTGATTTTAACAATACTTACGGAGTGAACAATTTTCACTACATGGTGAACAACACGCTCAACTCATCACTGCTTGAAAAAAGTCCTACAAGGTTCGATGCCGGTGGATTCTCGCTGTCGCAGAATGTCACAGCACTGGATGTATCAAGGCTCTTCAAGGGAGTTGCGAATGGCCTGAACGTGGCTTTTGGCCTTGAGCACAGGGTGGAGAATTACCAGATCTTTGCTGGAGAGGAGGCTTCTTACAAAACATACGGGCACCAGGTCTTCAGGATCGACACAACATTCAGCAGCCCCGGGGTGATATCGAGTATTGATACAACGTTCAGGCCCGGCGGCTCACAGGGTTTTCCCGGGTTCCAGCCTTCAAATGTTGTAAATGAATCAAGAAGCAACTTCGGGGCCTATGCCGATTTTGAACTTGATGCAACCAGCCGGTTAACCATAGATGCTGCAGGGAGAATCGAACAGTACAGCGATTTTGGAAATACCGTGAACGGAAAGCTTGCCGCCCGGTTCAAGCTGACCGATTTTCTTTCCATAAGGGGTTCGTTAAGTTCAGGGTTCAGGGCGCCATCGCTCGCACAGCTCTATTTCAACACAACCTTTACGGATATTGTTGCAGGCCAGGCTATCGACAAGATCATTGCAAAGAACAACAGCCCGATAACAAGGGAACTGGGCATCCCGCCGCTTAAACAGGAGATGTCGACAAATGCCGGGCTCGGCTTAACAGCCAAGCTCAGTGCCTTTACTCTTACAGTCGACGGATATTATGTCAGGGTAAACAACAGGATTGTGCTCACCGGAGCTTTCTCAAGCGATGATCCTGATATCGGGAGCGAACTGAAGAAACTTAATATCGGTGCGGCCCAGTTCTTTACAAACGCCGTCAATACCACGACAAAGGGAGTCGATGCTATTCTGTCATATTCGCTCAGTTTTGCAGGAAACAACAACATCAGGCTTTCTGCCTCTGCCAACTTTAACGACATGAAGATCGACAAAATATATACCAATACTAAACTGGCAGGTAAGGAAAGCACCTACTTCGGCCTGAGGGAACAGTATTTCCTCCTGGCATCCGCACCGAAAAGCAAAATGAATTTTTCAATAGACTATTCAAGAAAGAGCTTCTTCGCCAACGTTAAAGCCACCCGTTTCGGAGAGGTCAGGCTGATAAACTGGAACGATAACGGCGATAATGTTGTCGATCAGGGAGAGCTGGATGTCTATAACCCAAAGGTAACTTTCGACCTGTCGGCCGGTTATACATTTAAAAATATCACCCTTACAGTGGGCGGTATGAATATCTTCAATACATACCCCGACAAGCATGATCCGGGCCTCACTGAATCGGGCGGGATATGGGACGCAGTTCAGATGGGCTTCAGCGGTGCATTCTACTACGTGAAAGCTGGATTTAAATTTTAACCGGATCCTTACCTTGCCGGCAGGACAGGGATTCAGGTGCATAAAAAATAAAGGAGGGTGTCTCAGAAGGGCACCCTTTTTAATAAAAGAAGGTTTTTACTTGTTTCTCCACTTTTGATTAACACTTAAAATGTGGTAAAGAAACAACATGCCGAAGTCAAAAAAGAACTGTTCATCAACCTGAAAGCTGCGGGGTTGACTTGCTTTATTCATATTTTAAGCTCTCCACCGGATTTGCATGCGAAGATTTCAGAATCTGGAAACCTATTGAGATCAGAACAATAAAACATGACAAAAGACCAATTATTAAAAACATGGATATTTGAATGGGTGCTTTATATGCAAAACTTTTGAGCCATGTTTTTGAAAGGAATAATCCCAGAGGAACTGCAAAAACATTAGAAATTAAAAGCAATGGTATAAATTCTTTGAAAAACATGATTGATATTGTCAGGGAAGTGGCTCCTAAAACCTTTCTTATACCGATTTCTTTTGTTCTTTGTTTTGAGATAAACAAGGCTAAGCCAATGAGACCCAGGGCGGCAATAATAGTCGAAACTGCAGTAAATGCCAAAACTACGTTACCTAATCTTAGCTCAGTGACATAGTTCTGATCATTTAATTGATTAAAAAACTTAATATCAATCTTATCATCTGCCTTAATATTCAGTATAGACTTTTTTATATTTTCCAACGTTGCCTTAATATTATGTTTATCAACCCTTACTGCAATATCCTTAAGTGTGTTTTCATCAATTTTTATTACAGCAGGAATTATTTTATTATGTAATGAATGAATATGAATGTCTTCTGTAATACCAATGATAGTAAATTTATCATACATAAAATCAACCTGTTTACCCAATTCGTCACTGAATAAGCCTAAACTTTTTAAAGCGGATTTAGTCATAATAATCGATCTTGAGGAATTGACTGAAGAGAAATCACTGCCTGCAATTATTTTAATGCCAAATGTCTTGATGAAATCTCTTTCTACACTAAGCAACTCGAGGTCTATTTTCTTTTCCGGATCATCATAGCATTTTACTTTCTGAATAAGGCGGCTGGAAGTTGGTGGTAACACCATTGCTGCACTGACCCCTAAGACACCCGGATTTTTAAATATTTCTTCCTTGATAGCCCTGAACTTGTCATCGGAAATAAAGTCCTGGCGTTTTACAATAAGTAAATTCTCTCTGTCAAAACCCAGGTCTTTATTCCTGAAATAGTCAGATTGTCTCTTAATTATTGACGTAAATTGGATGAGACCAATAAACAAAACCAATTGTACTCCTATTAAAATCTTTGCAAGAAAACTCCTTTTGAGAACTGTATCAGGAACCGACAATACTATTTCAGCAGTTTTATATTTAGATATTTTCCTGGAAATAATTACACCGGAGAGAACACCTACTATTAATGTTGTAATCAGTATTATAGCAAACACCTGCCATTGAAGAGAGTCAATCAATCTTTTCCCAAAAATTGATTCACAATGAAAGGACAGATTGATATAAATACTAAAAGCAAAAGGGAAGGCTATTAAAGCTTCAATTAATGAGTCACTGATAAGCTGGATAAAGAGATAAGTCTGGTTACTTCCAAAGACTTTTCTGATACCTGCTTCTTTAATTCGCTTTGTTGCACGTGCAGTTGACAGAATAATATAATTTGCACTTCCCGAAATTAGCAAGACTAACAGAACTACCAGGTATATAATGATTGCCAGCCGGTTACCATTCTGATAAAAAAAATTGTTTATCAGTTGTGAAGAGTGCAAATACATTTCTGGCAGAGGCTGAAGTTGACACGTATAATCAATGTCTTTTATACTGGACAGAATGTTGTTCATTTTCTCTTCAACGGCTTTGCGGGAGCTTTGGTTATGTAGCAAAACAAATGTGTTAAGAATTGCAAAATCCCGAAGATTTATTGATTTGATATTGGCACCAAACAGTTTTTCCAATAGAGAAATATTAGTCAGAAAATCAATTTGTAATGATGAATTAACAGGAAGATCGCCAACAACCCCGGTGACAGTCAGACATACATCCTTCCCGTTTTTATTAATTAGCAGCTCTTTACCTACAATATCGAGGCTATTGAAGTATTTGAGTGCTTTTGATTTAGTAAGAACAACCGAGTTTGCATCTTTTAACAGCAAAGCAGGATTCCCTGTGAGAATCCGGAACGAAAAAATATCAAAAACAGAGTTATCTGCACAAATAAAGTTTGCTTCAGGCATCAGTTCATTATTTTGCCTGATATCTGCTGCTATATTTTGAACTCTGCATTTATTCTTAATCTCGGGTATCTGACTGGTAAAAAACTCTGCTGCATAGAATGGAGTGCAAGGAGACAAAGTACCAAAGTCCTTGTTCTTTGTTATCACTCTATAGATTTGCTTCCTGTTTTTATGAAAATTGTCATAAGAGAGCTCTGTTTTCAGATAGAGAATTATGATAAAAGCAGATGACAAGCTCAAAATCAAACCAAGAATATTTATTCCAGCATATAGTTTATTTCTAAATATATTTCTGAAAGTCAGTTTAATAAAGTGTTTAAGCATTAGGAATTATTTAAACTCAAAAATGATCTTCAATTATTGGATTAATTAAATATTCAGTGATAGTCTTTTTACTAATACAACCTGCATGATTTGATTGAGCTGTCTCAAAGGGTAATTGCATACCTTTTATAATATTGAAATTCGAGTACGCTTCACCTGGATACGCTTCTAATTCAGAAAATATGTGATGTATTACCCGACTAATCCATTTTTATAAGTACGGTATCCCCCTTGTTTAATTCAACTTCCTTGCTCTTATTAGACTGAATATCAATGGAGGTAATCTTCCTGACCGCTTCCGGGATTGAATCAATTCTAAATTTTCCTTCAGAATCAGTAAGTGTTCCAACGGGTTTATTTGTCATTGGATTAAAGAAGGTTACAAGCACACCTCTTATAGGTTTCATATCTCTGGCATTAACAACACTGCCAGAAATACTTCGATACATAATGTTTAATTTCTTTTTTTCTGCTTCGTGCTGGCGGATCGATTCCGTGTTGCAGCTTACAGGTCCAATAATCGTGATAATTGTAAAAAGGATAGTCAAAATTCTTTCATTGAACAACCCAATACTATTTGTTTTCATATCATATTGATTTGGTGTATTTAATCCTGGGGAAGAATATTCCGATATCAAAGGTATGACTATTTTTATAGTCGGTCAAGTGTTTTTAAATATATTTGACTATTTAAATAGTCGACCGGGCGTTTTCCCACTGCAATCAGTTATATTTAGCCTATCTTTTCAGCTCAGTTTTTTAAATCGGCAGTCGGTATCATGAAAAAATTAATTGTTTCAATTATTCTGGCAGCGGAAAGCCTCTCCGTCTTTTCACAACCACCTGTAAAAGCATCCTTGCAGATTTCACGCGATCTTGTCTATTTTTCACAAGGAGATATAAAGTATTATTTCGACCTGTATGTCCCCGGAGGAGAAGGGATGCCGTCAGGCATTGGCATTGATTCCAGGTCTAAGCCCCATGAAGCATCAAAGCCCGGCCAATACCCGGTAATTATCTGGATCCCCAAAGCCGGGGCACCACGGTTCCCCTGCCCGGTTGCTTCACTGACCGGAAACGGCTATGCAGTCGCAAGTGTCGACCATAATACAGATATGGATGTAATCAAAACGGTAACCCGGATCAGCGGATTCCTGAAAGGCAACGCTCAGAAATACCAGTCCGATCCCAGGAATGTGGGAGTACTGATGCAGGTCGACAGGGGTTATCTTGCCGTTATTTGGGAAGATGGCCTTAAAAGGCTGGAACTCCTCTCCGATGCCCCGGTAAGAATAGGTATTTCAGCTCCGGGAGACAAAGACTACACGATGCTGCAGCAACCTGTAAACAGTAAAACACTGATCGGCTTCTTTGACAGGCACCTGCGTGATGGCAATCATTCTGAATGTGATCCGCTTAAAATATCCTGCCCTGCCGATTCCTGGATCGACCCTGTAACCAACGCCATCCCGGGAACGACGTATGAGCTGTTTCCAACTCCCTCGAGAGGAAAGAAAACCCAGGGAAGCTACCTTGTTTATCTCCCTGAGGGTTATGCACACTCGGAGAAAAGATACCCCGTTATCTACTGGCTTCATGGAGGCAATGGAAATGCCCGCGAAGGCTGGTGGATGTGCGCAAGGATGGCTGATGCTATGAAAAAAGGCAGGATGCCACCCACAATAATAGTTTTCGTACAGGGTCTGCCAGCCGGCTGGTACTGCAACTCAGCCGACAGTACCAAACCTGTGGAGGATGTAATTATAAGGGATCTGGTTCCTCACATTGATGCCGTTTACAGGACAATTGACAAACGGGAGGCAAGAGGAATCGAAGGCATGTCAATGGGTGGCTACGGGGCCCTCCATCTTGGCTTCAAGTACCCGGATTTGTTTGGAGCCGTATCTGCAATTGCCCCTAGTCTTACAACGTTTTCCGGAGAGAAGAAAGAGATCATAATCCCGACTTTCGGAACGGATTCAGCCTATTTTATTCAAAATCATCCGTCGTCACTTCTTCGGGCAAATTCCGGCCTGATCAGGAACAGGACACAGATCAGGCTGCTTGTCGGCGACAAAGATTTTCTGCTGGATGCTGTATCAGGCCTGGAAAGACAGCTTACCGATCTGAAGGCTAATCATATCTGCCTGGTCGCGAAAGGTGCCTCGCATGATTATAGCCAGGTTATTGACAAGCTTGAAACAGATCCGTTCATATTCTGGGCAACAGCTTTCGGAACCGGGAAATAAAGTTCAGCTTTCAGCTGCTGAAACGAATACTTTGCCCGTCAGCATCAGGTTCATCACCTCGAGGTTCCCGAAGACTTTAATGTACAGGGCACTAAGCTTGCCGACCTGATCCATGCTTTGCCTGTCGTGGATAAACTTGTTTGAAATTGCCAATCCTCCCGGGCTGAGGATTTTCCTTATTCCGGCAAGGAACTCCTCGGATTCTATCTCAGGAGGAACATCCATATCCTGGTAGACATCTATTATTATCAGATCGTAATCTGAATTACATTTCTTCACGTATTCAAAAGCTCCGGTAACGTGGACAGAAACATTATCAAGGTGATCAAGGCTGAAATACTTTCTTCCAAGCTCTATGACCTTTTCATCGATTTCAACACCATCAATTCTGCAATCTCTACTGTACCTGTTTATTATCTCAGCTGCCCCTCTGGCCCCGAAGCCCAGGATCAGCACCCTGTTTATCCTCTCCCAGCGGATGCTGACTTTCCTGAAGACCTTTTCAAACAGCAGGTAGAGGGAGCCGTACGAATAATTTGAGTTCCTGCTGTTGAGCGATAGCTTTCCCGCGGAAAGCACAACATCCAGGACAGGATTCCATTTACTCCCGGTCGATTCGATAGTCACAGGGTACAGGTAGCTGAGGAAAAAGTCAGTCTTTTTCATAATGGACTAAAATTAGCAAGAATTCATTTCCGGGGCTTTTGAAACAATCCAATTAAATAAATGTGTAATTTGATGTCGGAATTAGTTCAAAAATCAACCATAATGAAAACCATCTTTCACCCTTCTGTAAAAACCCTGCTGGTCTCGGTCATTGCATTTCTTGCAATATCATCCTGCCAGGTAACGGGGCAAGGCGTAAAGTTCTATCCTAATGAAAACAAGGCTTATCCTTTTTCAGCAGCAGTGAAAGCAGGTGACCTGGTTTATATTTCAGGTACACTTGGTACGGATAAGGATGGCAAGCTCGATCCTGATTTTAAAAAACAGTCGGTCCAGGTAATGGAAAACATCAGGGACAGGATCACAAAGCTCGGCTACACGATGAAAGATATTGTGAAGTGCACTGTGATGATAAAGGACATGGCAAAATGGTCGCAGTTCAACGAGGTGTACAGGACTTATTTTGAAGCTGACCGTTTTCCTGCACGCAGTGCCATGGGTGTTTCGGGACTGGCAATGGGCGCCGATATAGAAGTCGAGGTTATACTCTATGTCGGGGTACCAGGGAATTGATCGAATGAGCCTTTCTTTCAGGTAATCGCGGGGTGTTATTTCGTCTGCGGAATATTGCAGGAAAGAGTTTTCCTGTAGATATGGATTTTAAATTCACCCTCAGTTACCTGTACTGTATTGCCAGCATAATCCTGCATTGTCCCGGAAAAAGTTCCGGTAAGAACATCCCCCGTGTTATCAGATACAATCAGGCAGTCGCTGTAAAGGCCATACATAACATAATGGCCCTTACTATTTGTTCCGGGAGCATCAGGGGAGAAAAAATGCAGTTCCGAATATTTTCCAGCTTCTTTCGTGATAGTCGTATCACTTTTAAACACGTCAGGCGGATAACCTACAATATAAATCCCAAGCGTATATTGCGTGTCATTTCGGATCATATCAATCTCCTTGAGGGTACAGGCATTATGAAAATAGCAGTTCGACGCTGTATCCGCATAGGGAGTGGTTCCACCCACATCAAAGATTTTGTAGTAATTCCCGAAATAGGCCCTGATGGTCCCAAGGGTTAAAGGTGTATCCGGCTTCGGATCCTTTGGTTTATCCATGAATTGTACTGTACCTTTTTCATTTTGTCTGTTGCACGCAGGCAATATTGCAAGAAAAAAGGCCATAAAAAACAATAAAGGTAAAATCAGCTTCATGATCAGGGGCATTTGCTGGTAAAGATAATCAAAAGTTATGCCATAATCATCCTCAGGAGGCAGATGTAAGATAAAATGGCATAACCATTTACATCAGCTATGACCTTAATAACCCTTACTATCCTGCCGGATCTGCTATTTACCGGTAATATTAATGTTCAGAATAAAGTTATTTTTTTAATTTGGTTCTATGCTGGCAATATCAGAATCCCAAGGCATTTCATTAACAGATCTGAAGGATTAAAATGATGAAAATAGCGCTTATAAGGACGTATAATCAGAAACTCCGGGACCCAGATCTCAGAACCCCTAAAGAAGTCATAGAATGGATGGGAGCTATGCAGTCGCAGGATTATGCAATGGCGAAATGGGCAGTAGGAACCAGGATGGTTGACCCGGTCGCGAAGGAGGTGGACGATGCAATTGATTCGGGTGTCATCCTGCGAACACATCTGCTGAGGCCCACCTGGCATATTGTATATCACGAGAATATCCGCTGGATGATTATGCTCTCGGCATCAAGGATCAGGTCATCGATGAAAAGCAGGGATATCCAGCTCGGTCTCGACGGGAAGGTATTCAGAAAATGCAACAGGATATTTGAGAAAGTACTTCGTGACGGCAATCATCTTACACGTGATGAGCTGATTTCAGAACTTGAAAAATCGGGTGGGATATCAGGCCGCGACCAGGCGTCACATGTCTTTACCAGGGCCGAAACAGAGGGGATTCTCTGCAGCGGGAGGCAGAAGAAAGGGAAGCCGACTTTTGCACTTCTCGATGAATGGGTCAGGAACCCGGGCAGGATAACCACACGCGATGAGGCATTGAAGGAGCTCGGGCAGATCTATTTCAGAAGCAGGGGGCCCGCCACTGTCGAAGATCTGGCGTGGTGGTCGGGCCAGTCGCTGTCCGACTCAAGGAAAGCTGTTGATATGATCAGGGGAGACCTGGTTTCAGAAAGAGCAGGAGAATTTACATACTGGTTTTCACCATCCTTTACACCGACCGGGCCCGATAACACTATAATCTTTCTCCCTGCCTTTGATGAACTTCTTCTGAGCTATCGTAACAGGGACGCCTCCTTGTCGGGGATTGATAACCGGAAAGCAATTTCCGATAACGGGATCTTTTACCCGGTCCTTGTGAGGAACGGGGAAGCAATAGGCACCTGGAAGAGAAAAAGCGGGAGTGACGAACTGACCGTAACGGCCAGGTTATTCGGCAAGCCATCCCGCAATAATAAAATAACAGCAGATGCGTTTGCCAGGTATTCAAGATTTACAGGGAAGAAAATTCACCTGGAATTGTAGCTGAAGCAACCATTTCGGTCCCGGACGGGATAAGTGGATACCTTCCTTCCGGAAGTAGTAAAAACACATGATGCTTTTCGAATCCCGTTCTGCAGGCCATGACTTTGTAATATTCCTCCGGGAAGAATGTTTTTCCAGTTTATGCTATTACTTTCAGATTCCGGAAACACCCAATCAGGAAACCTCGTAACTTTATACTATATTACTGAATAATGGATTTGAAAGTCCTTCCCGCGATTTACACGGTTTACCGTTTCGAGACTCATGCAGAGCTGCCATCGTGGATTTATGATTCGGAGTTTTATTCCGTCACTATGACAGGGGATGAAATTTCCGTTGTTACGCTGCATCATGATTCAGTTCCTCCTGGTGTCCGGTACGAGGAGGGATGGAGGATCATCAGGATATGCGGTCAGCTCGATTTTTCTCTGGTTGGCATAATATCTGAGATATCAGGAATTCTGAAAGAAAGCAGGATCCCGGTCTTTGTGATATCTTCCTTTGATACGGATTATATCATGGTTAAAAGTGCCAGACTGGGAAATGCGATAGATGCCCTTTCGGGCCAGGGTCATAAGTTCCTTTCAGATCTACCCGGTCACTAAAATGTCATGCAAGGAAAGATGAAGCTTTTTTATTCGTTATTGGTTTTTTCGGCACTGTGCATTCCCCTGACCGGGCAGGAAGGTGTGCCATGGAAGTACTCTGAACCGGAGCTTCAGGGTGTCAGCTCGCTTTACCTTGAAAAAGGTATTGAGAAGCTCAGGAGAGAAAACACCAGGATTCACAGCCTGCTTGTGATAAGGAATGACAGGATAATCCTTGATGCATATTTCTATCCCTTTCAGAAGGGGCTTGATCACGATATGGCATCGGTAACAAAGAGTATCACGGCGCTGCTGGTCGGGCTTGCCATCGATAAAGGGTTCATTAAAGATGAATACCAGCCGGTAATCGGTTTTTTCCCAGAATATGTAACTGCAAATGATACCCTTTTAAAGCTGACGATCAAAGATCTTCTGAATATGGCATCGGGGTTCAGGTGCAGCTGGTTCAACGGGGAAAAGGAACTCAGCGGGATGAATAGCAGCAGCGACTGGGTAAAATACATGTTCGGTCTGCCGTTCAGCGCCGAACCGGGGACAAGGTTTTCATACTGCAGCGGAAATTTTTATCTTCTCGCGGAGATAATCCAGCGGGCAACAAAGATGTCCTGTCACGAATTCGCGGACAGGTATCTTTTTAAACCTCTTGGAACCGGTAAGACATTCTGGGAAAAAAACAGGTGGGGAGTCAATCACGGGTGGGGTGATCTGTTCATGTCACCTTATGATTTGGCAAGGATTGGCAGCCTTCTTCTGAATGAGGGCAAATGGAACGGTGTCCAGGTAATATCAAAAAACTGGATAGATAAGATACAGCCGTTATTTAAGATTCAGAAGACAGAATCCTACGGTTATGGCTGGTGGCTCGACAGCGAGAACCCCGATGAAATACAGGCCGTAGGCAGGGGAGGACAGAGACTTTTTGTTTTCAGGGAATGCAAAATGATAATCGTCGCAACAGGCGGAGGTTTTGAAGCCGGCGAAATGGACAACCTTGTTCTTGATGCCATCAGGGCTTACGATAAGAATTCCCGCCACGGCTCCGGGCTCGACAGTCTGCAGATGGCAATAAGCAAGAAACCGGATACCACCATACCAGCCGCGGATTTCCTTCCTGACAGCATACTGAATAAGGAATTTGTACTCACCACGAACAGGTTGAATATTACAACATTGAAGTTTGAAAAACAAAATGATTCACCCTGCCGGTCCTTAATTTTTCCGACGGTGCCAAGGATGTTCACCCGTTTGGAACTGACGGTCGGTACATTGTGACAAATGGAAGATTTTTCGGCCTGCCGGTGGCATTGAAAGGTGCCTGGGATGCTGACAGGCTTGTAATCTGGTATGATGCAGTTTGCAAGATAAACCTTATTAAACTTGCTTTTTCATTCAGCAATGGCTCTTTCAGTCTTGAAATAAAGGATGAAACAGATGGCTGGCATCAGACAGTAAACGGAACTTTGCAGAAATCAATACTACAAAATCAATGAAACACCTGATTCTTTTTCTTGCTTCACTTGCCTGCTTCAATACAATTAAAGCACAGAATCCTGTAAGCAGGATCGATACTGGCATAATACAGGGCGCGCATTATAAAATCCTTTTCCCTCCCGGCTGGAAAGGGAAGCTGGTAATGTATGCCCACGGCTATGAGTTCATGGGCACACTGCCAAGGCAGAGCCACAACCCCGGTTTTGAAAAGACCGTTGCTCCGTTTCTTGAAAGAGGATTTGCTGTTGCCGCCTCAGATTATTCGATCCAGGGATATGCCCTTCCGCAGGGGGTGAAAGAGACCGAACAGCTGAGGCAGTATTTTGTAAAGAAATACGGGAAACCCGATACGACATTTATAACCGGGCATTCAATGGGAGGAGGGATCACTGTTGCAACAATCGAGAATTTCGGCAGGAACTACAACGGAGGATTCCCGATGTGCCCGCTCTCGAGCAGGCCGTATATCCAGGTAAGGAAGGAATTTGACCTTATTGCTTCATTCAACGCATTGTTCCCGGGGTTGATGCCGTCGCTTTCTGAGATTTTTTCACCCGGCAACAGGGGAAAAGGAAAATCAGTCGTTTCTATGCCACAGGCAATGGGAAGAATATCCGTATTGCAGAAAGAAATTGTAAAGAAAGATTCACTGCTGGCAGTATCCTTCGCGAATCATTACAGCCTGAAGCTTTCCGATCTTCCTTTTGCCCTTCTTTTCGGTGAATTTGTACTCAGGGATATATCTGAAAAATCGAATGGCAACCCGTTTGACAATACAAATACCCTGTACAGCGGTTTCCCCGACAACTGGGAAATAAATAAAAACGTTGAACGACTAGCTTCCACTTCAGAACCCGAGATCATTTTCGGCGAATTCGACAGAACAGGCGATATCAATGTACCCGTGCTGCTCATGCACACCACATACGACCAGCTGATTCCAGCCATCTACGGGGAGGTAAATTTTGAAAATATGGTTGAGAAACACGATAAAATGAAATTCCTTACCGTTAAATATACCAACGGGCAGGGGCATTGTTCATTTACCCCGGCACAGACAGGTGTTGCATTTGATGAGCTGAGGGCATGGGCCGCAAGCGGCAGAAAAGCACAGGCCGGTTTTATTAAGTAACCAGACCAACCAACCTTAAAAAATAAAAAAATGGAACGCAGAACTTTTATTAAAAATGCAACCCTGGCAGGAGGAATGATGGCAATTGCTCCTTCTTTCACCGGTGAAGGAAGTTCCGGGGATGAGCCCTTCCCCCTGATGGACCTTCATGTCCACCTGACGAATGTTTTTACTATAGACAGCCTGATGCGCATTGCCAGAAAGACAAGTGTGCAGTTTGGCGTTGTTGTAAACCCGGGTTACGGGGTGGATGACGATTCGAGCCTTAAAGCCTGGATTGATTCGCTGCTTCCCTATCCCGTATATATCGGCCTGCAGCCGATGAGCCCGGGGTGGTCGAAATCGTTCTCCCCTGCAGTGATTGCAAAACTCGACTATATCCTTATGGATGCGCAGACAATACCATTGGGGAACGGATATAATGAAACACTCCGCATCTGGAATTTTGATACATACGTGGATGACCCGGAAAAATTCATGGGAAAATACATGGATCATATCCTTGAAGTTATCAACAACAATGAACCATTAACTACATTCGGCTGGCCCCTCTTCCTTCCGGTATGCATTGCACGCGACTATTATACCCTCTGGACAGATGACAGGATGAAAAAAATAATATCAGCCCTGAAAAATAAAAACCTGAACATCGAGATAAACGACATGGCCCATACACCACACGAAAAGTTCATACTGATGGCAAAGGAACAAGGGCTGAAATTCACCTTTGGTTCCGACTCAAGGAATGATATTGCGGGCCGGCTCGATTTTTGCAAGGCAATTGCCAGGAAATGCAACCTCGGGAAGTCAGACTTTTTCATCCCGAAAAGAATTCTGAAGAAAATGTAATTTATTTAATTTCTTTCTATGAAGAAGGTTACTTTGTTATTTCTGCTTTTTTCCCCACTATTATCAGTCTGCTGCCAGCAGATTGAACCCGAAGCGCTAATGACGAGAAGGTATATCTCGTGCGATGATATATTTGTAAATGTTGCCTATTTAATACCAAAGTACGCTGAATCAGGATCGAGGGACACTTTAAATTCACTGATCATATACTGGGAAAAGAATTGCGGGGTAACAGAGCCGCTGATGAGGTGCAAAATACTGCTTGCAATAAAGGACCATGAATTCTCCGAGGATATTTACAACAATGGGATTATTGAACTGCTGATGGTTTACAAAAGAGATCATCCGGCATTTAAGAGCAGGGAAAAAGAGCTGAATTATTCGGCTTACAGCAGCTCCGCCGGAACAAGGCTTGATTTTTTTACCTCCCGGCTCGCGGGTATGCTGATAAAAAGAACTGACCTTTCCCCTGCGGAAAAGTTCTTTACAGGGTTTTATTCCGGTCAGAACGACTCGCTGGGAGTTCTCCGGACAGCGTATTATGCACATACAAGGCTCAGCGTTTACTACGATCAGGAGTACAAAAAGGTAAGTTCCGGTCCCGCATGGCACGGCGATATCATTGCCGGGGCCTGGATCCCCCTGGGTAACCTGCACCAGGTCGGGGTTCATCCCGCGTTAGGTTTCAGGGGAGGAATTAAAATAAAGCGGGTTTATATAGACGGGGAACTCACATTCAGGGTCGGAAAGTCACCAAACTATATCACGGTCGACCAGGAAGGTACCCTGGTGCATACCGATGATTATTTCGGAGGTTATATCGGCCTGGATATCGGGTACAACCTCCTTTCGGGCAAAAACAACAATTTCGACCTGGTCGGAGGGATAGCATATGACGGGTTTGATACAAATACGGGAGGCAATGTTTATTATAATGATAACAACACCGTGTCGGTGGGTTCGATGAACCTGAACGCGGGCCTGGGTTATAAGCGGATCCTGAAGGACGGTATTGATTACCTGGGATTCGATCTTAAATACAACTGGCTCGGCTATATCAATGTAAACGGTACGAACCTCAAAGGAAATGCTATTACCATCAACCTGCTGTATGGATTTTCGGGTCATCCCTACCTCAGGAATATAATAAAGCTGCTTAAGTAGCTGGGAATGGCAACTAATTAACCGGGCAGGCCACAATAAAACAGGGTACCTTATGGATAATCCAGGCAGCGAAAATCATGATTTTACCACTATCAGCCCATCGGCACGATGGCTTCTCCTGATGAAAGGGCACACCACAGTTCCCTACGCGAGGAGAGCTGCTGAACTGATCGAGAAGCCAACGCCTTACAAGCCTGATTTCAAATCAAAAGACCTCGATTTCTGGATCAGGACACTTCATTTTGAGATGCGTTACAGGGGAATAGATTCACTGCTCAGCGATTTGGGAACAGCGAATATTATCGAGCTTTCATCAGGCTTTTCTTTCCGGGGACTGCAGATGGTCAATGAAAAAAAAGTCCATTTTATCGATACGGACCTGCCAGGGGTGATCGCACTGAAAAAGGGCCTTGCCGACGAGATGGAGGATGGGCAGGGAAGGAAAGGTCATCTTGAAATGGCTTCCCTTAACGTACTTGACAGGGAGGAATTTGAAGGAATAATCAGAAGGTTCGGTGAAGGGCCGGTAGCCATAATCAACGAAGGTCTGATGATGTACCTGAATCCTGCCGAAAAGGATCAGTTTGCAGGAATTGTCCGTGATATACTTAAAAAGAGGGGAGGATACTGGATAGTCGGGGATATTTATGTAAAAAATAATATAAAGAAAGCAATTATTAGCCTGAACCCAAGGCTGAAGGAATATTACAGGCAACAAAATATTGAAGAGAACCGTTTTGACAGCTTTGAAGATGCGGAACTGTTCTTCATTGAGAGGGGATTTAAAATTGACAGGGAAGCCGGTCTGAAGTTCCGGAAGCTAAGCGCTTTCCCATTTATGATTAGAGCGATGAAATTCAGGCATTTCTTTAAATACTTCTTTGCAGAAAGAAAAAAGATACATGCAATCTGGAGGTTATGCCTTGCTGATGGTTGATGTAAATGGCTCACCCGTCCCTGTCTTACATGTGCTTCATGTATCCGGGAAGATGCATTGCTATGTAATGCTGAGTGCTTTCCTGAAAAGAATATTGTTTTCGAGGTGAACATGAATATGAAGATCATCCTCGAACTGCCTCAGGAGTTTGAAAGTAACCTGGTACGTGCTGCATCCGTCTGCCGGAACCCTGTAGCCGTCAGTTATTGCATTAATGCGATCCATCGCGCCGCCCGCGGATTCGTGCTCACCGTTCATCCTGGAGATTTCAGAGATAATGAGGCTCCTCGTATCATCGCTTGTGACGGAAACTGACTGTCTGATTGCAGGAAAAAGGACCTCCTCTTCATTTTTCAGATGCTGTGTCAGCTCCCCGGCAATCTTTGCAAAAAGCCGTTCCACCTCCTTTAATTCAGGATGATTCTCAGCATGCACTGAGGCGATTTTCACCGTGTAAGCCAAAAGACCCGGCAGGCTCTTTTTCACGAAAACGTGATGTGTGTTTACAATATAGTCACACAGGAAATCGAGCTTCCATTCATTGAAGTTCTGTCCTGGAATAACCGGCTCATCCTCAATCATTTTGATTTTTTCCTCCACCTTCACGATGTCAACACCCTTATTCCTGCAGGCCACTGAAAGCGATACATTGCCACCGCAGCAGAAATCCAGCCCCGATTCACTGAAAATTGCAGCCGTGCGAAAGTCGCCGGATACTATTTCTCCTAAAGTTTGTTCTGATAATTCCATGATCCGTTTCATTTAATCTTCCGGCAAATGTATAAATATTTATATAAAAGACAAAACGGTCCTTTAGTAATTTGATGAAAAAACACATTAATTTCTTCATTGTGGATTAACGCTATACATTTATTTGATGTGTAAGATTTTATAGCGTGTTTTTGAATAGCTCAGAAATATTTTGTTTTATATTTATACCCGGGTTTCTCAATTAAATCGGGAGAAAATGAGGTTTGAGCTCAGAAGGATTTGGGATAAGTACTTTAGTTTTTATCTCAGGCACTTTGCTCCGGTTGACCTAAGCGCGGAAGAGGGTTTGCCGAGGCTTAAGGATGAATTGTTTATCAATATCCTTCTTATTGTATTCCCTTTATGTGCGATTGTAGTAATTCCGAGCGTGATAGTTTCTGTGATTTCTAAGTTGTACATTATCGCTGTGACAGATACACTGGCTATGATCCTGCTTACCGCCATAACATTTTCGAGGAGATTCAGGATGAGGCACAGAAAAATTCATTTCAGCGCAATCTTTTACATCCTTTCAATTATCCTGCTGGTTTTTATTGGTACAAGTGGCCCCAGTACAATTATCCTGATGTGCATTTCGGTGGTTCTGACTCTTATTATAAGCAGAAAGGCAGGGCTGATTGCTGTGGCCTTCAATGCAGGTATTTATTTCCTGTTTATGGTAATATTTTCATTTTCCGGGTTAAAACTCGTTTATAACCAGCCATATACTATCAGCGGAGGGATCACAGTTGTCCTGAACCTGATTATTTTTAATACAGTTGCTGTTCTTGCAACAGCCAGGATCGTCGAGAGGCTGAATGAATCTCTCCTGAAAGATAAGGAACTGCAGATACTTCAGAAGATCAGCGAGAATGAGATAAGGCGTCTTAACACTGATCTTGAAAAAAAGATAACAGAGAGAACTTCGCAGCTCAAGGAGGCAAATGAGAAGCTGATGAAGGAAATTGGGGAACATGAAATGGCGGAAAGTGATCTGAAAAAGGCAAAGCAGGAGGCCGAAAATGCAAACAGGGCAAAAGGCGATTTCCTTGCAAGCATGAGCCATGAGATCAGAACACCAATGAATGCCATTCTGGGTTATTCGGATCTTCTCCGCTCCAAGCTCAGTGACAAATCGCAGATTGAATATCTAGATTCAATAAAATCAAGCGGGAAAACCCTCCTTACCCTGATAAACGATATACTCGACCTGGCAAAAATTGAAGCAGGAAGGCTTCAGCTCATTTATGAATTTGTTGATGCCGAATCATTCTTCAGGGAGTTTGAAAAGATATTTGCATTCAGGATATCGGAAAAGAAGCTGAAATATATAACAGAGGTTTCGGGGGAAACACCGGCTTTCCTGTACATCGACAGCGACAGGATGAGGCAGATAATTCTCAACCTGCTTGGGAATGCGGTTAAGTTTACAGAAAAGGGAGAGATAAGACTGAAAGTCAGGGCAGAAAACCCGGTGACTATTGAAAAGGAAGTAGGGGGTCACAGTGAAGTTATCGATCTGACAATTGAGGTATCCGATACCGGGAAAGGAATTCCGGATGAATTTCAGTCGGAGATATTCGGTTCTTTCACACAGGTCAAAAGCAGGACATCAGTATCAGGTACGGGGCTTGGGCTCGCAATCTCAAAACAGCTGCTGGCTATCATGAACGGAACTATTGAAGTAAGATCTAAACTGGGGGAAGGAAGTACATTCACGATCAATATCCCTGAGATCCCATATCTAAACGAACATCCGGGTTCTGGTCTGAAAGAAACATTCAACCCGGCTGAAATCATTTTCGATAAAGCAACTATACTCATTGCCGACGATATATCTTCCAACAGAAAATATATCAGCGACTCCCTTTCCGAGACTGAAATCACTGTGGTTGAAGCATCAGACGGTATTGAGGCTCTTGAGCTTTTAGAAGCAATTATCCCCGATGTCGTAATAGCCGATATCCAGATGCCGGGCCTGGACGGGTACCAGTTGCTCGGGGCAATTAAGAACGACAGCAAATTAAAACATATCCCCGTGATTGCCTATTCTGCAGCCGTAATGACTGAACAAAAAGCAAGAATTTTGCAGAACGATTTTTCGGGCTTGCTGGTTAAACCTGTCCTGGTAAAAGATATTTTCTCATCGCTGATGAAGTTTATTCCTTACCGGAAAGCCATCCAAAGTACAAAAGACAAGGATGCGAATGAAATCGACCTGACGGTAGTGAAAGATATCCACATGATGATTGCAGAAATGGAAGGCAGTTTAAATGTTACACACAGGACCCTTGATAAAAAACAACCCCTGGGTGAGGTAAGGGAATTTGGCAGGAAGATTTTTGAACTGGGGTCAAAACATGAATGTCCTTTCATTTCCGACTACGGGAAAGAATTAATTTCAGCTTCAGACAGTTTCAATATAACAGCCATACTTTCCCTCCTCGGGGAGTACCGTGAAAAAATTGAATTGCTGAAAAAAACCAGCCCGCCGGCTAAACCTGATTAACCTGGATCAGCCTGCTTTCCCGGGCTGTTCATCCGATCTTCATATTGGAAATATATTTTGAGGGACTGTTTGTAAACCAGGTTCTTCATACTGCAGGTGTTACCACATTCTGACATATATACTTTCAATACTGAATCAGGTGAAAAAATCTTATTTGCTGTTTTTCTTTGCCTTTCTGCTTTCAGGGGTTGCCATCCTAAACGCCGGGCCATCCCCCGCTAAAGTTATGCACATAACCGGACAGGTAGTCGACAGTCTTGATAACACACCGCTGTTCTATGCGGCTATTGTGATCAAGGGAACAAACATAGCAGTTTTCACAAGGGATAACGGTTCCTTCGATATGGCAGTACCCTCGGATACAAGCACTCTTGTAATCACCTATGTAGGGTACAGGCAAAAGGAGATAAGACTGGACCGGTCTTATGCCGACAGGTGGTTCAAAGTAAAGATGTCGAGGACGAACAGGTCCCTTACAGAGGTGATTGTCGTTTCAGAAAAGGAAAAGATCGTCAGGCTGTCGTCCGACGAAGTTAGCTCGGTAATGATGTCGCCCAAGCTGATTGCTAAACTGCCCAACCTTGGCGAGGTTGACGTGATGCGGTCATTCCAGCTGCTTCCAGGTATATCGGGTACGAATGAATCATCCTCAGGACTCTATGTAAGGGGTGGTACACCAGATCAGAACCTTATCCTGTTTGACGGTATGACAATTTACCATGTCGATCATTTTTTCGGTTTCTTCAGCGCTTTCAATGCCAATACAATTGATGACATTGAATTATTGAAGGGAGGCTTCCCGGCAAAATACGGAGGCAGGCTGTCGAGTGTGATGGAAGTTACCGGAAAACCTGCAGATATGAACAACTTCCTGACCGGAGGAGGCATCAGCCTGCTAAGTGCAAATGCCTACGTGGAGGTACCAGTTGTGACGAACAAGCTCTCTTTTCAGCTTGCTGCACGAAGATCATATTCCGACCTGATCGAGACTGGCCTTTACAGCAAGATATTCGACATGTACAACCAGACCTCCACGACCAGTACCACCATTGGAGGCCAGGGAGGAGGTCCGGGCGGCGGCCGATTTTTCCAGCAGCAGCAGGTAACTCCCACCTTTCACTTTTACGACGTCAACTCGAAGCTTACATGGAAGCCATCTGAAAAAGACGATATCTTTGTCAGCTTCTACAACGGGGCCGACAAGCTCGACCAGTCTAGAAGCCTCTCCTTGGGATTTTCCCGTAACGGCAGTGAAGGCAGCCTGAAGGACCTTACAAACTGGGGCAACACCGGGGTCAGCAGCCAGTGGCTCAGAAGGTGGAATGAAAATTTCAGCAGTCATCTCTTCCTGTCCTACAGCGATTACTTTAACATTACCGACAGGGAATATACAGCCGGGAGCTCAGGAACTCAGACAAACCAGAACCAGGCTTATGACAATGCGAATATCTCCAATCACATAAAGGACATAACCTTCCGCTTCAGGAACCAGGAGAAGCTGGGTAATGCGAACCACCTGGATTTCGGAACGGAGATCACCAGGTACGATATTAAATATTCGGGAATGAGAACCGATACCCTTACGGTAAACGGGCAATCGCTCCTTTCATCATTTTACCTCCAGGACAATATTTCGGTCACGCAAAGTTTCCACATCCTGGCAGGTTACAGGGGATCGTGGTTTGAAAATACCTCAGGCTTCTATTCCGAACCAAGGATTTCCCTGATTTACAATATTACGAAAGAACTCAAGATTGAAGCAGCTTCAGGAAAGTATTACCAGTTCGTTTCGTGTGTGACCCAGGAGGATATCCTCCAGGGAAACAAGGATTACTGGGTTCTTGACAACAAGACGAATGTACCTGTCAGCTCCTCCGGACATTTTATCACGGGACTGACATATGAAAAGGGAGGCTACCTTTTCAACGTGGAAGGGTACTACAAGACGCTAAGTAATATCCTCGAAGAATCCCGGCGCGCTACTTCAGGTCCCCCGGGCCCTGCCGGATCATATAATATTTTTTCCGGGACAGGTATTGCGAGGGGTGTGGAATTCATGGCGCAGAAAAAATTCGGAAACACAACAGGCTGGATATGCTATACTCTCGGATCGGTAATTTACAATTTCCCGGACCTGAACTATGGGAAGTCATTCTATGCCGATCAGGATCAGACCCACGAGGTAAAGGCCGTAGTGAACCAGACAGTTAAAAAATGGGATTTTGCCGCGACTTTTGTCTATGCCACAGGGAAGCCATATACACAACCCGAAAGCGTTTACCAGCTGACAATGCTTGACGGCTCTGTGGAATCATATTACCATCTTAACGACAAGAACGGTCTCAGGCTTCCCGCATATAACCGCATCGATATCGCGGTAACGTACAATATCAAGGGTCAGAGGGTCCTTAGCCATATATCCGTATCAGTTTTCAACCTGCTGAATCACGCAAATATATGGTACAAGGAATTTAATCCGCAGGGTTATACACTTAACATAACGAATGTAAACTACATGGGTATAACGCCTAATATTTCATTTTCGTTTGATTTTAAATAGCCTGCAATGAGAACTTTATCCATTTTACCAGTATTGCTTTTACTTCTTGCAGGGTGCGAGAAGGAGAAGCTTAGCAACGGACACTCAGACCTCGTGGTTGTGGAAGGTTATCTCTATGCAGGCCGCCCGGTCGATAGTATCAGGCTCTCCAAGGCCGTTACGTTAAACAGCACCGACACCCTGTTTACGGGAATTTCAGATGCCACGGTGAGTATAACTTCTGGGGGCAATAATTATAACCTTCTTCCATCTTCCCGGGCCGGTTATTACTATTACCCGGGATCCGACCTTTCTGTCAGTGCCGGCAATACCTATGGACTGAACATTACCTACCAGGGTATAAAAGTCTCTTCCGAAACAACAGTCCCCGCGGTGCCGGCCAGCCTACAGATTTCTGGAACCACACTCTGGGTTGATACCACGCTTGATATGCGTCAGCTCAGGGATTCATCGCTCCTGGTGAAATGGAATAACCCCGGCATGGAATATTATTTTGTAATCCTCGAGAACAAGGATACCGCACTGACTCAAATCACTTTTACAAATCCATTCGGCGGTGACGGCGGACCCGTGAATTTTGTGAGAAGGTTCAGGACTATGCCCATCCAGGATTCTCTGTACAGGATTAACCTTTTCAATACAGTTGCCTATTACGGACATTATGAATTCAAGCTCTACAGGGTGAACGCAGAATATGCGAAGCTCTACCAGAGCCGGAGCCAGAGTTCCATAAACCTCAATGAGCCTTTTACAAATATTGAAAACGGCCTCGGGATATTTACGGCTTTCAGCCAGTACGACAGCATATTCTTCGATGTAAAGAAGAAATAAAACTGCAGGCGGTTAAATTTTGTTAAGCAACTGACAGCGGATAAGATTTGCTGTATCTTTGATCAGCCTTCCGGGGTCAGCCCGGGAAGGCCAACCGGTTTTTATTTTGCTTAACCTTTACTCATTAGACCATGAAAAAATACCTTATTCTTCTGCTGATCCCCGCTTTTCTCAAGGTAAACGGGCAGGGCACATCAGTAAGCATTATTCCTCAACCTGTGCAGGTGAGACAAACCTCTGGCACATTTGTCCTCGGCAATAAAACGGAAGTAACATACAACGACGCTAAAGCCCAGGCTATTGCCGGGATGCTCGTTCAGAAACTGAACATCCCGACAGGCTTCTCGCTGAAGGCAACTCCCGGAGAATCAGGGGCAATCAGGTTCATCCTTAACAGGAAAGAGGACCCCCGGCTTGGAACCGAAGGATATACCCTGAGCGTTACAGAGAAAGACGCAGTTATCTCGGCTAACCAGCCGGCAGGTTTGTTTTACGGCATGCAGTCACTTCTGCAACTGCTTCCCAACGAAATAGAAAGCAAGGTTAAATCATCTGCATCCTGGACAATCCCCGGGGTTGAAATTCTTGATTATCCCCGTTTCAAATGGAGGGGACTTATGCTTGATGTGAGTCGTCATTTCTTTACAAAGGATGAGGTTAAAACGTATATCGACGAAATGGCCCGCTTCAAGCTTAATACGCTGCACTGGCATCTTACCGATGATGAGGGCTGGAGGATTGAGATCAAATCACTCCCCAGGCTTACCCAGGTCGGTGCATGGCGCGTAAAACGCTACGGGCGGTTTGGTGAGGTGGATGCTCCGAAACCAGGGGAAAAAGCAACCGACGGTGGTTTCTACACGCAGGACGATGTGAGGGAAATATTGAGATATGCCGCCGACAGGCAGGTCACCATCATGCCCGAGATAGATGTTCCGGGTCACAGCATGGCTGCTATTGCCTCATACCCAGAGCTCAGCTGTTCGAAAGATACAAGCGTTAAGGTGAACCCCGGATCAAATTTTTCGAAATGGTTCGATAACGGAAAATTTGAGATGCTGGTGGATAATACTCTTAACCCGTCAGACGAGCATGTGTACGAATTCCTGGATAAGGTCTTCACCGAACTGGCCGGCCTCTTTCCAAATCCGTATATACATGTGGGAGGCGACGAATGCTACAAAGGATTCTGGGAGAAGGACAAGGGCTGCCAGGACCTGATGAAGAAGATGAATTTTTCGAACTCCGAACAGCTTCAGGCTTATTTTGAAAACAGGCTTGAAAAGATACTGAAAGCAAAGGGCAAAAAACTGATAGGCTGGGATGAGATACTTGAAGGTGGTCTTTCGCCCGAGGCTACGGTTATGAGCTGGAGAGGCATTGCCGGAGGGATCAAGGCCGCACAGCTGAAACACGATGTTGTTATGACTCCCACAACTTACGGATACCTCGACTATACCCAGGGAGATCCCACGGTTGACCCACCGATATATGCCAGCCTCCGCGCAAGAAAATGCTATTCTTTCGAGCCCGTTCCCGACGGTGTCGAGGCGAAATATATTCTGGGCGGGCAGGGGAACCTCTGGACAGAACAGGTTCCTACGCTTCGCTATGTGATGTACATGACATACCCACGATCATGGGCCCTGGCCGAAGATTTCTGGTCACAGAAGGAATCGAAGAGCTGGCCGGGCTTTGCAACAAGGATGGAGAACCAGTTCAGGCGTAATGACCTTGCTGAAGTCAATTACTCCAGGGCAGTATATGACGCAATAGTAGAAGTCAGTCGTCAGCAGGATGGCAAATACAGGGTTGCTATGGACAGTGAAATCCCCGGGCTGGATATCTTTTATTCTATTGACGGGACGATGCCCGACAATTTCTCCCTGAAGTATGCAGAACCATTTACTTTGCCTGATGGTCCTGTAACCATGAGGATTGTAACATACAGGAACAGTAAGCCTATAGGCCACCTGATAACATTGACACCCGAACTGATAAAACGGAGGGCCAGGCAATAAACAGCCCAGCCGCCCGGCGATTGTCTAAAGGTTCAGTTTTCCGCCAGATTGTAAGCAGCCATTTCGCGGTCATTTCTGACGAGCAAAATATTTCCTGCAAAAGCAGGATGATTCCAGGTTCTTCCTTTGAGAGCCTGGAATTTTATTTGCTCGGTGAACCTGGCCGGGTCGGCGCTGACCATAGCTATTTCACCTTTTTCAGTCAGCACGACAATCAGGTCCTGGTCTGGGACAAGAACCTGGAAACCACGGTACCTGCTTCCTTTCCACATCTTTTTACCGTTGCTGAGATCGGTGCACGTCATTGTTGGTCCGTCATATCCGTATGCAAATCCCTTCCAGGCGACGAAATCGTTGAAGTATGCCTTTACTGAAGGAGACTCCCATAACTGTTTAATATTCCAGTTACCACCGTCAGCTGAAACTGAGAGAAGCCGGATACTCTGGTTCTCGCCTGTTAACAGAAATACCCCGTCCTTTACCATCAGGGGCTGGAGTATTCTTCCTTCTATTTTCCATTCATAATTCCATAACTTTTTCCCGTTATCCGGATCAACACTCAGTATGCCGGCAGGTGAGGGCAGCAGGACCTGCAAAACACCATTTACAGTAAAAATCTGGGGAGAGCAATAGCTTTCACCTCCACCGGGTCCGGACCAGACAGGTCTGCCGTCGGAAATATCATATGCCGCGAGCCTTCCTGAAACTGCAACAATTACTAAATTTTTATATACCAGCGGAGAGCCGCAAAACCCCCACCCCGGGGTCTTTTCCCCTGTGTCGGTCCGGGTGTTTCTTGTCCATATCACCTTCCCGTCCCTTGCATCAAGGAGATTCAGAATGCCGGTAGCCCCCAGGGTACATAAAAGGTGGCCCGAGATAGCCGGGGTGGAACGGGGTCCTGCACCGGCATGAGGTTCGTAGAACCTTGCCTTATCATTATGGATCCATGCCAGCTTCCCTGTCCTGAGCTCGTAGCATGAAACACTTTCATTCTCTCCCCTCTGCTCCTGTGTGTAGAAGTAATTTCCGGCTACTGCAAAGGAGCCACATCCCGGACCTACAGGTCTGCGCCAAATTTCAGCAGGTGTCCTGGTCCAGTCTGTTTTTATCCTTGTTCCCCTGGCAATCCCATCGCGTTCCTTCCCCCTGAAGCCTGGCCAGTTAGGCAAGACGGCTGAAGTGTCGGACGAAGATACCGGGGGAGCCTCAGGTTTTGACAAAGATAAAACCCGGTCCTCGTAAGTTCCTGACCATCGCCAGTCGAAATACTGTCCGCCGTTACCGTTCATCCCGTTTGTCCGGAGGCATACCCAGAAGCCGGAAGCAAGGAGAACAGCCATGATCATTGTTATCCTCCTTGTTCGCAGGCTGAACGACTTTGTAAGTGCTGCCCAGAGGACAAATGCAATACCTGTCACCGGGATTGAAAAAAGCCAGAACATGATGCCCATATTGGCACGGGCCACCGATTCATCGAGGAAACGGGAGGCAACAAGTAAAGAAGCAACGGCTAAACCTGCGCCGATGAGCCTGTCGGTCCAGGATACGCGGCTGAAGAAAAGCCACCAGAGCAAAACAAGTATTCCGCCGATGACCCCGCCGGCAAAGCTTACCAGCATATTGACCGGGAAAAACTGGGGAATAAGATACCTGATTAATATAATCAGAAGCAGAATCACAATACCGGGCCATAATCTCAATGTCCGGCTTTTATCAACCTGGTTGTTGTGTTCCATGGGGAAAAATATGTTATAAAATACTTGCAATTTCAATCTTCCAGCAGGTTTACCTCCCTTGTCTCTTTTGTTTTCAGGTCTGTTCTGAAGCTTTTAATCTCTCCACCCCGGAAGTTGACAGGCATGGGTTTATCTGAGAACCAGAACTTCAGATTTGCTGAAACAGGAAGGCCGAAGGATTCAACACATCTCACAATAATATCATTGCCTGTTTCAGCCTTCTTTATGGCTGTTATCCTGATGTTTTCCGTATCCACTGAAATGAATGAACCTGATTTTGCCCGTGATCCACCGTGTATTCCCTGGTATATCACCATTGGCCGGGAGTTGAATTCTTCCGAAACCCGTGGAATATTATCCATTCTCCAGTCTCCCTTATGCGGAACGATCAGCATTCTGAATGATTGCAATCCCTGGTCCATCCAGAGGTGCTCGGCATCCATGTCAAGGGTTCTTGGACGATGGTGAGCGTAAACAGCTGATCTTGCAACGGTAATGTTCATGTCGTTTCCTGAAACACTGTAGCCGTATTTTGCATCATTTATAACTGCAAGACCATATTTTGCATCTCCCCTATTGCCGGAGATGTCAATCCATCGTTGCCCGGGCTCCTCCTCGCCATTGACCTTCCTTTCAATATATCCATAAGGCGTTTCATATGTGGCTACCGGGGAGTCAACATCGACCGGGAATGAAAACTTAAACATTTTCAGGTGCTCCTTCCAGTCTAGACTTACATGTGCTTCGACCGACCTGGAGCCTGAATAAACCATCCAGTCGATGGTAAGAGCTGAATCGTTATAGCGTGTTAGCGACCTGATGGTTGCCCTCAGGGGTCCTTTCTCGGTGATTCTAATTTTACATTCTCCGAAGCGCCCGGCAACCTTATCAAAAGTCATAACATCATGGCTCCAGGTGTCACTCGGGTCGTCGAGAACAACACCACGGCAGCCCCCCTTTCCGGCAAATATATCTTTACCGGTCTCTTTGTCGAAAATGTTTATAGTACCGTCGTTTGATATTATCAATTTCAGGAATTCATTTTCAAGTGAATTGCCTTCTGCCTTTACACTTCCACCAGCGACCCCGCCAGATGCTTTCCGGAACCTGACCTGGCGGTAACCCATGGAAGGCAGTGAGACGCAGGCGATAACTTTCCTCCTTGAGCCCGTCTCCGTCGATCCTGCGGTCCATTGATGGAGTAGCTGGTTCCCCTTTTCATCGGTGGCAACGGTCGGCATGGCATCATCATGGTCGAGATCATATTCAATAATTGATTTTGTGTCCCAGGCATGGGGATTGAAAGCGACCAGGTACTCCGAATCAGGGTCTTCTGCAGGGATGCTCCACTCGAGTTTCTGCAAAGCCATATAGGCTGTCTTATATGCCGAATCCAATGCAAATCCGAACCCCTCCCTCGCTGTCTGGAAATGTTCATAAAGTGATGTCCCGGCAATACTGTCGTGGAACTGCAGGAAGAGCACCCTCTTCCAGGCAGCTGTCAGTTCTTCCATGGGATAGTGAAAACCCCATTCGTCAGATCCTATTGCAGAGATCTTCTCTGCCAGGATCAAAGCAATCTCCGACTGGCAGTTCCCTTTCTTGATATCGGACCCGGCGGTATAACATCCCCGTGCATGATGCTGCAGATCATCCTTCACAACGGGGAGGTTATCGGGATGGGATTTCCGTATCTCGTTAAAATATCTTTCGGGTGTGCTGTAGAATACAACCGGGGCACCGGGCTCTGATTTAAGCTCCTCGATCGACCTGATGTTCTCTTTTGAAGCCCCGCCGCCATGGTCGCCGTCCCCGTAAAATGCCATTACGCTCCTGACAGGTTCTTTTTCAGCCATTGCGAGTATCCTCGAAACTCTCTCGCCAACGCGACCATCGTCGGCATAACTGATCATTATTCTCGAGGTAAGGACCCTTGAGCCGTCAAATCCTTCCCACCAGAAAATATTGGCAGGTAATTGTTTTTCGTGGGGGGCAGGGCGCATGAATACATAGTTCTCCATACCCTGCTGGCTTAGAATTTGCGGAAGAGTTCCGCAGTGTCCGAACGAATCGGGATTAAATGCAACTTTAGCCTGTGAACCAAGAAGTTTTTTCAATGTCTGCTGGCCATAAAGACCCTGGCGGACAAGCGATTCACCTGAAGGGATATTTAGGTCGGGTTCGACCCACCAGCCACCAACAATATTCCATCTTCCCTCTTCAACCCTGGTTTTTATTTCTTCCAGCATCGCGGGGTCATTCTCCGAAACCCACTGGTAGAACTGGGCGGAGCTGCTTATAAATGTAAGACCGGGAGTCTCTTTCATCCTGTCGAGCGCAGATCTGAAGGTGCTGTGAACTACAGCCACTCCCTCCGGCCAGGGCCACAGCCACACGGGATCAATATGGGCATGACCGATCATGTGAAACCTGAACCGTGGCGCATCAGCCGGCCAGCCTGTTTGCCGATCTGCCGGTACGGGAAATATTCCACCAGCAGGGTATATTGCCATAGCCGCTGTTCCCGTTGCGGTGATTTCCATAAAATGGCGTCTTGAAATTGTTTTTTCTTTTTTAATATCTTTGTCAGCTTTCATGGCAGGGGCCGTTAAATCGAATAAAGTTATTAAATAAAAGAAAACTTATGCTCTACAGGCGGCTTAACAAAACAGGCATTGACCTTTCGATTCTTGGATTCGGTTGCATGCGTCTCCCGGTACTGGAGAACAAGCTCGAAAAAATTGACTATCAGATGTCAAAGCAGCTTTTATATCATGCAATCGAACACGGGGTCAACTTTATCGATACTGCCTGGTTTTATCATGCGTCAGTTTTCGGGCAGAAGGGAGAGAGTGAACCTTTCGTCGGGGAAGCTCTTTCAGGCGGATGGAGAGAGAAGGTTCACCTGGCAACCAAGATGCCGCTTTTCCATATGAGGCAGAAAGAGCAGATGGGGACTTATCTGAAGGAGCAGCTTGAAAGGCTGAAAACCGGTTACCTCGACTTCTACCTGCTCCATGGCCTGAATGGTGAGATATGGGACAGGATGAAAGGGTTTGGAGTGAGGGAGTTTCTCGACAGGAAAAAATCAGAAGGGAAAATTCAAAATGCATGCTTTTCGTTCCATGGCGATGCTGCCGATTTTCTCAGGATTTGTGATGAATATGACTGGACTTATGCCCAGATTCAGTTTAACTATATGGATACTGAATTCCAGGCTGGGCTCAAGGGCCTGGAGTATGCTGCTTCAAAAGGGATAAATGTTATTGTGATGGAACCCCTAAAAGGGGGCAAGCTTTCACGTAACATTCCTCCGGAGATGATGTCGGTTTTCAGTTCATTCCCCGTTAAAAGGAGCCCCGCCGAATGGGCATTGAGATATGTCTGGAATGAGCCGGGAGTTTCCGCGCTTCTTTCAGGGATGAATGCCATGGAGCAGCTCGAGGAGAACCTCAGGGTTGCTGAAGAAGGTGTTACAGGGTCGCTCGGCAATGATGAAATCTTAATTTTCGATGCCCTGCGGGGAGCAATGAACAATAAGTCAAAAATCGATTGCACTGCCTGCAGGTACTGTATGCCATGCAAGTCAGGTGTTGAGATTCCGGAAGTCCTGGCTGCTCTCAATAATGCTGTTGCATGGAACGATCCCAATCCCTGGGGAACCGGGTATCTTCGGGTCCAGGGCAAGGCCGGCAAATGCACCGAATGCAGGGAATGCGAAGAGGTTTGCCCCCAGGGACTCCGGGTATCAACTCATATGAAAGAAGCCGTGGCTCTTTTCAGGGAATAGAATACCCAATCAGTTCCCCCGGAAGTATTTACCCGTTAAATATTTCAAATAAGCCGGCTGAATTTCCACAAATGCATAACTTGCATATTGAAAGTTCGATTGTCATGCGGGTTATTCTTTTTTATACATTATCCGGATATAGTTATTTTAACAAATTCAGGGTTTTATGAAAAAATGTTCAATTATCCTTTTGTTTTGTTTAGTCACCGGTTACTCATGGGGTCAGACATTTTCATTGCACGCCGGTGAGAACTGGACGTGGATGAAGGAAGTAAATGGCAACACCAGGCTTGGTTATTCAAAGCCATTCACGGGGTACAACTTTTCCATAGGGCTGGAATTCCTGAATAACAGGTTGTTCAGCATTGGTACAAGCCTTGGGTATATTACAAAAAGCGGTAATGAAACAGTTAATTTTACGGCCCCGTTATATAATCCGCATACTGAGATTTACAAAACTGACCTTTCATTTATAACAGCATCCGCGGTACTTAACCTGAAGTTTCCGCTGGGCAGGATTCTGAGACCTTACCTCTTTGCCGGCCCCAGGATAGATTACCTTGTTACTGATAAGATTTCATCCTCCTTCGGGCTGAATTCAAAGTATGCCTCCGGGGCCAGCACGGGGGGAGGAGTCGAGCTGAAGTTCCTGAAATTATCAGTTGGTGCCGGTGTGGAATACCGTTTCGATTTTAATCACTATTCAAGGGCCGGAAGCGTCCCCGCGGTTACAGGTTTTGTACCGGCCTCAGATATGAAGGAAAGAACATTAATTGCATCAGTGTCGGTTAAGTTTAGATTCTGAAGGATCCATTATCACCGGTCCCGGCTTTGCAGATTTAAGGCATAACTGATCCATGTATAATTCTTTCTCGGCGAAAATTTCTATTTTCGGCTTACCTAAAACCTGGCCATGACTAGCTCAAATCTTACAAACAAGACCTGCTTCCTGTTTATCCTGGTAAATTTTGTCCTTCTGTCATTTTCTGTAGTATCCTGTAAAAAAGGCCAGACTGCAACCGGAGACGATTGGTACGTGGGGATGCTGACCCGGCAGGACCAGATACTGAACTATGGTGAAAATCTTCAGGCGCAGGTAAGGGTGATGAACGGCTTTACCAGGATGCCGGGCATAAAGGTTAAGTTTGAAATTATAACCGGCGGCGGTACCGTTTCAGAACCGGAGACTCTTACTGATGATGATGGCCTTGCAAAAACAACATGGACGCCGGGAATTGGGTCCTTCAATCCTCTTCTCAGGGCTTCAGCTTATTCAGGTGCCGGAGATCTTATTAATTCGAGGGACCTGCATGCCTATAACTTTGTTCCTGATAAATGGAACAAGGTCACAAACGGACTTATTCCAAATGCCTCGATAATGCTTGATATGGTAAATGACTGGAACACAGGGGTTACCTTCATGGTTGGCGATATGTATAAACTATATAAACAGGGGAGCAGGTATTACCGGTGGGACGAGATCGCAGATCCGAACCTTTATTATATCAAAACCGTCGATATGGATAAGAACGGCGTTATTTACGCGGTTTCAGAGGAACAGGAGGATAACAGGAGCGATATTGTAAAAAGTACAGACCATGGCAGTACATGGTCGCTCTGTACAAGGCCATTTGAGATCTCAGAACCCGATATGAGAATATCAATCTGTAACGACAATAGCGTCTGGGCTTACAAGTACGGTCAGCCGGTGAAGTTTTCGAAGGACCAGGGACAAACCTGGCAGACGGCGGGAAGCGGAATTTCGGCCATGAACTTTGCCGATGTATTCCGTCTCAGCGACAACTCTATACTTTTCTATGGCTACGGATGCGGGCTGAAAATATCAAATGATGAAGGTCAGACATGGAGCAGCATCCCCACCCCGGGAACCATGTGGAATCTTTTTGTTACCGATGACGATCTGATCGTAATTTGCTGCACCGGGACAGGCTTTGATGTTTATACCTCCGGCAACAAGGGTGCATCATTCACTCTTGCCGGGTCATATCCGACATCCTATTTTGTACCACTCAAGAACTTCATTACCCGCCAAAAGGACAATTACTTTATTATTGTCCCGGGATATGGAGTGCTAGAGACAACTGATTTTACAAATATGAATGCGTATTACAACACCGACCTGTCCAACTTTTTTGTTGATGATAAAGGTGTTATGATGGCCAGGAGCAAGGACTGGCAATCGATCTACTATTACCAGAAATCGGCGAAGTAGGACAAAGTTGTTTCAAAGGACTGCCGGTCCGGTGATTGATGACTTGAAAAGATATTTAATTATAGTTACTGCCGGACGAATTTAAACGCTCTTTTACTTCTGGTTTTCAGGAAGGGTTATCTTTGATGAAAAAGTAATATAATGAAATTCAGCACAATTCCGGCATTCCTTCTGTTTGTGGTTTTGAACGTAAAGGCGCAGGTTGGTAAAATCAATGATGATATCATCAGGATTGCAGATGCCTCGGTTGAAAGATACCGCAACGTTTACCACGATCTTCACGCGAACCCTGAACTTTCATACATGGAGATTAAGACTTCGGCAAAAATGGCCGGCGCCCTCAGGGCAATGGGCTTTGAGGTTACAACCGGCTTCGGCGGCAACGGAGTTATCGGGGTGTTCAGGAACGGACCTGGTAAAACCATAATGCTGCGGACCGACATGGATGCCCTGCCTGTAAAGGAGAATACCGGTCTGCCATATGCCAGTTCGGTAATTACAAAAAACGCTTCCGGGGCAGATATGCCGGCCATGCATGCCTGTGGTCACGACCTCCATATGTCGGTCTGGCTCGCGACGCTTGAGACGCTTGTTTCCCTGAAGAAAGAATGGAAAGGGACCATACTTGCTGTCGGTGAACCCGCAGAAGAGGTTTCCGGGGGATCGGATTCCCTCATTAAACACGGGCTTTTCTCTAAATTCCCCAGGCCCAATGATATAATGTGCTTCCATGTGAGCCCCGAACTTCCTGCAGGTACGATAGGATATTGCACGGGGCCCATCTTTGCAGGGGTCAGCTCGTGTAATATCACTGTCTTTGGGAGGGGTGGCCATGGAGCAATGCCTCATAAGACAATCGACCCGGTTGTGCTGACAGCGAGGATCGTTCTTGATCTGCAGACAATTGTCAGCCGGGAGATCAATCCCTTAAAGCCCGCCGTGGTAACGGTTGCTGCCATCAACGGGGGAAACAAGAACAATGTGATACCCGACGAGGTTAAGATGCTTCTTACGCTGAGGTTCTTCGATGATGAGGTATTTGCCCACATGAAAGAAGCGATTGAAAGGATAACCAGGGGCGATGCCCTTGCAGCAGGATTACCGGAAGACAAAATGCCGCTAGTGGAGTTCAGCACCGAAGCCACACCGCCTGTTATCAATAACGAAGAACTTGTACTAAAGGCAGCAGGATTCATGAAAAACCTGCTCGGCGACGGGAAAGTGCTCAGGGTCGATCCGGCGATGGTCGCGGAAGACTTCGGTCTTTACGGCAGGACAGTTGAAAAAATCCCCATCAGCCTGTTCTGGCTCGGGGGTGTGAGCCAGGATAAATACAGGGAATATCTTGATAAGGGAACACCTCTGCCCTACCTGCACAGCTCTCTCTTCGCTCCGGATTTTGATCCTGCATTCAGGTGCGGGGTGGAGGCAATGAGCAGGGCTGCAATAGGCATTTTCGGCAGCAAGTAAGAGGGGGGAAGGATAAATTGTGTCCGCCACTGTATCAGGATGAGACACTTTTCTTCCGCTGAAATTTCTTAATTACCAGTATTCCAGGGGCTTAAAAAACACGGCATAACAATTGGTAATGGTCGGACCATAAACAAGATATTCATGGACCGACCCGTTTCAAAAGAGTATAAAAGGAAAATTGTAACCAGGCAGGTATCTGTACTGATAGCTGTTGTCGTTGTACTCGCATTGCTTGTTATATTTCTGAAGAGCGTGTTTGTGCCGGGTGTGAGCTTATCGAAAGTCTCCGCAGCGCCCGTTGAACCGGGAAACATTCAGATAACCGTGCAGGGATCGGGAACAGTTATTCCGGCATACGAGGAGATCATCACTTCACCTTTCCGCAGCTCAATTGTAAGGATAATCAGGAAACCGGGGGATAAGGTAAGGCCCGGTGATACACTTCTTATCCTTGATAATAAACTAGCCGTAAATGATCTTGATATGCTGAAAAACGAGCTCGATCTTGAGAATGTGAGGATAGATAAGCTTAGGATAGACCTGCAGCAGCTGAAGGAGGATTATGAGTTCAGCAAGAAGATTAAGGATATAAAAATTGAAAATACAAGACTCAGCTTCGAAGCCGAAAGCGAGCTTAACAAGCTGGGGGGCAATTCGGCATTCGATGTAAAGAAGGCCAGAACGGAATGGGAGATTGGCAAGCTTGAGGCGAGCCAGGCAGAGTATAATTTCAATAACCAGGTAAACGCACGCAACAACGGGATCCGTGAGCTGGAAATGGAGATAAATATCCAGAAGAACAAGATCATCAAAGCAAAGGATCTTGTTGATAAGGCCTATGTGAAAGCCCCTTTTTCAGGTGATCTAAGCTGGATAATCGACCAGCCGGGCGCATCGGTAAGCGATGGTCAGCAGGTGGCACGACTTGCCGATTTCTCGGGATACAAGCTGAAGGGAAACATTAGTAATTCATGGTCGGGGCGGGTTATGGCAGGTCAGAAAGTGGAAGTCAGGAACCAGGGAAAAACAATCACCGGCGTAATAGAAAATATAATGCCCGCTGTGAGCCAGGGGATGATGGAATGTCTTATCAGGATTGATTCCTGCGACATATCGACATTACGGCCCGCCCAGCAGCTCGAGATACGCGTTATAGTATCATTTAAGGATAAGGTGCTTCGACTTCCAAACGGGCCGTATTACAAGGATCGGGGATACAAGTTTATGTATGTTGTTAGAGGAAACAGGGCATACCGGACAAAAGTTCTTCTTGGTGATTCCAACTTCGACTATGTTGAGGTTCTCGACGGACTGAAGGAGGGCGACAATGTCATCCTTACCGACATTGAGAATAAATATACGCGTGATGAAATAAAAGTGCATAAATAAGCAGGAATAATTAAAAGTAAATAATATCATATACCATGATCAGATTAGAGAATATCAGTAAGATCTACAGGACAAAAGAGATTGAGACGCTTGCTCTAGACAGGATTAATTTTGAAGTAAAGGAAGGTGAATTTGTTTCAGTGATGGGTCCTTCCGGATGCGGGAAAAGTACGCTGTTAAACATTATCGGCCTCCTCGACGAACCTGATAACGGGACAGTGGAACTCGACAGCCAGCCGATAAAGCTGTACGAGGACAAGAAAACGGCAAGGATGAGGAACCAGCTTGTCGGGTTTATCTTCCAGAGCTTTCACCTTATAAAAGAGCTTAACGTTTATGATAATGTTGAGCTTCCGCTTATCTACAGGAAAACCCCTGCGGGTGAAAGGAAGAAACTTGTATTGGATGCACTCGAAAGAGTAGGCCTCTCAAACAGAATGTATCATTATCCATCCCAACTCTCAGGCGGACAGTGCCAGAGGGCAGCCATAGCAAGGGCCTTTGCCGGCAACCCCAGGATCATCCTGGCCGACGAACCGACAGGGAACCTCGATTCCAAGATCGGGCAGGAGGTGATTGATATTCTCTCTTCACTTAATAATTCAGGGACTACAATAGTAATGGTGACTCACGACGAGCATCTTGCGAAGTCGACCCACAGGATTGTAAGGCTGTTCGACGGAAGACTTGTAGGTTAATATTTAAAACGGATCAAGATGTTAAAGAACTATTTCAAGATATTCCTGAAGATAGCATCCGAAAACAAGCTGTTTACATTCCTCAGCCTGTTCGGCATCAGCCTTACGATCATGTTCGTAATGATCTTCAGCATGACCATCACAAAAATTACAAAAGGAACCGGACCGGAAAAGAACCTGGGCAACATCCGGTTCTGCTACAGGGTAAAAACTGTGACCACGCACAATGGCAAAAAAGACTTCGGATACAGTATCTCTTCGTGCGGACGATGGCTATCAGAGGAGCACCTGAAGAAGATCAAAAGCGCCGATATTGTTTCAATGTACACCGGCCCCAGGCCATGGGAATTCATACTTAATGGGAAATACCAGAAGAAGATCCAGAACCAGACCGATGCCGAGTACTGGAAAATATTCGACTATACCTTCCTCGAAGGGCGACCTTTTACAAGGGAGGAAGTAGATAAAGGCGCAAACCTGGCTGTAATATCTGAATCGCTGAAGGAACTATTGTTTGGAAAGGAAAAGAATGTTCTCGGTAAAACAGTACATTATACTTCGATCGACCTGACAGTGACAGGTGTTGTTGAAGATCCTCCTCCCACTGACCAGAATGCTATCGGTGATCTCTATTTCCCGTATACGGTACTTAAGAGCACCGAAGATCCGCAGGAATTCCTGGGAGGGTTCACCGACGCTTTTAAAGGGAGTTCATCCTCACAGTTCAGGGCAATTAAGAATGAAGTACAGGAGACTATAGCCCGCCTCGATGCTGCTGATACCACAAAAACAGTATTTGTGCCAGGCCCTAATTCACAGCTTGAAAAAATGATGGTCGGCTATGGCGACCCTGAGGAGTTTTCCCTGGGATCGAGCGTGTTTAAATACTTCCTATTTGCACTGGCTTTCCTTCTGCTCCCTGCTATTAACCTGATGGCGCTCAATTTCGCCAGGATACACGAAAGGGGAGAGGAAATCGCTGTGAGGAAGTCATTCGGAGCTGCAAGCGGGATGCTGCGCACCCAGTTCCTTTTCGAGAATATTGTGATGACCCTTGCAGGAGGGGCGATCGGTATTATCCTGTCGTACCTGGTGGTTGCAGTACTCGGAAAGTCTGTAACGTTGCAGATCGACTTTTTAAATAACGTACCGCTGACCTTTTCATTTAATTATATAGTATTCGCAGTTACATTAATTGCCTGTCTCATTTTCGGGTTACTGTCAGGTTTCCTGCCGGCAATCCGTCTCTCAAAAATGAAGCCGGCTGTCTATCTGAAAGGAGGTGAGATATGATACGGTTGTTTTTTAAGATCCTATGGAACAACAGGAGGCGGAACATACTGGTTTTTGTTGAACTGTTCATGATATCGCTCATTTTGACAAACCTTGTTTTCTATCTGGTCAACCTTTACGAGATCTATAAAATAAGGAACTGCTACGATACAAATAATGTGATCGTTATATCCCTTTCGAAGAAGAGCAATGAAGACAAGAATGAATCTGAAACATCGCTCAGTAACCTGAAGAAAGTACTCGAAGCAAACTCATTTGTCGAATCTGTTTCTTCCTGCAGCAACGGCGTTCCATATAACTACAATTCACAATGGAATGAATTCAGACATGACAGCGACAGGGTGGGACTTGGGACGCGTTTTGCAGATATCGATTATGCTAAGGTGATGAGGATAAACCCGGTGAAAGGCAGGTGGTTTAACGAATCGGATTTCGGCAAAAAAGTAACCCCTGTTTTAATTTCGGTCGACGCGGAGAAGAAGTTTTTTAAGGGAAATTCTCTTGGAATTAGGATGAAAATTGATGAAAATGAGTTTGAGATCATTGGAGTTACCGAACGCTTTAAAAGAAGCGATATTGAAAGCCCCGACCGTTTTGCATTTATCTTTAAGGATAGCGTAAGCACAAAGAATTACATGGGAATCACTTTCCTGGTAAGAACAAAGGAAAACAGGGCTGCTGATATGCTGGCGGTGGCCGAGAACCAGGTATATACGACGTTAAATCCTGAAAACTGGACAATTGATGGCCTGAACTCCCTCGAAAATATGAGGGTTGAGCAAAACGGCCAGAGCTACCAGGGGAATTTTCTCTCCATAATCATTGCAATATTTATAATGATAAATATTTTCCTGGGCACTATCGGGATCTTATGGTACAATACAAACCTCCGTGTCCATGAGATTGGAATAAGAAGGGCGATAGGCGCCACGGGGAAAAGAATAAGGCAGCAACTTATTACTGAGAGCATGGTGATTGCCCTTACAGCACTTGTCATCGTGATTGCCATAATAGTACAGACTCCCCCGTTTTTCGGAAGGAGACCGGTTGAACCCGGTGTGAAGGGGGAATCAATAATCCTAAGCGCCTTAATAATGCTGATTCTGGTATTGTTAAGTACCTGGATACCCGCGGGCCTGGCTTCTAAAATTCAACCTGCTGAGTCCCTTAAGACAGAATAGTTTCGTAAATTGGCCCAATGACCACTGGCAGGCGAATATTGATATGTGACGATGATGAGGCAGTAAGAAGTTCACTGGGATTCCTTTTATCGCGAAATGATTATGTTCCGGCTTATGCCTCACAGCCTGAAAGTTTAATAAGGCATGCCGGATCGGATGAGTTTGACCTGGTGCTGCTCGATATGAACTTTTCCGCTTCCACCACCGGTGAGGAAGGTCTGGCGCTGTTGCAGCAGCTTAAGAAAGTAAAACCCTTATTGCCGGTTATACTGATCACTGCCTGGGGCTCGGTGGAACTGGCTGTAAAAGGAATAAAGCTGGGGGCTGCCGACTTTATAATCAAACCCTGGAACAATACCCAGTTATTAAAGATACTTGAGACATCTATCTCTCTTTCACTCGAAAATGTAAAGAGCAAGAGAATAGTCATGACCAGGGATAAAGATGAGTTCGGGTCAATAATCGGTAATGACCCTAAGCTCCTCGAGATACTTGAGATAGTTAAAAAAGTAGCGCCAACGCACGCCCCGGTTCTCATAACTGGCGAAAGCGGGACAGGCAAGGAACTTATTGCATCTGCAATCCATGAATACAGTACAAGGAAGAGGAAACCTTTCGTGAAGGTGAACCTTGGTGGGATACCTTCGGGACTCTTCGAATCGGAAATGTTCGGGTACAGGAAAGGCGCATTCACAGATGCAAAAAGAGATCACGAAGGCAGGTTTGAAAAGGCAAATAACGGTACAATATTCCTCGACGAGATCGGGGATCTCGATCAGCCGTCGCAGGTCAAGTTGCTAAGGGTGCTTCAGGACCAGACCTTCGAACGTCTCGGTTCAACCGAAAGCATTACAGTCGATGTAAGGATTGTTTCTGCAACGAATCATGATCTCTACTCCCAGGTACTTAAGGGCACATTCAGGGAAGACCTGCTTTACAGGATCAACCTTATTCATGTTGAGATCCCGCCGCTGAGGGAAAGAAAAGGCGATATCCCTGCACTGGCAGGATATTTCACCCTCAGTGCTGCAGATACTTATGCCGTTAAACCCAAGGACCTGTCACAATCGGCAGTGGAGTGGCTTGGCGACCAGAGGTGGCCCGGCAACGTAAGGGAGCTCAAAAATATAATTGAAAGAACCCTCCTGCTATCCAGGGGTGATAAAATAATGCCGGATGATTTCATACTGGCAAAAAAATCAGGACATATAAAAACACCATCCGCCTACATGGCACACTCAACCCTCGAAGACATGGAACGCGACATGATCATAAAAACCCTTGATGCCTGTGGAAGGAACATTGCCAGGAGCGCTGAAAAGCTCGGGATAAGCCGGGCCACTCTCTACAGGAAGATGGAGAAACATGGAATCCAACCCGACAGTGATGAGTAGGAGACTGATCATAATCTGGCTTGTATTTGTCTTCACACTGTTCTTTATCACTGCATATTATTGTTTCCATAAGAATAACCCGGTGCTTCTTATCGCATCGGAAATCACTATACCTGTTCTTTTTGCCCTGACCGTCTGGATAATCGACAGGATCTTAAGACCCTACAAGACAATGAGCAGGAGCGTGAATATGCTCAGGGAAGGTGATTTCAGCTCAACACTTGTAAAGACCGGGAACGGGGATGTCGATTCATTGATTGAGGTTTATAATTCAATGATCAGCCAGCTGAGGGAGGAAAGACTGTCGGTAAGAGAAAAAAATCACTTCCTCGACCTTCTCATTGATTCTTCTCCAATGGGAATTATCGTCCTGGATCTCGACGAAAAAATAATGGATCTGAACAGGGCTGCCACCAGGTACCTGGGCAATACAGGTGGAAAATTCAAGGGCATGCATCTTTCAATGGTTGAGAGTCATCTGGCAAAGGCGATATGTAATGCTGAATACGAAAAGAAACAATCCGTTGCCCTGGCTGATGGAAGGAAATATTTATGCGTAAGGCTTTTCTTCATGGATCACGGGTTCAGGCATCCTTTCTATATAATCGAGGAGCTGACCGATGAGATAAGGAAAGCTGAAAAGGAGGCTTATGGGAAGATCATAAGGATGATGGCCCACGAGGTAAATAATACAATCGGTCCTGTAAATTCGATAATGACCAGTGTTGTATCTAGCCCTTCTTCTTTTATAGATAACGACAGGGAAGAGATCATCTCGGTGCTGAATGTGGCAATACAACGTAATTACCAGATGAACAGGTTCATGCAGGGCTTCTCTAATGTTGTCAAGCTTCCTGCCCCTGAAAAGGAAAGGATGGAACTTAACAGCTCTTTGAAGGTCGTAGCCGATTCTTTCCTCCCCGTTTTAAAGACAAAAAACGCAAACCTGGTTTTCAGCCCCGACCCGTCAAATCCTGTTATTATTGCAGACAGGAGTCAGATGGAACAGGTCTTTACAAACATAATCAAGAATGCTGTTGAGGCTATTGGCGAAAATGGCTCAGTGTGGATAGCCACAACCTTAAAACCCTTGGCAATAACCTTCGAGGATGATGGACAGGGAATTGACCCCGATGTTTCCGATAAGCTCTTTACCCCGTTCTTCTCTGGTAAGCCAGGCGGACAGGGTATTGGGCTCACACTTTCACAGGAAATCCTGAGAAATCATGGCTTTGCCTTCACTCTGACAAACAGGAAGGAGGGGGGAGTTATTTTTACAATCTTTCCTGGTACCCGCAATTGACATTATTTGTAACTTTCATTGATTTTGTTAAACCCTGAATCAATGAAAAATTATATTTTGCTCTTTGCAGCGTCGGTTATGCTGGCGTCCTGTTCAACATCAACCTGCAATAACAAAAAAATATCACTTGCCCCGGGCGATCCTCAGAGCGTCGGAATGTCGCCTGAAAGACTTGCCAGGATTGATACCCTCCTCAGCCAGGCAGTGAGGGATGATAAAATACCCGGCGCAGTTGCCCTTGTTGCACGTCATGGTAAAATAGTATATCATAAAGCATTCGGTTACGCCGATAACCAGTCGGGCAGGGTGATGAAGAATGATGACATCTTCAGGATCGCATCACAGACAAAAGCCGTCACGGCAACAGCAGTTATGATACTATGGGAGGAGGGGAAGTTCGGGCTCGACGACCCGATATCAGCTTATATTCCTGAGTTCAAAAACCCGAAAGTCCTTAAAGATTTTAACCCGAAGGACAGCAGCTACACTACCATACCGGCTGCCAGCGAAATAACCTTAAGGGAGTTGCTGACACATACATCCGGGGTGGGCTACGGGATGATCGACGGCGATGACCGTTTCAGGAAGATCTACCAGAAAGCAGGAATAATTGACGCATTCACCACTGCCGATGTCTCTGTAGCTGAAAACATTAAAAAGCTTGCCGGAATGCCTCTGCATTTTAATCCCGGTGAAAAATACAGTTACAGCGAAGGGCTGGATATCCTTGCTTACCTGGTAGAGCTGAAATCAGGAATGCCGTTCGACAAATTCCTGAAGGAAAGGATCTTTGAACCTCTCGGGATGGAAGATACCTGGTTCTACCTGCCCGGAAGCAAAGCCTCCCGGCTGGTTTCGGTCCAGCACATGGAAAATGGTAAATGGGTAAGGTTCCCGAAAACTTTTTACGATCCTGATTATCCGGTTACCGGCCCAAGGAAATATTTTGCAGGTGGAGCGGGTCTGACCAGCACCGCGAAGGATTATGCAACTTTCCTGCAGATGTACCTGAACGGGGGCGAACTTAACGGGCACCGGGTACTGAGCAGGACAACCATTAAAGCGATAATGGGAAACCAGAACCAGAAGGTGTGGGGTGAAGATGCGGAAAACTATTACGGCCTTGCATTCTCGGTCCTTACAAAACACGGACAGGATAAAGGGGGCAGCGGAAGTGAAGGAACCTTCTCATGGGGAGGCTATTTCAATACCAATTATTTTGCCGATCCTGTCGAAGATGTGGTAGGTGTTCTCATGAAACAAACCCAGGGGACCGACCGCGATGACACCGGGGTCAGGTTCCTGGTTCTTGCAGGACAGTCCATTGACAATTGAAAGAGGACCGCATGACACTTAAACAAAAGTGACATGCGAATAATGAATTTCAGCAATAACCGGATTAAAAAATAATACTTTTAGAAACAGTAAATAAAATACTTTCGCCATGAAAATCAGAACAATTATCAGCGTCATCATCGTGGGTGCAATATTCGCATTGCCTGCCTTCGGGCAGAACAAGGACAAGGCGGTATTCAGGACAAATGAAGCCGGCTATTTCCAGAACACTATCCTGAAGGATGTCAGGGACATGAAGGAAAAGCATGCATCCCAGCCGGATGGAAAATCATTTGCCGTGGATCTGGTCGGCCAGCAGCTTCCCAACAAAGTGGCCCTTTATAAAAGCCAGTCCTGGCATAACCCCCCCATCTCGCAGGGAAATTCAAACACCTGCTGGTGTTTTTCAACCACCTCCTTTCTTGAATCTGAAGTTTACAGGATTAATAAGATGAAGGTCAAACTTTCGGAGATGTACACGGTTTACTGGGAATATGTTGAGAAAGTCAGGAGGTATGTAAAAGAACGGGGTAATTCCGAATTTGCCGAAGGTTCCGAGGCAAATGCGGTGACCAGAATTTGGGAACAATACGGAGCTGTCCCGGAGTCGGATTATACGGGCCTTCTCGACGGCAGGAAGTTTCCCAGCCATGCCGATATGATTGCCGAGATGACCGGCTATCTCAACTGGATGAAAGCCAGCTCCGCATGGGACGAAAATGCTGCTGTTTCCACCATAAAGTCGATTTTGAAACATTATATTGGCGAACCACCCTCTGAAGTGACGGTGGAAGGCAAAAAAATGACTCCCCTCCAGTATATGCACGATTATATCAGGATAAACCCCGACGATTATGTTGATATACTTTCATATGAGCAGGAGCCTTTTTACCGGCACGTGGAATACAAAGTGCCCGATAACTGGTGGCACAGCGCCGATTATTGCAACGTTCCCCTCGATGTCTTCATGGAGACACTTAAGAAAGCCGTCCGTACAGGTTATTCGGCATCCATCGGCGGCGATGTATCCGAAGCCGGATTTGACAGGAAGTCACAGGTTGCAATGGTTCCCGATTTTGATGTTCCATCAGCTTATATCAATGATGATGCGAGGCAGTTCAGGTTCACAAACGGTACCACCACCGACGATCATGGAATGCATCTTGTAGGCTATATGGAGAAAGATGGTAAGGACTGGTACCTTATCAAGGATTCAGGCTCAGGTTCAAGAAATAATGACCCGAACGCACCCGAATTCGGCTATTACTTTTTCACGGAAGACTATGTTAAGCTCAAGATGATGGATTTCATGGTTCACAAGGATGCCGTGAAGGACCTGCTGCTGAAAATAAAATGATTAAATGAGAGGTTTGATTGTGAGGTAAGAGCATCACAAAACACCATGCTCATACCTCATATCCCATACCCCGCATCCTTCTGTTTCATTAACCTAACTGTATCTCAATATGAAAAAATTCCTCTTTTTTCTGTTTCTGGGCGGATCTCTTTTTCTGCGGGCCCAGACGGGTAACCAGGTATTTAATGTCAGGGACTTCGGGGCTGCAGGTGATAAGGTTCAGAACGATCAGGCTGCAATTCAGAAGGCAATCGATGCCTGTGAAAAAGCAGGGGGAGGTATGGTTTACCTGCCTGCCGGCAAATATCTGTCCGGAACACTGTTCATGAGGAACAATGTAAGGCTGTACATTGAGGCAGGTGCCACATTATATTCGATTAAGCTGAAGGAGGCATTTCCGAAAGATGCACTTATATTCGGCGAGAATGTTGAGCATATTACAATCGAGGGGAGGGGTGTCGTCGACGGGCAGGCCGGGTACGAATGGAGAGAAAACAATATCGAGGATGATTTTATCCGTCCCAACCAGGAATTGATGTCGGCTCTCGGGAAACCGCTCACGCGCTCATTTCCCAGGACGGATCAGTTCGGCAAGCTTGTTCTTCTGGTTCATTGCAGGGATGTGGCTATCCGCGGGCTCTCTTTCATCGATTCACCTTCGTGGACAATAAACCCTGTCAACTGTGAGAGAACTGTCATCGACGGGCTCTACATTCATTCCAGCCTGAAAGACGGTGTATGGGCCGACGGGATTGATCCCGACGGCTGCAGGGATATGCATATCTCAAACTGCACTGTTGAAACCGGTGATGATGCCCTGGTGTTCTATTCGATGAACTGGTTCGGACCTGCACTTCCCTGTGAAAATATTACCGTCACCAACTGCAGGCTGACCTCCTCGTCAAGTGCCATTAAATTCTGCGACGGGAATATGAACGCGGTGCGTAATGTTACGATCGACAACTGCGTAATACTGAACTCAAACCGCGGCATCGCCTTCATGGATTTCGACGGCGGGCTGGTGAGCGATATTACCATCTCAAATCTTGTAATTGACTGTACCCGCCGCGACTGGTTCTGGTGGGGCGACGGCGACCCCCTGCATTTCAATGTCAAAAGAAGATGTGAAGTTCACAAAAGCGTAAAACCCGAAAATGACGAGGAGCCAGCCGGGAAGATCAGGAGGGTGCTTCTTACCAATATTATTGCCAGGGGCACCGGTTCGTGCTTCTGCAACGGTCATCCCGACAACTGGATGGAAGATATTACTATTAATAACTTCAAATTTTACCTCTCACACGATCCCTCTGTTCCATACGATAAATCGACAGATGCGATTTCATTCAGGCAGGTCAGGAACCTGAAGCTGAAAGACGTGGAGGTCATCCGCGAAGGAACTGAGTTCAGTAACTGGCAGAGTGCATTGTCGCTCAACGAAATTGACGGGCTTCAAATCGATAACTTTAAAGCCGCCTCGTTAGCAGGATCGCCTGCTGTGCCTGTTGTCAGGATGACTGATGTGAAAAATGCAGTGGTTTCAAATACGGTTCCGGGCAGCGCTGTTAATAGCTTTTTGGAAATTAGAGGTGAAAAATCAGGCAACATCTTTTTACTTAACAACGATTTTACCGGAGTAAAAACCCCATTTACGGACCTGACAGGGAAAAAGGTGGTTAAAGCTTCATCAGCGGCAGGACATTGATTTTTGAATTAATCCTTCAGCCGGCTGCCGTAGAATCCCAGGACAACCGATCGAAAGAACACGAGTGCCGCAATACACAGCAGACCGCTCAGGAAGAATATCGCGGAGATAGAGAAATACTCGGCGATAAGCCCGCCGATGATCATTCCCAAACCCATCCCCAGGTCGATTGCCGTATAAAGAGTTGAATTTGCCGACCCTCGCCGGGCCGGATCGACAATGTTATTGATCATCGACTGGAACGTCGGAAAGATGACCCCGTTGCCAAATCCTATTATAATCGCCGAGAGGTAAAAAGGGAAAGCGCTCTTAGCGAAGCCAAGCAGTGGAAAACCGATAACGAGCAGGCTCATGCAGATCGTAACTATCCTTCCCGGGCCGTTCCTGTCGAACTCCTTTCCTACCATCAGCCTTGCGGCCGCTATACCTATTGAGAAAATAAGGAAATACAGCGATGAGTTTTGTATTCCGATCTCCCTTCCGTAGAGCGCAATAAATGACATAAGTCCCCCGTAGGCAATGTTTGTTATGAAGACATTGAATGAAGGGCGGATTGAATTGCTCTCGAACAGGCTGCCCCACTCAAACCTGATATGCTTTCCGACAATGAACCTTTTTCTCAGGTCTATGGCCAGTGCACATAGCAGGCTGGTCACGCCGATAAAACAACCCGAAATGAACATTACCGTATATCCCCAGTGGTGGCATACAAAAAGACCGATTACCGGGCCGACGGACATCCCAAGTGTGGTTGAAAGGGCAAAATATCCAATACCTTCACCACGTTTTGAAGGATGTGTGATATCAACAGCTATCGTGGCACCCGAAACAGTTGTAAATGCCCATACCAATCCCTGTGCAATCCTCAGGATCATTATTGATAAAATTGTAACGGCAACCAGGTAGCCGGCAATCAGCGAAGAATAGAGTACCAGCCCGAGAAGAAAGATTGTCCGTCTCCCGAACCGGTCAAGGGTGAAGCCCGAAAAGGGCCTTACCAGTACCGAAGCAACCGTATAGGCTCCCACAACGGTGCCAACCTGCACCTTGGTAGCATGCAGCTCCGTTACCAGGTATATGGGTAATGCTGAAAGTATGGCATAATACGTTATGTACATCAGGAAGTTGGAGAGGATGAGAAAGATGTAATCCCTGTTCCATATCCGTTCGTTCATGGCCTGGATTTTGAAATCAAGGGGCCAAAGTTATCAATAAATGGCATCCTGTCAAATGTGATAGCCTGGAAGAAAACCCTCAGCAGATTTGTAAGTATTCGATCCTGAGCAATTCAGCAAGCTTTTTTATTAATGATGATAATTTACCTGTTCCTATCGCGCAGTGATGTGACGGACCTGCCCCTGACCACCTGTTAATGAATTCCCTTGCCGGTATGCTGAACCTGTACCTGCTGTTTGTATTGCCGATCTGCAGTGTCGGACCGGCAACGGATTCACCTTCGGCGGCAAGCAGCTTAATTTTTCCGCCGGCTACCTGGCAGACGGATAATATTGTTACCGGCCCGTTGGCGACCTTCATCTGTATTGAGAGCCCTTTCCCTGGTTTCCCGTGAAAAACAGGGAGGGGCACCAGGCCGACCTTCCCTTCCGCAATCCCGATATGAGCCGGTCCGTCGTGCCCCAGCAGTACTGCATCGTCGATATAATCCATTGCGTAGAATTCAGAAAATGAGCCACCCGAGCCGAAGGCATCCAGGATCTTCATTGCCAGGGAGTTCTTTATCTCGCACTCCCCGGCAGCGGGAATATTTGATCCGGTAAGCATTGTCATTCCGGGGATAAGCGTTGTCACAATTTTCTGGTACGCCGGGTCGCCTTCACCTTCATAATAATAGGCCAGGGCCCCGAGGCTATGCCTTTCGGCAAGCCTGTCGAGTGCGACAGATGTCCTGGCCGATTCCTTAAGATCTTCAGGCGGGCACCCGGCAGAGACATTAAACCAATCAGTGAATTTGTCCATTTTCAGGATGATGTCCTCATTTGTTACTTCATCCCGGAGCTTCTTAAGCGATCCGAATTCAATCAGTTCAAAATGACAACCGAATGTGGCGGCAAGCAGTGTAATATCGCTGTAGACATCCATCATTCCGCTGTAGTAATGCCCCATGACACCTACATTGCAGTTCATCAGCGCCTTCCTTACCGAACAGGCCCTGAGCCACCCCTCAACCTCTTTCCACACGTATTCCTCGGCAAGGTATCCTGTGATGAGGTGGTAACCTATCCCCGAACGGCTGAAAACACCTGCGAGCTCCGGGGTAACGCAGCCCTGGCAGAATGAAAGCCACTCGCCCGTCATCTTTCCACGGTCTCCGAGGGAGTTGAAGCTTGCGTAATCGATAGCCTTTTCGGGCTGGAGGTTCAGCACTATTACAGGGCAATCCACTCTTTGAAGAAGGGGAAGCACATTATGCGACAGTGCATATGTCGAAATATTCAGGAAGACAATATCAACATTTTCCTTCCTGAATAATTCTGCTGAAGCTACCGATTTGCCTGGATTATCAACCATACCTGCATCAATAACCGTTGCGCCTGTCTCTTCGATTTTTCTCTTGGTGATCTCCTTGTTTGCAATAAGCTTATCGAGGAGACCTTCAAACTGACCCCAGTAAGTATCCAGTCCGATACTGAACAATCCTGCTTTGATATTTGTGCTCATATGGAATACTCTATTGAATTTTTAATATCTTAATAAACAGCCCTGGCATCAGCAACTTCAGCTGTCCTGGGGGCGTCTCAAGGCTCACTTCGCGGCTGAACTGACCCGTGAGATTTTTCGCCCCGGGCAGTTAACTTCTTCCCGTCATTTCAGGTACTCTTCCCTGTCGAATTTCTGGTATGTCGGCGTACTGGGTTTGTAATCCCTGAACCACAGGTCGGAAGTTATCATAAGGTCCGCGGAATGCCTGTTGCAGGCTACTGGTATGTTATGTATCCTGCACTGTCTCAGGAGCATCATTATATCTGCCTCATGGGGATTTGCCGAGAGGTCGTCGATGAGGAACACGCACAGATCGACTTTCCCCTCCACTACCATGGCAGCGATCTGGGCGTCACCACCCATCGGACCTGATTTCATCTTTGTAAGGACATATGGCTCGTTTATTTTGTTGTACCGGGCATAATCAATAAGGGTGTTTTCTATAAGGCTACCTGTGGTGCCGGTACATACAAGCCTGTTTATATACAGGGTCTCGACATTGTATTTAACCCATTCTATCATGTCCGCTTTCCTTGCATCATGGGCAATAAGCGCTATTGTTTTGTCGTGTATCATGTTTTCAGAATCAAGGATGCAAATTTAGATTTTAAATCAGTATAAGGATAACAGGAAAGACTGTCATATTGTTGCTTTTTCATAAATTTACCGTTAAACCGGGAGACTGGATGAAAATCTTAAAAGAATATGCTGCTGTTTTCTGCCTTGCAACAATTTGCCTTTGCAGCACTGAAGCACAAAATACGGAACCTAACCAGAAAGGTTTCTACGGACAGCAGAATATCGATGATATTGCAAATATTTCACCGATATCGATCGGGGGAAAAGGTTTTGATACAAGGTATGAAGGTGTACAGGGTAGTCCAATGTTGTTCAGCGAGATGCTTCCTGCCCTTGTAAAGGTAAATTCGCTGACAAGGTATCTGCAAATAAATTCCAACCTTGACGTTTACAAGAACCAGCTTAATTTCATCCATCCTGTTTCTGGCAAGCAGATGATGCTGCCGATCGATATAATTGACGAAGTGATTATCAATTCAAATGAAGGCAGGCTTTATTTCAGGACAACCAGGGGGATGAGTTTTGATCACCCGTCAGATAAGATCAGGTTTTGCCAGGTTTTGTATTCGAACGGCGCCACAACAATCATAAGAATTGAATCTAAAAGCCTCCTGGAGGCAGATTATAAAAAACTTTACAGTCCCGACAGGAGGTATGACGAATTTTATTCAAAGGTCACTTATTATGAAGCGGGAATGGACCTGGTTTTTCATAAAATACCTGCGACGAAAAAGTCTCTCCTGAATGTTTTCCCTGGCAAGGCGGATCTGATAGAAGCAACTCTCAGGGAAAAGAAATTCGGGGCAGATGAAGATATATTTCACTATGTCGTGAAAAAGATTGCTTCAGCTGATTCTGTAAAATGACCCTTGTTTGAAATTTAAAAATAAAATCATGTCGCTTAAGACCCGGGCGAAAATTACCGGGTCGGAAAATAATATTGCCATTGATGCCGATCACTATTGATCTGAAGCTTGAAGATATCTCTTTAGCCAAAACCGACGTTATTGTAAATCCCACTGATAAATTTTTTACCCGGACGCTGGGCATAAACTCCAAGTTGTATGATGCCGCCGGCAATGGACTGTCTGCTTATCTGAAAGACCTGGGAGAGCAGGAAGAAGGGTCCTCTGTCATGACACCGGCTTACAACCTTGCCTGCGGGAAAATTATCCATCTTATCGGACCTTCGCCCGGCAAAAGCACGAAAGAAGCTTCTACGATCCTCAGGGAGGGATACAGAAACGTTTTTCGGCTCGTGAAGCAGAATGGTTTTCATTCTGTCGCTCTCTCTGAACCGGGTGATTCGATATATGGCCTGTATTATGAAGAAAAGCTGCAGGTAATGGTTGAAGAGCTCCGGGACTTTCTGGCAGGAAATAGTTTCGGAGGGAAGATTGAAATTTATTGCCGGGCAAGAAAGGGGTTCAGCTCACTGAGCATATTGCTTCAGGGAGACAGTGCCATGCAGCCTTTTGTCTTGGACCTTATAAAAACTTTCAGGAGTAAACAGGCCCGTCTCACCAAAAGCCTTGCAGATGCCCTGAGCAATGAGGAGATGCTTAACAGGGAGCTTAAAACGGCATACAATGAAATATCAAAGCAGAAGGAAGAAATTTCCGTTCAGCACGACCTGATCGAAAATGCCTTTTTGGATTGGAAGGGAAACTATGATCAAACCGATGATATCCTTGTAAATTGGAGTAAGGCTAAAATAATATTGACTTTTGTTCATGCATTGTTTAAATTTGATAGTACTAAGCATCAGGGGGTTGAATTTTAATTTCTTAAAAGGGCAGATCAGGGTAACAAGTATATCAGGGTATTTCATTTTACTCCGTTCATTAAATTTTAATTCAGACATGCTATGAAAAAGATCTTTACTTTTTTGGGGCTGATAATTCTTTCAGTCTTGCTGATGAATTCAGGATCAGCTTTGCCTGAACATGGAAATACAAGAGGTGATACAGCCGGCAGTAAAAAACCCGACCCTCCTGCCCGCCATCCCAAAAATGTATCAGTTTTTTTAAAGCGTGTTACAATAAATGGTGCCGACAGCCTCTGGTTGCGTGACTCCAACAAGGAGCAGGGGAGCAGAAATCATGTGACAACAGTTGTATCAGGAGATACCATTACATGGAAGCTGGACGCCAATAGTCATATTTCAAAAATCAGGAGGATATATCCCATAAAACCAAAATCAGTTGTGTTTAAAAATGGTACCGTAGTTGTTCCTCATGTCGGTATCAGATTAATTGCACCTTACACAAAGGATACATTAAAAGAAGAGTATGGTATCGACTTTTCCAAAGGATTAAAGCATTTCCGGTTCGATCCATATATCAGAGTGGTACCCCCTCCAGACCAGGAATAAATGAATAACTGCCCATTACGTTTATTCATACCTGCCTTTATTATACTGGCTTCATCTCTCCTTGCCTCCGCTCAGTCAGGCGACAGCCTTCTCCACAGGCTTGATAATGGCCTTTTTAAGAATGACCGTGAGAAATATGACCTCCTCTGCAGGATAATTGCGAATACCAGTGAAGATACATTAAGGATCCGGTACTGCGACCGGGCCATAGAACTTGCCGGGAAACTCAGGATTACTCCGGCGCAGCCGTACATCTACAAAGGCGCCGCCCTCATGGACGCTGGAAACCTGCCTGTCGCTCTCGAATGTTTCATAAAGGCAGCAAATTATTACAGGGAGAAGGGGAACGACAAGGGTCTTGCAGCCGCCTACCTATCAGTCTCCGAAACATACAGCCTACAGGAAGACTATCCCAATGTCAGGTACTATTTAAACAGCGCTATCGGTATTTATGAAAAGATAAAGGACTCTGTTCACCTGGCTTCCGCACTTCACAACTTAGGATATGCCTATTATAAGATGGGAAAATACGACAGCGCACTGATATTTCTTGCCAGGACAAAAGATATGTTGAAGAAGTATGCCTCTAAATATGATTATGCATTATGCCTGGGGAATTCAGGACTGGCATATTGCAGGCTTTCAGATTATGATAAGGCGGAAAGCAATCTTCTCAGTGCAATTGACATCCTTACGTGGGAGAAGGATATGCGTGGCGTCACTGAATTTACCATCGAATATGCTTCAATTCTACAGCATAAAGGCGAGATCAGGAAGGCTATTGATTGTGCAGAGAGGGCATATCGGGCAGCAGTAAGGAATAAATACAGGGAGTATGAACGTGATGCGGCAGGAAAGCTTGCTTCGTTATTCGGGGTCACCAGAAGGTACGACAGCGCATACTATTTCCAGGGTATTTTTTTAAGCGCCAACGATAGCTTAAAGAATATCGAAAATGTGCAAAAGATGGCAGATCTCAGGACCGGGTTTGAGGTTTCGAAAAAGCAGGCTGAAGTAGTGATACTTGAGAAGAACAGGTCATTTCAAAGGATAGTTATCCTGGGGCTTGCAATAATACTTATTCTGGCAGTAGGACTCATCCTGCTTTACCGGTACAGCCTGAAACGTTCAAGAAAACTTTCGGCTGCCCTCGACGAACGGCGGAGACTGCTTGAAAAACAAAGCTCGGAGCTGAAGGAAAAGAATGACAGGATCATAATGGTTAATGAGGAACTGGAAAGACTGTACCAGATTGCGAATAACCAGAAAGAAGAGATAATCAGCAGCATTAACTATGCCGAGAGAATACAGCATGCCCTGCTGCAGAGGGAAGATACGGTTCAGGACACATTTATTTTGTTCCTGCCGAAAGATATTGTCAGCGGTGATTTCTACTGGTTCTGTGAAAATGAGGAATATCTCTTTATCGCGGCCGTGGATTGCACGGGTCACGGAGTGCCGGGAGCGTTCATGTCAATTATTGGTCAGTATGCACTGAACAAGGTGGTAAAGGAAAAATCTGTATTCAGGACAGCCGAAATACTTAACCAGGTTAATGTGGAAGTCATGGAGACCCTGCTTCATCACGATGAGAAGGCAATAAATGACGGGATGGATATTTCACTTATAGCAATGGACCGGAAAAACGGGATGATTGAATTTTCAGGTGCATTCAGTCCGCTGTATATCGTCAGTAACGGCGGCCTTGATGTCTATAAAGGGAATAAGTTCCCGATAGGGAAAATAACTTATGATTCAAAACTGCATTTCACGAGCCAGATGATCAGAACTCAGCCGGGCGACATGATCTATCTTTTTTCTGACGGTTATGCGGACCAGGTAGGTCAGAAAACCGGTAAAAAGTTTATGTCGAAAAATCTTCAGAGGATACTGAGCGAGATTTATATTTTACCTCCGGTGGAGCAGAAATACCGTCTTGAAAAGGAATTCTCAGAATGGAAGGGTGACCGTGAACAGGTTGATGACGTCCTTTTCATTGGGATAAGGATAACAGCCATAGCCTGATCATTTTATACGACCCGGCACTCTTCCCGGCTTAACCGGTAAGTACCTTTCTTACGGTTTATCATCTTGGTTTTTAAGGCACCTGATTGATGAACCATATGTCTCGCCTAAACCCAGGAAAGAAATAATGTTGTTATCGTATGTTATTACAATGCACCAGGGAGAATAGCTTAAAGTATAATCATCAGGTTGTGCCCACCAGCTTCCCCATCGGCCGAATGTCTGAAATGTCCCGTCATACAATCTGGTACCTGTCGGCAGGCCGTTAAATTCTGAACTGTTGTTTGAAACCTGATCATTGCCAACCATCCCTGCACCATAGCTTGTTTCCCAACCCGAAATAGAAGCAATTGATTTCGCTATTTCCAGGCTGTCTCCTCCATAACCATACCCGTTTTGAATCAGATAATTCCTAAGAATTAACCATTCGGCTTTTTCAGGAACGTGCCACCCTGAAGGGCATACATTTTTCAATGAATTATAATATTGATCAACTACTGTCCAGTTGTAAATAGCCCCGTACTTATATTTATTAACAGGATTGTTATTGACCCAGCAATAAGCACCTGTCCGATTTGCAGATCTCCATTGACTGGTGTCAGTTACCAGGAGGATCGGTGTCCCGTCATTATATTTCGTGGATCTGAGGTTTTCTGCCATCCAGATCTGGGTACCAATGGCTATGACCCGGTAAGAATTGCTATCGATATCTGTTACGTAATTACTGGCAAGGGTGGTGAATGAAACCGAAGATCCATAGCTGGTTCCTGTACTGTTTGTTGCGTATGCCCTGATATAGTATTTCGTACCGGGACTGAGATGTGAAAGATCACAGGTAAAGGAACCAGGTCCACTGCTTTCGGCTGCTTTATTATCAGATACAACAGGGTTATCAGATACACTCCAGCAGATACCTCTTGCTGTAATTTGTGATCCACCATCGCTGGTTACATTTCCACCAGACTTCGCTGTTGTTGCAGTTATCTTTGAAACAGGAGCGGTACTCAAAACCGGGAAAGCCGGATTCTTTTTGCAATAAACCGACAAAGTCATTAGCGGAATAAGAAATACAATTCTTAAGATATTTTTCATGTGAGCTAATTTGAACAGGGATACTCCATTGACAATATTAATTATGCTTGTATTGACCCGGATAAAAATATAAATCACTGGCCAGTACAGAAGAAATGACTCATTATTAATTAATCAATACCTCAGAATATCAATCAACATCCTCAATAAAAATGTCAGTTTCATTATAATGCCAAGCTTTCACATAGGTATAAAGTTAAATAAAACTATATGATCTCCGGTAGTTACGCCGATTATACTTGAATAAGCCTCGCCTGTTTCCCTGGATAATTCAGTATTCAATAAATCTGACACGACAATTATTTATGGCACAGACTATTTCAAACCCTTATATTTGAAGATTGAATGACTACATTTGTTGTCGAAACAGCTAAAGAAGAATAATATGAAAGTCATAATAACAGGAACAACGGGAATGGTAGGCGAGGGTGTTTTACTTGAATGTCTTGACAACAGGGTGATAGATGAAGTATTGAGTGTGAGCCGGAAGCCGTCGGGAATAACCCATCCCAACCTGAATGAGTACATTGTAACCGATTTTCTTTCGCTGAAGGAGAACGATGACAGGCTAAGGGGATATGATGCCTGTTTCTTCTGTGCGGGAGTGAGCAGTGTGGGGATGAAGGAAGATGATTACAGGCGCATCACCTATGACACTACAATGAATTTTGCCAGGGCAGTCGGACCCAATCCGCGGATGTCGTTCGTATATGTTAGCGGCAGCGGCACCGACAGCACCGAAAAGGGAAAGGTCATGTGGGCCAGGGTGAAGGGGAAGACTGAGAATGATCTTATGAAGCTTCCCTTCAAGCAAGTCTTTGCATTCAGGCCCGGGTTTATGAAAATAACAAAAGGGCAGAAGCACATTCCCGGGTTCTATAAATACGTCTCCTGGCTCTTCCCTTTCATTAAGTTGATGGTCCCCAACATAATTTTCACCATGAGCCAGATCGGGAAGGCGATGATTTCAGCTGCGCACGATGGCTATGAAAAAAATGTGATCGAGGTAAAAGACATTAAGATCCTGGCTGACAGGGCAGTTAATTAAGCAACCCTTGCTTACTGTATCCTGCATTTCCGCAGGCAGGCTGATCCGGTCCCCTCTCCTCACACTCACCTGCCGGTGAACAGGCACTCAATCATGCCATTTAGACTGTCAGCTATAGCAGCCGGGTTTTCTGCCTTTCGATTTCTCATTGACTGGTACCTTCGGTCATTCAATCAACCAGGCAATCAAACTGCTAAGCATAAATTATCAACACGGATTCTTATTTCTAATTATTATCTTTGAGTTGGATATATCAAACAGGTATGGACAGTACAATATCGGGTCTGGATCAGCTTAAAAAACTGGCTCTGACGTATATCCCTTTAAGCGATGAACAATGGGTGGATATAGCCTCGTATTTTAAGGAGCTCTGGCTTCCGAAAAATGAGTATCTTTTTCGTGAAGGACAGACAAGCAGGCACATATATTTTATCTGCTCGGGCCTGATCCGCAACTATTACCTGAAAAACGGGGTGGAAATTACACGGCATTTTGCTCAGGAAAATGAGCTGCTGTCGGCTTATATCAGTTTCCTGACCCAGACCCCCACTTTTGAAAATGTGCATACACTCGAAGAATGCCACTTGCTCCAGATAAGCTTCGACGATCTCCAGTACGTTTATGCCACATACCCCGTCTGGGGCAATTTTTTCAGGCAGCTGCTTGAAAAGGTCTATATAGAGACCACTAAAAGAATAGAAGGATTTATATGTAAAACAGCGAAAGAACGATATATTGATCTGATTACACGGCGGCCGGATCTTTTTCAAAGGGTGTCGCTTCAGCATCTTTCAACCTACCTGGGGATAACCCCTGTGTCTTTAAGCAGAATAAGGAAAACTCTTCTTGCTTAGCTGTATTTCTTATCATTTGATAAATTTCATTTCTGGATTTTCTTCAAACTTTAGTTCTGTTTACTATAAACTGTAATTATCATGAGACTAAAGGATAAGGTGGCGTTAATTACCGGTGGCGCAAACGGTATTGGCCTGGCTACGGCTAGACGATTTGCCGGGGAAGGAGCAAAGCTCATCCTGTGGGATATTTCACAGAAAGGCCGTGAGGTGGCGGAGCAATTAAACTCGGGTGGCTGCGAAACAATCTTTAACCAGTTATCGGTAGCCGATGAACCCGCGGTGATCTCGGCCGTAAATGAGGCTAAAGAACATTTTGGGAAAATAGATATTCTGATCAATAATGCCGGTATTACAAAAGACAGGACCCTTCTTAAAATGACCAATGACGAATGGAATGAGGTGATATCGGTTAACCTGACAGGAGTATTCTATTGCACCAGGGCCGTGGCCCCGGTCATGAAGGACCAGAAATACGGCAGGATAATTTCTGCATCATCGGTGGTAGGTATGCGTGGCAATTATGGCCAGACAAACTATGTTGCCACCAAGTCGGCCATAATCGGGATGACCAAGGTATGGGCACTCGAGCTGGGTAAATATGGCATTACCGCGAACTGCATAGCCCCGGGTTTTATCTCGACTGAAATGACTGACAGGATGCCTGAGGAGGTGAGGGATCAGATGATTACCCAGGTTCCGCTCGGGTGCTGGGGCCAGCCCGGCGATATCGCAAATGCCAATCTTTTCCTGGCTTCGGATGAAGCAAGGTATATAAACGGAGTATGTCTGAATATTGATGGCGGCTTTGCCAGGTAGTTATTATGTAAAACATCGGAAAATGAAAGAAGCACTGATAGTCTCCACGGCACGCACACCCATAGGCAGGGCATATTCGGGTTCGCTTAATTACACACCGGCTCCCACAATGGGAGGGTGGGTCATAAAAGAGGCACTCTCAAGGGCAAATATTGATCCCGGAGTGGTTGATGATGTGATAATGGGTTGTGCCATGATCCAGGGCACTGCTTACCCCAATATTGCCAGGCTGGCAGCACTGGCAGGGGGCCTGCTGGTTACCGTGCCGGGAATGAGCATCGACAGGCAGTGTGCATCCGGCATGATGTCAATGTCGATCGCGGCCCATCAGATTATAAATGAAGGCATGGAAATCGTGGTTGCGGGAGGGGTAGAATCCATAAGCCTGGTGCAGAACGAACATATGAGTACATTCCGGAGAATAGATAAAAACCTTACTGACCTGCACCCTGCAATATATATGCCCATGCTCCAGACAGCTGAGATTGTTGCAAAACGGTACAATATCAGCCGTGAACAACAGGACGGGTATGCCTTCCAGAGCCAGATGCGTACAGCCCGGGCCCAGCTTGACGGCAGGTTTGATAAAGAAATAATCCCAGTGAAAACAACTAAACAGTTAATCGACAAGGTAAGCAGGGAGGAGAGTTTTACGGAAGTACTGCTGACCAGTGACGAAGGCAACAGGCCTGGAACGACCATTGAAGCTTTGAACGGATTGAGGCTTGTGAATGAAGGTGGCACAATTACGGCAGGAAACGCATGCCAGCTTTCCGATGGTGCTTCGGCGTCCGTGCTGATGGAAGCAAAAAGGGCAGAGAGATCTGGGCTTAACCCGATAGGTATCTACAGGGGGATAGCAGTGGCCGGTTGTGAACCCGATGAAATGGGGATCGGACCCGTTTTTGCAGTTCCGAAACTGTTGAAAAAGCACGGGCTTAAGATAGACGATATCGGACTCTGGGAACTGAACGAGGCATTTGCTGTCCAGGTAATCTATTGCCGCGACAAACTGGGCATCTCCAACGACCTGATGAATGTCGACGGGGGTTCCATTTCAATAGGACACCCTTACGGTATGTCGGGAGCCCGCATGGTGGGCCATGCCCTTATTGAAGGGAAAAGGAGGGGCGTGAAATATGTGGTATGCACTATGTGTGTCGGAGGAGGGATGGGCGCTGCCGGGTTATTTGAAGTAATCTGATTCAGGGTCCATGGAAGGCTTAATGATGAATCGCCAGCTGATAATTCCCCTGATCCTCGACAGGGCCGAAAGGCTTTTTGGGCATAAGGAAATCACAAGCTGCCTGCCCGGCAGGAGCATTCATAATTATAACTACAGGTCCCTGGCAGGAAGGGTAAAAAAATTATCCCGGGTACTTAAATATCTGGGGGTGAAGGAAGGCGACAGGGTTGCAACTTTTTGCTGGAACCACTATCAGCACCTCGAAGCCTATTTTGCCGTTACATGCATGGGCGCGGTACTGCATACACTCAATATCCGCCTCGGTGCAGAGGACCTGGAATACATTGTAAATCATGCCGCAGACAAAATTATCATAGTCGACCAGGAGCTCCTGCCTCTTTTTGAAAAATTCTCACCATGCATTAAGCCTGAAAAAGTCATTGTAATACGGCAGTCGGAAAAACCTGTTCCTGCCGGTTACCTTGTATATGAAGAAGCGCTTGATCTAGGCGCAGATGAGGGGTTCAACCAATTTAACGGCAATGAAAACACAGCTGCCCTGCTTTGTTATACTTCCGGTACCACCGGCAAACCCAAGGGAGTTCTTTATTCACATCGTTCAGTGGTCCTGAATGCGATGTCATTTTTATTCAGCTGCACAGGCATAGGCATTGAAGAAAGTGATGTGGTATTACCGGTTGTACCCATGTTTCACGCGGCAGCCTGGGGATTCCCTTTCTGTGCAGCATTTTCAGGTGCCGCCCAGGTATTACCTGGACCATACCTTGACGCTCCAAGTTTACTGACCCTTATGGCTGATCACCAGGTAACGATTACAGGGGGCGTACCCACAGTGTTTGTAAATATCCTGAACTACCTGGCCGATCACCCTCAACAATATCAGCTCAGACTGGAAAAGATCATCCTGGGCGGTTCCGCAGTTCCGCAAAACCTGATAAGGGACTATAAAGAAAAACACGGGATAACCGTACTTAATACCTGGGGTATGACTGAGCTTTCCCCGTTGGGAAGCAGTGCAATAATAACGAGTGAGCTTAAAGCAAAAAGCGAGGATGATCAGTTTGACTTCGCTAAAAAACAGGGCCACCCCATTCCACTGCTCGAGATCCGTGGCAGGGGTGAAAACGGACTGGTGCCCTGGGATGGCAAGTCTTTATGCGAGCTCGAAGTACGGGGCCCGTGTGTGGCATCGGGATACTATATGTCAGAAGAACCTGCCTGCAATTTCACTGACGACGGCTGGTTAAAGACCGGGGATATCGTTGTTATTCATCCCAACGGTTATATCGATCTCAAGGACAGGAACAAAGACATAATAAAATCGGGAGGGGAATGGATAAGCTCCATATTGCTCGAGAGCCTGCTTATGAGCCATCACTCGGTGGAAGATGCAGCGGTGATCGCAGTTCCCGACGATAAATGGATGGAAAGGCCCCATGCCTTTATCGTTTTAAAAAAAGGCCGGTCAGCCACTGCCGCGGAACTGAAGGAGTTCCTTAAGGATAAAGTCGCGAAATTCTCTATTCCCGACAGGTTCACCTTTATAGATTCAATACCAAAGACCGCTGTCGGGAAGACCCGGAAATATGTCCTCAGGCAAAGAAATTTTGAAGAAAATTCGGATAACAAATAAACTTATAAACATGAAAAGAATAACTGCCTTATTCAGGAACAACAGCTACAGGATACCGGCTATTGTTGCTTTGCTTCTCCTGCTTGTCTCAAGCGGTTTTGCCCAGACCAATGATAAAGTCCTGAAGATTTCGGCGCCTGAGACCGCCGGTTTTTCAAGCCAGCGGCTTGCACGGCTCGACACAGCAATGAATAACTGGGTAAAGAACAAATGGCTCAATGGTTCAGTTGCCCTGATTGCCAGGAAGGGCAAGATCATATTTCATAAAGCTTATGGCTATAATAATCTTGTTACCCGGGAGCCGCTGGACAAAAATGGTATTTTCAGGATTGCCTCCCAGACTAAAGCAATCACTACCGTGGCAGCCATGATGTTATGGGAAGAGGGCAAGTTTTCGCTTGACGACCCTGTTTATAAGTACATCCCGGCTTACTATACCACATCAGTGCTAAATGAGTTTCATCCTGCGGATACCACTTTCACTACCGTTCCCGCAAATCGTTTTATCACCATCAGGGATCTCCTCACTCATACTTCCGGCCTGGGGTATCCCGGTATCGGTACACCTATGGAAAATGCCATTTATGCCAAATACTCCCTGACAGGGGGTGTCGGCACAAAAAACCCGACATTATCCGATGCCATGACCCGGCTTGCACACCTGCCCTTGTTTTTTCAACCCGGACAAAAATGGAAATACGGCCTCAGTTCCGATCTCCTTGGCTACTTAATAGAAATATGGTCGGGAATGACCCTCGAAGAGTATTTTACACAGAAGATTTTCAAGCCCCTGGGTATGAATGATACCTATTTTAACGTACCACGCGAAAAAGCTTATAAGCTGGTCAACTTCTTTCTTGAAGATTCCACGGGAATTCATAAACAGGCATTCCTGTTTAACGGGAGTATGGATATGAGTTACCCGCTGAAACATACTGATTATTTTTCAGGCGGAGGTGGCTTATCGTCAAGTATAAAGGACTATGCGATCCTTCTGCAGATGCTTCTCAATGGCGGGAGCTATAATGGCGTCAGGCTTCTTTCGCGTAATACCGTCAGGATGATGACCATGAACCAGATCGGTGACCTGACCGTGACTTATACTGAAAACAAATTTGGTTTTGGTTTTTCCATTATTACCGAAGCCGGCAGCCGTCTTGGCCCGAGTCAGGCAGGAACCTATGCCTGGGGAGGCGTATTTTCAACCAGCTATTGGGTGGATCCGAAAGAAGATATGATTGTGCTGCTCTACAGGCAGATGTGGGGATCACACGTGACCGATACCGATAAAGCTTTCAAGCAGTTGGTCTACCAGGCATTAAATGATTAGGCAGTGGTGGCGGTTTTTTAGACTGGATCAAAAAGTCGTTGACCAGGCCTTAAGGAAGCCGTGCCTGCTGATATAAAAAAGTATGGAATATGAAAGTCGAGAGATTTGGTTACCGGCATTATGTCCTGGTGATGCTCACCCTGGTCTATGTCTTTAATTTTATCGACCGTCAGCTCCTGGTCATCCTGCAGGAATCCATAAAAACGGAATTACACCTGAGCGACACCCAGCTGGGCCTGCTTTCAGGCTTTACATTTGCCATTTTTTACATTACACTGGGTATTCCGATAGCACGCCTGGCCGATAAGGGCAACCGCAAAAACATTGTGGTAATATCGCTGGGACTCTGGAGTTTCATGACCACCTTTTCAGGACTGGCAAGAAACTTTTTCCAGCTACTGCTTGCACGTATCGGGGTGGGTGTGGGAGAGGCCGGCGGTAGCCCTTCAGCTCATGCCATTATATCCGATTATTTTCCTCCCGAGAAACGGTCAACTGCTCTTTCTGTTTATTCCACGGGGATCTACCTGGGTATGTTAATGGGCTTTATTATGGGAGGCTTCCTGAACGATCATCTCGGATGGCGCAATGCATTTTATACCCTGGGAATTCCCGGGGTCATATTTTCCGCGATAGTTTATTTTACTGTAAAAGAACCGCGGAAAGGAGCCACCGATAAAAAATGTATTGAAGACCAGGACGCACCTTCCCTGAAAGCCGTATTGCACTACCTGTACGATACCCGGGTATTTATATATCTGGCCCTGGGATGCGGGCTGAATGTGTTCGGCATATACGGCCTTCTGAACTGGATGCCCTCTTACCTGATAAGGATCTTCGGCATGCAAACCTCCCAGATAGGTGTTTACCTGGGGCTGATATTTGGCATCGGTGGTGGACTTGGAACATTTTTCGGGGGATATATCACCGATTATTTTGGGAAAACGGATAAGAAGTGGTACCTCATAATCCCGGCTCTTGCGATTATGATCTCGGCTTTTTCCGTGGCAGCAACATTTACTTTTAAAAATACTTATGTGATGTTCTTCTGCCTTGGAGTCAGCACCTTTCTTCAGAGCACCTACCTGGGACCCGCGATATCCGTTGCACATTCATTGGTACCGGCCAATATGCGGGCCCTCACTTCGGCCATCCTGTTTTTTGTACTGAACCTCATTGGCCTGGGCTTAGGTCCGTTAACTGTCGGAATTATAAGTGACCGGCTGCAGCCATTGTTTGGCAGTGAATCGCTGAGGTGGGCTCTCTATACGATAACACCGGTAAGTATATGTTCATCGCTGATCTTTTATAAGACATCAGAGAAATTACGGCTTAATGCGGAAGCCTGAGACATTGAGCTATTTTCGCTTGAACAGAGCCCTCATTCCGTGATCGAGTATGGCTGTAATAACAGAGATGTGTGTTTCATCCTCAAATACCTTGTTACTGAGTGCCAGTCCACGGTAGTTATGTTTTTGCATACTTTGTACCAGTTCATATGTTGACCCGGTCATATTCTTATCCTCCAGGGAGCCATTGGCGAAATAGACCGTTTTGTTCAGGTCGCTGTGGTTGTTATGATATTCATTCTCCAGTTTCAGTATGTACTTATGATCCCACCAGAGCGAAGGAGACCCGATGATGTAACCGTTGAACATCTCGGGATGTTTAAACAGGACATATGATGCGAATAATCCACCCAGGGAATGACCAAAAAGTGAAACTGAATCCTTATTGATCCTGTAGCTGGTTTCCGCGTATGGAAGTAATTCATCGCGGATGAATTTGTAAAAGTTTTCCGCACCACCGATGCCAGGGAAGCTTTTACCGGCTATCGAATCGAAAGTCGGTGTAAGATCCCTGTTTCGTTTCAAATACCACACTTCCAACCCCTGGCCATAGCCTATCCCTATAACAATGATATTATTAATATCTTTCTCCAGCCCCAGGTTCCATGCGATTTGTGATGCACCTGAAAATTCGGCATCACCATCCAGCAGAACCAGGAGGGGATAAGATTTTTGTGACCTTGAATAATCAAGGGGGAACGCCACCCTGATATTAAATGTTTCCCCGGGCACATTAATGGATTTCAGGTTAAATTGTTCAGTTCCGTTTATACAAACTTTTTCTTTGGCCCCCTGGGCATGAAGAATTCCGAACGGGTCTGGCAGCAGGAGAACCGCAAGTAGAGATACATAGAATGGTTTCATTAGACTCGTATTTTTTAGAATAGCTGAACCCCGATGACCGGAATTCTCTTAAATCATGTAAGTTACATAAATCAGAAGCACAAGGCAAATAATTTATTTATCGGCCGCATGAAATGTTTTTGCGTCCCCGTCAGTTCCTGGGCGAATCCTGAATTCTCAGCATGTGGAAAAGAAGGGCCTGCGTTGCAAAGGATTCAGGGGGGCTGTTTATCTCTGCAAAATTTGTCCTGTTTTTAACATTTGCATCCTAACTATTTTCATAACTTTAGTACAGAAAGTCAAAAGTCGGGGCATAAGCAGGATTTACTTGGAGTTGAAGCATTATTTGCTGATGTTGCATATGTGACTGACGTGGCGGAGCTGTAGAAGGGGGAAGGGATTTGAGGTGAAGTTTCCGACGTCAATGGAGTGCTATTTAATAGTTTAGTAAATAAGCAGGCGGCTATAATTGCACTAAATTGTTGGCCAATGAATTTTAAAATATAAATTCAAATTCCAATTGATAAGTTTTATTTATCATAAATTTTAATCTCTATCTATTATGAAAAAAATACGACATAGTTTCTTTGGATTACTCTTTCTGGCAATCTGGTTGCTTCCCTCCTGTGCTACAATACTTACAGGTCCAGTTTCAGAATGTCAAAGAACGAAACCAATACCCGGCAAACCATCACGTGAAATTAGAGTTGGATATTTGATTGTCGATCTTATATTTCTCGCTATTCCTTTTACTGCTGTAGATTTTATAACAGGGGCTATTTATAAACCTTGCACAAATAAGTAATATACATTGCAAGATGTGGTAAACTATGACTTATTAATAATAAATGATACAGCCATAAACACAGAAAAAAAGTGAATTTGCTGTTCATGGTTTATGTTATCAGTGCACAACCCTATGACAAGTCATTAAATCAGTATTCTGTAACATTTTATCGGACTGCACCCTGACGCTCTGGTCAGGACAGGTCGGCCAATTCTTACTAGCACATTATTGCCAGCCGTTAGGCGTAACCCCTAGGGAAAATAAAGATTCCATAAATAAGACTACTTTTATTATTTAAAATTAAAATTCAATAGTTAAACTAGAATGGATTCATACAGAAAAATCGAAAAACTGATAGCAAAAAAGTATGGGAAGGCAACTACGACCAGGAAGGCAGTAGGTGATTTCATGCTAACTGAAAATCATGCCGTAAATATAAAGAGTAATAATGTTGATAAGCAAAATTATTCTCCAAACATGATATCTATAAAAAAAATGTATTTATGGGTTTTTGAGGAAAAGAGAGATATAAGCTTTGTATTTGTTGATTATAAAGAAAAGGGGGAAGAATTTGAGATATTGAATGAATCTGGTCTAATTCCCATTGAAGAAATCAGTTGGGATTGCTTGTCAATTGAAGCCCAAGGATACGGTGTAATTCAAAAAACCAAACCATTAATTACAATTCCAAAACAGACAAAACGAGATTTCTATATAGGATTTTTAGCAGCCTACAAAAAATATCGCGATAAAGAGTTAAAAAAACATAAACGTTTTTCCAAGAGATTTATTAAGAATCCAGATAGTATAGATTGGTAGTAAAAATAATTTTAAATCAGATTTGGAGAATTTTATAAAGTGATTATATTATGGGAGAATATTTGACTAGAATCTAATCAAATTTAATAGCTCATTAATTGAATACTCATCATTCAGTGACAAAATTAAGGGATTAAGATGTTCGCTATTAGTCAAATATAAAAGTTGTGGTAGAAGAGAATATTACTGATTAAAGATGATCAAATTTTAAAATTGTGAGTCCAAAAAAAGAATATGGAGATTTCCAGACACCCGAAAGTCTAGCTATACGAGTTGTTAAGCTTGTGGATAGTTTTGTAGCAGTCCCGGAAATTGTGATTGAGCCAACAGTAGGATTAGGGTCTTTTTTAAAAGCCTCTGCTGAACAATGGGGTAAAAGTACAGACTATTTTGGTTATGAAATCAATAAGTCGTATGTTGATATAGCTTCTGAAAACTTGAGGCATTATGGCGTCCAGATTTTTCATCGAGACTTTTTCAACGAGGATTGGGCATGTCATCTTTCAAAAGGCTCCAAAAGAAGAATCTTAGTTATTGGCAATCCTCCTTGGGTTACAAATTCCGATCTTGGTCTACTTGGAAGCAAGAATCTTCCTGAGAAATCAAATTTTCAAGGTTTGAGGGGATTTGATGCCCGTACTGGGAAATCAAATTTTGATATAGCAGAATGGATGTTAATCCGTCTGATTGAAGCACTTCCCTCCGAAGGATCGATCGCAATGCTTTGCAAAACCATGACTGCACGCAAAGTATTAAGATATTTTTGGAAAATGAATGAAGGGAGAGAAAACACATTGCTATTTAATATAAATGCTAAAGAAGAATTCAACGTTGCTGTCGATGCCTGTCTTTTCTTCACAACAGGAAAACGATCTAATGATCGAATTGCAACTATTTATTCTGATCTTGATACTTCTTCAAGTTCAACAAAATTCGGATTCGTTGATGGAGACTTAGTCTCAAACATTGAAGATTACCAACTGCATAAAAAACTTGATGGTGGTTCCTCGAATTACATCTGGCGTTCGGGTATTAAACACGATGCTTCTAAGGTAATGGAATTCACACTTGAAGGCAAAAAACTAATAAACGGATTTGGTGAAACTGTGGATATCGAGGAGGATTATGTCTATCCGCTATTAAAGTCATCTGATCTTGGAAATGGCCGTATTGTTATTCGCAGAGCAGTGTTAGTCACTCAATGCCACACTGGAGATGATACTGAGGAGATAAAACATAAAGCAAGAAAAACATGGCATTACCTGATGTCCTACAAAGACATTCTAGATAGTAGAAAGAGCTCTATATACAATGATCGTCCTAAGTTTTCTGTATTTGGAGTTGGACCGTATTCTTTTTCTCCATGGAAAATAGCTATATCAGGACTCTATAAAAACATTTCGTTTGTGGTTGTTCCACCATCAAATGGGAGGCCAGTAATGGTAGATGATACATGTTATTCAATACCTTGTCAGTCTCAGGATGAAGCCGAACTCATTTTCAGACTGTTATCATCTAATGCTTCGTTAGGATTTCTTGGTTCCTTGATTTTTACTGATTCAAAACGCCCCATAACAATTGACATTCTCCGCAGGATTTCGATAGTGAATATTGCAAAAGAACTTGGCAACCTACATGAGTTGGAGAAGTTCACTACTAGGGATCAACTAAAAGGATCTGAGGCACAATTACTACTACTGATGGAACCGAAGAAGAAATATAAAAACAGCCGAATAGGTGTTTGATTTATAGCAGTAATTGAATTGAACAATAAAAAGTTCATAATAAAATAATCCAACCGACAACACAGACGTTAGAGTTAATAAGCTTGTCACACTTTTTGCTGGTGACTTGAACGCCAGCCTCCCAAAAACTACAAGTGGTTTATCAGCCCGAATTCTTTTCTACTCTTTAATCTTATGTAAACTATCAAGCCCTGGCTGGCAACTTAGCTTTGTTATTAAAATGCTCCCTGATACCCGCAGCTACTCCCCCTTATCATCCTGTACCAGGACTATTTACTGGCTTCGTTAGAGGTTGTACTGCGATACTGCACCTACTCGTTTACTTAGCTCCTAAACCTTGTTAAATTCCCGATCATTAATCAGCTGTGCACCAAGATACTGCCGTTGCTAACTAAAATTCATAACAGAAAGTAAAAAGTGAGCCAAACCTTCTATGCACCGTGACAATATACTTCTAAAGAACCAGGACACATGCCGGTGACTGTCGGTCAAAGTAAAACCACACTTTATTGCCGGGCAGTTAGCTGCCATTTTACTTTACAATTGCCATAATGATTTGTTTAGAATTTTCGAAGTCTCAATTTGAAGATTGGACAATTTGTTTCCTTCATATACATTGATGCATTACCAAATAGTGAATTACTAATAATTATTATGAGTAATAATACAATATTACCGAACAAAAAAATAATGAATTATGTCTGGGTTTAAAATTTTTAAGGCAGCTAATGTAGAAGAGGCCGTTGAGATGGCAATCAGGCTAAAAAAGTCAGGAGAATATAATTTATTTAGGGGACAGGTTTCTGACTGGCCGCCACATTCTTCTCTTTTTAGGCTTGAGACAACTAATGACGAGAAGAAATTACTGGATCACAATAATAGAGTCGATCGCTTTTACCAATGGCTGCAACTTACTCCAGAATTACAAACCTTGGCAAAAGATGAAAACGCATCACAAGTAATTGCGATTATGCAGCACTATGGAATCAAAACTCATTATATTGACTTTACTACAGATCCTGCTGTCGCTGGTTTTTTTGCAGGAGATACCCCTGTTGTTCCAACTGAAGGCAATTCCTGTATTTACTGCCTTAATTCAGACGATCTTTTTGATCAATGGGAAATTTATAAAAAATTAGATCTAAGGCAGGACGCAATAATGGAAATGATACACGTAGACGTAAGTAATTTGTGGCGATTGCAAAGTCAGAAAGGCGTTTTTGTCTGTTGTAATTACAATTGGGAAATCGATTATCCCATGGATAAAATTGTTTTCCCTTATTCAGGATACCCGTCCTATCCACCTAAAGAAATAATCTATCCTATTCACAAAAGCCCCCTTGAGCAATTGCTTGACCAGTATTTTGCTAATGAAGCTTCCGTAGAAACATATGAAATGATGGAGGAATTTTTTAGCAAATTAAGAAAACAGGGACAGTATGCTGAGATCCGTGAGATAACGCCAATGGACAAATATCTTTATGCAGATGCTTTCAATGATGCATCTTCACTTAACGATCATCCAAGCTGGAATGATTTTTCTCTTGCATCATGGAATATAGTTAGCAATGAAATTTTTGATGAAACTGTGGGTACATTTGAAACTATAGTTCTAAAAGTGGGCGCCAAAGATGCAGAACTAAGTAACTCCATTCGGTTTGCAATAAAACAGGTATTGGCAAGAAATGATAAACAACGTACTAAGGCAATAGAATGGGTGTTTAAAAATCTTCCATCACATGTAAATGAAAAACAATTAAAATCTCAGTTCAACATCGCATGGAATGGTATGCGCAGGCTGCCATACAGTGATGAGGAAATTGCCACTTGCATGGCTAATATTTTCTTATTACTTGCTCAGCTTAAAAAAGAAAACCCATTAAGTAATCAGTTGGAAGCAGCACATAGTAGTTTATTTGGCGCAAATATTAGAATAGGTTTTACTGTACAGGATTATAGCGGCTCTATCGGATTTGCTTCCATTGAATTGTTGAATGAAGCAATGCGTCATGATCTGCCGCAATTGGTAACTGAGAAATACTCATCGTATCTCGGTAACCCCAAAGAAATATTTAGGATCATCTATAATACAAGAGTTCTATTCGATTTTCAAAAGCTAAAAAGAATATTTGTAGAGCAATTGATTCCTACTCAAATTGTTGGAGAAAGAAGTCCGATTATTTTTAATCTCGCAAGGGTTATTATTACTGGAAATCCATGAAAATGAAGTAAATCTTTTTGGCCAAGGTATTTCTGGATATAGACTTCTTGTCTTATGGCATCAACAATATTAATATGGTTATAAAATGAGTTAAAGGGTAGAAGAAAATAAAAGATTAGCAAAAAAAATTTAATGAATCGTCAGCTAACACGGGTAATAACCTGCATTTGTTTGGCACAGTTTTCGCAAACTGTATCTCGTTTCCTAGATAATCTGTAACCTGACTCCGTCAATTTAGAAAACAAGTATATCCTTGACTAATAAAGGGTATGCCATCAAGCATGTACCGCGACACTTTTATAACACCACTATCATCGCATCCGGACGGCAAAAACATGCGCTATGGTCTTCCCTGGCATCGTGACTAATCCAAGCTAAAGAAACAGGTCGCTTGCCGGTATTGCGTCCTGACACTTTGGTCATGACAAGTCGGCCAACACAACTTATCCCGTACAGCGGGAAATGTCACCTCAGCAGCCTGGCTCTTTCCATCGGCTACTGAAGGTTTACCGGATGTGGCGCTAAAACAACCCAACGGGGTTGTTTTTTTACGCTCATAGCTATTATTTGACCATTTCAGTCACAGGACAAAACCAGATGTTTCAATAAAAATTAATTTAAACGAACTAATCCATCCGGAAATATTTTTTTCTTTTAAAATTTAATATCTTGATATGAGAAGCTTGATTAAAATATAGTCATAGATTATCGGCTAAATGTTACAATTTAAAATTTTCAATTATGGAAAAACTTATCGCGTGCTGCGGATTGGATTGTAGTAAATGTGATGCAAGAATTGCTACTGTTACTAATGATGATTCCCTCAGAAAAGCTACTGCTGAAAAATGGCGGGTTGCTTTTAATGCCACTGATCTTTCACCTGAAATGATAAACTGTACTGGCTGCAGAGAAGAAGGAGTAAAATTTAGTCATTGTTATCAATGTGAAATAAGAAATTGCGTGAAAGCAAAGGGATTCAATACATGCGGAGATTGTCAGGATATGGAAACATGCAGTATTGTATCAGGAGTTCATAAATATGCGCCGGAAGCAATTACAAATTTAAGGAACTTAAATTAGTGCAAAATATCTTTCGTGCTAATTCAAAATAATGATTATGTCTTGATAAGAACAATACGAATTGCTAACATGGACAATAAACTGCATTTAGTTGTCACGCCTACCTGACCGACACAAGTCAGACTGGGTTTTTGCTCATTTACATTTACCATTCTAAACTAATATTGGCTTTTGTATATGGAAACCAGCCTATGCTAAAAATATGGATTAAACTAACCTCATCAGGCGGCAATAAATGTTTAATAAACTTTGGCCTTTTCCTGGTTTCTAACATATTTGTACAGAGCCTGCGTTCAGCCCGGCGCCAGGAAATAATTATTAATTTTCATCACACAACATAATGGGTCAACAGAATCAGTGACAGTAATGGAAAATGTTCGACATATATTAAACAGGATTCATCCGATAAATGATGAGGAATGGGACTACTTCAAAGGTAAGTTCTTTAAAAGATCTTTCCCTGGGAAAACTATTATCATTCAAAGCGGGCAGGTCGAGAGTTCGCTTTATTTCATTGAAGAGGGTGTACTGAGAGCCTGGTTTGAAAAGGATGATACGGAAAAGACTTTCGACTTTGCATTTGAAAATAATTTCTACAGCGCCTATTCTTCGTTTTTAACCCGGACTCCCTGTTCGTATAATATCGAATCTATAACAGGAATGATTATCTGGGAGATATCATACAATGACCTGCAGGATATTTATAAAAACACATCGGTGGGAAATATTTTTGGAAAGGCAGCTGCGGAAGAATTATTTCTATCGAAATGTAAAAAAGAGTTTTCATTATTGTTTAAATCCGCCCAACAACGATACAGGGATCTTTTCGATGAGGAACCCAGGCTTATCAGGGAGATCCCTTTAAAATATATCGCTTCATATATCGGCATCACACCACAGGCCCTGAGCCGGATCAGGAGGCGCATTTCTTAACCAGGGTTCATTGATTACTCCTTTATATGGCACTATTTTCGTGCATATAAATAATCAAAAGGAGTAAGCCATGAAAAACACAACAGCAAGTATGCGACTGGGCAAATTCGAGTTTTTTGCAATGAACAACCCGCTCAGGGAGTGGAGGATGAAACACCGGGAGTTTCCACTCCTTAATAAAATGCTCCGTGGCCACAGGATTGATCTGTCGGGGAGAACAATTGTGGATATGGGATGCGGTTCGGGTTTAAGCAGCGGCCTATTACTTGAACAGTTGAGGCCGTCGCGGGTAATAGCTTTTGATATCATGCCGGAGCAGATAAGCCTTGCGAAGAAACGTAGACTTAATATCGATTTCAGGTTAGGCAATGCTCTTGCAATCGATTTGCCGGATTCGGGTTGTGATGCAGTTTTTGATTTTGGCATCCTGCACCATATTCCGCAATGGAGGAAAGCCATTACCGAATCAGCACGCGTTCTTGTTCCCGGTGGAATAGTATTCATTGAAGAGCCTCATAAACTATTTGAGTGGGATGAGCTTGAGCTGGGTATTCAGGAGGCGGGATTTGAAATAATAGAAAGAGCACAGTGGTACCGGGGCTTTTTCAGGTTCTTCCTGGCCAGGAAGATCTGATGAATAATTTACCGCGGCATTCTAAAGATCTTTCAGGATAGGTACCCTCACTTTGTAAAATCCGGTTATCTCACCCTGTGGCAGGCATTATTCCCTTAAAAAAATGTAAATTACCAAGTTGATCTGCCATATGCCGGGCCTGATTATGCTTTTATTTTAAGGATAATAAGTACATCTGACATGAAAACTCTCTTTGCTGCCGCTCTGTTTTTATTTTCAATTTCTTTTTTAAAGGCTCAGATTCCAGCCGGGGTCATCTCTATGGAGGATCCCGGGTTTTCAAGGTACTATACTGAATCTGTAAGAATACCGGTTGTAACAGGGAAGATTATTAACCCGGGGAAGGATGGGTTTTCAAAAATCGACATCTCATATTCTGTCGTTACGCCATTCAATGATTTCCAGGTAAAGAAAACAACTACAGCCGATAGTGAGGGGAAATTCAGCCTTCAGCTCGACTACCCCTTTCCTTACCAGCAAATATGGCTCAGCATTGGAGACAGCCTGTATACCAGCCTTTATGTCAATACGGACCTGGAGATAGAGATGGATGCAGCCAGAGTATTAAAAAAGAGTGTGACATTCTCAGGAGATGGCCTTGTATTCAAAGGGACCGACGGAGAACTGACAAGGCTTATGAATAACCACATCATGTTTAAAAGTGATGAGCAGCATGAAATCAGTAAGGAGATCCAGCTAATGTCAGTTACCCCGGCAATGTCCTTCAATGATGTTCTTCAGAAACTCCAGCGGCTCTACACAAGGTTACGAAAAATAGATTCCGAGTTTGTAAAGGAAAATCCGTCGGATTATGAGTGGCTTATTGAAAATGAAAGAACATCACGCTTTTATGCCGATTTGATTTCAAAGTCATTTAAAAATAAGCTGGACGATGACCTATGGTCAAAGATAAAGGAGCATAAAAGCTATGCTGTATCGAACGATGGAATGAGCTTTTACCGGAACATGCTTATTTATCTTTCAGCCAGGTCGGGAGAATACTGGATGGCTGACTGGACCCCGTTGAAGAAATACTCAAGGATAAATGAGACAGGGAAGAAGCTGATCGACTCACTGGAGTTCTACAGGAAAACGAATAATGGAGACCGGTATAATATGCTTGCGGGAAGGGCACTTATTACCTTTTCCGACACTCTTACTGCAATTTTTACGATCAAAAACATAAAATTTCTTGATTCGGCTTTTATACCTGCAAAGGCGGATTATCTAAAGATAAGGATGGGAAGCATGGATCAGAACGAACAGATCATGATATTTGACCTTGTTTCAAGGAACCTTTCGACTTCGTGGTGTAAGAATGTTATTGATTCGGAGTATAAGAAAATTTCGAAAAACTCGCAGGATGTCAGAAGTATCATGCAGGAATCAAAACCGGGTTCATCTGACAACCTGCTGGGTAAGCTGGTTGCTGTATTGCCGACTGGTGCAAAACTTTATAAAGCGGGTGACATTAAAGCCTCCGATCTGTTGGCCAATATAAGGAACAGGTTCAGGGGGAAAGCTGTCCTGCTCGACTTCTGGGCAACATGGTGCGCCCCTTGCCTTTCGGAAATGCAATACAGTCATATGCTTCAGCTGGAAGCCGGGGATCTGCCTGTTGAGTTTGTTTATTTATGTACGTCTTATGGTTCAAACATTGAAAAATGGGAACAGAAAGTTGCTGAACTCAGGATTCCGGGAACACACATTTTTGTCGGCGATGCAATTGAAAGCAGGCTGATGAGCTTATTTTCCGGGCAGGGCTTCCCTACCTATGTACTTATCAATTCCAGGGGTGTTTACATCTCAAAATTTCAAAGGCCGTCAGCAACAGATTTTAAAACATTAAAGGAGCTGATAGAAGTAAAGTAACCGCCACATACAGGAAACAGGTGTGAACAATTTGTCACACCCCAGGGAGAATTCATCTACCACTCCTCAGGATCGTATCATTCAATATTGTCGTAAAGACTCAACTCTGAATCATTGATGAAGCTATAACTTATTCAAATCAAGCCGGGATTGAAACGAACAGGAATGGAGCCGCTTAAACAAAGCCAATAAACTTCATCCCTTTTTTCATGTGCAAATCTGTTGCCTGTCTTTACAGCCGGTTCTGTTATAAATACTTAACTTGAGCAGATGAAAAAACTGTTCACCTTCAACCTCATAACCCGGATCCTGTTTCTCCTGTTGACGCCGACGCTCTTCAGGGCACTTAACTTTGCATTTATATGGCATTCGATCTACTGGGGCACAATTACCATTGTTGTAATCACCTGGGGTGTGATAATACTTATTTCTCCCCTCCTGGGCCGGCTGGGCTGCGGATGGATTTGCTTCATGGGTACAATACAGGATATCACTGGTCAGCGTTCGCTGTTCCGGATCGGGTGGAAGAAACCCCTGCTATGGATAAGGATCCTTAATATCTGTGCCTTTTTTACAACCGCATTAATCTTCTTTTTCATCCGTCTTGATTCCGGGAAAATTACGGGAATAAGATTTGATCCCTGGTTTTTGAATATGGATTTTAGCCTGCATTATAAGCAGGTTTGGCTTTATGACACCATGGGTGCAGTCCTGCTCGGGTTGCTGCTGGAACGCCGGTGGGCATGCAGGAATTTATGTTTTATGGGTGCCTTATGTGCATCAGGAGCTTCTGTCTCCAGGTTAATCCCGGTCGTTGATGTCACGAAATGTAATCTTTGCGGTAAATGCGAAACAGATTGCCTGGTGAGGATTCCTGTTGCAGACTATGTGAAAAACAACAATGGTCTAGTTACCAGCTCTGAATGTTTAGTCTGCGGTAAATGTATCGAGAGCTGTAAACCCCGGGCTTTGAGCATTAAATTTATCTGGAACCGGAAAAAGTACATTCAAAAAATTTCATTGCCCGTACCGGTGGAAAACCCGTTGTGATAACAAACAAATGGTGACAGAGGCAAATAGCATCTTGTCAAAGCCGGGGACAGGCAAAAAGATTCATCCCTCATCGCGGAATTTGCTTTTCCCATGGCAGACCGAACAGGGATCAAACTCATTTAAAACTGCAGTCAGGCAACATTGAAAAATGGCTGTGTTGCTGTTATGGTTCGTTCTTTGAAGGGTTCTCCTGGTTTATCCCGGGATTCCCTGAATTTCTTAAATTGTCGTATGCATGCGTTTTGATATCACGGTAATTTAAAAAAAGGAAGTTGCAATGAAACACGTAACGGGACCATTACTCAGGATTGTTCTTCTGGCAGTTATCCTTACATCGTGGTGGCTGACTTTGAAAACACAATTTCCAGTTGTCATAAATCTATCGATCATTGCGGGGGATGTCTTGCTTACATATCCACTTGTATGGCTTGGCAGGAAGATCCTCGACCGTGACAAAACGCCCGAACATGCCGTAAAGGTTACGACGTTCGTTCATTCCGGTTTAGGTTTCACATTCGGGATTCCCATCGTACTGGCTTTAAGCACTCATGATAAATGGTCGTACCTGGTACTCCCGGTACCACCGGCAATTGGTTTAATTCTTGTCTTTATAACGGGGACAGCTACATTTCTGACAGTATTAAACCTTGCGTTGAAAGGGTTCGGGGCACCCTTTTTCATCAGGCTCAGCAGGAAACTGGCGGCGGACTGGATGTATGCGTGGACACGCAATCCCATGGTGCTTGCGGCATTGACTTTTCTCGTGTCGCTGGGAATCTGGTTTCAGTCGGTGTTGTTCGTCGTGTGGGCGCTCATCATCTTCTCACCAGCCTTGCTTTTTTTCGTCAGGGTTTTTGAAGAAAAAGAGCTTGAGTACCGTTTCGGGTCATCCTACCTTGAATACAAATCGAGGACGCCTTTATTGTTCCCGCGCAAACCCGGTACAGTTTAAACAGGCTTATGTGATTCTGGTTACAGACTTTGCTCTGCATCAGCTTCAGCAGATATGAAAGGGTGTCTCAAAAGGGCACCCTTTCTTATTTTTAGACTAATGTTCGCACTTTTCCGGATTTGCTATCGAACCTCTGGTATTTGGGTGCATATCAATGAATTTTTATCTTATCACAGGTAAAAGAAATTTCCCGAGGCAGGTTTCTTTATGATCTTTTTCCCTGCCAGGATATTCGTGGTTTCGGTGTAGATAAAATGATACCACCAGATAAAGAATTCCTCAAACCTGATCTGCTCTGAATAACCTGTCTTCCTGTAAACTTTCATCGAGTAATCACGATTATCCTCAAGTATTTTAACTAGCGCCGGCCTGAATTCTGCAGCTATTTCATCAAAATAGTTGTAATTCGAAGGCTTCAGATGCAGGCAGCTCACAGCAACCGAATCGCGGAAGCGGATGTCGGCGAGCCTGGTGTTGGCCTCTATCCTGTTGTTGCCGTAAATGTTTATCCATATGCTGTCATTTATCCTGCCGCTCTGGTTGCCGTAAATCTTAAAAGGCTCGTAACCATCACCTGAGTTTTCCTCGATCGATGCGTAGTAGAATTTCCCATGTCGTTCTGGCCTGTTCTCCTGTTTGAGGAAAGCCGCTTCCATGTTCATTATTTGCCAGTTGTCGAGAAGGACATCGCTGAGGATGAGAAATGAAAGATCGCCGAAACTGTATTTTTTATCAAACCCTGCATTCTGATATTTCTGTAGGATATAGGGGAGATCTTTTTCAATTGAAGCTGCAATGGCTTCTGAAACCGGTTTCGCATATTTATACAGAAGCTCTCCCTTTTCTTCAGAAACAATGAATACAGTGGGAGTAAGTTTATCGCCAGTCTTCTTAACCCAGCCTTTTTCTATAAGAAAGCGGACCCTTGATTCATATTTTCCACTGGTCCATCCCGCCTTTTTCATAAAATAATCAGGGGCAATGCCATATGAAAGGGAAACCAGAAACCTGTCGGTGTTATCCTTTCTGCTGTCAAAATCAGGGAGATTATCTCCCTGCGAAATAATGTAATTCCGGTATGTTTTACTGAAGATCTCATCCAGTCTTTTCTCATCAGTCTGTGAAATAACTGTAGATGAAAATAGAACAGCAATAATTGATAAAAGAAGGTATTTCATAATAGTCAGTTCATGTGTCTGGTTTCAAAAATTGTATCCGATGAATTCACATCTAATGACGAAAGGAGAAGCCTTTTGTTGCACTGCTCTAATTGTCGGATAAAACAAAACTTTTCAGATCAGAATAAACATTAAGATCATTACCTGTCTTATAGGTGACTCACTTTTGTTTAGCGGTTGTGCTTTGGGTAATGACTGTATTCAGTGTTTATTTACGGATATCGAATGCCATCAGAACCACACCGTGCCGCTGGTAGAGGATGCCGTTATTGATAACCGGGTGGGCAAAATGTGCATACGTTCCTTTAGTTATCCTGAAGGAGCTTATTTTTGAAATCTTGCCGTTTTCACAGCCGAGAAGCATCATGTCGCCTTTCTGGGTATAATAATATAGCATGTTGTCAGCTGCAATGACAGCCCCGCTGCCAATCCTCAGAGAATCGGTGAGTACTCCTGTCTCGGCGTTTATGGCCATCAGGTCGGGCTTCTCCGTTCCGCAGCCGTAGAGGTAATTACCGATCTTGACTATCCCTCCCATGTAACTGTCGAAACCCTTGTTCTGCCATATACGGGTGATGCGGGTACCATCGTCCGACAGGCTGAACCTTGACCCGCAGTTACCATCGCCTTCTGCATAATATATTGTACCATTTTCATACAATACCGTGTTTGCATGGGTATCGCCATAGCCTGGTTTTCTCTGCTCGGGAGGGTAGCTGTTCTGTTCCTCCGACCAGAGGAGCTTACCTGTTTCAGCATCCAGCCCCATCATGTGATAGGCGGAAAATGTGACAAGGATCTTTTTGCCACCGCGGTCAATTAAAAGGGGAGAATTATACCCCGAGCGTTCCCCGAATCCCTTGTTTGTCCAGATAAGCTTCCCGGTGAAGCGGTTCATGGCTACAACATTGCAATCTTTTCCCCCCGGGGTCCAGAATACCTTATCGTCGTTCACGGCAGGTGCCTCCGAATGACCGTGCAACGGCATGATACCGTTAAAGTCCTTCACAAAATCCTTCGACCATACGATCTTATGGCTTTTAATATCGACGCAGTACAGGTTTCCCATACCGGTACCGATATAGAGCAGGTCGCCGACAATTGTAGGATGTGACCGTGACCCACGGTTTGTCCTGATCCATTCCCTGCCGATTGTCATCTGCCATTCCTTCTCACCCTTCAGGTTAAAGCAGTAGAGGACCGACATCGTGTCCGTCTCGCCTGTTATAAAGAAATTTTTATCTGTAAATACCGGCGATACATAGCCGTTGCCGATATCATTAATGGTCCACAGTTCTCTGGGTCCGTTTTCGGGCCAGCTTTTCAGCAATCCCGTTTCATTGTAGATGCCGGTCCTGTCGGGCCCGCGCCATTCATATTTTTTAGTCGTTGTTATCCCGAAAGGGAGAACGAAAATAAGAAGCATCAGTAAACGGCTCATATTGTAAGGGTATAATAAGGATTAATAATTAAACTGTCCGGAATAAAGATAAGATATTATGGAAAAGAAAGAGATGACGGGGAAGAAATGTGAGTTTGAGTGTGAGCGTGAGAAAAAAGAACGAGAGTGTTCGCTCTCGCAAAAAAAGGATAGGTGATTAAAGTAAGTGTGAGTGTGAGAGCGAGAGTGAGAAAAAAAGAGTGAAAGCACTCGCACTCGCTCGCGCTCTCACTCTTTTTTTGTGGGCCCAGAGGGTCACGATCCCCCGACCCCCTGATTATGAGTCAGGTGCTCTAACCAGCTGAGCTATGGGCCCTTTTCCTGGCTCTCGGTGCTTGTTGCTCGTTAGGTTGTTGATCAGTAAATTTTAATCTTTACCACCTAGCACCCGGTACCTATTTCCAATTACCCTGTACCCGGAAACGGACTGCAATATTAAATATAAGTTGCCTAAAATCCAAAAGTCGGAAAAAGAATCAATACCAGGGGCAATTCCGGGTATCAGAATTAGTTGTACTTGCGAAAAATCCCGGGAATAACAGTAAGCCTGAAGTTTATTAATGCCGTTGATTCAGATCGGCGGATTTATGAATCGGGGGTGGTAAAAAGGTCGCCTATTTCAATTATTTTTGATACGATTTTTTATCGGAATGGCAGACAGAAAACCTGGACGGCATCGTGAAAGTTGATTTTTACAGCCTCAGCAGCGGAAGCAGCGGTAATTGTTATTATGTGGGGAACGGATTTCATGGTATCCTTATCGATGCCGGGATCTCCGCCACATCAGTCAGGAAATTCCTGAAGAACATTGATGTATCGATGCAGAGCATCATGGGGATACTGGTCACTCACAACCATATCGACCATATAAAGGGACTCGGGCAACTGGCAAAAAGAAACTATATACCGGTATTCTCCACGAAGAAAGTCTGGGAAAGCATCCTTGCTTCAGGTGTCAATGTGTCTCCCGACTGCATAAGGAAGATCCCTTTACAGAAGGGTTTCAGCCTTGCCGGTTTCGGGATCACGGCTTTCCCTGTTCATCATGATGCACCGGAAACGATCGGGTTCCAGATATTGGCCGGAGATAAGAAGATCACTATTGTGACGGACCTCGGGCATATCTGCGATACCGCGGCACGTTACATTCAACCTGCAAATCTGCTTGTTCTTGAATCGAATTATGATGAGGAAATGCTTGCAACCGGAAAGTATCCCTATTTCCTGAAAGCCAGGATAAGGGGTAACAACGGGCATCTCGGGAATCACCAGGCTGCAGGATTCCTTGCGGATATAATCAACGATGACCTTCAATATATTTTACTCGCCCACCTGAGCAGGAATAACAATACCCCCGAAAAGGCTGTACAGTCTCTTCACGATACCTTTTCCGAACGTGGGATAAAGCTGAATGCGAACCAGAAAGTTGTTGTTCTTAACCGCAATTCGCCAACTGAGATGATCAGCATGATTACAGAGGATCAGTCATGGTAGGGTATCCCTGGCTTCTATACCGGTGTTAACGATCAGTCCTTGCGGAGATACTGCATCAGTACCCCGACTGCCTCGTCCATATCGTGACCGAAGGTAAGAATACCGGCACGGTCTCCCGACATTACGATTATTCTCTTTTCAAAGACATCCGAGTCCTTGAAAAGTCTCAGTATATCCTTTGCCAGCCCCGTGGTTCCGTAATCCATAGATGGATTGGTGGTCGGTACCTTATAGATCAGTTCATTCCAGAGATCGATGCTGTGCACGTGTACCACAGCATTTGCTCCGGGATCGGACATATAGATGGCAGCATGTGTTAGCGATTCGGAAGATGCCTTAAGGGGCCCGATACACTGAACTGCATTGTCATCGATATTAAATGAATTAACCTTAACATAATGGCCGGGTTCGAGCTCTGGGATCTCACCGGTCGCTGAACCGGTGATTATAAACTGGTTTGCGCTGCCGGTCCTGATGCTTATGTTGCCGAAGCCCACACCATTTTCATAAGCACCGATAAGATCCATATTGAAAAGGACCTCTCTCCAGTAATTTATTGTCTCGAACTGTTCGTCCGATATTACCGGTCCCGACTGGCTCCAGTGGCAATTAAATTTAACTACCCCTTCCATAATCAATTAGTGATTTTATCTGAGAATATTTTCCTGATTTCACCCTCTGAGGCCCTGCAAATGCCTCTTTCTGTTATGAAGCCCGTAATAAGCCTTGCAGGAGTGATATCAAATCCAAAATTAACAGCTTTGATATTATCCGGGCAAATTCTGACAGATATTATTTTTTCCCCGTCAAAACCGCTTATTTCCGTAATTTCCGACGGATCCCTCTCCTCAACCGGAATTTCATCAATACCGTCGGAAATTGAGAAGTCGAACGAGGAGGAAGGGAGTGCCACGTAGAAAGGAACATTGTTATCCCGGGCGGCAAGGGCTTTCAGGTATGTTCCGATCTTGTTGGCAGTATCTCCAGATAATGCAGTACGGTCACTTCCCGTAATAACAATGTCGACCATGCCATGTTGCATAATGTGTCCGCCTGTGTTGTCGGCAATGACAGAAAAAGGTATATTCTCGTGGGCAAGCTCGAATGCCGTCAACCTGGCCCCCTGGTTCCTGGGCCTTGTCTCATCGACCCACACGTGCACCGGAATACCCCTGTCGCGTGCAAGATATACCGGAGCAGTTGCAGTACCATGATCAATACAAGCCAGCCAGCCGGCGTTGCAGTGGGTAAGTATATTAACTGGCTCCCCTCCCTTACGCTTGCTTATTTCCTCTATCAGCTTAATACCATGTTCGCCGATAGCCTTGCAATTTTCTGTTTCAAGTGCACATATATCAAGAGCCGTCCTGAGGGCGCTCTTTCTTATCTCTTCCCTGTCGGTCAGTCCTGCAAGGGCATTGAGTGATTTGTTTACAGCCCATGAAAGGTTGACAGCAGTAGGACGGCACGATTTAAGATACCTTCCCGCATCATCGAGGTACCTCCGGTGATTTCCCTTCATCTCACAGGTGGCAAGGTAAATTCCGAATGCCCCTGCTGCTCCTATTACCGGGGCACCCCTGACGGTCATATCATAAATCGCATTATAAACCTGGGTTACTGAAATCAGCTCCCTTATCTCAATACTGAAAGGCAGCTTCTGCTGGTCGATCACCTTAATACAGAAAGGATCGTTCTCCTCCCACCAGATGCTTTTATAGTGTGTGCCGTTTATTTTCATATTCCGTTCTTTTGTCGTGCTTCGCCAGCCGAAGCCTTGGCGCAGGTCTGGCTTCACAGGCCGCAGCCCTGGCGCAGGCTGACATATAAAATTACAAATTTTGTCGTGTTCGGCTCATATCCGGCGATATTGAAGGCATTTTAGAAATTTCGACCGGATTATTCTAAAAACATCCGGCTGGAAAAATAATATTATATTTGTACGCGGAATATCACGAGTTTTATATTCAAAGCATATATGGTTAATAAAGAGGAATATAGAAAAAAAATAATTATAAGTGCCGGCCAGATATTCAGCAGGTACGGGTTCAGGAAGACTACCATGGATGAGATTGCCTCGGCTCTCAAAATGGGTAAAAGTTCGATATATTATTACTTCAGCAGCAAGGAAGAGATATTTGAGGCAGTGGTACTTTATGAAGCCAATATCCTTAGAAGTGAGCTTACTAAAGCAATCAAATCGGTTGAATCTCCGATTGGCAAAATGGAGAACTATGTCTTTGTAAGGATGAAAGCGTTCGAAAAACTGTCGAATTACTATAATGCCATCTTTGACAAGAATCTCGATCACTTTGAATTCATTGAGAAGATCAGGGAGAGATATGATCTTGAAGAGATCGCGATCCTGCGGCTCATCCTCTATGACGGTGCCAGGAAAAAGGTATTTAATGTTGTGAACAGTGAGTACACCGCGATGGCAGTACAGACGACAATGAAAGGGCTCGAGGTCCCGCTGTTCTGGCAGAAGAGGGAGGTGGATATCGACAAGCGCCTGAGAGCGATACTCGATGTCCTCTTTTACGGTATAGTAAAGAAGTAGTGCCTATTTCTTTTCGGCAGCCTTTCTGATGACGCCGGGTTTTTTGATTTTCAGGCTGAGATAGAGTCCCAGGAATCCGAGTATTATAAATGGTATGCTTAACAGCTGGCCCATATTCAAGGTCATTTTTGACTCAAATGCAACCTGTACCTCTTTAACGAATTCAATAAAGAAGCGGGCGGTGAACACCAGGATCAGGAAGATGCTGATAAGCAAACCCTGGTAAACATCTCCTTTTTTTCTCCAGTACATCCAGAGCAGCAGGAAAAAGATCAGCAGGTAGGTACCCCCTTCATATATCTGGGTCGGATGTTTCGGTACCAGCTCATGGTTCCTCAGGAATACAAATCCCCAGGGGAGAGAGGTTTCAATACCATATATCTCAGAATTCATCAGGTTTCCCATCCTGATAAGGAAACCCGACAGGGCGACAATCACCGCTATCCGGTCCAGCACCCAGAAATATCCTTTCTTCTCCCTGTAGCAGAATATCCCGAGGGCGGCAAGTATCCCGAGAGCGGCACCATGGCTCGCGAGGCCCCCCTGCCATACCGCCAGTATCTCCAGCGGATGAGAAAGATAGTATGATGGCTCATAAAAAAGGCAGTGTCCTAACCTGGCCCCTACAACAGTCCCGATCGCCATATAGATAGTGAGCCTGTCGAGAAGGTCATCGGTCAACCCCTCGTTCCTGAACATTTTTCTCATCAGGAAATAGCCGATGAGGAATGATGAGGCAAAAAGCAGTCCGTACCACCTGATTGCGAAATGACCTATCCTGAGGACCTCAGGGTTTGGATTCCAGGGAATTATAAGGAAATGCATAATCTGACATTTAAAAATCCTGTTAAAGGTAGAAAAAAAGTTAAAGGCACAGATTCTGCCTGTCATAAATTCATCGGCACATTGCGGCAAAGAATTTACCGGATAATGAAAATTGATGTAAGTTTGTAAAATAACTGCAGAACCATAAATGCCAGTCAGGCCGGTATATCTGATTTCGGCTGTTGCGGCGGTAGTTGCACTTACGCAATGCGCCAAGCAGGCAAATCCCATAGGAGGGCCCAAGGATATTACACCGCCGGTTATGGTATCCAGCGATCCTGCCCCTGGCTCAACCTCGTTCAGCAGAAAGTTAATTACTGTTACATTTGATGAGTATTTCACGCTCGACAAGCTGAGTGAAAAATTTCTCATCTCCCCGCCACTGAAGGAAAAGCCGAAAGTAACGGTAAAGAACAAGACCCTTCTGATTGAATTCAAGGGTGGACTTAAGGATAGTACAACTTACACGCTTAACTTTCCTGACGTCATAAAGGACCTGAATGAAGGCAACCTTATTCCCAATTTTCAGTATGTTTTTTCAACGGGGAAATTCCTCGACTCGCTTTCTGTTACAGGGAACGTGGTAAGGGCCGATAACCTGGAAGCTGAAAAAAATGTAATGGTCCTGATGTATTCCAGTATTGCCGACTCAGCTCCCCGGAAGATTCTTCCCGATTATATTACCGTTGCCGACGAAAACGGCTATTTCAGGATAAACAATGTAAAGGGCGGTAAGTATAAGCTTTATGCTTTGATTGATGCCAACAGCGATAACAGGTACGACATGGCTGAAGAAAGCTTTGCTTTCTCTGATTCGCTATTCGATGTGAACCCCCTGAACGGGATCAAGCCCCTGCCTTCCCAGCCAAAAGATACCGTTCAGGTTAAGAAACCGGTAAAGAAATCCGGTTCTGCAAGGGACGAAAAAGCTGTAAAGAAGGATAAGGTGATACCGTTTTATAAAGGCGACCATAAACTTTATCTTTTTACATCCGAGAAAAAAGAAAGGTACCTGGAATCTTCAAGCAGGAAAGTCGCTTACAAGATGATGTTTGCCCTCTCGCGCCCCCCCGATACGATGCAATTCAAGTTCAGGCTTGTAACAGACCCGGCCTCACCATACCTGAGGGAGGAGAGCAGGAATAAAGATACCGTAACTATCTGGCTGAGGGACAGTACTGTTTACCGGAGAGATACGATAAGAACCATTATTGACTATCCTTTTACGGATTCAACAGGCAGGGTCAGGTACAGGGAAGATACACTGGTTATGAGATATACAGCCCAGAAGACACGGGGCAAGCAGGCTGTGAAAAAGCTGCAGGTAACAGAGAATTTCCAGGGAGGGAATATCAAACCGGGGCAGAGGGTATTTTTCACATCTTCAACACCGCTTATTGAACCGGATACTTCCAGGCTTCGCCTTTATCACCTGAACGGGAAAGAGAGGGAACGCGTAAAAGCCGGACTGAAAGCAGACAGTGCGGGAACAAGGAAATACTACCTGGTCGCCAGGCTTGAAGAAGGAGAGAAATATTTGCTCATACGCGACAAGGGTATGTTCAGGGATATTTACGGACTAGTTTCGGATTCGGCCGGAATAATAGTGAATGTAAAAAACAGGGACGCTTACGGCCATCTCGTAATGAGCGTAAGCAACGGGAAGGGAAATCTTATTATACAGTTGCTCACACAGAAGGAAGGTGTTATAGAAGAGAGAAAGATCACAGATAAGGGGCAGGCTGATTTTCCACTGCTTGAGCGCGGTTTTTACAGGCTGAGGGTGATTTATGATCTTAACGGCGATGGAAAATGGACCCCGGGCAACTATGATCTTAAACTTCAGCCGGAACCTGTTTCATATTACAGGGAGGAAGTTGAAGTAAGGGCGAACTTCGATATAACTGACTATTGGGATGTCGGTTTGGTAAACGTTAAGGAACAGGTTCTGAAGGAGAAAAAAGAGACCGTTAAGTAAACGGCCCGAAAAGCTGCTCAATTTTCTGCCGGGAGGTTAAAATCTGGAATTAGTTTTTTACATTTGTTTCAAACACGGAAATGCATGCATTTTGGTTCTCTAAGTTCAGAACAAAACAAGGGGTAACATGAAAAAAACAATTGGAAGCAGAGCCACCCGGGAACACGGGAATGGAAGCAGTTGCATGCCTGTTCTGGACCTGACCGGATTTAAATTAATTTAAAAATATCATTCAGATGGAAAGTATTAAGGGAAATGCCATAATCGGACAGTCAGGTGGCCCGACATCAGTCATCAATTCCAGCCTGGCGGGAGTAGTCGATGCAGCAATGAAATCATCTTTCATTAAGTCGGTTTACGGTATGCACTGGGGAATAGAAGGATTTATGAAAGAAGATATCTTCGACCTTGGCAGGCAGTCTGAGCCGGTACTTAAAGGACTGCGGAGCACACCTGCATCGGCACTGGGCTCATCACGCCATAAGCTCAAAGACAATGAACTCGACCTGGTGCTTTCGATCCTGAAGAAGCACAATATAAGGTACCTATTCATGATCGGGGGAAATGACACCATGGATACGATCCACAGGGTTGAAGCCTACTGCCGTGAAAAGAAATATGAGCTTCATGGCATAGGAATTCCCAAGACTGTCGACAATGACCTTTTTGGAACTGACCATACACCCGGATTTCCATCCGCCGCCAGGTCGAATATCCTTAATGTTATGCAGGCAGGTGTGCTGGCCCACGATATGCAGAAAGTTGACCAGTACGTGATATACCAGACTATCGGAAGGGATGCCGGCTGGCTTGCTGCAGCGACCGCTGTGGCAAAGAAGAAGGAAGAGGATGCACCCCATCTTATTTACGCCCCTGAATTTGTGTTTGACAGGGATAAGTTCCTGTCCGACGTGGATAAATGCATTAAAAACTATGGCTGGGTTTCAGTCGTCTGTGGCGAAGGGATCAAATATGCCGATGGAACGCCTGTGAGCGCCTCGACGATGAAAGATAAATTCAACAATATTGAGTTCGGTGCCATGGGTGGATCAAGCGTGGGACTGAACCTTCACAAGATGATAAGCAGCGAATTCGGATTCAGGGGTGAATTCCAGATCACCGAATCGCTGATCATGAGCGATTTTGTAAGAGCTGTCAGGACCGACCTGAAGGAAGCTTACCAGTGTGGTAAGGAGGCTGTTAAGCTTGCCTCGAAAGGTATCACCGGATATATGGTTTCGTTGAAGAGGGTATCAAATGACCCCTACAAGATCGTATTCGATAAGGTGCCCCTGAAGGATGTGGCAATTGCCGCCAAACCTATGCCTCTCGATTATTTCAACAGGGAAGGGAACTTCGTATCGAAGAAGTTTTACGATTATATGACTCCCCTGGCCGGTGATACTCCTGAATTTGTGAAGCTTGAAAAGAAATTTGTGAAGAAATAACCTCAACGGAAGAGAAAGATGAAAGAATTCAACAAGACAGTTCTGTCAATAAATGCACATCCCGACGATGCAGAAGCATGGAACGCAGGTACTCTGAAACTTCTCAAGGACAAGGGGTATAAAATCGTTATCGCCACCATGACCGGCGGTGACCTCGGCGGGTGTAACATGACCATGGAAGAGACTGCCAGGGTGCGCTACGGGGAGGCGAAAAAAGCTGCCGCTGTACTCGATGCAGAATACTACACCATGGGTGCCACCGACGGGTTCCTGTACGATTCAAAGGAGATGAGGCTGAAAGTGATATCACTAATAAGGCAGGTACAGGCCGGCATAATCTTCACGCATCTCCCGGTCGATTACCATTCAGATCACAGGACAACCGCCCTTATTGTGGAAGCCGCAGCAATGGTATCGTCCCTGCATACCGTTCCCCTCCCCGAGAAGCCGGTTGAAATCACGCCCCTTCTGTATCATTCATCACCGCTTACACTTTCCGATCCCCTGGGTTCGGAGATAACGCCTCCACATTTTCTTGTTGATGTGACCAGTGTCATCGCGACAAAAAGAAAGATGCTGGAATACCACATTTCGCAGATTGACCTCATGAAGCATATGCATAAAATGGATGATTTCTTCGGTTATGTTCTTGAAGGGAACAAGAACTACGGGAAGATGGCAGGGGTCGAATATGCTGAGGTTTACTGGCAGCACCTGGGGGGCGGTTTCCAGAAGGAACCTCAGGTTCAGAGGGACCTTGCGCAGTTTATAGTAAAGAACGTTTAGAATTTAGAATGCAAACATTTAATGAAGACCCGCTTCCCGACCTTCCTCCACGGGGGAAGGCCAGAAGAAAAAAAAGGCAATAAACGGATGAAATAGAGTAAACAGAGATTTTCATATCAGGATGATCATTACCCCCTTGGGGGAAATTAGAAAGGGAGTCAATTTTTAACCAGCGAAAGGATATATTAATCAAATAAAACTCAGCTCATATGAACACAACTGATCAGAAGTACAACAAATTCGCGCTGGTAAGGGAGATGATGGAAACCCCTGCCATTGTCAGGAACTTCAAGCACGACGACATCCATCGGTTCGCAAAAAGGATCAGGGCCAAGAAAGGCCTGCTTCTTACCGGCGAGGGCAGCAGCAGGATCTTCCCTGCAAAAAGGGCAATCTACTCGCTTCTTAAATCGGGATTCAGCTTCCCCGTGGTGACAGAAGGTTCGACACAGGCATGTGAATACCCGCTGAGCGACCATGCTGTCTTTGCAGCTTCAAATTCAGGCCAGACCAAAGAGGTTATAAGGCTTGTATCGACCTTGAAAAAGAGGAACCATGATGCCATCTTCGGACTCACGGCAAATAACAATACCAAGCTTCAGGAGCTTGTCGACGATACCCATATTCTTGCCTGTGGCAAGGAGGATGCAGTTGCTGCAACCAAATCGGTGATTGAGCAGGGTCTGTTTTACGATGCCCTCTTCCGTTCAATGGAAGGAGTTGAGATCAATGGCCTCAGGGAAGCCGGGGATAAAATTGAACAGGCACTTACTATGCCGATCGATAAGGCTATCATCGACAAGATCAAGGCTGCCGAAGTGATTTATTTCGCCGGGCGAAACAATGGAGTTGCTGAAGAGCTTGCACTGAAGACAAACGAGATAACAAGGAAGAAGTCGGCATACCTCGAAGGCACATTTGCAGTTCACGGAATCGAGGAGGTGATGGACAAAAATGAAGTTGTGATATGGATAGAACCATTCCAGGAAGAGGTTGACAAGTTCAACGAATGCCTGGTTAAAGGTGTCGGGATGAACGTGATCGCAATCTCATGTTCAAATACTATCTTCCCGCAGATGCACATTCCTTACGGTGGTCAGTATTGTGAGTATGTTCAGCTTGCAGCAGGATGGAACATTCTTGTTGAAACAGGAATTGCACTGGGTATTGACCTTGATAAACCGGTCCGTGCAAGGAAGGTGGGAAACGAGTTCACAGGCAAGTAAGTCATTTCAGGGCAGCCTTTTGCCTCCTTTTAACATTTTATTGATACATTTGTAACTGTTCATGTGCATTTACATTAAAATTTTATTTACCTGATGGAAAGGAAAAAGGTTGTTGCGGGAGTTGATATCGGGGGGACAAATACAGTCATAGGCATTGTCGACAGGGATGGTAACATCCTGAAAGAGGACAGGATAAAGACAAATCATTATCCGGTATTCGATGATTTTGTTGCAGCACTCTTTGAAAGAATTGATAATATCGCAAAAGGCACTGAACATGAAAGTGAACTTACAGGGATTGGCATCGGGGCTCCGATGGGAAATATAAACAAGGGTACAATCGAGCACCCTGCCGACCTTCCCTGGAAGGGAATATCACCGCTAAGTGAGGCTCTCGGGAAATATACTTCTCTTCCCGTGATTGTGACGAACGACGCGAATGCTGCCGCTGTTGGCGAAATGATTTATGGCGGTGCCAAAGGGATGAAGGATTTCGTTGTCATCACCCTCGGCACAGGACTGGGAAGCGGGTTCGTGGTTGACGGGAAGCTGATCTATGGTCACGACGGGTTTGCAGGGGAGATAGGCCATACATCAATACGGCCCGGGGAGTCGAACCGCGATTGCGGTTGCGGTAAAAAGGGATGTATTGAAACATACGCCTCAGCGTCAGGTCTCAAGAGAACCCTTTTAAAAGTAATGGCCGACAGTATTGAACCGAGCCCTCTCAGGAAATTCAGCTTCGAGGAGCTGGACGCCAAGATAATTCACGATGCGGCCCTGCAGGGTGATCATATTGCCATAAACGCCTTTGAACATACGGGAATGATGCTGGGATTCAAGCTTGCAGATGTTGTGGCCCACACCAACCCCGAGGCAATTTTCCTTTTTGGCGGGCTCGCGCTTGCAAAAGATCTGATCTTTGAACCGACCAAGAGATATATGGAGCAAAACCTGCTCAGCATTTACAGAGGCAAGGTAAAACTTCTTGAATCAAAGCTTAGCACGCAGAATGCGGCTGTGCTTGGGGCAAGCTCACTAATCTGGTCGCTCAGGGAACAGCAATAACTCTGAAATATGGGAGTAGCAAATTTCGACAGTATCCTGAGCTACATTCTTGGAGTGATCTTCATCATCCTGATTTTTGCCATTGCATACGCATATCTTAAACCACACCAGCTTCATAAGCGGAGACCAGTTTCAACACTGCTGCTGAAATCAAGCTATCTTGTTTACCTGGTTGTACTGCTGGTGGTGATATATTTCGCGGCCCTGGTCAGGGGAGGACTGGAAAAAGTGTTCATGGGTATTGAGTTCTTTGCTTTTCTGATCGTTCTGTTTGTTCCCACAATCGGTATCTTCGCCCGAAAGCTAGGGCAGTTCAGCAAGAAAAGAGAAAACTATAATTACTTTTTCACACTTGTCAACGCCATTTGCATCATTGCACTGATTGTGATGTATTTTATCTGATTTAGTTTTAAACGGCTTGCGGCCTTAGCCGGTCAAGAAAAATGATTGATTTGTAATAAAACCTCATGTCAATTTAAAAAAATGCGGGTATGATCAAGGAACGCCTGATAAGGTATATTGAACAAAGCATCAAGCTCAACTGGGAGAATGAAGCATTATCGAATTACAGGGAACCTGGATATTCCTATAAGGAGATTGCCGGGAAAATAATCAAGATCCATATGTTCCTGAAAGAATCGGGAATCAGGGAAGGGGACAAGGTGGCGATGATCGGCAGGAACTCAGCCAACTGGTGTGTAGTCTATCTTGCAACAGTTTCATACGGGGCAGTGATCGTTCCCATTCTTCCCGATTTCAAGCCTGATGATCTTACCAATATCATCAACCACTCCGATTCAAAGATCCTCTATTCCGACGACAAAATCTGGGAAACCCTTGATCTTGCCAGGATAGCCGAAATAAAGTCAGTCATCTCGCTCGATACATTTTCTTTAATAACATCAAGAGATAATGCTGTTGTAAAATCATATGCAGAAACTGAGGAGAGATTCAAGGCTCAGTATCCCGGGCTTAAACCCGAGCATATCAGCTTTTCAGAGATATCGAACGACAAGCTTGCCGTGATAAGCTATACCTCGGGTACAACGGGCTTTTCGAAGGGGGTGATGCTGACCCACAACAGCCTTGCCGCAAATGTGAGATTTGCCCAGAATCATATGCCTCTCAAGCCCGGAGATCCGGTCGTTTCCTTTCTCCCGCTTGCCCATACATACGGCTGTGCTTTTGAATTCCTTTTCCCCTTCACCTATGGCTGCCACATCACCATACTGACAAAAACGCCTTCACCCCAGATCATTCTTGCCGCGTTTAACGAGATCAAGCCCAGGCTGATTCTGTCAGTTCCCCTGGTAATCGAGAAGATCTACAAGAAACAGTTACTGCCGGTTATCACAAAACCCACCATGAAGATACTCCTGGCTATACCCGGCATTAATCTTATTCTCTTTTCAAGCATCCGTAAAAAACTGACACAGTCCTTCGGCGGAAGATTCATGGAAATAGTTATCGGGGGAGCCGCGTTTAACCCCGACACCGAGAAATTCTTCAGGAAAATAGGATTCAAATTTACCGTGGGTTACGGGATGACTGAATGTGGTCCGCTTATCAGCTATGCCTCGTGGGATACTACCAGGCTCGGAGCTTCAGGCAGGTCGGTCGATACGCTTGAGGTAAAAATTGATTCGGACAACCAGGAAAACAAGGTAGGTGAAATAATACTCAGGGGTGAAAATGTAATGCTTGGTTATTACAAGAATGAAGAAGCGACAAAGGCAGTGATTGATGAAAACGGCTGGCTGCATACGGGCGACCTGGGAGTCATTGACAGGGAGGGAAATATTTATATCAAGGGAAGAAGCAAGAGTATGATTCTTGGTCCCTCGGGGAAGAACATCTATCCCGAAGAGATTGAATCTCTTTTCAATAACATGAAGTATGTCACCGAATCGGTCGTTGTCTCAGAGGACAATAAGATCATTGCCCTGATCTTCCCCGATTACGAGCAGATAAAAAAAGACAACCTGTCTGATGACCAGGTGATTAATGTTCTCGACGATACCAGGAAGCAGGTCAATAACCTGATGCCCGCCTACATGGAGGTAAGCAAAGTAAGGATCCATCCCGAAGAGTTTGTGAAAACGCCGAAAAGGAGTATAAAAAGATACCTCTATACTAAGGAATGAATGTGAGACGGAAGGATAGAGATGGTAAAGGTAACCGAAGCTAAATAATATTCATAATGAATTTATTTGTCGTAATAGTTGCCGGCGGAAGCGGGAAAAGGATGGGAACGGAAACTCCCAAGCAGTTTCTTGAGCTTGCAGGAAGGCCCGTTCTTATGCATACGATTGAAAGGTTCCATAAATTCAGCGAATCGATAGAGATAATAACGGTCTTGCCTGAAAACCAGCTGAGGCACTGGACGGCTGTACAGAAAAAGTATGATTTCAAGATACCTCACACGCTGGTTAAGGGAGGAGATCACAGGTTCAGCTCAGTGAAGCACGGGCTGGAATTCGTAAGCAACAAGGGACTTGTGGCGATTCACGACGGGGTCAGGCCCCTGGTCAGGATAGAAACAATTAAGAGGTGTTTCGAGGAAGCCGAAAAGCACGGCAATGCAATACCTGTTATAAGCCCCGCCGATTCGCTCAGGTACCTCGAGGATCATCGTAATGAACCAATTAACAGGTTAAATGTAAAACAGGTTCAGACACCGCAGGTTTTTGATGCAGCATTGATTAAGAAAGCTTACAGCCAGCCGTACGATGAGTCATTCACCGACGATGCAACCGTGCTGGAAAAGACAGGTGTGAAGATCCGCCTGGTTGAAGGCAACAGGGAGAATATCAAGATCACGAATCCCGAGGACCTTTTTATCGCTCAGACCCTGCTGCCATTCATCTTCTGACACGTATCGTTCTTGTTCCCCACCCGGGAATAAGGGTACCGGTGTTAAATTCCCCGGTCTTCTCCCCGTCATAATCGCAAAGGAAAACCTCCCGGGGTGTTTCTTTCCATGATATTCCGGCTGCCGATGGTGCATATCCGGAATTGAAAATATGGATAAGGTAGCCATCGGGTTGCGGTACCAGCGAGGTAACAATTATGCCTTGCCCGGTCACCTTCATCAGGGGTTCAATCGGCTTTTTATCCCTGTCAGCGGGAACCACCAGAAGAGGTTCCTTTTCCTGCGAGGCGCACCTCTCGGCTTCTTGCGGAATGAACATGCCATGGGGACGGATTACGTACCTGAAAGATGCAATACCCTCCTGGCCGGCTTTGTAGTTCGTTCCCCAGTAATTATTCATTACATATGAAAGGATAGTCTGGGAAGGTTTAGCCTCCCGGATCCAGCCGTAAGCATTGGCGTCGGTTGTAATGTTTCCTGTTTCAACAACAGGTGCATCGCATGTGATCCAGGTAACACCCCGATCCTGGTTAGAAATATCTATCCACCGCTCCGGGGTATAGTAATTCTTGCATGAGCCTTTCAGCTGGTCCGATTCGGGCCTGTATATTCCGTATGCGAGATCAATGCGCATAACACCGTCGGGGATGTTGAACGGGAAAGCCAGGTGCACCCCCTCGGGGGTATAAATTTTCTCCTTGTCAATTTCACTGACCACAACCACTTTGTCGAGCCCTTCAATAAGCTGGTAATATGCGGCCAGGCTTTTTGAGCCATGAGCCCTGCCGGTCACCTTTAAAACCGTCGTAACAGGTCCTTTTTCAAGAATACTGTATCTGACCTCACCTTCAAAGTATCTTTTCACCGGCATCCTTCCTTCAATGTATATATAGGAGCTAAGGCCGGAATAATTCGCCTTGTCGGTAAGATCATAGTTGTCTTTTTTTACAATGAGGCTTTCTACCGAACCGGTAGTATCATTGATCTTAAGGCTGAACAGGTCATTCTCAATTTTGTCGGTTTGAAGGGTTACTGTATTTGATGGAGCCTCCTCTTTGGAAATGTTATAGATTTTAGAGCCGAAAGCAGGTACATCTGTTGCTATGAAAACAACTTCGCCGGAGCCCAGTTTCTGTGAAGGGATTTTGTTTCCCCTGTCGTCAGTTATCCTGGTCCCCTGAATTCTCATCGGGGCAGGTATGGTTACAAGGTCGGTTACGTTCCATGAATGCGTGTTTATAACTTCTATTCTTTCGGCTTCCGTGATTTCGTTTTTTGCCAGTTTCCCTGATGCTGCAGTGATAAGATCCCTGCTCTGTTTAAGGGCATCCATGGCAAACTTTCTTTTGTTTTCCCACTGGCTTATTGTAAACGGGTTTTCGGGTTCGCTAATGCTGTTCCACGAGCCCCATGTATGTTCGTCGTACAGGAGCACGTTTCTCCAGGCATCATCAAAGCTTTTTCCATCAAAGCCTGAATTGTTCTTCATCACCGTAAGGCAGGCTGCCGAATTTATCCCCGATGCAGCTTTCCTGTTCCAGGATGTCTCAAGTGCGGTTGAGGCTGCCCCGTCTTCCCAGTATCCGGTAAAGGCACCGGAAACGGATGGAATCCTGTCACCATACATTTTTTCAAACTCTGAAAAGGATTCCGACACAGTCATTATCCTGACAGATGGGGTCACATACTTCTCATTCCATGCCTTTACAGCATCGGCAAGTGTCGGGTCCGCCGGGCCATTATCAGAGCCAATATTATAACGCAGTGTCACAATTTCATAAGGGTAGTTCTGGCTGCAGAGCTCATTCATATAGGCGAATATTTTGCCTTCGTCGAGCCTGAATTTGAGCTCATCATATTTCAGCCCGGTATGGAAAAAGGAATATCCTTTCTGATGTATCCAGCAAAGAATTTTCTCTTCACCCGATGGTGATACCCACCAGAACGGACGGTCACCCCACTCTTTAAGTGTGCTTCCGATCCTGTCGCCTGAATTTGGTCCCAGGGAAAGATACCTGACCCCGCTTCTGGCAAGGACCGGGACTATACCCCACGACCATCCGGGTATATCTGAAATCATTGCCGCCCTGGGCTTTGTTCCGCATTCAGCTGTTATCCTCCTGGCATCCGCGGTAAGTCTGACAAGTTCGGCCGGGGTGCACAGTTCTGTCAGCGTGTTGGCATAAAATGCATCCAGTTCGATCCATCCTTTGGCAATGGCATCCCTTAGAGCTTTAACTTTTTCCTGGTCCTGCTGTTCTCTCAGGTACGTCTCCACGGGCCACATAACTTCTGAGTTCCACCTGAATCTTTCACCCTCGGGATAGTTTTGTGAAAGTGCGGCATACTTAATTGCATTTTCGAGGTTCTTCCATTGAATTTGTTTGACCTCATCCTGCACGTGAGTATATCCGATATCTACATGAGAATGATGCAGAAGATGGATCGTCCTGGGGATAACGGGATTGAGAGTGAAATTCCTGCTTGCGAGCAGACGGTTGTTTTTTCTCAGTGAGATTGATACAGGAAACCCGGTGGCAGATTTGACAACCGGCAGCTTTGCCCTGATGGTATTATAACCGAAACTGAGCTTCACGTCACTCCTTATATTTCCTGAGTTTATAACTGCATCGGTCGATTCACCCATGTAAACATACTCTATCCGCACCTGCTGGAACTGCCCGGTACCCTCCCGGGTCACTGCCTGTTCCTCCACGATATTCAGCTCGGGATGCATTCCGTATTTAAAGATCATGAACCATGTCTGGCTGTTGGCCGATTCACCTTCAACTTTCAGGGTAAGCGGCCTGCCCCTCTCAAACTTCCCTTCGGGAGCCGTAAGTATCATATATCCGTGCTGGTCGCCAAACTGGTCGGTCATCGTCACCCTGAATTCAAGCGAGTAGCCATCAGGGCCGTTCCAGGAGTAAAGTTTCTTTGTAGCGTCGGCAGGTGAGCTGATCGTAAATTCTCTTTTTCCTTCAACATACATTTCCCACTTGTGGGGATTAACGTTATTGACATCTATTGCCGAAAGGAAGATGAATTTTGCCTCTCCTTTTCTGAAGGAGGATGGGACAGCCTCTGTTTCCCATTCGATATACAAAGCTTTTTCCATTGACCTGGCGAGCAGTGAACCTGTGACATTCGGCTGCGCGGAATGATATGAAAAATCACCACCGTGAGTTGTTTTGGCGTAGCCCATCAGGTATCCTTCAGGGTTACCCGGATCCTGGGCGTGTAATAAAAAGGGGAATGATAAACAAATAAGAACTGAAAACGGCGTACAAAAGGATCTTGCTTTCATTGGGATAAGATTAAATACCTTCTTCTCTATATTTTGTATCTTGCAAGATATCTAAAAAACAGCTTATGAGGACAAGGATTTATAAGGTGATTGCAATAGCTCTTTTACTTTCGGGCTGTTCAGAGGTCATGACGGTTCTGAACCAGGCCGGAATAAACGCACCTCTGACAGAAAGTGAGGTAATCAGCGGGCTGAAGGAAGCGCTGACTACAGGAGCAAGGAATTCCGCGCAGAAGCTCGCAGCGGAAAACGGTTACTATGGCGACCAGGCAATCAAGATTCTCCTTCCCGACGAGGCAAGGGTAATAGTCGATAATATCTCAAAGCTCCCTGGTGGCGAAAAGCTTGTCGAGGATGTTGTTCTCCGTATCAACAGGGCAGCCGAAGATGCAGCCAGGGATGTTGCCCCGATCTTTGTAAACAGCATAACCCAGATGACAATTAGCGATGCATTTAATATCCTTAAAGGGCCGGATAATGCGGCAACACAGTACCTGGTAAAAACCACTTACACGCAGCTGTACTCACTATACAGGCCCAAGATCCAGGCTTCTACCGAAAAGAAGATTATAGCAGGCATTTCGACAAAAGACTCGTGGAACACACTCACCGGCAAGTGGAACAATCTTGCAGGCTCGGTGGCAGGAAGGCTGGCCGGGCTTAAGCCTGTAAATACCGATCTTGATGACTATCTCACAAATAAGGCCCTAGGCGGGATGTTCAGGAAGGTGGAGGGTGAAGAGCTGAAGATCAGGAAGGATGTTCCGGCAAGAGTCACCCCGCTTCTGCAGAAGGTGTTTGGAAGCCTTGATTCAAAATAATTTCTGACAGCATGTTTGAAAGAATCATTTCGGGGTACAAGGACCTGGAGGTCAGGGTTTCTGATCATGCCACCGATGAGATGATTTATCTCCTCAACAATACGATACAGGGATCGGAGGGAGGGATGAGGTATGCATTGCAGGATGTAAAGCCGAGGATCGAGGCCTATGGCGACAGGATCCGCTTCGTCTCGCTGTACAAGAAAAACCAGGTTACCGGCACCATCGGATCGTGCTTCAGGGTTTCGGGCCAGAGGAAGCTGAGATACCCCTCCTCTTACCTGAGATATCTTTCAATACAATCGGTTTACAGGCTTGCTGCCGGGTGGCGCAGGAGAAGAAAAGAAAGAACGAGACCGGACCAGGATGATTCATTCAAGAGAAGAGTGCTCGATATTTTCAGCAGGCCGCACCTTCTTGAGCTTAATGATGTGAAGGAAGGTGAAAAGCACATAATGTACGCCTTCATAGAGAGCATGAACGAAAGGTCCAAAAACCTGGTAAACCAGGCAGGATATGAATATGTAAGATCTTTCCTTACTGTCGTATTCTCTCGTTTTTCGCCGAAATACGATTTGAGGGTTTCAAGGCTGAAAGAAGAAGAGAAAAAAGCCATGGAGGGGATGCTGGTTGATTATTACCGCGATTACTCACTTTTTACCCCCGATTATATTTTCTACGGGGATAAATATTATGTTCTGAGGGAAGGGGATGAAATAATTGCAGGTGTCTCGGCAATACCCGGAGTTCACAGGATTTATAATGTTCCAGGGATATGGGGCCTGGTAATGATGAAGCTGCTTCCAAGGATACCGTATTTCAGGAAGTTATTTACCCCTGGTGAGTTCAGGTACCTGGTTTTTGATGCAATATACTGCAGGAAGGGTGAGGAGAAAAAGCTGGCCACGCTGTTTGAATCGGTATGTGCTTCGGAAGGCTATTATACCGGGTTAACATGGCTCGACGACCGGAGCTGGCTCTACGACAAGCTAAGAACGGGGGTAAAAATGGGTGCGCTGAACAGGATGTTAAATGCAAAACCCGGCCTGGTCTTTATCAGGTTTATAAATTTCGGGGAGAAGGAAAAGGAACCTTTTTTTGAAGCCCCGGCTTATATTTCCGGATTTGATTTCTCATAATAGTGTTCGTTTGCCCGCATAACCTTTTCGTGCAGTAAACAATAATTCAGTTGTCAATGATACAAAGATATGCACTTGCTTTTCTCTTCAGCTTTGCAGGCATTTTACCGGTCACTGCGCAGAAGTCGCAGGTAGGTAATGCCGGACGGATGCAGTGGTTTCACGACTCTAAGCTGGGGATCTTCATTCACTGGGGAATCTATGCAGTTAACGGGATAGATGAATCATGGTCGTTTTACAACGGCTACATCTCTTATCCAGACTACCTGAAACAGCTTGCCGGTTTTACTGCGGCGAAATATAATCCTGCGGAATGGGCATCTCTCATCAGGGAAAGCGGGGCAAAATATGCTGTTCTCACATCGAAGCACCACGATGGTGTCGCCCTCTGGGATTCGAAGGCCGATGAGCTGACAGTTGTTAAAAAAACACCTGCGGCAAAAGATCTCATCTCCCCATTTTGCTCTGAGCTGAGGAAAAACGCCATAAAAGTGGGATTATATTTTTCCCTGCTCGACTGGTCACATCCCGATTACCCGAACTTCACGAAGAATGAAAAGAGGTACTCTGACGACTCCGTCAGATGGAGGAAGTTCACCGATTACAACTTCACCCAGTTAAGGGAAATTGAAAAAAACTTCAACCCCGACCTCTGGTGGTTCGATGGTGACTGGGAGCAGAGCGCGGAAAAATGGAAGGCTACTGAGATCCGTGAGATGATCCTGAAAAACAATTCAGGTGCGATCATTAACTCGAGGCTTCAGGGTTATGGCGATTATGCCACCCCGGAGCAGGGGCTGCCGGTGAACAGGCCGGCAGACAGGTACTGGGAGCTATGCATGACAGTGAATGATTCGTGGGGGTACCAGCAGAACGATCATAACTTTAAATCTCCGTCACAGGTAATCAGCATTTTCTCGGAGTGTCTTTCAAACGGGGGAAATCTCCTGCTCGACATAGGTCCTAAAGCCGACGGTTCGATTCCGCAGGAGGATGTCAATGTGCTCAGGACCCTGGGAGGATGGATCAGGAAGCATTCCGAAGCGGTGTACGGGACAGAAGGCGGATTGCCTCCCGGATTTTTCCATGGGCCCACCACGGTCAGCAGCGACAGCGCAATGCTGTACCTTTTCTTTCCTGGGAATCCCGGGGGAGAAATCATGCTCGAAGGGGTAAAAAATCATATCAACAGGATTTATGTTGTTGGCAACGGCACGAAGCTGGAGTTCAGGGAGTACCTCAGGCCATACTGGAGCAGCAATCCCGGGGTTGTGTTTATTAAGGTCCCCGATTCAGTTATTGATGAATATATGACGGTCCTGGCTGTAGTTCTCGACGGGAAGCTTAAAATCCAGGAAAAAGATTAACCCCAGTAAGTTCAGTTTAAGCACAATGAAAAGTATGAAGCTATATCTTCTTTTGGTTGTCCTCTTAATACCATTTGTTTCATATGCCCAGGATGATGAAAAGTATGTGCCGGAAACCGACCCGCTTGTACTGCAAAAGCTTGAGCAATGGCAGGACCTGAAGTTCGGGCTGCTTATGCACTGGGGGACATACAGTCAGTGGGGTATAGTGGAATCTTGGTCAATCTGCTCCGAGGATGAAGGATGGTGCAGACGGAAATCGGACAACTATGTCGAATATAAAAAGGAGTATGAAAGCCTTCAGAAAACTTTCAATCCCATTGCCTTTGATCCTTCAAAATGGGCAAAAGCCGCCAAGGATGCAGGGATGAAGTATGTCATATTCACTACCAAGCACCACGATGGTTTCTGCATGTTCGATACGAAACTTACCGATTACAGGGTAACCAGCCCGAATACACCTTTTCATTCCAACCCGAAGGCAAACGTGGCAAAAGAGATCTTTAATGTTTTCCGTGATGATGGATTCTGGACAGGCGCTTACTTTTCAAAACCCGACTGGCACAGTGAATTTTACTGGTGGCCCAATTTTGCAACACCCGACAGGAATGTGAATTACAACATAAAGGAATATCCTGAACGGTGGGAACAGTTTGTGAAGTACACGCAGGGCCAGATCATGGAGCTGATGGGAGGTGACTACGGGAAGATGGATATCCTCTGGCTCGATGGAGGATGGGTCAGGAAAATGACAGACGAGGAGGTAAATAAAGAGATAACGGCAAAAGACTACAAGTTCATACATGTTCAGAGCCAGGATATAAGGATGGATGAACTTGTTAAGAAAGCCAGGGAGAAGCAGCCAGGGCTTATTGTTGTTGACAGGGCAGTCTATGGCAGGAACCAGAATTATCTCACACCCGAAAACAGGGTGCCCGGCAAGGCGCTGCCCTATCCCTGGGAGTCCTGTATAATTGCCGGTGGCGGATGGTCGTGGGTGCCGGATGCAAAATATATGAGCGGAAAAGAGGCGGTCCATCTTCTGGTTGATATTGTAATCAAGGGGGGGAACCTTTTACTGAACATCGCGCCGGGGCCGCAGGGGCAGTGGCACGATGATGCTTATAAGCTGCTGGAGGAGATCGGTGCCTGGATGAAAGTGAATGGCGAGGCTATATACGGTACAAGAGCCCTGGCCCCGTATAAGGAAGGGAAGGTATGCATCTCAAGGAAAGGTAATAATACAGTCTATATTTATTACCTGGCCGATGACAATGAGAAGATGCCGGCATCAATTGGTATGTCTTCATACCTGTTACCGGAAAATGCAAAGATTACCATGTTAAGCAGTTCCGCATCTCTCAAGTGGCAAAGACAGGGAGACGGGTTTGTCATTTCGGTCCCCGAAAAGGTAAGAAAGAATCCGCCTTCCAGATATGTCTGGGTAATGAAGGCGGTGTTCTGACTTTACTGTTCGAAGAGGTTACCCAATATTGAACTTTGTTCCTTCCCGGAGTTCCTTCCATAAGGGGCAAGCGCCCTGATAAGCTTTCTTATCGGCATCGACTGCAGCCAAACTTTTCCAGTGCCTCTCATCGTGGCAAGAAAGATGCCTTCCCCGCCGAAGAGCATCGATTTAAGACTTCCGGATGGCTCAATATCAAAATCGAGAGAGGGTTCAAAAGCTACCACGCAACCGGTATCGATCCTCAGTACTTCATTGCTTAGCTGCCTCTCGATCACTGTTCCGCCGGCATGAATAAATGCCTTTCCGTCGCCTTCGAGCTTTTCGAGAATAAATCCTTCCCCGCCAAAAAGCCCGGAGCCTATCCTTTTGTTAAGCGTTATTGTGAGCCTTGTCCCGAAAGCTGCACAAAGAAAACCGTCCTTCTGCACAATAAGGTTATTCCTTACCTGCGAAAGATCGACGGGTACAATCGTCCCTGGATAAGGAGCCGCAAAGGAGACATGCTTCTTGCCAAAGCCCCTGTTTGTAAAATGTGTTATGAAAAGAGATTCTCCCATGAGAATCCTGGATCCGGCCTGGAAAAGTTTTCCCATTAATCCCTGGTTGGCCTGCGACCCGTCTCCCATCCTGGCTTCCCAGGTAATGCCGTCTTCCATGTACACCATGGCACCGGCTTCAGCAATGACGGTTTCACCAGGATCGAGTTCAACCTCCACGAACTGGATGTCATTGCCGAATATCCTGTAATCAATTTCATGTGACTGCATGACATGTGATTTTTTGTTAGAGATCTGATCTGAATTATTTGAAATTTATCGTCCGATTATAAATTTTCCCGTTAAGGTATTAATTCCCGCCGATACCCTGCAGAAATATAAGCCATCAGGGAGATTGCCGCAATCGTAAGTTATATGCTGGTCATAATATTTTCTGTGATCAATCAGCATGCCTGCCGAATTGTAGACTCTGAAATCAATATCGGAGGCGGCGTTGAACCAGGTCGTGACATAGATTATATCTTTTGCCGGTACCGGATAAATCAGACATTTGTTTGAAGGATTGTATTCGTTAGGTTCTATACCGATCAGGAGGTTTTTTTCATACACGAATGATTGCCTGAGTCTCTCGTCGGCGGATGAAGCTCCGATTATGATGTCATATTTCCCGCTGTCCACCGCAAAACCGTTCCTTTCGGGACTGTAGTATGAGAATGCATAGGGATCAAGTTTGACATTTATGGTTTTTGTTTCACCGGGAAGCAGGTAAACTTTTGCGTACTCCTTCAGCTCCTTTACAGGGCGCTGCACCTTTGGTGATTCAGGGCTCACATATACCTGGGCAGCTTCCGCACCAGCCATGTTCCCTGTATTCTGTATGCTGAAACTGACAATGACCGAATCTGAAAGATCTCTTGTCACCGACAGGTCCGAATAGCTGAATGTTGTATAAGAGAGGCCGAAACCGAAAGGGAAAAGTGGTTCGATATGATACATATCGTAGTAGCGGTAACCGACGAAAAGACCTTCATTGTACTTAACATGACCCGGACCATTGTTTTCATAATAGTTGCTGAAAACAGGACTGTCTGACCATTTCTTTTCAAAAGTGACAGGCAGCTTACCACTTGGGCTAATCTTCCCGAAAAGGATTTCAGCCAGAGCCTTTCCCCCGTTTTGCCCCGGATACCATGCTTGAACCAGTCCTTTCACCATACCGAGCCAGGCCTCCGTATCGACATTGCCTCCTGCATTTGTAACAACAACCGTATTTGGATTCGCACCTGCTACCATTGTTATCAGGCTGTCCTGGTCAGCACCCATATCGAAGGGTCTGTCATATCCTTCACCTTCCGTGTCGCTGTTGAATCCGACACAGACTATTGCAACGTCAGAACTGTCAGCCGCATCAAGAACCAATTTGTTGAGAACAGCACTGCTGATATATCCGAGGGTGATCTCAGCCAGCCCGGCATTCTCATAATATTCCAGCTTAACCGGGTACTCCTGGCCGGCAATAAGATTGATTGTCCCCGATTTGGCAGTGACAGCCTCATCAACCCAGTTATCAATCAGTAGCTGGTTGTTAACCGTCAGCCTGAAGCCATCATCGCCGGCTACGGTGAAAGAATATTTGCCTGTTGTCTGCGGCCTGATCACCCCTGTCCACCTGATTGAGAAATTATCGGCAGGCATGCCTGGCACATCAGGAGCTGCTGCCCAGTGAAAATCGACAACAGTATCTATCCTCTGGGCAACCGGCTGACCCTCCAGTGTCTGGTTATTAAAGTAGAACCCGGTAAGGCCCTTTGTCTGCGATCCGGCCGCTGAATAAAAAACCGATCCGGTGAGCTGCGATAAAAGGGGAGGTGTTCCTGCAAACCTAATCCTGACATAAGCGGGTGCCAAACTGCGTATTCCCTGGTATGCCGAAATGTAGTGAAACGGGTCCACATAAGAGCTTCCACCTCCTGTAACATACCTGTCTGCATTTGGTCCGATTACGGCAATTGATTTCACTTTTGCAGCTGCAAAAGGCAGGATGCTGTCGTTTTTCAGCAATACAATTCCATTCCTTGCAAGATTCAGGGAAACGGAGTCATTCTCAGGAGAGTCAAGTGCGATTGAATTATCAGTTTGTATGTTGTCGTAGAAACCAAAATTGAATATAAGCCTGAGGATTCGCCTTACCTTGTCGTCGATTGTCGGCTGGGATACTTTACCCTGGACCAGGGCAGAGGAAAGATTTGTCACACTCATATTGTCGCCCGAGGGCATTTCCAGGTCAAGCCCTCCGTTTGCGGCTGCCACACCGTCGTGCGTCGCCCCCCAGTCGCTCATCACAATTCCCGGGAATTGCCACTGGACTTTCAGGATTTCATTGTTCAGGTGAGAGTTTTGCGTGCAATGAATCCCGTTCAGGAGATTATATGCATCCATTATTGCCCAGGCTTTTCCTTCTTTAACGGCCATCCTGAAGGCGGTCAGGTAAATCTCCTGGAGTGTCCTTTCATCAATGTCCGAGCTGATTCCATACCTGTTCCATTCCTGGTTATTACCTGCATAATGCTTTACTGTTGCAGCCACATTCATGCTCTGGATCCCCTTTACATAAACAGCTGCAGTTTTTCCTGCGAGAAACGGGTCCTCACCGAAATACTCGAAGTTTCTGCCGCACATCGGAGCCCTGTATATGTTGACCCCCGGTCCGAGAATTATATGAACACCTCGTGCCCTGGCGTCCCTTCCGAGTGCCTCGCCAAGCGAAAAGACTAAATCCTTGTCAAAAGTTGCTGCAGTACAAATTCCTGCAGGGTAACCGGTTGTTTTGCCCCATGTTTTGACACCTACGGGACCGTCCGACATTTTTATCTTCGGGAGCCCAAGCCTGGGGATATCACGGATATACATTGCATCCACACCGCCTATATACTGAAGCTTCTCATCAGAAGTCAGGTACTGGAGCAGGTTTTCTACCCTGTCCTCTACTTTGGCATTTTTGTCTTTATAAATCTGTCCCCATGCAAATGGACAGAGCGAAAAAAAGATAAGAGAGATATAAATTGTTTTCATGGTTCCTGAAGTAGCAGTAAAATTAGTCCATTTTTCCTTTATTAAGTGCTAAAACTTATTTAGCTTAGTGTTAAAATTACACTTTGCTTCAACCAACCAAACCCTAATTACGTGGAAAAACTAGCTGTAAAGGAAAAGATCGGTTATGCACTTGGCGACGGTGCGGCAAACATTGCGTGGAGAGGTGTAGCCACCTTTCTCTTCATTTTCTATACAGATGTATTCGGGATAAACCCGGCAGTGGTAGGGGTCCTGATGCTCATTGCGCGATTCAGCGATGGTATTATTGATATAATCATGGGAGTTATCTGCGACCGCACCGATTCGAAGTACGGTAAATTCCGCCCGTGGATTTTGTGGACAGCGGTGCCGCTGGGAATTTCACTGTCGTTGCTGTTTACAACCCCTAAATTCGGTGCCACAGGTAAGATTGTTTATGCCTATGCAACTTACCTGATCTTCTTTATACTCTACACAGCCAATAACATACCTTATGGTGCCCTGATGGCGGTGATGACAGGTAACGACAAGGAACGTACCAGCCTCGGGTCGTACAGGATGGTAGGTGCATTTACCGGGGGAATGGTGGTTCAGGGTGCACTTTTATTCCTGGTTCTCCATTTCGGGAATATAAATCCGCAGGTTGATATCCGGATGACCGGGGCTAAAAGATATGAGGTTTCAGTATCCACCCCTGCGGAGGTGAAAAATGTCAATATCAAGACGAAAGACGGGATTGCATTATTCTCATGGGCCGGGAATGTACTGCCCGACAGCCTGAATGTCCCGACACACGGTAAAAGCTTTTCAATGGAGGCCGGCAAGAAATATTCCTTCATCGTTGCAGGTGAGGAAAACCTGGATGCAAAAAAAATCAATATTATCGACCAGAAGAAAGGTTATAGCCGGTCGATATATTTCCTTTCGGTCTTCCTGAGCCTTTTTCTTATACTCACCTTTGCCACTACCAGGGAGAGGGTACAGCCTCCAAGGGACCAGCAGACTTCTCTCGGCAGGGACCTGAAAGATCTTATCAGGAACAGGCCATGGATCATTCTGCTGGTGATAGGACTTCTCTTCAATGTTTACAACTCAATAAAGCAGGGGATCGTAGTAATCTATTTCAGCCATTTTGTTAACAAGCAGCTTCTTGCCTCTACATACATGATCGGCCTCATGCTTGCCTCTATCGCAGGTGCAATGATCACTTCTCCACTTGGAAAGAAAATGGGGAAAAGAAATCTCTTTATATCAGCACTTATTTTCTCAGGTTTTGTGAATGCCACTCTTATTTTCTGCGGACCGGCCGATATAGTTCCGATCTTCATTCTTGGGATAATTTCAGAATTCGGCGCAGCAATATTCCCGACCCTTTTCTTTGCAATGCTTGGCGATGCTGCCGATTATTCGGAATTCATCAATAAAAGGAGGGCCACGGGCCTCGTGTACTCTGCCGGCTCCTTTGCGACCAAGTTTGGCGGTGGTATCGCCGGGGCGATTATCGGTTTTGTACTTGCGTCATTCAAATATAACGGCCAGGATAACCTCGCAATTCAGGGTGCTATTCCTGGTATTAAAATGCTGATGAGCTGGATACCGACCATCATTACCCTGATGGCGGCAGGGGTGATGACACTATATCCTCTTAACCAGAAAAAGATGGACGAAATAACCCTTGAGCTTAACAGCAGGCGGGACAGGGCGTCCGCAAGCGAACAGTGATTCTTTACACATTAAATTCTCAAAGGATGAAATACGGATATTTTGATGACAGGAACAGGGAATATGTGATTACTGATCCGAAAACACCCTGGCCCTGGATAAATTACCTGGGCAGCCAGGACTTCTATTCCCTTATTTCCAATACGGCCGGTGGTTATTCATTTTACAAGGATGCTAAGTTCAGAAGGATTACACGGTACAGGTACAACAATGTTCCTATGGACAGCGGTGGCAGGTATTTTTATATAAAAGACAAGGATACAGTCTGGTCGCCGGGCTGGAAACCCTGTAAAACCAGTCTGGATAAGTACGAGTGTCGTCATGGGATGAATTATTCACTCATAACAGGGGAGAAAGACGGCGTACAGGCCAGCGTGCTCTTCTTTGTTCCCCTTGGTACCTGGGCAGAAGTTCAGAAAATGACCCTGTCCAACAAAACCAGGAAGGCAAAGAAAATTAAACTGTTTTCCTTTGTCGAATGGTGCCTGTGGAATGCGGCAGCGGATATGGAGAATTTCCAGAGGAATTTCTCGACGGGAGAGGTCGAAATTGAAGGTTCGGTGATTTACCATAAGACAGAATACAAGGAGAGACGCGATCATTATGCCTATTATTCGGTGAACCTGCCTCTCTCGGGGTTTGATACGGACCGGGAGTCTTTTTTCGGACTCTGGAACGGGTTCGACGAACCCCAGGTTGTTGCTGAAGGAAAATCGCGCAATTCCGAGGCACATGGATGGTCGCCTGTTGCTTCACATTATCTCGAGATTGAACTCGGACCCGGTGAATCAAAAGAGCTGATTTTTATGCTGGGTTATGTCGAAAACAGCCAGGAAGAAAAATGGGAATCGAAGGGTGTCATCAATAAGACGAAGGCTAAAGAGACCATCGCTAAGTTTGATACAGCCGACAAGGTGAATTCAGCCTTCCGTGATCTTAAATGTTACTGGGATAACCTGTTAAGCATAATCAATGTTGATTCGGGCGACGATAAGCTCGACAGGATGGTAAATATCTGGAACCAGTACCAGTGCATGATAACATTCTGCTTCTCAAGGTCAACATCATTTTTCGAATCGGGAATAGGAAGAGGGATGGGCTTTCGGGATTCAAACCAGGACCTGATCGGGTTTGTTCACCAGATACCGGGAAGGGCACGAGAAAGAATCATCGATATTGCCTCAACCCAGTTTCCCGACGGCGGATGCTACCACCAGTACCAGCCGCTCACGAAAAGGGGAAATAACGACATAGGAGGCGGGTTCAATGACGATCCTTTGTGGCTTATTCTGGGGACAGTAAGCTACATAAAGGAGACAGGCGATTTCAACATCCTCGACGAGTTGGTTCCTTTCGATAACGATGAGTCCCTGGCAAGGCCGCTGTTCGACCACCTTACAGCCTCATTAGATCATGTCATAAATAACCTTGGACCTCACGGCCTGCCGCTGATTGGAAGAGCCGACTGGAACGACTGTCTTAACCTTAATTGTTTCTCAAACGATCCAAACGAGTCATTCCAGACAACTGAGAACAAAACGGAAGGAACAAAGGCAGAATCACTGATGATTGCCGGGTTGTTCGTAGTCTATGGGAAAGAATACGCGGCGCTTTGCAGCAGGCTCAATAAAGATTCTGAGGCAAAGAGGGCACTCTTGCATGTCGACTCAATGGTTAAAGCAATTGAACAGCATGGATGGGACGGGGAATGGTTTATACGGGCATATGATTATTTTGGAAGGAAAGTCGGCAGCAGGGAGAATGAGGAGGGACAGATCTTTATTGAGTCGCAGGGATGGTGCACGATTGCCGGGATAGGAGCGGATAAGGGATATTGTGAGAAGGCACTTGATTCGGTCAGGGAAAGACTTGACTGTGAGCATGGCATCGTTCTCAACAACCCCGCTTTTACAAAATATTTTATTGAATATGGTGAGATTTCATCATACCCCGCAGGCTATAAGGAAAATGCCAGTGTCTTCTGCCACAATAATCCATGGATCATGATGGGTGAGACGGTTGCGGGCAACGGTGAAAGGGCCTGGGAATATTACAGGAAAACATGCCCTTCATACCTTGAAGAAATAAGCGATTTGCATAAAACGGAACCTTATGTGTACGGACAGATGATTGCCGGTAAGGATGCTTACAGGCCCGGTGAGGCAAAGAACTCCTGGCTTACCGGTTCAGCTTCCTGGAACTTTTACGCGATATCCCAGTATATTCTTGGTATCAGACCCGATTACGACAGCCTCATTGTTGATCCATGTATCCCGAAAACATGGAAAAGCTTCACTTTTAAGCGAAAATTCAGGAACGCGGTTTACAGGATCATAGTGAAAAATCCGAACGGAAAATCAAAAGGATTCACCAGTGTCATTGTCGATAAGCAGCCACAAACATCTAACCACATACCGCTCTTCGGGGATGAAAAAGAACATATTGTGGAGGTAACTCTCTGACATTGGTCAAAAAAACTTGACTCATATCTTGTTTTGGCATAACTTCCCGTAGTTTCTGATTGATTTGCGGGCAGATTGCTTTTTATTGCTTCCCGGAGTATTTGAAAAACCTACAGTATTGCCATATATCCTAAATCTTTAGTTTATGAAAACTAAATCAAACTCAACCATTCCTGTTCAACTTTATAATTTCAGGATATTCAGGACCTTGATTATCTCAGCAATCTGGTTCCTGATTTTTGCCCTGCCTTCAGGGGCACAGAATGTTATCAACGCCTCCGGAGGGATGGCAACAGGCTCGGGCGGTAATGTCTCATATTCGGTGGGCCAGCTGCTCAATTCATTCGATATCGGGTCAAACGGTTCTGTAGCCAAAGGCGTTCAGCAACCTTACGAAATTTCTGTATTGACAGATGCGGAGACACTGAAGGACAATAGTCTTACCTTCTCCCTCTATCCAAATCCAGCCAGTGATTTTCTTACCCTGAAGGTTGAAGGTGATAATATCTCCGGACTTTTTTACAGGCTTCTCGATACCTCGGGCAAGCTTCTCGGAACAGGCCAGTTAACAGGGAATGAGACCATAATTCAGATGTCGTCCCTGCCTCCTTCGGTCTATATCCTGAAGATTTCATCCGGCAGCAAACCGGTCAGGACATTTAAGATAATAAAGAACTGATATTTTGACTAGCTGATTAGCCGGCTGGCTAATGTAGTGATGGGCCAATGTGAGAATAGTTCATTCTTTAAAATCCAAATTATCAGATTTTGAAGAAGAGAAATGAATAGTTGATCTGGGATTTGAATTTACGCCTCAGGTATTATCTTATCGTGAGCTCCTCGAAGAGAAAAGGAATATTGTAATCGCCAGGCAATTATTATGAGCAGGCACCCCGGTTGGAGCAATCGTTTGTGAATCTCAGGATTCAGAAAACGCTCAGGATTTTGCCTATAAACCCAAAATTGCAGCAAAAGAAGCCGGTGAAGCTTAATATTGGCTCGCTCTATGAAAAAAATCATCAGGATATCCTTCGCCGGAGAATATAATCAAACATTTGGTTGTAATAATGGAGCTGTTAAACCGCATTATGACAACTATGAAAACTAGTCTATAAAATAAAACCGAATAACAATGGTCCGCTTCACAAGTCATCAAATCAGCCCGTCTGCTCATCAGCACGACCGGACATTTGCTCATCATTACATCATCACATTCTTTCTTCTGACACTGTTCACTCTTCGCTGCTCAATGTTCACTTCCTCAGCCCAGGCACCACAGAAATTCAGCTACCAGGCGGTGATACGCGATGCAGGTAATGTTCTGCAGTCGAACAAGTCGGTTGGTATGCGTGTAAGCATCCTCCAGGGCTCTCCCACCGGAACCATTGTTTACCAGGAGACCTATAGCCCCAACCCCCAGACCAATTTAAACGGGCTGGTGACTGTCGCGATCGGCACCGGTGTACCAGTGACCGGAACCTTCTCATCAATAAACTGGGCATCGGGCCCCTATTACATA
>DATKMR010000012.1:0-152399 GCA_035541795.1 Bacteroidales bacterium
ATTAAACAAAAGATAATGACTGTATAAAATCTTCTAAAGCAAGTGACCCCCTTCCCGGACCCTTCGTTTCACCCGGGTCCGACCTTCCCCCAGGGAGGAAGGTAAAAAAGAGAATCATTTCCTCCTTGGGGGAAACAGGAAAGGGGGTCTGATTAAACAAAAGATAATGACTGTATAAAATCTTCTAAAGCAAGTGACCCCCTTCCCGGACCCTTCGTTTCACCCGGGTCCGACCTTCCCCCAGGGAGGAAGGTAAAAAAGAACTATTTCACCCTTGGGATAGCAGCTTTGCGGAATATTTATCCGTTAATTGATATCCGTCAGCTTCAGCTTTATCTCGTAACCTTTGATTTCTATCAGAGGCAAATCTGATTTTTCTGTCCCCTTTACTCCTTCATACTGCAGCTCCGAATTCTCCAGGATCTTTATCCTTGTCTTAAACGCTGATTCGTTGACATCGAACTCGGGATATTTGATATTTGCAGTAAGCCTGTAGCTGAGAGAGGGAGGGACCCTAAGAGATACCTCCAGGTACTTCCCCGAGACCCGGAACTCCTTCAGCGATTCTGAAGTTTTCTGCACAGAGATATTATCATTATATCCGTCGCCCAGAGTCAGCCCGGTAAGAAGCTCATCAATATTATAGGCTGAATATTTTGAAACATCTATTCTCATCGAGCTTGCTTTGCCGATATAATATTTGTCGTTGTAAGTATCACCGATTTTGATATCACCTGTACCGGCAAACCTGAACTCGGCATATTTTGATGAAAGCCTGATCTCTCTGGATGTTCCAATCTCAATATTCCCATTGTAACAGTCGAGTGTGACTTTTCCCGCGACTTTCATGTTAAGATCGGAGTACTTGGAAGAGAACCTGAGATCGCCCGAGTTTTCTATCTCTGCCTTGTCGTTATAGCTGTCGAAGGCTACGGCACCGGCGGTTTTGCACCTAAGCTTTGAATATTTAGAATTCAGGGTAAGGTCGCCGGTGCTTTCGGCGTTGAACGTGCAGTTGTACAATTCCGCGTTCAGACCCTTCAGTTCGGTGAATTCAATGTCGGCATATTTTGCTTCGAGGTCGGTAACTGTTGTAACATTGCCCCCGTGGAAATGATCGTTATAGAGCTCCGCCTGAAATTTACCGCTGAAATTTTCCATATCAACCTTCGAGTATTTCGACTGAAAGGCAAAATTGCAACCTGCAGGTATCCAAAGCTCCCCCTTGATAGTGAAATCGGTCAGCACAATGTTCTTCTCTCCCTCTATCTCAAGTGTGGTCCTTCCGTTAAATGTCATACGGTTTTTCCAGAAGGAGCTGCCGAAAGCCACTTCGCCTTCGGAGTGCCTGAAATCATATTTCTCGAGGTACCTGACCAGCCTCTCCTCATCTTCCTGGGTTTTGCCCGTTGCCTCGATGGTAAGATGATACTCCGCCAGGCTCTTTTCCCATGTGTGGATCACAAGGTCGCAGTTGTAATTGTCGAATTTTACCTGGGTCTGCATATTCACCGGGTACTTCCAGGTAAATGTTTTCTGCACCTGGGCCGCAAAAAGAGAGGCCGGCAGCAGTAACGTAATTAATAAGACAAACGCGGTGTTTCTAAAGTGTAATTTTTCCGTTGTTTTCATGACTGACTTGTTTATTTGATTCAAGAATTATTAATTCAAGAAGGTGTATCTTTTTCTCGTAGGTGTCGAAAATGGTATTAATCACTTTTTCGTTGTAACCAAGTTCCTTCAGGTCCTTGAGTGACTGGTCATACACGACATCAAGCCTTTTGATCTCGTCGAAGAGCTCCTTTATAATGAGGTTGTCCGTGGTTGTGAGGGCCCTGACTTCACCTGTTTTGACAGAGACCAGGGTCCTGTATTCAATTTCTTTCCTGCCAAGGGCAAGGCTGATATCCGAAAGGGTGACAGCACGGTCCGTATCCTTCCTTCCGACAAGGTCCTTTGTTATGTAACCTATCGAAAAGATGATAAAAGCCACAGCGGCAATTTTTAAAATCCTGTAAAAAGTTATACCTGATCCCCTTTTTGTTTTTACCGGGCCGTTAAGCGACAAATCATCTGAAATCCTTTCCCAAATAGCTGAGTCGTCGGGTGTTTCAACATCGAGCTGCTGCCTGTTCTCCGCAAGGTATTTTTCAATATTTTTCATTGACAGTTTTTTTTAAGAGCCTTTCGCGCAAAAGAGTGAGAGCCCTCCTGTACTGGCTCTTGCTTGTCGATTCCGATATTTCCATCATTTCTGCAATCTCCCTGTGCCTGTATCCTTCGAGTGCGTACAGGACAAGGATGGTACGGCTTCCATCGGGAAGTGCTTTGATAGCTTCATGAACGAGTGCCGGATCGATGTCGATCTCAGGTCCGGGATCATCATCAGCCTCAGGTTCCTGGAAGGTAAGGTCGTCGAAGATCAGTCTCCTCTTCCTGACAAAGGAAATGGAATTATTGATAACGATCCTTTTCAGCCAGCTGGTAAATGAGGCTGTACTCCCGAGCTCGCCCAGTCTTCCGAAGGCGGTAACAAAAGATTCCTGCAGGATATCTTCAGCATCCATCCCGTTTCCCGTTATCCTTATTGCTATGTTGTACATTGCCTTCGAATAGTTTTTGTAGAGCATGAACTGGGCCTTCATGTCTCCTTCCCGGCATTTTTCTATGAGCCTGTGATTAATATCGAAGGTTTCCTGGTTCATTCTTCAAAACAAAGACGCATCAGCAGTGCATTTAGTTGGAATATAATTACCCGTATCAAAAAAAAACTTAATTATATCACTTCCTGAATAGTGCTCCGCTAATTTAATAATCTTGAATATGAGCTATATAGACAGCTCCTGAAAGATATTTACAGAACTCTTCTAAAGGTCAAACTGCAGGGCGTGATTCCGGCAGATTATTGCCGTATATGCTGCCTGGGAACCGGAAAATTTTCCGGTTATGGATATCCTCGTCTCGTTCTCAAGCAAGAGCCCCAGAGATTCAAGGCAATGGACTTCATCATCAACAAGCACCGCCGTTACGGTTTTCTCTTTAATGCTGCAGTTTTTCATGTTTCAGCTCTATCCTGATTATGACCTTTGTCCCGCACGGGTCGCCTTTCGTATTGTGCAGATCCTCGATTTCCGCGCTTATCCTGTCGCCATAGAATTTATTATATACCGAGAAGAGCTCATCCATCACCCTTAGCCCTTTACCCGTTGAATCGCTCATTTCAAGAGAAGCATTCTGCCGTCCGACACCATTATCCTCAATTACTATCCACACAATACCATGCTCCCTGGAAACCGAAATATCCAGCTTTCCTCCTGATTTAAGGTTCCGTAAGCCATGCTTAACGGCATTCTCGGCATACGACTGGATAAGAAGCTTAGGGACAAGCATTTCTGTTGCGACATCTTTTTCAACATTAATGCTGTAATTAAATCCATTCCCGTACCTGATCCTTTCAATCAGGAGGTAATCGTTGCAGAATCTGATTTCATCCTCCAGCGATCTGCGCGAATTGCCGGCTGAGAGAACAAGATCGCGGTACAGGTGTGCAAAAGATGTAAGCTGGGCAATTGCTTTTTCCTTGTCGAGGTTCTGAACAGAATATATCACTGAATTAATTGCATTGAAAGCAAAGTGCGGATCGAGCTGATTTCTGATCAGGGCCAACTGGAGGCCGTTGATCTGCTTCTCGGTTTCAAGCCTTCTGAGTATGATCCGTCGCTGGACCCACTGCACGAGGAGAACAAAAACAAGGAAACCCAGGTAAATTGCAGGATAGACACCGAAGCCCAGGAAATAGGTGTTATTTGGCCTGTATGTCATCAGGAACAGGTCCTGCCCGTCCTGAAAGGAAATAACAGGGAACTCACCCTTTTTATGGCAAACGGAAAATATCTTGGTCACTGCATTCTCACCCCTGAGTTCACATTCGGCAGGTTGTTCAAAACCTTCCCGGTAAACCATTGCCTTTCCCATGTCTGTTGCAACCAGGAATATCTCATCTTTCCCGTCCTGGTCAATATCACAGACCTTACGAAATACGGGCCCGGTAAGGTTGATTTTTCTTAAGATCCTTTTTTTATGGTCAAGAAGCGTCAGTCCTTTCTCACTGGATTCCAGGACATAAACTGGTCTTTTATTCCTGTCGAAGGTAAAGAATCCACTTTCTGCCACGACATTTGTAACTTTCCTGCCACTAAGCCTGCCGTCGGGAGAAAAGGTATAAAAAACTGTTGTCGAGTCTTGTTCATGAGAACAGTAAAGCAGGTCGGTGATAGTATCTTTGTCCGAAACCAGGACCATGGGCTGGACCGCACAGAACTTCCCCCTGAACTCCATTGGCTCAAACATGAATTTCATATTTTGATCCATCACGGTCAGCCATGCAGAGTAATCGTGGTATTTTGCATCCCCGGGCTCTATATTTTCCGCAGCGTAACCGTGCGGCAGAATTTCCATTTTGCCATCCCTGTTAATATCTGACTCCAGGATACCCAGGAGAAACATGGAGGCTTCAGGTGAACTGATAAGTGAGTCTGAGGATGTAAAATAGGCATAAACCTTTCTTGGAAATTTTGAAAACCCGGTTGAAATGCCAAAAAGAAGCTCCTTCCTTCCATCGCCGTCCAGATCCTGGGGGATTGCGGGTAAAATATCCGGGTCGGCCGCTTTGATCCCGTGCCCGATCCTTGCAATGAACCTGTTCCTGAATTTAAAGCCGGGATTGCTGAAATCCTCAATGCAATGCAGGAACAAGGAATCATTGTTTAATGTAAAGAGATATACCTCTTTCCTGCCATCGTTGTTACAGTCGGCTGTTATATAGAGGGTGCGTTTTTGTGCAAAGTCCAGTGAACCTCTTACGTTCCACTGGTTTAATGTATTATTATCCCTGTAGATGGTAACGCCTGAAGAGTTGGATCTTTCAAAGGCCATGATTTTCTCGGAATTACCATCATTATCGAGATCGTCGAACTGGTAATAGGTGTTGGCAGGGATATTCTTCCTTGAATCCAGATTAAGAAGATACCTGTCATTCCTGAACGGTACAACCATGAAGACCAGAACGGATGGAATGAGTGCAAGTACGAAAGGACTTAATAAAAAAGCTGATATCCTCTTGTTTCTTAAAGGAGTCATAAAGAAAAATTTCGGACAGTAGACAATATTAATAAAAATAACTCTTCCCGGCAACCGGTTTATTCCATCACCAGCGGAAAATCGTGCCCGATCGAGAAGGTGCTGGGGAACTGTTTGTGCCGTATTAGCTTGTACGATATCTCGGGTACCTGGTCATCGATATATGATTTTATCTCATAGACGGTCACTTTCTGATCGAGCGGTGCCCCGTCGGCTTTGCCGTTGAGAGCCTCGAGCAGCACGTAAGTAAAGACCCCATGGTTAAGGCTTTTTATTTCGGCCGACTGCTGCTGGCTTTCCGATGAAGCCATCACGTGGATGCCAGAGCTCCTCGAAAGCTGGGCAAGTGCTTTTTCTTCGGCGCCTCCGCGCATGGCCAGAGTCTCGACCGAGCTTCCCGAATGGCAGGCATCGATGAAAACGACCTGCTTCAGAGCGGGAAGTTCCCTGAACTTTTCCTGCAGGTCCTTCACATAAAGTGCCCCTTTCAGCTTATCCTGCTGGTACATCCCGGTTACCTCGGAGGTTATAAAATAAAAGCCGTTATCGACGGTGCTTCCGTGTCCTGCATAGAACCACACGAAAACATCCTCCTTTTTCATCTGTTTGCTTATCTCATCGAGGGTAGAAAGTATTTTTGCCCTGGTCGCATCTCTGTCGAGGAGGGTGTAAACATGTATTTTATTGAACAGCTTTGAGGCTTTCCTGTTAATCGTTTCCGCCACGGCCTGTGCATCCGGCCGCGCGTAAGTGAGGGTCATGGATTCGTTTTCATAGTTATTTATACCGATGCTGAGCACCCAGCAGTCGGATGACTTTTGCAAACCCTTGTACACGAGGTCGATTGTTGCCGGGGCCGACTCGATGTCGCCTTCGCTGAAAGCCGAAACGGTTATCTCGTTGTTACCCGGGACCAGGTTTACATCGAATGTTTTCATGGCGTACTGGCCCGCTTTCGACATCTTTGTCAGGTCGGAATAATCGACATCCTGTCTCTTGCCATTCTGCATAACCTTGAATTCCTTCACCCCTCCACCGTTGTTTGTGACCTTTACCATGAATGTCGTAAAAGCGTTATCGGTAGGTTCCCCGGCATCCGGCATGACAATTTCAACCTTTGGCGGCGGGTACTTTTCCACCGTCTGCATCAGGTTCTGCCTGAATGCAGGATTATTCCCGAAGGCTTCCCTGTAAAGTCCGGGCCGGTAGAATTCATTGAAGAACTGCCCGATGTTGAATATTTCCGTCCCCCTCACAAAGGAGATCGAACCGTACGCACCTTCGGTGGCATCGAAATAGCCTTCAGGGTTCCTGATGAACCAGTCGTTGTCGTTGATAAACACAACCGATACCACCTCTTTCTTCGAGGCCACATCCCAGATCTTTATCGATCCGTCGCGGCTGCCGGAAATCAGGTACCTGAGGTCGGATGTGACATTCACGTCACCCACACCTCCCTTATGACCCTCGAACCCGCAAACAAGGTCACCGGAATTTGCATCCCAGAGCTTCACCATGAAATCTTCCCCGCCGGTAATAATGAACTTCCCCGTGGGATCGAAGGTCGCGGAGGATGCTCCGCCGGTATGGGCCTTTAGTCTTTTCACCTGGAGGCCGGAGGCAATATCCCATATCCTCACGGACCCGTCCTGCCCGGCAGTTATGAACCTGTCACCCGCGGCATTGAAATTAACCGAGTTGATGAGTGTTTCATCGGCATGACCGATGAAGGTCCTGACCTCCTCACCGGTATCGATCTCTATCAGTTTCATCTTCATGTCAAGCCCGGCAGATACGAAATAGAGACCATTCGGTGTGAATTTTACCTGGTAGCATCCTCTTTTATCGTGAGGGGAGATTGCCCTTATCCTCTCACCTGTAGAGGTGTCCCAGATGATAACATATCCGGCCCATATTGCTGCGGCAAGCATCTTCCCGTCGTTGCTGAAATCGAGGGAAAAGATTGCCTCCTTTTCGTCGGGAAATGTAAAGGTCCTTACCGCGTTGCCGGTCTCGACATCCCATATTATAACCCTTCCGTCGATCCCGCCTGTTGCAAGGTACCTGCTGTCGGCACTGAAGGCAAGGCTTATAACCATGCTCTTATGGCCCCTCAGTGTCCTGAAGACGTTACCCGTTTTGAAGTCCAGGATTTTGGCATTGTTACCTGTTCTTCCAACCGCAATATATCTGCCGTCGGGGCTCAGCCGTGCCTTGTTCACCAGCGCGGCCCAGTACATATACGAATCGGTAAGTATCCTTTCATCAACCTGGTTCAGGTATCCTTTCAGGGTCATTATCACTTCACCTTTGCCGGTTCCGATCACATCGGCCGTCCTTTTTTCATTTCCTGCAACGAGTTCTTTCCCGTCGGGGCTCAATGCTACCGACATCACCTTCCGGTTGGAATAATCACCCTTCCTGAGAACCCTTGTCCAGGTATTAAGGTCCCAAAGTTCCGCGACTCCGTATTCCATGGCGGCGAGATACCTGTTATTGGCACTTATGCACAGCATCTCCGCTTCGCCACCCTGCCCGTAGAGAGCTTTTAAAAATTTACCTGTCTCCGCTTCAAAAACCTTTACGGAATCGGAGCTGCCTATGATCACAAGCTTATTGTCGGCCGATAATACCGCATTCACTGCGCAGCTGGTACACTCGGAGTTTTGATTCTTATATTTTCTTATTTCCTTCCCGGTGGTTGCATCGAACAGGATGGCAGTGTAATCCTGCACCCCGGCTATGATGTATTTTCCATCGGTACTGTAGGCTATGCTTTTAGCTTCGGGGTAGTCAAATCCCTTTTCGTAGTTAAGATCCTTCTTTACAGGTGTGATACCCGAGATCCTTGTTCCATCGACAATATCCCAGAGAGAGATGCCGGACTTCCGTGTCCCGGCAATGATCTTTGTACCCCCCGGGTGGAACGAGGCACATGTGAACCTGTCATCCGCCTGTCTGATCTGGTTGACCAGCTTTCCTGTACTTATCTCCCAGACGGTAATTGTGCCATTGTCGCTGACAGAGAGAATATCTGTTCCCTGCCTGTTTATCTCAACCATCGATATACCGGAGGTATTCCCCTGGAAAGTGCGGATCTCCTTTCCGTCGGACCTTCGCCAGAGCTTGACTGTCTTGTCGTCGCTTCCCGTGGCAATGAAGCGGCCGTCGGGGCTGTAGCACGCTGCCGTAACAGGTGCATAATGACCGGTCTGAACAATTGTCTCAACAGACTGGGAGAAGAGGGGCCCGGAGAAGAGAGAGACCAGAAGAAGTGTGGCAGGAAGATTAAGTAGTTTCATCGTCTTACAAATTAAGTTGAAGCCCTATCACCAGCCCTTTCTACCAGGAGGGAAAGGGTGGCTTTAGAGAATCGTATATGGGAGCAGAAATTTAAAGGTAGGAATTGTTTTTTGTATTGCTAATGGTAAATTTGATAAACGTCGATTAAGGGTGAAGGAGAACGAAGAGACAAGATTAGCCAGGTTCAGGCGGCACTGTTATGACGGAACTGAAGCAAGGGCGGAGTACTTAGCCCTGCCCGGCGGTGTCAATCTGAATGTGGTTTCCTTTAAACCAGTCTCTTCATCACATTATCCGCCGGTGCTTTTTATCCCGGGCCTGGCATCGGTAATTGAATCGTTCGCGGGAGTAATAAGCGCTTTAACAAAGGATTTCATAGTATATTATCTCGAAACAAGGGAGAAGGAATCGAGCAGGCTTCCGGGAGGAGCGGCTTTCGGAGTGAGGGAAATGGCCGGTGACATTGCATTCGCGGCGGAAGCTCTCGGTCTGAAGGAAAAAAACTACATCATTGTTTCGTATTCATATTCCGCCACCCTGTCAGTTGAAATGTTTTCGACCGATCTGAAAGTTTATCCTTCACTGATGGTGCTGGTTCAGCCGGTAACGGAATTCAGGGTTCCCTGGTTCGGAATACCCCTGGCAAAGTATCTCTACCCGCTCTATCCCGTCGTGAAGCCATTTTTAAAGCTTTATTTCAGGCGATCGCTTATCGACACGGAGAAAGATATGGAAATGTATAATATCAGTGTCAGATCGCTTGATTCGGCACATCCTCGCAAAATGGCAAAAACAATCCTGGCCATGTCGGGGTACCGGATGGGTGAAGCGGCCAAAAAAATTAATGTGCCTGTTATGGTTATTTCGACATCGCAGGATACTTTTCACAGGCACGATGATACTCTGAAAATCGTATCGCTGATCTCGCGAGCAAGGCATACCGACCTGGTCACAAACACAAGATCACACAGCGGGGAGGTGTGTGATCTTGTGAAGGAATATTTTACCTGAGGTCCGGCTTACTGCTTGTTGGGCAGGCTAAGTATCACACCCTGGCCGTTCCCCATCATGTAGGTCGGGAGCTGACCGTTCCATTTATTTATCCATTCAAGGTCAATAATCTTCGGGTTGTTTGATATCGATTGTCCTTTTATCTGCAAGGCTTTTGATTCGCCTTCGGCTTTCAGGATGGCGATATCTTTCTTGATTGCCTCCTGTTTCTTGAGCTCCTCCTGCTGCTTTGTCACTTCGATAAGGCGCAATGCCTCCTGCTCGGCCAGCTTCTTGTCGTTGATTGCCTTTTCATATTCGGAGTTGTAGTAAACCTCCCTCAGGTCGACCTGCTCGAGTATCAGTCTGAATGCCCCGATCTCCTGCTTGATCCTCCTTGCTACCTCGTCCTGGATATCCTGCCTTTTTGTGCTGTACACCTCTATCGGTGTATAGTTTGAAACAGTAAGGGCAAGGGCAGATTTCAGCTTGGGCCTGATCACATTTTCCTCGAGCCACAGGTACCTGCCTTCGTCTCCACCGTCGTTTTCGCTCACGTTACTGTAAATCCAGCTTGCCTGGTCTGCGTCGATCCTCCACGACACCGAAACATCAAAGCCCATTTTAATACCGTCCTTTGTCGGAGCCCAGACAGCATCTGCATTCGGCTTTGCCCCCTCTTTTGAAGACTGGGCACAGGTATAGACCCATACGGTCTTGTCCATCCTGAAAACATTGTTCCAGGGCATGACGACATGCCACCCGGTATGGAGAGCAACGGGCCTGACACCCCTTGGAGTTACAACCACACCCACTTCCTGTGCAGTGATCATAACTATGAGGCTCATGGTAATAACGCTGAAAAGACCGATTATGAGAATGGGTCTGAAGAAGGGAAGACGAAATGGCTTGCTCCCCCTGTCGTTGCTACCCGTTGGACGGTATAGATATAAGACAAGGAACCCGGCGGCGCCGTAAAGTAGCAGCATCCATGCTATAAAACGAGCTATTGACATTGTTGGTTTTTTAAAAGGGTTAGTAAATCTACGTTCCGACAGTTATATAAAGGTACTGATTTATTTCGTGAGTTTCCTGTATTTTATCCTGACAGGAGCTGCATTATTTACCCGTTTCCTGTAATTCTCCTCGTAATCGGAATAGGTACCTTCAAACCAGACGACCTTTGAATCGCCCTCGAAAGCAAGGATATGTGTCGCGACCCTGTCGAGGAACCACCGGTCATGGGAAATGATCACCGCGCAGCCGGCAAAGTTCTCAAGACCTTCCTCGAGGGCCCGGAGGGTATTGACGTCAATATCGTTTGTCGGTTCGTCGAGCAGCAGCACGTTTGCTCCCGACTTGAGAGTAAGAGCAAGGTGGAGCCTGTTTCTTTCACCTCCGGAAAGAATGCCGCATTTTTTCTCCTGGTCTGCGCCTGTGAAGTTGAACCTTGCGACATAGGCTCTCGCGTTTACTAGCCGGTTGCCAACCATGATATCGGGCTGTCCGCCTGAAATGACCTCAAATACTGTTTTTGCCGGATCTATGTCGGCATGGGACTGGTCGACATAGCCAAGCGACACCGTATCACCGATTTCAAACCGCCCCCGGGTAGGAGCCTCCTGGTTCATTATCATCCTGAAGAGTGTTGTTTTGCCGGCCCCGTTCGGGCCAATTACTCCGACAATGCCGTTTGGCGGCAGGCTGAATTCAAGCTCATCAAACAGTAATTTATCGTCGAACGACTTCGCAACCTTCTGTGCTTTGATGACCTTATCGCCCAGCCTGGGTCCGTTGGGGATAAATATCTCGAGCTTCTCTTCCTTCTGTTTCACATCCTGGTTCAGAAGGTTTTCATAAGCTCCGAGCCTTGCTTTCGATTTCGCTTGCCTGGCCCTTGGAGACATCCTCACCCATTCGAGCTCCCTCTCGAGAATCTTCCTGCGCTTAACATTGCCCTTCTCCTCGGCTTCAAGCCTTTTTGCCTTTTGCTCGAGCCAGGATGAATAGTTCCCTTTCCACGGGATCCCTTCTCCCCTGTCGAGTTCGAGGATCCACCCGGCAACATTATCGAGGAAGTAACGGTCGTGTGTAATGCATATCACAGTTCCCTTGTATTGCTTGAGGTGGGTTTCCAGCCACTGGACCGATTCGGCATCAAGATGGTTTGTAGGCTCATCGAGGAGCAGTATATCGGGTTCCTGGAGAAGAAGCCGGCAAAGCGCGACCCTTCTCCGCTCGCCTCCTGACAATATATTGACCTTCGCACTGCTATCGGGGCACCTGAGGGCATCCATCGCCATTTCGAGCTTATGCTCTATGTTCCAGCCGTCGTGATAGTCGATCTTTTCCTGAAGAACCGCCTGCCTGTCCATTAGCGACTGCATCCTGCCGGGGTTTTCATAGATCTCGGGCTCTCCGAAGCTGTTGTTTATCTTCTCGTATTCCTTTATGATATCCATCGTCTCCTGTACCCCTTCCTCGACAATTTCCCTTACAGTACGTGAATCGTCGAGGAGCGGATCCTGGGGAAGCAGGCCGACTGAATACCCCGGGCTGAATACGACCTCTCCCTGGTATTCCTTTTCCTGCCCTGCAATAATCCTGAGAAGGGTTGATTTACCCGACCCGTTCAGACCGATAATACCGATTTTCGCCCCAAGGAAAAAAGAAAGGGAGATATCTTTTATCACCTGCCGGTGGGGAGGGAAGGTCTTGCTGACCTTGTACATTGAAAAGATGATCTTGTTGTCTTCAGCCATTTTGAAAAATCATTTAAAATTTCATGAACTCACCCCCGACCCCCCTCTCTGCAAAGTAGAGAGGCGGCTGGGGGGTGAGTTCTTTGTTAAAACAAAAAAAGGTGCCTTTTCAGACACCTTCAAATTTATAACTTTAAATCTTATTGTTCCTTATGTTCGAAAAGCTTTACAGTATCATCCTGCATAAGAACCCAGATTGAATAGACTCCTACAAGCGTGCCTATTGGTATGTTGAAACATCCTATGGCCGATACGATTATCGTCAGAATCCTGCCCCAGCTTCTATAAGACAGGAGGGCAATCCCCGAGGCGATCCCGATAACCGAGATGAGGCCTATGAACAACGGCAATGAAATGCTGAGGAACCCGAGGACCTTAAGAGCTGTATCATCATCCCCGACCTGGCCTCTTGCGAAGTTGAAAATAAAGTAGAGGACAACCGCCAGTATCAGCCATAGTGAACTGAAGCCTATTTGCAACGCCCCCACTATGGTAACATGCTTTTTCATTCTTGACTCTTCCATGACATTAGTTATTAATGTTTTTAATTTTCATTCCTGACCAAATGACTGTGAATTTGCAGGAATGCTGCATTGCCGTTGAGGAAATTTAAGAAAAATCAGTGTGAAAGGATATAAAATGCATGAAAAAACATCCCCTCCATCTGGTTTGATAACCGTTGAAGGGGACCTTATGCACAAATCCCGGTCTGAATTTTCCTGAACAAAATCCGTTCTTCGCCGGTTACTTGTTATACAGCCGTCTCATTAAAGGATGCGTCTGTCAAAATTCATGATACCATTAAAGAGATTTCGTATATTTGAATTGAAATAAATGCCCTATGAAAAAGAAAACTTTATACGGATTTTTCTTCGCTGTTGCCCTTATCGCAGCCAGTATTTCGTTTGACGCCTGCTCCAAGACCTGCAAGATGTGCGCGAACAACTCGTACGAAAACGGTAATCTTACGGTTCAGGGTACGGAAACCGAATACTGCGGGACTGACCTGATCGCAAAAGAGGCGACTCCCGACGTAACCATCGGAAACGTCACCACAAAGGTCGAGTGTCATTAATACCGTACCCCGATCAGGGTAACGTCGTCAACCTGGGGATGGTCCCCCCTCCACTCTTCAAAAATCCTGTCAAGGATTTTTCCCTGTTCTATCATTGGCTGCTGATGGATCTCAACAAGTTTTTCCTTCAGCTTGGCTGACATGAATTTCTTTTCGTTCGGTCCGCCGAACTGATCGCAGTAACCATCAGAGAAAATATAGAAGGCATCGCCTTTCTGAAGATCTATCTTATTCAGGGTAAATGGCTGCATCCTGTAATGTACCGCGACAGGCATTTTATCGGGCCTGTAATGGTTGAGCTCGCCGTTCCTTATAAGGTACAGTGGATTGTTTCCGCCTGCCCACCAGAGTACATTCTGTGAAAAATCGACAGTGCAAACCGAAATATCCATCCCGTCCTTTACCGTGTCCTCATCCATCACCTGCTTCAGGGATTTAATCACACCCTCCCTGAGGCTGTTGATTATCTGGTCGGGCATGGTGATCTGCTTCTCGTTTACAATCTCGTTAAGCATGGTCACCCCCAGCATGCTCATGAATGCCCCGGGAACCCCGTGACCCGTACAGTCGGCCGCGATGATCACCTGGATATTATCTCTCGAGGCAACCCAGTAGAAGTCACCGCTCACAATTGCCAGCGGCTTGTACAGTACAAAATGATCGAGCTTGTCGCTGAAGAGCTCCAATGAGGGGATAAGCGCCGTCTGTATCCTCTTGGCATACATGATACTGTCGGTGATATGCTTTTTCTGGTAGGCAATCTGATCGCGCTGTGCCGCTGCAATATCCCTCTGCTTTTCTATCTCATCCTTCTGTGCCGATATTGTCCTGTTCTTTTCCTCAAGCTTTATGTTGGCCTCCTTCTTGATCTTATACCCCCTGTAGATATAGTATGCCAGGAAGCTTGCAAGAACTAGTGCGAAGATTATGAAATAGATTATGATCTTCTGCTTCTCAAGGGTTGCCAGCTGAATCTTTATTTTTCCTTCCTGGTCGGTAATTTTTTTAAGCTGATCATTTATCCTTGAAATCTGCCCCTCAATCTTTGATTTCTGAACCGCAAGGGTATCCTGCTGGACCTTTACCTCATCCTGCTGAGCCCGGATGGTTTTCTTCTGAACCGATATTTCGCCCTGCTGTTTTGAAATCTGGGCCACCTGGTAATTCAGCACTTTCTGCTTCTCGTTAAGGGCCTTCTCCTTGGCTTCAACCTGTTTATCGAGACTGTCGAGTACAGCCTTCTGCTTTATGATCTCCTGCTTCTGTTTATCGATCTCTGCCAGCTGCTGGCTTATTATGACTTTCTGTTCCTCGATCTGCTTGCTGGCCACATCGAAAAGGTTCTGCCAGTCCTCCTTTGTCTTGATGGCCTGGAAAAGCAGGGTCTGGGGAACTGACAACCCTTCTTGTTTCAGGTATTCTTCGTTAATGTCGAACCTTGGTTTGCCGTTAACAACAATGAAGTTGATCATCGATTCACGGAATTCATATCCTTCGGTAATAAGAAGCGTATGCTTCCCTGCAATCTTCTCCTTTACCTTGTCGAGATCGAACCCGGCACTTTTGTTAACATAAACCACCTGTGTATGTATAAGGCTCTCCAGCCTCTTATATCCCGATACTGAAACCGGTTTGTCCTGTATCCTGGTCCTGGTCTTTGCCAGGTTGGCCAGTTCATTTATAAGGTCATAGTCACCCATAAGCATTCCCAGCTTAAAGGTTGCTGAATCTTTAAAACCGGCTCCGTAATCGACATACTTGGCAAGGTCGAAGATGTACAATGCCCTGGTCGGGTTGTCAAATCCGTTCTGGCTGTACGCGAGATTCACGGATACTATGATTCCAAGCGCCAGGGCGATGGCCTTAAACAGGTTTACTTTTCGGATCATGGTAGCAGTATTAGATATCACGAAATTGCAAATTTTTATTCAAGATTGCAAATCAGCAGGAAGAGGGCCGGTTTTGCCATGTTGAAAAAATGTTAATAACTGCGGTTCCGGTGACCTGAGCCGATTTTTAGTTGTACTAATTTTACATATACTTTATTGACGCGTTAATGAGCTTAAGTTTCAACAATTCCGAACTGCAGGGAAAGAAAATAATAATAGTCGAGGATGATGTTCCTTCTATCAGGTACTACGAAAACCTTCTTTTAAACTCAGGCGCGGCAATAACTATTTTTACAAACGGGAAGGATTTCCTGAATCATATCGAATCTTCATCTGAAAAGATCGACCTCCTTTTAATTGACTTCCTGATTCCTTTCGTAAACGGTATAGAATGCACCCGGCTCTTCAGGAGGGTGAAAAAGCAGACGCCTGTTATTATGGTAACTGCATATTTTTCAGAGCAGACAAAAAACGAGGCCCTTATCGCAGGCTGCAGCGAATATGTCCTTAAGCCCGTCTATCCCGAGAAGATATACTGCCTGCTGGAAAAATACCTCAGGCAGCAGTATCGTTACTCGCATCCCAACTAATTTGTCCTGCCCACATCAGCCTTTATCAGCTTCAGGTACCTTGTATAGTAGCTTTCGACCTTTTTGCTGAAGTCGTCCGATAGCTGGTCCTGCTTTGCCGACTTAAGCGCGACGGCTGTATTTTGTATATACTGAAGCGATGATCTTACCTCGTACTCGGCCGATGCAACGAGGTTCTCGTCCTGCCTCAGATAATAATCAAGCCTTTCAGAATAGAATTTCTCAAGATCTTTTGCCATCTGAATTCCCTTCTCCGTATCGCCTGCCCTCAGGTATGCATCGATCACGTCGGGTACGAACATGTCGTACGGTACATGGTCGACCGGGAATGTATTCATGCAATAGTCAAGAACCTCTTTTGCCTTTTCATTCTTCCCTTCTGCAGTAAGGGCATTGGCCAGCTTGGCGTAGTTATATCTTGCCTTCACGACCAGGAGGGTCCTTGAATGATTGTAGTCAATATCGACCTTCTTGTCGTTTGCTCCCCTCCACTGGAATTTCTTCATCATGTTATTATACAGGATGTCGGTATCGATCCTTCCATATTCGAGCCAGCTCTTGTTTTGCGATTTTATCGGGACAAGCCGGTAAGCAAGACCCTCAAGCTGGAAATATTCCTCCAGTCCCATGGCGTCGGATTGATAGCCTGTAACAAAGTAGATCGGGCGTTTCCAGTCGTTATGAGCAAGTATATCCATAACAATGAGGGTGCTTTTCATGATTGAGCTTCCCTTGAGCTTTATCTCGATATATGGAACAATCTTGTCGGCGTCTTCGGGTCTGACCACACCGGCCGCGAGAACTTTTGCAGCATCGACAGGGATACGGATGGTCCTTGTGGGAATAACATCCAGGATCTCGTCTGATGAAATCTGGAATTTTGTTGCCGGGTTATCGCTGTTCACAAAGTCGACAACTGTACTTATATCTACAGGCTTATCGGTCTTTTCCACAATAAAGACCTGGTTGTTGACACCGTCGTAGTATTTTTTTGCAGGAAGCGTCATTGGCAGGGGATCCGATTCATGGCTCTTATACTTCATCTGGTCGATGTACCAGTCGGTATTCAGAAGCATGAGATTGCAAACCCTCACATCCGTTCTCACGTTTTCCACCTCCTGTGCATACCAGAGAGGGAAGGTGTCGTTATCGCCGTTCGTGAAGAGGATCGCATCCGGTGCGCAAGAATTAAGGTAATCGCAGGCTACATCCCTTGCGAGGTAACGTCCTGAACGGTCGTGGTCGTGATAGTTCTGCGTTCCCATAATCACCGGAACAGCAAGGGTACAGATAACTCCCGCCAGGGGAGCGGCAATTTTTTCTTTTAAAACCTTCGAAAGAAGTTCAAAGAACGCAAGAACTCCTGTTCCGAGCCAGATGGCAAAGAAATAAAATGAACCCGCATAGGCATAGTCCCTTTCCCTCGGCTGGTTTGGTGTCTGGTTAAGGTAGAAGATTATCGCAATTCCGGTCATAAGGAAGAGAAGCATCACTATCCACCAGTTCCTGGTGTCCCTGTTCAGATGCCAGAAAAAGCCGATTATTCCCAGGAGGAAAGGAAGCAGGTAATATGTATTCCTTGAGGGATCGTTTTTCATCTCCGCCGGCAAATCGGTTGAACCGACCCTGTTTTTATCAAGCATATTAATTCCTGTGATCCAGTTGCCGTTGAATGCTCCGCCCTCACCCTGCGTATCATTTTGCCTGCCGGAGAAGTTCCACATGAAATACCTGAAATACATGAAATCGACCTGGTACCTGAAGAAGAATCTCAGGTTTTCCGCGAAGGTGGGCTTGCGGATGATCTTCTTCCTGTCATTCTGATCGGTTACCTGCACCGGCACACCTTTCATCCTCGACCAGGCCTGGTAACCCTGCTGGTGTTCGTTCTGATCGCTCCACATCCTTGGGAAAAGTGTCATGAACCTATCATCATACACCCTTTCAATGTCATGGCTGGTGACTTTATATTTCCCGTCAACGACGCTGTACCTGGCCTTTCCTTCCTTGTATTCCGGTGGAGGAGCATTGAAATAAGGGCCCTTGAACAGCGGTGTCTGCCCGTACTGTTCCCTGTTAATGTAATAAAGATAGTTGTTGGGGTTTGAAGGCTTGTTCTCGTTCAGCGGAGGGTTGACATTCGACCTGATGAAGATAACCGCATTCGCCGAATAGCCTATCAGTATTGCCATAACCGAGGTAAGGGCAATGTTCAGGACGTACCTGTTTTTACCCGTGATATACCACGTGAACGATGCTACGGCAATAAGTGTGATGATATTAAGCATCGCGCTGTCAGATACGACCCAGATGCCCGACAGGAGAAAAGCCATGCCAGCAAGCATGGCAGTCTTTTTATTACCCGATGAGGCAAGTGTCGATCTTATGGCAAGAACGAAGAAAATCATTAACAGTATAACCAGGAACATCAGGCCGCTGTTGATAGGTAAGCCAACCGAGTTCACGAAGAAAATATCAAGCGAGTTGGCAATCCTGAAGACCCCCGGTATAAGCCCGAAAAGTATCAGTCCGAGGAGAATAAAAGAAATAATCGTCGTATAGATGAACCCTTTCCAGGAGAACTCATATTTTTTAAAATAATAAACCAGGGTAAGGGCCGGGATCGTCAGCAGGTTCAGAAGGTGAACGCCGATAGATATACCTGTAAGAAGGGCTATTAGAACGATCCACCTGTCACCGTATTTTTCATCAGATGCATCTTCCCATTTCAGCATGGCCCATACCACAAGGGCAGTAAAGAAGGATGAGCTTGCATACACTTCTCCCTCCACCGCGGAAAACCAGAATGAATCGGAAAATGCATAGGCCACTGAACCGACCACCCCCGCGGCCATGACCGCAATCAGCCTGCCAGTAGTAAAATCTTCTTCCTTCTTCAGGAAAATTTTTCTCGAAAGATGGGTGATCGTCCAGAACAGGAAAAGGATGGCAAATGCGCTTGCCAGCGCCGACATTGAATTGACCATCGGTGCTACTTTTACCGGGTTCCCGAAGGCGAGATGGGTGAAAAAATTGGCCATAAGCATAAAAACCTGGTTTCCCGGGGGATGGCCGACTTCAAGTTTCTGACTCACGGCAATGAACTCGCCGCAATCCCACAGGCTGCCCGTGGGCTCAATGGTCGAGAGATATATTATTGCGGCAAAAATAAATACACCCCATCCGGTGATGTTGTTGATCAGCCTGTATTTTTTCATCATAATCCGATAATTATTTGTCTGACCCTTAAGCTGAAGATCAGCTGACGAAAATACTTAATTTTTCGAACAGATGACAAAATAACGGATTTATCAACGATACATTATACCCGGAGCTCACTTAAAACGTTATGACTTATGATGGGTGAGGGTCGTGTTTTTTGCTATTTTTGAAAAACCATAATTCGTATGAGATTTCGTGACCTGCTGATATTCATTATCCTGCTGACATTTTCCCTCCAGTCGAGGTCGCAGTATTTCGATACCGGGACCGATCCGGCAGGTCTGAAATGGCTGCAGATCAGGACCCGCAGGTTCACCCTCATCTACCCGCAAAGCTACTCTGAAGAAGCCATGAAGTATGCAGGATCGCTCGACAGGTCACTCGACAGGCTGCAGGTTCTCTACCCGGGTTTCAGCGTAAGAATGCCCATAGTTATTCATTCCTACACTACATTCTCGAACGGTTATGTCGCTTGGGCCCCGAGGAGAATTGAAATGTTCCCCACACCTGAACAGAATACAATACCCCTCGATCCGGTGGAGCAGCTTACACAGCACGAGCTCACGCATGTGATGCAGTTATACTCGCTACGGCAGAGATCCCTTAAGATTTTGTCGTATGCAGGGGGGGAACAGGTAACGGGTGCTTCGGTTCTGTTTTTCCCGTTATGGTTCATTGAAGGTGATGCGGTTCTTGCCGAATCATTGCTCACACCTTCGGGGAGAGGAAGGACAGCCGCCTTCCAGAAGGACCTGAAAGCAATAGTACTTTCGGGGAACAAGCTGTACAGTTACGATAAAATGATGCTTGGTTCCTTCAGGAACTATACTCCGGATTATTACCAGTCGGGGTACCAGATTGTGGCCTGGTCGTCGCTAAAATACGGTCACGGTATCTGGAACAACGCCTTCAGTTTCACTTCGGGCTACCCTTTCACGCTTAACCCTGCAGGTATCAGCCTGAAGAAAAACACCGGCTATACACAATCGGGCTTATACACCCGGACCTTCAACTCGCTCGTGAAGGTATGGAATGACGAATCAGAAAGGATCAAGCCTGATACTTACAACCCCGTGAATAAAGCGGGAGGCAAGGATTACAGTAATTATCACTCCCCTGTGGCAATCGGGAAAGACAGCCTGGCCGTCATCAAAACATCGCTCTCCGGTCCGCCGGTAATCGTGCTTCTCCGGCCCCAGCTCTCAGGAGAAACAAGGATATTCACACCGGGAATGGTATGGCCATATTTCCTCTCCGGCGCCAGAGGCAAAATAGTGTGGGTCGAACAGCGACCCGATCCCAGGTGGGAAAACCGGACGTACTCCGACATAATTGTATATAATATCAAAACACACTCGGTTACCAGGCTGAGCCGCAACAAAAGATACATGGCAGCGGCAATATCTCCCGATGGAAAGCTTGTCGCCGCTTGTGAAAACAGCGTGAGCAACAAAAACAGGCTGCTGATAATTGATGCGTCCGGGGGAAATATATTAACCTCCGCGGAGGTGCCGGGAAATGAATACCTTCAGCGGCCGGAATGGTCGGAAGACGGGAATTTTCTGACCTTTATCTCCCTCGGTGCGGAGGGTGAGGGGATACTATCGTGGAATGAAAAAACAGGAGAATGGAAGAGGCTGCTGCAGCCGGCGAGGAATGACCTTCAGTCTTCGATGATGATGGGTGACACACTTTATTATGTTACCAGCGAATCGGGTACCGATAATATTTTCGTGCGCCTTCCGGGAGGAGAAACGAGGATGGTGACAAATTCGAGGTTCGGTGCAAATGATCCTCTGTTCACCGGTGATAAAATGTACTTTTCGGACTACACTTTCCTGGGTTCAAGGATATGCTCCCTCAGCCAGAAAGAGATTACCGGCCGCCCGGTGGCGATAAGCAGGGAATCATTCATTATTAACGGGTTCGACAGCATTAAATACAAACCCGTTACGCGAGCCGGGGAAATATATAAACCTGAGCCTTACAGAAAATGGCAGCATCCTTTCAGGCTTCATTCATGGTTACCCTTCTATACCGATATTGATCAGCTGAAGACGGCAAGCTTCAGCGCGAGCCCCGGACTGACACTTCTTTCACAAAATACGCTCAGCACGGTAATCACATCGCTGGGATATGAATATACCCAGGGAAGAAATAACCTGCATTACAAATTCACCTGGAAAGGCCGGATCCCGGTTTTTGAATCCAGTATTGACTATGGCGCCAGACCCCTGATCTATAAACTGGGAAACTCAGTGGGGGATCCTTTAAGTGTGAGCCCGAAAATGAGCTTTACCAATTCGGTTTCGCTTCCGCTCTCTTTCTCAACCGGATATTTCTCGCAGTTTTTCTGGAGTTCCCTCTCGGCAGGATACAGGAACGACTACATCTACATTAAGGAATCCGGCCTCTACGACCCGGGCCAGCTGCAGGTGAAGACCAGGCTGTTTTTCTCGAATTACGGTGTACCGGCACTCCGCGACATTTACCCGAGGTGGGCGCAGGTCATTGATTTTACTTACGTTTATTACCCCTTCGACAAGAGCATCTACGGTCCGCTGACGTCGCTGAAGACAGAGTTTTATTTCCCGGGGGTTGCCCGTAATCATGGACTGAGATTAAGATATCAATCCGATTACCAGGATCCGCGAAAGCTGGTTCTGTACAATATTGCTGACCTCCCCAGGGGATATAATGACATTGTTTCAATAAACTATAGGCTCGGTTCCGCGGATTATGTTTTTCCTGTCGTTTATCCCGACATCAGCGTTCCACCGCTTGTCTATCTGAAACGCATCAGGGGAACGTTGTTCTGCGATTACGCAACAGGAAGGGGGAACTACCATCTTCTTGGGAGCGGTAACAACTATGTAAAGGGAAGCGAAAATTTTTATTCATACGGCGGTCAGCTCATTGCCGATTTTTACATGTTCCGCCTCCCGCTGCTCATGTCGGGGGGAATACAGGCTGCCTGGCTGAATAACACCTCATCACCTGTCCTGCAGGCTGTATTCAACATCAATATCTTCGGGATGGAAATCGGGAAATCGAGGTTATAGCCACCTTGTTACAGGCTCCTTGCAGTATTCTTAATGAGCTCCCAGGCTTTTTTTACATGTTCAGCTGTGACGTTGGTCTGAGCCGTTACCATGCGCAGCGTGTACTTCCCTTGCAGCCTGGTATGGCTCAGGTAGATCTTCCCCGAATCGTTAAGCGCATGATTCAGCTTTTCGTTAAGCCCGTCAAGAGCCTCCTCCTGTTCTCCGGGCCTGATGTACCTGAAGCATACCGTATTGAGCGGTACAGGTGCAAGAAGCTCAAAGTCCTTTTCAGAATTGACCTGTTCCGCCAGCCAGGATGCCAGCCGGAGGTGCAGCCTGATCTTTTCCTGCAATCCTTTAATGCCGTACATCCTGATCACGCACCAGAGCTTTAGTGCCCTGAATCTTCTCCCGAGGGGAACACCCCAGTCGCGGTAGTCGTTAACCTGGCCGCGTGTCCTTGTGCGGAGGTATTCGGGAAGGATCTCAAATGTACGGATAAGAGTTGCCGCATCTTTCACAAAGTAAGCCGTGCAGTCAAAATTCGTAAACATCCATTTATGAGGGTTGAGGACGATGCTGTCGGCATATTCGCACCCATCGGCCATCCAGCGCATCTCCGGGAGAAGGAGCGCCGTACCACCCAGGGCGGCATCAACGTGGAGCCATATGCCATACCTGGAACAGATTTCACCAATCCTTCTCAGCGGATCGATTGCGGTAGTACCCGTTGTACCCAGGGTTGCAACGGCACAGCATGGGACATACCCCGAGTCCGCATCAGCTTTCACTGCTTCTTCAAGTGCCACGGGGTCCATTGAATAGTCATCGTTAACCCTGATTTTAACCAGGTTTTTACGGCCAAGTCCGGCAATCTTTATCGCCTTCTCGACCGAGGAATGAGTCTGTTCCGAGCAATATATCCTCAGTACGGGTCCGTCGTACATGCCCGACTCGTTCGACCCGAAGCCTGTTTTCTTTTCACGGGCAGTCAGTATCGCAGCCAGGGTAGCAGTTGAGGCGGTGTCCTGGATAACACCCTCAAAAGAAGCCGGAAGTCCGGTTGCATCGCGGAGCCAGTTCATAACCACTTCTTCGAGCTCGGCTGCGGCCGGCGAGGTCTCCCATATCATGCACTGCGATGCAAGGGTTGCGGTCAGCATTTCAGCGAGGACAGACGGGGGGCTGGAATTAGCAGGGAAATAGGCGAAAAAATTAGGGCTCTGCCAGTGTGTGATACCGGGCATTATTATCTTTTCAAAGTCGCTGAAGAACGACTCAAACGATTCCGGATCAAAAGGCGGTGAACCAGGCAGCCTGCCCGAGATCTCCCCGGGTTTTACCTGTGAACGTACCGGGTATGACCCGACATGCTCCATGTATGAAGCCATCCAGTCGACAAGCTCATGGGCATATTTACGGAATTCAGAGGGGTTCATTTCAGGCGCTTGTAACGACCGATTCAGCCAGCAGGATGATCCTGTTCGTCTTGACTTCGACCACACCTCCCGAAATGTTGAATCTGGTCTCTTTGCCCTCCATATCGACAATGATAACGGGTCCGTTATCGAGAGTCGAGACAATGGGGGCGTGATCCTTCAGCACCTGGAAAGATCCTTTCTGACCCGGTACCCTGACAGACTTTATGTCGCCTTCAAAGACTTTCTGGTCGGGAGTGATTATCTCAATCTTCATATCCTTCTATCTGGTCTGGGCGAGAAGCTTTTCGCCCTTTTCAATGGCATCTTCAATTGTTCCGACAAGCATAAATGCGGCTTCGGGATACTGGTCGACCTTTCCTTCAATGATCATGTTAAATCCCTTGATTGTATCTTCTATCGATACCCATTTGCCGGGGATGCCGGTAAACTGGGAGGCAACATGGAACGGCTGTGAAAGGAAGCGCTGCACCCTCCTGGCACGGTGCACAACAAGCTTATCCTCTTCAGAAAGCTCATCCATACCCAGTATCGCGATGATATCCTGGAGCTCGTTGTAACGCTGGAGTATTTCCTTCACTTTCTGGGCACAGTTGTAATGATCGGCACCGACAATATCTGGTGTAAGTATCCTCGATGTCGAATCGAGGGGGTCAACTGCAGGATAGATCCCCAGTTCAGATATTTTACGGCTCAGAACGGTTGTTGCATCAAGGTGGGCAAAAGTTGTGGCGGGGGCAGGGTCGGTAAGGTCGTCGGCCGGTACGTAAACTGCCTGAACGGATGTGATTGATCCGTGTCTTGTGGAGGTGATGCGTTCCTGCATTATACCCATTTCAGTTGCAAGAGTCGGCTGGTAACCCACTGCCGACGGCATCCTCCCGAGAAGAGCCGAAACTTCGGAACCGGCCTGCGTAAAACGGAACACGTTATCCATGAAGAAGAGGATATCCCTTCCGCCCGATTTTCCATCCCCGTCCCTGAAATGTTCAGCAACGGCAAGACCGGAGAGTGCAACACGCGCACGTGCACCCGGGGGCTCGTTCATCTGGCCGAACACGAGGGCGAGCTTGGATTCCTTTAGAGCTTCCCTGTCAACCTTTGAAAGGTCCCATCCGCCTTTTTCCATGCTTTCGAGAAATCTTTTCCCGTAAGTGATAACCCCGGCTTCGAGCATATCCCTCAGAAGGTCGTTCCCTTCCCTGGTTCTTTCTCCCACACCGGCAAATACCGAGAGGCCCGAATATGCCTTGGCGATGTTATTTATCAGCTCGAGAATAACTACTGTCTTGCCAACACCGGCACCACCAAACAGCCCGATTTTTCCGCCCCTTGAGTAAGGTTCAATAAGGTCTATGACTTTAATTCCGGTGAAGAGCACCTCTTTTTCGGTGGTAAGTTCTTCATACTTTGGAGGCATCCGGTGGATCTTGTAACCGTTCTTCTTGTCGAGCGGGCCAATGCCATCTATAGCTTCACCGGTGACATTCATCAGCCTTCCCTTGATCTGTTCCCCGATAGGCATCACTATGGGAGCACCAGTTGCAACTACCTGCATTCCGCGGCGAAGACCATCCGTCGAATCCATCGCGATGGTACGCACGGTATTTTCCCCGATATGCTGCTGGCATTCAACAACGAGCGTGGTACCGTCATCCCTCTTTATTTCCAGAGCATCGTATATCTCAGGCATCTCGGAACCCTGCCTCTCAAATGTGACGTCAACAACAGCTCCGATTATCTGACTGATTATTCCGGTGTTAAGTGACATAATTATCTGTAATTTAAAAATTTTTGATAAGATACAAATTTAATAAAATTTGCATTCCCAGCCGTGCAGAGCCCGATTTTTATCTTTGTCGAATAAATATCCGGTTCTTATCAACAAAATCATTCTTCCGGTCAAATAGCTGGTGCGGTTAATGCCATATTTAGTAACTTTATTCTGTAAAAATAAAACCTCTCCCCTATGAAAAAGTATCTTATTCTGATCATTATTCTGATTACAACTGCCACATCAATAAAAGCTCAGGAAAAAATGAGAGTTGGAGGCGGCCTGGTCTATACCACGGGTTATCACTACGACAAGGTAAACAGTGACGCAAACAAAAGCCCGTTCCTTGGTATTTTTATCACCGGTATCTATGAAATGAAGCTTTCGATCCAGCTTGCTCCTTCACTCACTTACTTTATTCCCCACGTCTACACCCTGGAGAGTGGCCCCAGCACAAGTATAAAATCGACCGTGTCGGCGATGATGTTTGACCTGAACGCGCATTATGTCTTCAACTCACTCGACAGGTTCGAGTTTTACGGACTTGCGGGCGCCGATATCCTGGTCACCAGCAGGAAAGAGACTTTTAACGGGAAAGAGCATGATAATGCGCTTGGTTTAAACCTTGGCGCCGGGTCGTATATCAAGGCAACCAAGCAGATGCTCGGGTTCGTCGAGGCCAAATATGTCTTTAGCAAATACGGGCAGTTTATGGTGAATGCAGGTGTCCTGGTGAACCTTACCTACATCATCAAACACAGCAAGGAACCTGTCTAGTTATTTATTCCTTCCGATAAGGGAGTTTGCCAGCAAGGTGAGCTCCTTTTTTCTTTCAGGGTCGGCCGAGACTTTTTCGAGGTGCCCGAGGGATCCGGAAATATATTCGTTGGCAAGCTGCTCGGCAATTTCCCTGATATTCAGTGAATCATAAATCTCCGTAACTTTCCTTATCTTGGCAGCAGGATCAGGATTTTTTTCCGTTATCTGCTCCTCAAGTGCCTTTCTGGTGTTCCCTGTTGAAAGCTCAAGGGCACGCAGAAGGAGGAATGTTTTTTTGTTGCTGACGATATCGCCGCCTGAAGCTTTCCCGAATACCCCCGCATCCCCGTAAACGTCAAGAAGATCGTCCTGTATCTGGAAAGCGAGGCCCAGGTTACGGCCAAACTCAAACATATGGTCACAATCTTTTTCCGGGGCTTCCCCGATTATCGCACCAACTTTTGCCGAAGCGGCGATCAGTGAAGCGGTTTTCATCTCTATCATCCTGAGATACTCTGAATGACCGACAACTGCTGCCTTTTCAAAATCCATATCAAGCTGCTGCCCGATGCAGACATCGACGGCTGCCCTGTTGTAGGCTTTGAATACCCTGGCCAGTGAAGCCGGGGGGGTCTGAAGGAAGCACTCGTTAGCGATGAACGCCATAACATCGCCCGACAATATTGCCTGGTTCAGGTTCCATCTGATGTGCACTGTCGGCAGGTTTCTCCTTACAGGGGCCTGGTCCATTATATCGTCGTGCACAAGGGTAAAGTTGTGAAATACCTCCAGACCCGTTGCAGGCAGAACAGCTTCATCGATCTTGTCGCGGAAAAGGTTGCACGACATCAGCGCGAGAACAGGCCGGAGCCTCTTACCGCCGATTGACAGGATATATTTAACCGGAGCCGTCAGTTTCTCGGCCTCTGTTGAAATGGCAAGATTGGCAATAGCTTTTTCAACCAATTCTTTTAGCTCGGCCTGGCTGTACATATGTGAATCAAGAAGATAAAATTACTTCCAAATTTATTAGCCCTTCAGGGCTTCTGCCCCGCTTACAACTTCAAGAATCTGGTTTGTGATTGCAGACTGTCTTGCCTTGTTGTACTGGAGTGTATAATCGCGGATAAGCTGAGTTGCGTTATCGGTTGCCTTATGCATAGCCGTCATCCTGGCACCATGCTCGGCGACAAAAGAATCGAGAACAGCCTTATAAAACTGCAGCTTGAGCGACTTAGGTATAAGATCTTTCACAATCTCCTCCTTGCCCGGTTCGTATATATAGTCGACATTCTGGGCAACAGCCTTCTGGTCCGTTACCGGTTCGACAGGAAGGTAATTCTCGCAGGTGAGCTTCTGCAGGGCAGCGTTCCTGAACTGGTTGTAGATTATAACGACCTTGTCGAATTTCTTCTCGACGAATGCCTCCATTATCCTCATAGCGATAACCGAGACATTTTCAAAGGTAAGGTGGTTGAAGATATTGTTGTGTTCTTCAAGTATATTGACCTTTTGCCTTCTCAGGAAATCATACCCTTTTTTGCCAACCGGCATGAACCACAGGTTTCCCTTGCCGTACTGGTCGAAATAAACCTCGTTAACCTGTCTCTTTGTCTCCCTGATAACATTGGCATTGAAGCCGCCGCAAAGTCCCCTGTTTGAAGTGATCATCACGATCAGGACCTTATCGGGTGAAGACATTCTTCCATAAACGCTTTCCTCGTCGGAATCTGTAAGGCTGCTGGTTAGTCCTACCAGTATTTCATGCAGCTTCTCGGCATACGGTCTGAACCTGACAATGCGGTCCTGGGCCTTTCTCAGCTTTGCCGCAGATACCATTTTCATAGCCGACGTGATCTGCCTGGTCGATTTGGTAGAACTGATCTTTGTCCTTATTGATTTAAGGTTCGCCATTCAAGATTTAAATTCTTCTTCTATTTGAACTTAAGCGTAATCTCTGCTGCAACTTTTTCGAGGGTCCCGGTAACTTCATCATTCAGAATGCCGTCGCGCAGTGAATCGAGTACATTCCTGTGTTTCAGCTCGAGATACTCTATAAAGTCTTTTTCAAATTCTTTAACCCTGTGAAGCGGTACATCCCTCAGCAGGCCCTTTGTTCCGCAGTAGATGATTGCAATCTGCTTCTCAACCGGCACCGGGGAATACTGTCCCTGCTTAAGGATCTCCACGTTCTTTGATCCCTTGTCGAGGATAGAAAGGGTGGTTGCATCGAGGTCGGAACCGAACTTGGCAAATGCCTCCAGCTCCCTGTACTGTGCCTGGTCAACTTTCAGCGTACCGGCTATCTTCTTCATCGATTTGATTTGGGCATTACCCCCTACCCTCGAAACCGAGATACCTACGTTTATCGCGGGTCTTACGCCTGCATTGAAAAGGTTTGACTCGAGGAATATCTGGCCGTCGGTGATTGAAATTACGTTGGTCGGAATATATGCTGAAACGTCACCGGCCTGTGTTTCAATAATGGGAAGCGCTGTCAGCGACCCTCCTCCTTTTACCAGGGGCCTGATTGATTCGGGAAGGTCGTTCATCTGCCTTGCCACCTCATCCGATTCTATCACCTTGGCGGCTCTTTCAAGAAGCCTTGAGTGGAGATAGAAAACGTCGCCGGGATATGCTTCACGTCCCGGGGGGCGACGGAGAAGCAGTGAGACTTCCCTGTAAGATACTGCCTGTTTTGAGAGGTCGTCGTAAATGATAAGAGCATCGCGGCCCGTGTCGCGGAAGAATTCGCCTATCGCGGCTCCTGCAAACGGTGCATAGAACTGTGAAGCTGCTGGGTCGGAGGCGGTGGCAACGACAATAACAGTGTACTGAAGTGCGCCGTGTGCCTCGAGAATCGATGCAATGTTAGCAACTGTCGATCCTTTCTGCCCGATCGCAACATAAATGCAGTAAACCGGCTTGCCTTTTTCAAAATTTCCGCGCTGGTTAATTATGGTATCTATGGCAATTGCAGTCTTGCCTGTCTGGCGGTCGCCGATAATCAGCTCCCTCTGGCCCCTGCCGATGGGGATCATCGCGTCGATGGGCTTTATGCCGGTCTGAAGCGGCTGTTTAACAGGCTGACGGAAGATTACCCCCGGGGCCTTCCTCTCGAAAGGCATTTCGTACAGCTGTCCCGTGACCGGGCCCTTGCCGTCGACCGGCTGGCCTGTCGGACCGATTACCCTTCCGAGCAGACCTTCGCCTGCCATGATGGAAGCGATACGGCCCGTGCGTTTTACTATATCGCCCTCCTTGATCTCCTCCGTCGGGCCCAACAATACCGCCCCGATGTTATCCTCCTCAAGGTTGAGTACTATAGCCTCAATTCCATTTTCAAATTCTATCAGCTCGTTCGACTGTGCGTTTGAAAGTCCGTAGATTCGCGCAATACCATCGCCCACCTGGAGTACTGTTCCAACCTCCTCCAGCTGCACGCCGGTCTGCACACCTTCAAGCTGCTGCTTGAGGATCTTTGAGACTTCTGCTGGTTTAATACTTGCCATATAAATTCTTTGCTTTTATTATTCGTTACCTGCCGCCCTTACGGAGAGGCCTTTACGCACGCGGCGAAGCTTTGTCCTAACGCTCGCGTCGATATAGTTATCATTTATCCTTAGTACAAATCCGCCGATAATACCGGTGTCGGTACTCTCTTTCAGCTCGGCTTTTGTCTTAAAGACCGACTCAATCATCGTGCTGATCTGTTTCCTGACAGAATCGCTTACAGGCACCGCGGTAACAAGGCTGGCTTCCGTTACTCCTTTGAACTTCAGTGTCTCATCCCTGAATACCCTGGCCACGGCAGGAAGGTAATCCTCCCTTCCGTTCTTTATAAGCAGATCGACGAGTGAAAGTGTAAGGGGCTGAACGTTTTTTTCCAGAACGCTGAAAAGAATGTTCTTTTTCTTAGAAGGCACTATTATCGGGCTTTCAAGAACTTCCCTGACCTCATCGATTTTGCAAAGACCGGCTATGAAGACCATGTCGTCGTAGACCTTGTCGAGCTGTTTCTTTTCGGTAGCCGACTCGAACAGGGCCCTTGAATACCTGATCGATATTTTGCTGTCATTCATCGTTTGGTACCCTGCTAGTTTTTATTCTGTTCGAGATCCTTGAGATAATTTTCAATCAGCTTGCCCTGCTGCTCGGTCTCCTTCAGTTTTTCACCGATGAGCTTCGACGCTATCTCCACCGACAGGTAGGCAACCTGCTCGTGTATCTCCGAAAGAGCCTTGTTCTTCTCCCTTTCTATCGATTCCCTGGCTTTTTCTATCAGTTTTTCGCCCTCTTCGGCAGCCTTGCCTTTCGCTTCATTTATCATCTTGTCGCGTATGTCCCTTGCATCTTTCAGGATGTTTTCGCGCTCTTCCCTTGCCTTTTTAAGAATAGCCTCATTGTCGGCCTGGAGACGTTTCATATCCTCGCGGGCCTTCTCGGCCGACTCGAGAGAGGTTTTAATAATCTCCTCCCTTGCCTTGACCGCTGTGAGTATGGGCTTCCAGGCGAATTTTGTAAGCAGGAACAGGAACATCAGGAAGATAAGAGTCGTCCAGAAGACTGTTCCGATTGCCGGTGATGCCAGACTGTTTGCCAGAATCATATTAAGCTTTTTTTGTTTTCTTTAAAAATGAGGTGTCGCAGCCAACCGCTGCGTACACCCCGGTTTCCTTACTTTGTTATCATTGCCACAACTATGGCGAATAGTGCGGCACCTTCAATAAGAGCTGCTGCGATAATCATGGCAAGCTGGATCTTGTTGGTAGCCTCCGGCTGTCTTGCAATGGCTTCCATTGCCGAGCCGCCGATGCGACCGATACCAAGGCCCGCGCCTATTACTGCGAGTCCTGCTCCTATTGCTGCAAATGTTGCTCCTGTCATTTTGTTTGTATTTGGTTTAACATAAAAGCCTAGTGATGTTCTTCAGGCATCGCCATCCCAATGAAGAGCGATGACAGAAGGGTGAAAATATATGCCTGCAGGAATGCCACCAGCAGTTCGATGCAGTCCATGAAAATTACGAACACCATCGACACCGGCGCCACCGCGATCGATTTAAAAATAAAGATCAGGCATACAAGACTGAGAACTATGATGTGCCCTGCCGTGATATTGGCAAAGAGTCGGATCATCAGTGCAAAGGGTTTGGAGAATAATCCTATTATCTCAACAATGATCATAATCGGCAGAAGCCAGAAAGGCACACCGGGTGTGGCGAATACATGTTTCCAGTAAGCCCTGTTCCCGCTGAACTGAACTATCAGGAATGTGCACAGTGCGAGCACAAATGTCACGTTGACATTGCCTGTAACGCTTGCGCCGAAAGGTGGTGGAAATGGGATGAGCCCCATCAGGTTATTGATAAGAATGAAGAAGAATACAGTCAGAAGATACGGCATGTATTTTTCATACTTGTGCCTGCCTATGTTTTCGGCAGCAATATCGTCGCGGACGAAAAGAATAACAGGTTCAAGGAGACCCTGCATTCCTTTCGGCGCGCTGATGCCGGTTTTTTTATACGACCGGGCCATTGAAATAAAAACGACCAGCCCTATTATTACCGCGGCCAGCATACCGACAATTGCCTTTGTTATTGAGAAATCGAGAGGAAGGTTTTTTTCATTAACCGTACCGTCATCGGCAACGGTTGCAATTTTCCCTTTAAGGTCGCCTTCTCCGATCACCTTAAAGCCTTTAAAGATTTTCCCCTCGGCCAGTTTTTTTGATGAAAAAAACAAAAGTCCTTTTTCCTTGCTGTAAAGAATCACGGGGAGGTAAATTGCAACCTGTTCCCCGTCCTTTTTTGTGAAAAGATGCCATTCGTGCGAATCGGAAACATGCTCGATAATAAAATCACCGGGAATAAATTCCTCCCCCTTTGAAGCAGCAGTTCCGCCTTCTTTCTTTGCCGGGGAATTTTCCTCCTGCCCGGTCAGGGGTTTTACCGACGCGATAAGCGCGATCAGCAGGAAAATTCCATACCACTTTATCTTTTTCAAACCTTCAGGTTCTTTATAATGTTTTCTTTTTCAATGTTTTCAGGATCACTCCTACTGAAAACAATGAGAACGATAAATATAGCACAAAAAATAATAAAACATATGTGAGCCCTGTTTTTTTAGCGACCCGGAACACTATTAGCGCAAGAACCAGTTCAGCGAGGAATTTTGAGGAAACCGCGACTAAAGAATGCATTGCCCGTTCCTTTTCGCTCCTGGCTGTTCCCCGGAAAAAAATCAGGAGTACAGCTGCAGAGATTACCATGAAGGTAAATGAAATTGAGAAGAGGTCAGAATATGAGAATCCGGGGCTGAACTCCGACAGGAGAAACAGGCCCCCGATATTCAGCAGGAGCATCAGGATGAGGAGAAGTGCAAAGTATCGGAGGTTGCTCTTCATCACCTGATAAAATCCTTGATTGCAGTATAGATAGCGGTAGCTACGCCGAGTAACGATAGAATTATGGTAAAAACAGGTGTTTTGAGAACCAGGAGATGGTCGAGCTTTGTACCGCCCCATACGGTAATAAAGATTATCACACCCATCTGGATGCCGATGCCGGAGTAATGGGCGAAATTTTTCAGTCCGTTACTTTCCGGCTTTTTCTCCTGGCTTTTCAGGTCCTTTGGGGCCGATTGATCCTCCATTATCTTCAGAATCGCTCATATTACAGTTTCCTGTGAACCTCGCACCGGGTTCAATTGCCAGGCGTGCCGTTGCAATGTCGCCGGTTATCTTTGATGAGGCTTTAAGGTTAAGAAGCTGGCCAACGCTGATTTTCCCTTCAACCACACCCGACACTTCCGAATTTTTACAAACTACTTCCCCCTTGATCCTTCCCGTGGGTCCTATCACAACTTTTCCCTTTGTTACAAGGTTTCCGGTAAGAGTGCCGTCAATCCTTATATCGCCGTTTGATTTAATATCACCGGTAATATCTGTACCGTTGCTTATCAGGTTAATGGTCGGATTTTCTGTCTCGTTGTACTTTGCCATGGCTTAGAGGGTTAAACTGTCTTTTTAATTAACACACAAATATAAAAACTATTGCATAGAAAATGCAAGATAGTTAAAAAAGGCAGACAGGCTTATTATCAGCTGGTCTTCGGGTCGTATGCCCATCTGAGCCATATCGAGCCCCAGGTGAAACCGCCTCCGAATGCGGCAAGTATGATATTGTCCCCCTTTTTCAGCCTGGGTTCGAACTCGGAGAGAACGAGAGGGATTGTTGCCGTTGTGGTGTTTCCGTATTTTTCAATATTGATCATTACCTTTTCGGGTGAAAGGCCCATCCTTCTTCCTGTTGCGTCGATGATTCTCAGGTTGGCCTGGTGAGGCACGAGCCAGGCAACATCGTTGGCTGTAAGGTTGTTTTTCTCCATCATGGCAGCGGCCACATCCGCCATGTTTGTGACTGCAAATTTAAAGACCGATTGGCCCTCCTGGTAAATGAAATGTTCACGTGCATCAACTGTTTCGTGTGATGCAGGTCTGACTGATCCTCCGGCTTTCATGTGGAGGTATTTTCTCCCCGATCCGTCGGTATGAAAGATGTGATCCATCACACCAAATTCCCCGGTGGTGGGTTCGAGAAGTACGGCAGCTGCGGCATCACCGAAAAGCGGGCATGTGGTACGGTCGGTGTAGTCGGTAATAGCCGACATCTTGTCGGCACCAACCACTATAACTTTCCTGTATCTTCCCGATTCCACGAAGACAGCTCCAGTCTGAAGTGCGAAAAGAAAACCTGAACAGGCAGCATTAAGGTCGAAGCTGAATGCATTTTTAATCCCTGCCTTGTCGCTTATAATGTTGGCTGTTGCCGGGAAAGCCATGTCCGGGGTTACCGTGGTGCAGATAACAAGATCAATTTCGTCGGGTGATGTTCCTGTTTTTTCAAGGAGCCCGATAACTGCCTTATCGCCCAGGTCGGAGGAGCCAAGTCCCTCGCCTTTGAGTATCCTTCTCTCCTTTATTCCCACCCTCTGCATTATCCATTCGTCGGAGGTGTCGACCAGCGTTGAGAGTTCATGGTTTGTAAGCCTGTATTCCGGTACCCATGAATTTATGCCTGTGATCGCGGCCCTTATTTTTCCCATAGTCAGATTGCTTCTTTGATCCTTTGGGCCAGGTCGGCATGTACCACTGCCCTGGTCTGGAGAACCATATTCATAATGGCTTTACGTTTCGAAATACCATGGCCGACCACCACATTGGCATTGAGGCCGATAACAGGTGTCCCGCCTATGTTTTCGAAGTCGATCTGGTCGAAGAACGGATCGGTAAGGTTTTTCATTTTTGTGACATGATGAAAAGCTTCGGTCTGCTTGAGTACTATGTTTCCTACAAAACCATCGCAAACTATCACGTCGGGCATCCGGTCGGAGTAAAGGTGGTTCCCTTCAATATTTCCAATGAAATTCAGTCCCTGGTTCTCCTTCATGAGCTCATAGGCACTTTTGATTGCAGGGGTACCCTTGGTTTCCTCCTCGCCGATATTGAGAAGGCCCACAGTGGGGTTTGTGATCTCGAGAACGTCCTGCGCGAATATCCTTCCGAGAATGGCATACTGAAGCAGGACATCCGATTTGGTATCGGGGTTCAGCCCGACATCGAGAATCACCGAAGATTTTCCGGTCACCGAAGGAATGAGAGTCGCGAGGGCCGGGCGGATCACCCCGGGGATAACATTCACGGTGTAGCTTGCACCGACAAGCATGGCGCCGGTATTGCCTGCACTGCAGAACCCGTCAATAAGACCGTTCTTCAGGAGGCCGTACCCGACAGCTATGCTGGAGTTTTTCTTCTGTGAGAAAGCTTTTGCGGGGTGATCGCCCATCTCGATCACCTGGCTCGTGCCAACGATCTCAAAACGGGCAGGATCGACCGACATACCGGTAAGCTTTGAGACTATCAGGGGTTCGTTCCCGATAAGCACCAGCTTTTCATCTTTTGATAAATGGGCCAGGGAATCAATGGCTCCTTCGATGACAGCATCGGGAGCAAAATCGCCGCCCATAATATCAAGTCCTATTCTCATCTCGTGAAGAGTGATTATAGAATTCAGAAACTACGCGCTGACTTTCTTTTCAACAGCAGGTTTTCCTCTGTAATAACCGCATTCCGGACAAACCCTGTGATACTGAACGGGTGATCCGCAGTTTGAACATGAAGCTGTGGTAGGCGCTGTTGCTTTGTAATGAGTACGGCGCTTATCCCTTCTGGTCTTGGAATGTTTATGCTTAGGATGTGCCATGTTTGTTCTATTTAATTATTATTCATCAGTTTTTTCAGTTCGTCCCATCTCGGATCGGTCTCACCTGAAGAAGAATGTTCATTAAGCTTCCTGATCATCTCAGGGTTGCAAGTGCTCTGCCCATGCTCATCCGGGGGATGCACCCTCTGAAGAGGCAGGGCCAGGTGGATATACTCGTAAAAATACTGTGCCATGTCGAGCTCATAGGAGTCGGCAGGCATGGTCAGCATTTCCGGATCATCATCATCCCATTTTCCGCCGGTCTTTACCAGAAGCCTGTTAGAGCATTCAACAGGCTGGGAGAAGATTTCGAGGCACCTGTCGCAGCTGATGCTGACAACACCCTGTATATTAATCCTGAGATCAAGATGTGTAGAGTGCTTGTCGAGTTCGACAACGGCTGCAAGTTTACCTTCAGTTATCTCCGATCCTTCAAACAGTCCAAAGAACGAATTCCCAATTTCAAAATCAAAGGTGTGCCGTCCTTCCTTTAAACCGCTTAACGGTATAACAAACAATCCGGACATCTCTTTAAATTTTGGACTGCAAAAATATAAATCCTTCGCCAATTAAAAAAATTATCAACAAAAAAGTAACACGGATCAGGTTTAAAAGACCATTTACCGGTATTTTACCGCTGTTCACCGAAAAGCAGTAACAATGGTATGCATTACAAATATATTTTTGTCACAGGTTTAATAATTCAGAATATGGCACACAGGGAACCACATCCAAAAATCAGCATAGGCCTCTTCTTCATAGTACTGGGCCTTGCGCTTCTCGCGGCTACCACTGACGTATTGCACCTGGGAAGCCCTGCGAGATACTTTACGTGGCAGACAGTACTGATCTTTATAGGAGTTCTGCTACTGGTAAACCTTCATTTCACCGGCGGTGTCCTCATGATAGCTGGTGGCTTCTGGTTCCTGCTTGACCAGTTTTATTCTTACGACGTGCCCCAATATGTAAGGACGTTGTACTGGCCGGGCGTAATTATTGTCCTGGGAGTGGCATTTATTGTGTCATCTCTCGTTAAAAGGCATCCGAAAGAGATCAAGTAAGTAAAAAAATTTAATTTTACAGATATGGAAACCTACGATAACTACAAAGAAGAGCGTCGCCGTCAGAAAGATGAGTGGAGACGACAGAAACATGAATACAGGATGACGCACAGCAACAGGGGAATATTAGGTGTTGTGCTGGTGCTTGCAGGTCTTTTCCTGGTGCTGCGGAATACAGAGATACTACCGGGTTTCATCGACCGGATTATCTTCAGCTGGCCGATGCTGCTGGTGACAATAGGCCTTGTTATAACAATCGGTTCGGGGGGGAGCAAAACATCGGGTATAATCGTGATGGCAGTAGGGGCATTCTTCCTGATACCCATCATTTTCAGCGAGACATTCCACATGTACAATATGTTCTGGCCATCGATATTCATAATAATAGGCGTGATCTTCATCGTTTCAAAGCGCCATGGATGGAACACCGTAGGGGTGAGCCAGCAGGCGGGTGATGATTTCATTGATTATGTATATGTATTCAGCGGGGGCGAAAGGCAGATAATTTCCGATAATTTCAGGGGCGGTAAGATTTCGGCGGTGTTCGGCGGGGGTGAGATCGATCTTACAAAATCGAAACTGGCCCCGGGTGTGAGTGTACTCGAAGTGGCCTGCGTTTTCGGAGGCGCGACAATAATTGTTCCTGAAGACTGGTGGGTTAAGATTGAAGTAACACCTGTTCTAGGCGGCTTCGGCGATTCGCGCAAGCTTACCCCCGGCAGGGTTGTTGATTCTTCCAAGCAGCTGATCATAAAAGGTGCCGTCGTTTTCGGTGGCGGAGAGGTTAAGAGTTACTGATCGCTGAAAAATGAAACATCCTGTCTTACAGAACAGGGTCAGGCTGATTGCCTGGTGGCTGGTCTGGATCCTTCTGGGTCTTGGCCAGTCATTCCTTTTTTACTTCGCCTATGGCAGCTTCACCAGGATACTCATCCCCGACATAATAATCTCCTTCCTGTTCTATTCAGGTCTTGCTCTTGCCCTGTGGTACCCGCTCAGCTATTTCAACCGGTCGGTCGCAAGGATCACGGTGCTTATTTCCAACCTGCTGATTATCGGTGCAATATGTGTTGTTGTATGGGTCCTGGTAACAAAATACCTTGCTTCGCAGATAATGCCGTCTTTCACCGGCTTTGACGATTACTGGGACAAGACCTTCCCCTACCGGGTTGGCACAGGAGGATTCCTCTACGGACTTGTTATACTTACATATTATCTCATCGAGAGCACGCTCAGGCTGGCAGAGAAGAAGGCCCAGGAAGCAAAGCTCGAGAGCCTTGTTAAAGAGACCGAGCTCAAAATGCTGAGATCTCAGATCAACCCGCATTTCCTCTTCAACAGCCTCAACTCGGTAAGTTCCCTTACGGTTACCGATCCCGACAAGGCGAGAACGATGGTGATAAAGCTTTCAGAGTTCATGCGCTATGCCCTTTCGAGAAAGGATGAAAAACCGGTCACCCTGCAGAGCGAGCTGAACAATCTAAGGCTTTATCTCGACATCGAGATGGTAAGGTTCGGGGACCGCCTCACGGTGGACGAGCAGGTTGATCCAGCCTGCCTGAATGCACTTTTGCCGGTAATGATTCTTCAGCCTCTATATGAAAATGCAATCAAGCACGGTGTTTACGAAAGCACCAGGAAAGTCAGCATCAGGACAACCGTCCGGTATTCGGAAGGATTTGTCGAGATTTCCATATTCAACACGTTCGACCCCGAGGCAACTCCTCCGAAGGGAACCGGAACGGGATTGTCGAATGTCACCAGGCGCCTTGAGCTTCTTTATGGCACCAAAGCCCTGCTCAAAACAGAAAAGAGCGAGGACTCATTTACAGTAAGAATTTTCATTCCTGCTGATTTTAATACCTGAAAATTTCACGATTTGTTATAAATTGCCCTGAAATTGCAGCGATCTGACCCTTAACTGCAATATCCATTTATGTTTGTTTAACTTTCAGGGCAATATGGACAAGATTAGAACTATTATTGTTGAGGATGAATCTCCGGCAAGAGATATCCTCAAGCATTATCTGAAAGATTTTCCGGATGTTGAGATAATCGCCGAATGCGCGGACGGTTTCTCGGGGCTGAAAACCATCACAGAGTTAAAACCCGACCTTATTTTTCTCGATATACAGATGCCCCGCCTCACCGGGTTCGAGATGATAGAGGTAATGACGGAAAAACCGGCTGTCATTTTCACCACCGCCTACGACCAGTTTGCATTAAAGGCCTTCGAGATGAACGCACTCGATTACCTGTTGAAACCTTTCCCGCAGGAGAGGCTCAGGAATGCGATGAAAAAGGTGATCGACAAGCTGGGCAGGGGCAGGGAGGAGGTCAGGCCTGCCCGGCAGCTGATTGAGAAGCTGCCCGAATCTGCTGTCCCTCTCAACAGGGTCGTCACACGTAAGGGCAATGCAATTAACATTATACCAGTCGAACAGATAAGGTATGTGCAGGCCGAGGACGATTATGTCATGATTTACCACCTTGAAGGCAAATCGCTGAAACAGCAGACGATGAAGTATTACGAGGATAACCTCCCGAAAGACGATTTCGTGAGGATACACCGTTCATATATCGTGAAGGTTGCCGAGATCAAGAAACTGGAGCCTTACACCAAGGACAACTATGTGGCTGTCCTGAACGGGGGAGAAAAGATACCTGTTAGCCGTACCGGGTACAGGCTGCTGAAGGAGGAGCTGAATTTTTAGTCTTGCGGTCGTGCCGGTCGTGGGGTCACTTCTCCGCCTCTTAACGTTTCAGCCTGTTGCTTCTCGGAAAACGTGAAAGCGGTTTGTATTTTCTGAACCTGAACAATGGTACCGGGTCATAGCCGTGAGTGCCCCCGGGACGACACCTCAGGATGCGGCCGGTCCCCATGAGAAACCCAGTCAGCGGCCCGTGGATCCTCAGGGCATCAAGCATATACTCAGAGCAGGATGGGACATGGCGGCATACCTTCGGGAGCAATGGTCCGATGAGAAGCCTGTAGAAGTGGACCGGTATCGCCAGAAAGAATGAGAAAATTCTATTCATCTGCCAAAGATAATGCCGGCAGCTGTTTATTTATCCGGTGAATGACAAAATGTCAAAAATTGACACCTCCGGGTAAAATGGCAGGCATTTTGATAATATATTTGCATCAAATTTAAAAGGAGGAAAAGAAATGTACACTCACGGAATGTTTACAAGCGGCAGTTTATATATATGGGTGATCTTTATAGGATTCATGATACTCAGCTGGATAATCAGCCTGACACTAAAGTCGAAATTTGCCAAATACTCCAAGATACCACTCGATAACGGGATGTCAGGAAAAGAGGTGGCAGAAAAGATGCTCCGCGACAACGGCATCTACGATGTAAAAATAGAAAGTATCCAGGGAGAGCTTACCGATCATTATAACCCTGCAAACAAGATCATTAACCTGAGCCCGGAAGTTTATAACGGGAGAAGCGTTTCATCAGCAGCTGTGGCTGCGCACGAGACAGGGCACGCTGTACAGCATGCCAGTGCATATGCATGGCTAGGGCTGAGATCAAGCCTGGTGCCGGCAGTCAGTTTTGCATCAAAATGGGTTCAGTGGATACTCCTGATAGGGATCCTTGTTGTTCAGAGATTCCCGGCATTATTGTTTATCGGGATTGTGCTCTTCGGGTTTACCACCCTCTTCAGCTTTATCACCCTGCCCGTAGAAATCAATGCAAGTGCAAGGGCGCTGGCATGGCTTTCAAATTCGGGGATTACCACTTACGAGAACCACGACAAGGCATCTGATGCCCTTAAATGGGCAGCTTACACGTACGTGGTTGCAGCACTCGGATCACTTGCAACACTGCTCTATTACCTGATGATTTTCATGGGAGCCAGGAACAGGTAAGCTTACCTGCCTTCGACGGTGAACCACGATGTATAGCGGTGTATCGAACGAAGCACCAGCCATATCACGACTGCGCCGCCGAACAGCCATCCCCACAGCGGTGTGATTAGTATCCTGCCGGTAACGATGTAATTCCTTACAAAATCGAGGGCGAAGAAGATCAGGAAAATATTTACGAAACTGTTATACTCCCTCCTGAGTACCGTTCTCAATGAGAATGACAACCGGGGGGGAGCATAATTTTTAAAGGATGGCAGCACTGCCCTGACCTTTCCGGACCAGGTATCGTACATATCCCCGAACTTTCTCCTCAGGAATTGCTCCTCTGCGAACATTATCCTCTCGTAGTACAACCAGTAAACAAGCGTGAAGACAATCGTGAACCAAACCGACCTAAGGAAAAGCGATGGCCCGAGCCACATCAGGTAATTGCCTACATACAGCGGATGACGAACGATCGAATAGATCCCGGTTTCGTTTATCTCATCGGCAATCTGCCCGCTGGCAGTATTTCTTCCCGAGGTATTTCCGGGGGCAAAGCCGACCGTCAACACCCTGATCAGCTCACCCAGCAAACTCACGGCCAGGAATATCATCTCTTTGCGCAGATCGAAGAGGATACTGAGCCTGTTCACATAATACATCACCGCAACACCCGAAATAACAAGGATCACCGGGAGCCAGCTTCTTCTTTTAAAAAGCCAGTTGCCGGTTTTCTCAAATTCATGTACCAGGGCCATCTGTAACTGTTTTAATGACCCGGCAAAAGTAGGAAAATTTCAGAAACTGTATTTTATCCTCACGAATACGATGTTATTTCTCACACCTGATCCGCCCATCCTGCCTTCAAAATATTGCCAGATCAAAGAAAGATCGAAGTTTTCTGAAAGTGAAATATCCAGAGATGGGGCCGTGAACCATCCATTTATATCCGGAAGAGCCATACCGGATAGGGATAATTTTACCAGGGGTGTCGCTGCCCAGCTTCCCGACAGAAATGCAGAAAAATGTGAAAAGGCAAGGTCTCTTGCCGACAAGGTGCCGTTATAGAATGAATTAAATCCTGCCGGCGAAACAGGGTTGTTGCAATACATAAGCTGTGCCTCAATAACAGAGTTGTCGGCGAAAATTTTATCGAGCCCGCTCGTAAGCAGGATTGTTCCGCTCTCACCATAATATCTGCCGGCAGGTACGAACCAGGTCATTTCTCCCCTGAAAGATGTTGCGCCGAAGGCGCCTGACCATCCTGCACCTGTAATAAAATCGTGGCTGTGAGAATAGCCTGCAATGAACTGCATATCATAGCCCCATTTGTTAAAGCGGTACAGAGATGCAGCTGTCAGCTTTCCTGCAGCGTCTCCCTTGACTGCAAATTCTAAGCTGGATGAGGGATCGGGGAAAACCTGGACACGCAGGGCATCACAACCAGGTCGTTCCTCATAATCGACATCAAACACCGAATAAGCATTAAAAATATCGTTGGGGTTCCAGACAAGAGACTGGCCCCAGTTTATTCTCTGGCGGCCCAGCCTGATGCCGACTTTTCCCTTGTGAAAGTCGGCCCAGTACCTGTCGATAGTTGAATTCAGAAAATAGGATTTCCCTTCCAGGAGATTAAAGGAGAGATCAAAAAGACCCTGGTCGGTGCCCGTCATCTCAGCATAGCGAGGTGTTTCAGAGATCATGTTCCCTGAAAAAAATCTGTTTCTCAGTTCAAGTCCGAAAGAAAACTGCTCATTTGCAAATGCTTTCAGATTAATCCTGTTGTGAAGCAAGTTCTGGTAAAGGACCTTCCCTCTTATTGAATCGAACATCACTGATTGCAGTGAGCTTAAATATCCGTTTACTGATAAAACCTTTTTATTTTCCTGTCCGGTAAGAGCAACCAATGGGAAGAGCGAGAGATGAAGTATTATTACCAGCAGTTTCCGCATCAGGTTTATTTTGTTTTTTCATCAGAAATCACCTTTCCGTCTTCGAGTGTTATTACTCTCCTGGCCATCCTTACAACACGCGGATCGTGAGTGGAAAAAATAAAGGTAATCCCCGACAGCCTGTTCAGTTCTTCCATTATGCCAAGAAGTGTGGCAGCAGATTTTGAATCGAGGTTAGCGGTAGGTTCGTCTGCCAGAACGAGCCTTGGCCGCGAAGCCAGCGCCCTGGCTACAGCTACCCTCTGTTGCTGTCCGCCGGATAGTTTCGAAGGACGGCTTTCGGCCCGGTCGAGCAGTCCGACTGCCTTCAGCAGTTCATCAGTCCGTTCTTCAATCTCCTTCCCTGGTTTTCCCTGCAGATCCATAATAAACTTAACGTTTTCCCTTGCTGTAAGAACGGGAATTAGATTATAAGCCTGGAAGACAAATCCGATATTTCTCAGTCGGAAATCGATCAGCCGCGACGGTTTTAAAGTTGCAAGATCTGTTCCGTTTATAATTATACTTCCTGAAGATGGGCTATCCAGCCCTCCTATCAGATTGAGCAAAGTCGTCTTACCTGAACCGGAAGGACCGACTATTGCTGCAAATTCGGCTTCCTCGAAGGTGAGTGTCACATTATCGACAGCATGTACGTGCACTTCAGACCCGTCGTAAACTTTGCCCACATTTACTATTTCCAGCACTTTCATTTTAACTTTTTTTTTATTCTGTACGGATAGCCTCTGCCGGATCAAGTTTCAATGCCTTGAATGCCGGGTAAACCGAAGATATTATGCCTGTGAATATTATAAGAATTGTGACCAGAAGGAAAAAACCTGCTGAGATCACCGGGTATACATGTGCAGAATAACCGATAGCTTCCATCCCTTCAGAGTATTGTGAGAAATTTATGCCATGGCTTGAGGTAACAAGGACCGATAACCATCCAGCCATCATTCCTGTAAGACCTCCGGTAATTGAGAGGAAGACCGACTCGAGCATGATCATTGTGAAGATACGTTTACGGTTCATCCCGATTGCAGCAAGCATACCAAGCTCCCTTGTTCTTTCCAGCACCGCCATAAGCATTGTATTTATTATTCCGAAGGCAAGCGCAGCGAGTATTATTGACATGAATATGCCGTAAATCTGGTGAACATAATCGGTCATCATAGCAAGATCTGGCTGGAGCTCTTTCCAGTTCCTTACCTCGTAACCCGGAAAAGCCGACCTTATCTTCCCTGTTATATCTTCAGTATATCCAATATCAGAAATTCTTATGATCAGCTGATGGAAAGAGCCGCTGTCGAACCCTGCAAGACGGCGCAGGGACTCATCTCTCACAAAAACCATTGTCTGCTCGAAGGAGGAGTTCTTAATATCATAGATTCCGGCAACCCGGAAAGCTGCGGAGACCTGGTTACTGTTCCTGTCGAGGAAAGTAAGTGTAACCTTCGAGTTTTCACGGAACGACCATGCAGCTTCCTTGATTGCGGATCCAAATTCCTCAGCATCTTTCTTGTCCAGCAGCCCGGTTAGTGTTTTTTCAAATTTCTTCTCTCCCGAAAACCTTCTGCCTTCAAGCGCTTTAAGCAGGGTGGTGACGCGCGCAGGGATCCCCTTTGATGCAAGTTTTGCAAGTGATACGCTGTCGATTGAATACCTGATGATATTCAGGTCCTTTGCAAGATCCTGCCCTATAAGGGCAAGATCATATTTCGATTGTTTTTCAAAAAAGCTTCCTGTTCCCGGGATAATCTTCTTATACAGGTCAAAGACCTTTCTTTCCCTCTCCGGATCAATGCCTGCAATTTCGACACCTTCACTCCTCGAGGCTGTCTGGGCCATCCCGTTTACCAGTATCCTTTCAGCATAGCTCTCAATCCCGTGGATGGAGCTTACTGAATCAATCAGGTGATCAGCGTCACGAATTATAATACCCGGATCATTATTAAGTGAAAAATCCCTGCCTGTTACCTGGATGTGAGATATCTCCTCGTCAATTGCGGAATCAAAGCGCTGGGCGATCATACCGTTCATGAAGGCCACCGAGAAAACGCCGGCAAAAATGCCAATCGTCACAGAGGCTATGACTATGATGCTCCTTACCGGATTACGCCATATATTTTTCCAAGCAGTTTTCCAGATCATATATCACGATTTAAGAGCATTAACAACAACCATTCGGCTGATTTTTCTAAGCGGATATATAAGTGCGATAAACACAATCACTGCTACCACAACCGATTGCCAGATCAAATAGCCTCCGGGAAGGAGAAAAGGCATTACAGCTTCCAGCCCGTAATCTTCATACATCTTTGCCATCTGACCGTGGAACCTTAGCGGATGGGCATGCCCGTAGTAAATTACCGGAAGTGCAGAAATTATTCCGGCAATTATACCAAGCAAGCCTATGTAACACATTTCTGTAACAAAAATAGCAGCCAGCCTGGTCTTCCGCATACCAATGGCAACGAGTATCCCAAACTCCCTTTTTCTTTCTGAAGTCATCATTAGTACAGTACCAAATATGCCGAAAGCAATGACAAGGTATAATATTAAGACCATCACTCCTCCACTCTTATTGTCAGCATCCATCTGGTTTATCATAAGCTTGTTCATCTCACGCCACCCCATAACCTTAAGCGGAGGAGCAATTTCCGAACTGAGATCATTCATAAGCCGTCTAATGTCATCATCGTCATTTTTCCTGACGCTGACAGCAAGTGAGGTTAACATTCCCGGAGCGTTAAAGAGATCCTGGCATACATCATATGGCAGGTAAAGAATTTTGTTGTCGAGATCAGGTGATGGGAGCTTGACAATTCCTTTTACAACGTACTTGCCCGAAGCCGTTGTTCCATGGTAGCCCTGTCCCAGAAGCACAATTGTGTCGCCTCTTCCTATGCCAAGGAATTTAGCGAGCCTGTCACCTGCAAGCACTCCTTTTTCACCATTGCTGATGTAGGCGTTGGAAAATGAAGCATACTTCCTGAAAAAGGGGAGGATCACTGAAGAATCATTGTCCGAAACTCCAAGATCCGATAAAAGCGATGCGGGGCTGCTATAAGAGTTTCCCCTTAGAAGCACAAGCCTTTTTTTCAGATCAACAGGCATGCCTGAACGTGAGAGTACTGCTATTGCACTGTCGCTGAGTCTGAATCTGACCAGACGGTTCTTCACATTTGAAAGGTATTTTTCTTTTTCAGGATCTATTCCCATTACAAGAACTCCCTTGGTAAGATTACCCGAGCTGGCGAGAGCAAATGACTCGAATCGCGGGACCGTTGCCAGGATATTGTTGCAGGCAGAGACACGTTTTTCGAGGTCACCAGTAAATGCAAAAGTGTTGTCAACAATTTTATCGTCCCAAAAATCCTCATTCTGTATCTGAATATAACCTGTATAAGATTCAATAGCATTCCTGAACATGTGATCATATGCTCCAAGCTGAAGCGATCTCATAAGCAGGGCAAAAAAGACGGCAAAAAAAACCGACGCAACAGTAATTAAAGTACGCCTCCTGCTTCTCCAGAGGTTTCTCCATGCCATTTTTAAGATACTCATATTCTATATCTTATGCTTTATACACCAAATATCTTTACCTGATATTCTTCATGTTTTGCTGAGAAAAGAATGCTTCTTCAAGCGGGGCATTGAACTTAATATCGCGGATAATGACAACTGTCCTGGAACCAGGCTGATCTGCCGGTATTATTTCCATTTTTGACTGTATGTTCCTTCCATCCATCATTTTTATGTCAGAACCTGTTTCAGTCCTGACAAGATTCCCGTCCTCGTCAAAAAATTCAGCTTTCAGTACCAGGAATTCATTTTTATCGATCCATCTCAGCTGATGACCCCAGACAACGGAAGCATTCTCCCTTGCTGTCATCTTAATCCTGTAGCAGGGCCTGCCGTTTATGTTTTCTTCTCCCTCAATCACGTGAACATAGTCATCGACCACTGATGATTCTTTCAGGATATCATCGTTGGTATAATCAGAGCCCATCCAGCCCTGTGTCATCATAGACGGGGGCAGTTTAATAAGTCGTGAGATCACAGGATTCCAGCTCCACATTTCGCTCTTTCTTTTAAGGAAGGTCTGACCTGCATCCCGGGCAGGTGAACTAATAAGCGTAAGGGAGTAATCATGCCCCAGTGACCAAGCTTTGAATTCAACCGTTCTCTCCCATGCAGGCCTGATAATGGTCATTGACATTACCATTATGCTCGATTTTTCGCCGTTGAATTTATTATCAGCTCGCGTTACAATCTCCCTTGCGGAAAGATCCTGTGAAAACAGGCTTGCAGAAGAGGCAAGGGATGCAATGAAGAGAGATACTAAAAGCGTTCTCATATTAAGAATTATATCATTTGAAGATGGCAATTATCCTTTCAACTTCCCTTTTAAAAAGCCTGTCGACAGGTTTTTCAGAAAAGAGATAAGTTACTGCAAAACCTTTCATGGTCATCTTGAAAAGACTTAATTCAGTTGCAGCCTCCAGACCTCTTTCCCGTTCACGGCTACTGAAATGGCTTTCCAGCCTTCTTGTAATTCCAGGTATAAACTCATCATCATCCGGTATCTTGTCCGAAACATCAGTTCCCTTTAACATATTTCTCATCCGGTCGAACTGTTCACGGATATCCTGTTGCATAATCATCCTGAAAAAGAGTCTCCAGGAAGATCTTTTTTCAACAAAAAGGGATGTCAGATCCCTCACGTAGCTTTCGAAATCCTGTTGTGCTGCAAGTTCCTGATCCCGAGGTCTGAGCCTTGAATGAAGCTCTGTGGCACTCCTCAGCAATACTTCAAGCAGGAGTGTTTCCTTTCCCTGAAAGTAACTATATATTAACCCTTTGGAAATTCCAGCTCGATGTGCCACCTGGCTTATTGTTGTGGATTTGTAACCTTCACTGGCAAAACACGACAGGGCAGAATCCATGATCGCCATCCGTTTATTTTCCCTGATCTTTTGAAACTGTATTGCAGTACGAGGTGACATTTTTGACTGACCGTTTGGTCAAATATAAGCAATAACTCTTCAAAATCCAAATCAGTATAAGATATAAGCTTAAAACCAACAGGTTCTTTTGTGAATATAGCTTTTCAAAGAAGCGCCGTAGTGGAAATATTTAGGCCCCCTGATTAGATTTCTTAAAAGATTTTCTATCTTTAACAGGTTATATCAAAAAACAATCCTGCAATGGCAAGTATCAAGTTCTTACTGGGAATGATCCCGTCAACTGCAAAGATTGAAGAGGAAGAAAAGGCGCTGATCGCCGAATTTGAAAAACTTCAGTCTTTTGCAGAATCAAAACAGCTGGCCAGATATAATGAACTCCACGAGCTGGTTAATTCAGCCGCTTATGTTCAAAAGAAGAAAGAAATTGAAAGCCTCAGGTATAAAGGATCTGAAGAGTTTCTGAAAGAGAAGGAATTCAATTCTCTGAAGAAGGCAAAAGATCTCCTGCTCTATTTCAGTACCGTTGGCGGCAGCACTCTCAGGAAGTTCCAGGAACTCGACGGCTCTGAAAAGATATTAAAGTATGAATCTCTGAAAGAGCTTGTTTCAGGTGCCGAATTCAAGGCTAAGATGAAGGACAAAGAGTTTGACTCATCCCCCGAAGCTAAAAAGCTTGCCGAATTCAGGCAGCTCAACGGTTCACAGGAAATCAGGGACTTCTACAGGTTCAAGGCATCCAAGGAACTTGCCAATTTTAAAAATGTCGACGGCTCCCAGAAGCTGGCAAGGTATAATGAACTAAAGGAGTTTACCTCTTCGAAGGAATTTGCCGACAGGAAGGCTTACCTTCTCGATGCAAAGAGATTCGAAAAGCATGAAGAATACAAGGAGCACGAGGAATACGGCAAGCTTAAAAATGAGGCCGATATAATCTGGTACTTCAAGGTAAAGGACTCAAAAAAATTCGATGTTCTCAGGCACAGGGAGCTGATCTTCAGCGATGAGTTTGATTCCGATAAGCTCGATTCACAGAAATGGATCACGAATTATTTCTGGGGAGAAAAACTTCTGAAGGATCGTTATTCGATCGATACGGATCTTCACTTCTATACCGAAAAGGAAAACTTCGAGGTAAGGAACAGCTTCCTGAAGATCATTACAAAGCCGCAGAAGATGAACGGGAAAGCATGGTCGCCGGTTAATGGTTTCACCACTAAGGAATTCGGCTATACTTCCGGGCTCGTGAATACAGGCAAAAGCTTCAGGCAGAAATTCGGGACATTCATTGCTAAAATCAAGCTTGGGGATCCTTCTGCCAAATCAGCCTTCTGGCTCCTTGGTGAAAATATGACACCGCATATCGATATCTGCAGAACCACCGGCGGCAAGGTCTGGTTCGACATCTTCCCGGGTGCAAACAAGGTTGTAAAATCGACCGTGGGAGGCAAATATGCCGGCGACAGCTACATCTTCACCCTCGAATGGACCTCCGCCAGCCTTGTATGGAAAGTCAATGGTGTTGAAGCCTTCAGGCAAACCGAAAACGTCCCCCAGGAAGCCATGTATATCAATTTCGCCGGAGGCCTTAATAAACCGATTAACGGGCAGACCGCGATGGAGATCGACTGGATACGGGTCTACCAGCCTAAGAAATAGGGAGAAAACATCCCCTTCACTTATAAACAGCAGGGTCGTTGGATGCAACAACCCTGTTTTTTTTTCGTCTCTTATGTAACTTTGAAATACCCTAAATCGTCTTACCCACGAAATCCGGATCATGACAGTAAAGGAGTACAACAATGCCGTGGATCAGTTTGCCGACCCGGTCTTCAGGTTTATTCGCGGAAGCATCAGGGATGATGACCGCGCTCACGACATTGTGCAGGATGCCTTTGAAAGGCTGTGGATGCGTGTTGCGGAAATCGAATTTAAAGTTGTGAAATCCTGGCTTTTTTCAACCTCGTATAATAACATGATAGATATTATAAGGCACGAAAAAAGAATTATCCCGGTCGAAACAGAGAATCTTGAGGAGGGAATGCACAATGAACATTACAGCGACCTGAACGAGATACTCCACGAAGCGCTCGGCAGACTCCCCGAGAACCAGAGGTCGGTAGTGCTTCTTCGCGACTATGAAGGCTACTCCTACCATGAGATCGGGGAAATAACCGGACAGAATGAAGCCCAGGTAAAAATAAACATTTACAGGGCAAGAAGCGCCTTAAGGAGCTATATTGGGAAGATCGAGACGATAATATGAAAGAGGCACCCGACAGGAATGATTACCAGGTCTGGCTCATCGACTATCTCGATGGTACCCTCGACAGTACACGGGAGGCCGCTCTTTTTGCATTCCTTGAAAAGAATCCTGACCTGAAAGAGGAGCTCGAGGATATAAGGTCCCTCCCTCACCCGGGCAACATGGCTGAATTCAGGGGGAAGGACCTTCTTAAAAAAAATACATCAAACATACCTGCCGGCCAGTTTGAAATACTGTGCATCGCGGATGCCGAAAACGATCTTGATGACGCGGGCCGGGGTGAATTACTGGAAATCATTTCACCGGATCCCGGAAGAAGAAAGATATATGAGGAAATTGCAAAGATCAAACTGAAAGCTCCCGCCATAACCTTCAGAGGAAAGAGCAGGCTTAAGAAACTGACAACCGGCGGAAAAATCGTGAGATACTCCATCGCTTTGCTGTCAGCAGCTGCGGCGGTAACCCTGATCCTTTTATCGGTCAACACCTCCGGAACGGCAGAACGGCACCGCGGTGAACTCTCAATGGCCACTAATCAGGGCAATAATGCACTAACCGTAGAAAACATACGGCCCCGGGTTACAGCTCCATCCATCGTGAAGCCCAAAGATGAGGTTAAAGTAGCGGTAAAAGTCCGGAAAGCCGTTACCGGGTCAGTGTCGGCTTTACCTCCGGTGATAAATGTAGATACCTCCGGGCCCGGGTGCGCGAGGATCGAAATCTCTGCAGTTTCTTTCCGCCAGTTCACCTATGAGGCTCAGATTCCTGATATTCAGCTGGCCTCAATGAATCTTCCAGCGGTCATTAATGATTACGATCCTGAAGAGGACAGGGGGCCGGGAAGGGCATTCATCAGGTTCTTCAGGGAGAAGATCCTGAAATCGCCCGATAAGTCCAAAATGACGATCGATGCCTTTGAGATTGCCGATGCAGGAGTAACCCTGCTAAACAAGGCGTTCGGATGGGATATGTCGCTGAAAAAGAACACAGCAGGCAAGGGGGAGACACAATCGGTACAGTTTAAATCGGGGTTGCTGAAATTCAGCACCCCAGTAAAAAAAAGCAGTGCCTCCGAGTAACTTTTTATTCCCTCTCCCCGTCACACTACAGTAAAAACAACAGTAAAATAAAGCCATATGAAAAAGATTGGAATCACTATTCTTTTTATAACCATCCTTCTCCAGGCATACAGCCAGGAGGCGATCTCGGTGGAAAAGAAGGAAAAAGAAAAATCGGATACATTACTGAAAAGTGATGATGAAACAAAATTTTCGGTGGGCAGGGATTTTCTTTCAGTAGAGGACAAACCCGACAACTTCAGGATAAGGATCGGCAACCATGCAATGAGCATCCTTGAGTCGCTCGAAGGCGGCCAGAAAGTAAGGTTCGAGACCATAAACGATGACTGGGATGACAACGATAACGACAGAAGTTCGAGGCATCACCACAGGGCAAGCCATTTCAGGGGCCATTGGGCCGGGGTCGAATGGGGTTTTGCAAATTATCTTACGAACAATTACAGCTTTGTGATTCCCGATGATATTTATTACATGGACCTTTTCTCTTCCAAGTCGGAGTTCCTCAACATCAATTTCGCCCAGCAAAGCATTGGCCTGTCGAGGCATTTCGGGCTGGTAACCGGACTCGGGCTGAACTGGGATTTCTACAGGTTCAGCGGGCAGAATACAATCGTGGCCGGCACCAACGGGGTAATCAGGGATTCCGTTCCTTCCCAGTCTCTTAAAAAATCGAAGTTCCGCACCATGTACCTTACCGTTCCACTCATCCTGGAAGGACAGATCAGGACCTCAGGAAGCAGGATAATTGTAGGTGCAGGAGTGATTGGCGGTGTAAAGCTCTGGTCCTCGACCAAGATGATCACAACAGGTAACGACAAGTTAAAGGCAACCGATGATTTCAGCATGAACCTCCTGAGGTGGGGTCCGACGGTGAGGATAGGCTATGGAAGCCTCCAGATCATTTCCACCTATTACGTCACACCGCTCTTCAAAAAAGGGAAGGGCCCCGGGGGTCACGACCTGAATCCTTTTGAAATAGGATTGTCATTTACATTCAACGGTTAATTTTCATTCCCCTGTGACCGTTACATGACGAGGTGCCGCAAGGCACCTTTTTATTTATTATCAACACCAATTTCTTATTTTGAATATATCTTTGCCATATACACCCGGCCGATGGAAACCACACCTCTTTCACAGCGTGAAATACGAAGGTACGGGAAGCAGATAATGCTTCCCGGGATTGGTACCGAAGGCCAGTCAAAACTCAAAAAAGCCTCGGTGCTGGTGGTTGGTGCCGGTGGCCTGGGCTGTCCGGTCCTCCAGTATCTTACGGCCGCAGGAACCGGCAGGCTCGGGATAATTGAATTTGACAAGGTGGATGAATCGAACCTGCAGAGACAGGTCCTGTACGGGACAAATGATGTCGGCAAGCTCAAATCCGTGATCGTGAGGGAAAGGCTCGAATACCTTAATTCCCTGGTAAGCCTTGAGATCCTCAACCTGAGGCTGGACAGTTCAAATGCCCTCAGGATAACCAGGGACTACGACCTGGTTGTTGATGCTACCGATAATATCGAAACGAGGTATGTAATAAACGACTCATGTGTAATACTTGGCAAGCCGATGGTGTACGGAGCAATTTACAAGTACGAGGGGCAGGTTGCGGTGTTCAATTACGAAAATGGCCCCACTTACAGGTGCTTCAACCCCTTTTCACCGGGGAAAAAATATACAAACCCTCTTCCGTCGGAAGTCGGCCTGATGGGCGTTCTTCCGGGTATTACCGGTACCTGCATGGCTAACGAGGTCATCAAGATAATTACCGGGGCCGGAACCGTTCTCAGCGGGAAAGTTCTGTTCTTCAATACTGTTACAAACAGCTTCAGGCTTATCTCGGTTAAAAATATTCCGTCGAATCACAATCTTTCCTCAATAGGGCAGATTGTATGACCGGGGGATAAACTCTCTTTACAACACTGCAAAGAATCATGCTTCGATCAAATAAGCTAAATTTGGTGCCGTTTATAACCGTCGGGCAGTAATGCACCTTCAGCGGTATGAAGCTTCTTATAAACATACTGAAATGGACAATCGTCACCACGGGAGCCATAATTCTGGCCCTGCTGACACTCTCATTTATCATGAGCGACAGGGTGGCAGGCATACTTCTGTCCTCGCTTAACAAAGAAATTGCAACCAGGGTGGAAATTGGCGGTTACAGGTTATCGCTGCTCAGGAAGTTTCCAAGGGCTTCAGTCGAACTTCACGACCTGGTAGTTCTTTCCTCCGGTGGGTTCGACAAAAAACAGTTCACCGGAATTAATACCGATACCCTCCTGACTGCAAAATCAGTATCCCTTGAATTCGGTATGGGCAACATCCTGAATGGCACCTATAATATCCAGAGCATCACTGTATCCGGGGGAAGACTTAACCTGTTTTCCGACAGTTCGGGAAGGGTAAACTATGAAGTAACTGCCTCAAAAAGCAATGAAAGACAATCGGCCGATACCACTTCTGTAAACCTTGATAAAATAGTTGTTTCGGGCCTCAGGATAAGATATATAAACAAGGCAACCAGCCTGGATATTTCAGGTGCTGTAATAAACGGTAAATTCAAAAGCAGGCTTTCGGGAAAAGAAATTGATCTACAGTGCAACACGGCATTCAGAATAGGCGACATCGGCCTGTTCTCCGTTCCGGTAAGGGCAAATGCATCGGGGAGCCTCGATCTTAACCTCCACCGGTCCGACAGCGGAACAGTATTCAGAAAGAGCATCCTGAAGCTTGAGGACTTCAGGTTCGGACTGTCTGGAAAAATAAGCTCCCGGGGCATCCTGGACCTGTCCATTACAGGTCAGAACATTCATCTTGAAAAAGTGAAAAAATACCTTCCTGCCGGTATCGCAGGTGCGGTATCGGAGTATTCACCTGAAGGCATCTTCAAAACCGAATGCAGGATTGGCGGACAGGCGAGCAGGAAAGAAAGCCCATCCATCGATCTTTCCTTCTCGCTCGATGATGGCAGCATACTCTACAGGAAATCCGATATCAGTATCCGCGACCTCAGCATTTCCGGCAGCTTCTCTAACGGCAGCCTGAGGAGGCCGGAGACCTTTTCCCTCGATATTAAAAATTACAGCTTTAAGATCGGCTCAGCCGGGTGGTCGGGTAATGTCATCATATCTGATTTTACCAGGCCCTCGGTCAGGGCGGTTTTTTCGGGAGATATAATACCTGCCGAGCTGATCAGCTTCCTGAAAATACCGCAGGTCACCCGGGCAGAAGGTTCAGCCAGGCTGAACATGTCTGTCGAAGGGACCTTAGGGAAAAAAGATAAATACCAGCTTTCCGACTTTCTCGCCATGAACCCCCAGGCAGATATCAGATTCAGATCATTTTCGCTGAAGTGCAGGGAGAAAAATTATTCCCTTGAAGATGTTGATGGCGACATCATGGTTGCACGAAACTTGTGGGCCGATGATCTTTCATTCACCTGGCTGGGTCAGCGTTTAAGGGTGAATGGTGAGCTGACCGGGTTACCCGCCCGGCTTTCGGGGGAAAATGTTATCGTAAGGGCATCTGCCGATGTCACCGCCGACTATCTCAGTCCGCCACTCTTCCTTCCCGACTCATCATCAGCCCCGGGAAAAGGGAACATGTTTAAGCTGCCTGAAAACCTCGAAGCAAATATCTCGTTCAGGATCAACCGTTTAGAGTGGAACCTTTTCGATGCGGGAAATATCTCCGGCAGGTTGTTCTACACCCCGCGGAGAATCGATCTCAGGTCATTATCTGTCAATGCCCTCGATGGCACGGCTGGTGGTGATTGCTTTCTGACCAGGGATAATAAACAGGGTTACATCACGCATGGCAGCTTTACATTTGAAAACATCGACATCAACAAGACTTTCAGATCCTTTAAAAATTTCGGGCAGACTTTCATAGTTTCGGATAACCTGGCAGGGTCGCTCACGGGAAATCTGAATATCCTGATGCCCCTCGACTCGATGCTGAACCCGGTGGCAGAAGGTGTTACGGCCGAAGGAAAATATGTTCTGCTGAACGGCGCCCTGATCAATTTTGAACCCGTCAGGGCATTATCGGACTATATCGAGCTTTCCGAACTGCAAAACATCACTTTCTCCAGGCTCGAGAATGAAATATTCATCCGCGATAAATATGTGGCTATTCCCCAGATGGACATCAAATCTTCGGCTGCCGATTTTACAGTCAGCGGCAAGCACCGGTTTGACGACAGCTATGAATATCATGTAAGGACCTGCCTTTCGCTGATTCTCAGCAAGAAAGCCAGGAAAGGCAAAAACAGTCGCGATGAGTTTGGAGCCGTGGAGGATGATGGGCTTGGGAGGACCTCTATCTTTCTTAAAATCACCGGGGTGGACGATAAGCTGAAAGTTGCCTACGATCTTAAGGCTGCCGGGAACAATGTAAAGCAGAACCTGAAAAAGGAAAAGGAAAACCTTAAAACTATTCTGAACCAGGAGTACGGCTGGTTCAGGCGCGATTCATCAGCAAAAAAAGAGAACGAATCAAGGCCGAAATTCAGAATTGTCTTCCCCGAGACCGACAGCTCCGGAACGAGGAAAGATACGGTTCAAACCGGAAGCAATAAAAGGATTAACCGTATCTTTAAAAGGAAATTAAGCCAGGACCCTTCCTGAACAGATGAATTTCTACACGCATAAGACTCTCTGGAAGATGATTCTTCTGGCGCTGGCTGCCGCGATCGGCTTTACCTCCCTTCTATATACCAACAGCCTTGTCAAAAAGCTGAAGGCTGAGGAGAGGAAGAAGGTGGAACTGTGGGCAAGGGCGACAAGGCAGATAATCAGCTCACCCGAACAGGGCAAAAACCTTGATTTCGTCTATTCAATAACAGAGGATAACACCACTGTCCCGGTAATTCTCACCGATGGAAATGACAGCATCATTTCAGCCGTTAACTTTGATCATTCAAGGACAGGCGACAGGAAATACCTCCGGACAAGGCTGGAGAAGATGAAAGGGAAAACAGAACCTATCGTTATCGATTTCGGCGATGGTTACATAAACCGGATCTATTACCGCGACAGCACGATACTTACCAAGCTGATTTACTATCCTTACGTGCAGCTCAGCGTTATAATCATGTTTATCCTTGTTTCCTATGTGGCATTCAGCTCTTCACGAAAAGCAGAGCAGAACCAGGTATGGGTCGGGATGTCGAAGGAGACGGCCCACCAGCTTGGCACCCCAACCTCATCGCTGGCGGGCTGGGTGGAGATCCTTCAGATGAAGCACCCCGAAGTGGGTCTTGCCGCTGAGATGGCCCGTGATGTCGCCAGGCTCGAGAAGGTGACGGAGAGATTTTCAAAGATCGGGGCAAGGCCCGATATTGCCGGTGAAGACATCATTGCAATAATCCAGCAGACGATTGAATATTTAAGATCGAGGAGTTCATCGAAGATGACATTCACCCTCGATCCGGTTGACCATTCAATAATTGTGCCTGTAAATGCGGCCCTGTTCAGCTGGGTAATCGAAAACATCTGCAAGAATGCCATTGATGCGACCGAGGGAACGGGGATGATCACCCTGAAGATCATTGAAGCTGCCGACCATGCTGTTATCGACGTGTCCGATACTGGAAAGGGAATGCCTAAATCATCATTTAAAAAGATTTTCAGGCCCGGTTTCACAACAAAGGAACGCGGATGGGGCCTGGGGCTTTCATTGGCCAAAAGGATCATTGAGGAATACCATAACGGCAGGATTTTCGTCAGGTATTCGGAACCGGGAAGAGGGACCTGTATCAGGATCGTTTTGAAGAAATTAGCAAGGTAATCCTTATATTTGCGCACATTTTATACGATGACCAGGAAAGATATCGAAATAATGGCCCCGGCAGGTTCGTTTGAATCGCTGATGGCTGCCGTTCAGGGCGGGGCCGACTCAGTGTATTTTGGTATCGGACAGCTGAACATGAGGGCCGGATCGACCGGGAATTTTACAACAGGCGAACTTGCAAAGATTACCTCCATTTGCCGTGATAACGGTCTCAAGAGCTACCTCACGGTCAATGTGGTTGTTTATGATGACGAGATCGGGCAGATGAAGAACATCGTCGACGCGGCCGCTGAAAGCGGCGTAACGGCAATTATTGCATCCGACCAGTCGGTGATAAGCTATTCAAGGTCGCGCGGGGTTGAGGTACATCTTTCGACCCAGCTGAACATCTCAAATCTTGAATCGGTCAAATTCTATTCACAGTGGGCCGACGTGGCAGTGCTGGCACGGGAGCTTAGGCTCGATCAGGTGAAGTATATTGCTTCGGAGATAGAAAAGCAGGATATCAGGGGTCCCCGCGGCGACCTGATGAGGCTAGAGCTTTTCGCTCACGGGGCCCTCTGCATGGCTATTTCCGGTAAATGCTACCTGAGCCTTCACGAGTATGGCAAATCGGCTAACAGGGGTGAGTGTTACCAGATATGCAGAAGGAAGTACGTGGTCACCGACCGTGAAACAGGCTACGAGCTGGGAATTGACAATGAGTATATCATGTCGCCCAGGGATCTGTGTACCATCGGGTTTCTCGACAAAATAACCGGGGCCGGTGTAAGGGTCCTGAAAATTGAAGGAAGGGCGCGTTCGGCCGAATACGTAAGGATAGTGACCTCGTGTTACAGCGAGGCTGTTTCTGCCCTGGCAGATGGATCCTATACTCCGGGAAGGATAGAGGAGTGGACCGAAAGGCTTTCTACCGTCTTCAACAGGGGTTTCTGGGATGGATATTATCTGGGGCGGGAAATGGGGGAATGGACAGGGAGATACGGATCGAGCGCCACTAAGAAAAAAATCTACATAGGGAAGATCACGAATTACTTTACCAGGCTCGGGGTAGCTGAAATCAAGCTCGAGAACGGCGACCTGGAGAGGGGCGATCATATTCTTGTTATCGGCCCGACCACTGGCGTTGTGGAGCTTGATGCGGATGAGATCAGGGTCGATCTTAAAGATTCCCCGAAGGCGGCAATGGGAGAATTCTGTTCAGTAAAAACAGGGTCCGTGCTCAGGCGTTCCGACAAGGTTTATAAATGGGTTGATGCAGGAAGGGATTAAAGATCTTTCACCCTGAAATATTCAGCTGCCTCCAGCACAAGCTTCATGTTCCCCGATGGATCATCAGCAAGGGTTTCAACGTATCTTATATTTCTTTCGGGCCGCTTCTTTATCCCGTACATATATGCCTTGTCATAGTAGTTGAGGGTAATCGTAATGGCCCTTTCAAAATTGCCCGATTTTATACTCCCGACCGATTCTCTTGTACCATCACCGCCCAGCCTCCTGCTGATCCTTGTTACAGAGGCAAGGAGCTCATTGCGTGAATGAACGGAATATTCTTCCAGAAGGCGTGGCAACCTTGTCTTTACATCCATCATGAGCACCACCAGGGGTGATTCCTGCATCCTGTAGTAAAATCCGTCGGGCATGAATACCGCTCCGATGTTTTTACTCTCATCCTCAAGCCAGACGGGCCTGCCCGGATCTGTTTTCACAAGCTGCGAAAACAGGATATTTGCGAAATGCTCCGAGGTAGGCTGGGGCGGTTGCCCAAGCGATCCGAATGCAGATCCTTTGTGGCAGGCGATACCCTCGAGGTCTATCACCTGGTGATTCAGCTCCTGCATCTTCTTCAGTATTTCCGTCTTGCCGCTTCCAGTGAGGCCACCCAGTATCATGTATGTTCTTTCCCTGCCCAGGTATTCAAGGACATGGTTCCTGTAGGCCTTGTATCCGCCTTCCAGGATTTCAGTCTCAATACCGCCGAGTGAAAAGAGCCATGCCATTGCTTCCGATCGCATACCTCCCCTCCAGCAATGCACGAGAAGCTTCCCGTCAACAGATGCGGAAATGGCAGCTTCCAGCTTTCGTGCCATCGAGGTACCGGTAAGCTCCAGCCCGAGAAGTATTGCGCTTTCCCTGCCCTCCTTCCTGTACATTGTGCCCACCGCCTCACGTTCCCTGTCGTCGAACAGAGGGATGTTTATTGCGCCGGGGATATGACCATGGGAGTATTCTGAAGGGGACCTTACATCGATAACCGGTAAATGTTCAGCCAGCCTGAGAAATTCCTGGATGCCGGCTTTTTTCTGAGGTGATGCCATGGCTGAAAGCCTGTAATCAGGTATTGAAATATTTTGCAAATAACCGCTTGAGGTCCTCAACCCTTACCGGTTTGGAAATGAAGTCCTGGATACCCGACAGTTCCGCTTTTTTCCTCGATTCGGGCATATTGTCGGCAGTAAAAGCGACAATAAGATATGATTTATCAAACTCAGTTATCCTGCGGGTGGATTCATACCCGTCCATTTCAGGCATAATCAGGTCCATGAAGATGAGATCGTATTTCTTCGATTTTGCCCTCTGGAACCCTTCGTAGCCGTCGGAAGCGATCTCGCAGCCGTAGCCAAGGCTTGAAAGCATTTTTGAAAGAATAATCTGGTTCATCTTGTTGTCCTCGACAACCAGGATTGCCAGGTCCCTGCTGATTGCCGGGATCTCCGACATGGCCCTGTCATTGAGTATATATGTAAAGCTGATATTGATCATCTCGATGAGCTCATTCATATCGAATGGCTTCACCATGTAATGATCGACTCCGAGGTTAAGGCATTTAAGATAATTCCCCTTCCTGTCGTTCGAGCTTACCATAAAGATGATGAACTCCTTTGATAGATTTGCTTCGTGGATGCTCCTGGCAGCTTCAAAGCCGTCAAAATCAATATCATCGCAAATTATCAAAAGGCTGTATTTATCAGTTTTTGCTCCAAGGTTAGCCTTTATCTGGTTAACCGATGCCTTGTGGAAAGAAGTCACGGATGTCTGCAGTTTTACCTTGTGCAGCATGCTGAGGAACTCTTCATCGCGCGACTGGCTGCCTGTGATAACAAGCGTCCTGATCTGTTCAATTTTCCTGATCAGCGACAGGTCAACCGATTTCGGCTGTCGCTCGTTTGAATAAACCTTTATGCTGAAAACAACCTTCTTGCCAAGCGGACCTTCAAGTCCTGAAGGACTGAAGGCAGTCAGCTCACCACCCATGAGGTCGACAAGCTGGCGGGCAATAATAGTGGCGAAACCCGACTCGTCGGATCCCCTCACAGCAATGGAGTCTGCATCGACAAAATCGCCGAATATTTTTTTAAGGCTCGCCTTGTCGAACGGCTTCCCGGTATCCATCACTTCAAAAAGAAGTGTCACAACCCCCGATTCCCATCCCTTTACGACACATTTCAGGATTATTTTGCCTCTCTCGGTATAGATCACCGAATGGTTAATGATATTGGCAAGTATCTGCCTCAGCCGGAACGGGTCACCAATGATTGTTTCGGGCACCTTGTCATCAACCAGGCAGGTCACCTCGACATCCTTCTCCCCTATATTTGTCTTTGCAAGATCAACAGCATAGAAAATTTCCTCCCTGATATTGAAAGGGGTCTCATCGAGTATCATCTTTCCCGATTCGATCTTTGAAAAATCGAGTATGTCGTTCACTATCCCGAGAAGAACTTCGGTCGAACGCCTGAGAAGATGAACGATATCCTTTACGTCGGGAGTCAGTTCAAACCTGTTAAGCACATCAGCCATCCCGATTATCCCGTTGAGCGGTGTCCTGATCTCATAGCTCATCCTGGCCAGGAACTCCGATTTTGCAACGTTGGCCTGGGCTTCCTGCTTCCTTGCCGATTCGAGAAGGGTGATATCGATTAGTATTTCGAGAATGACATCCTCCCCGAGGTACTTGATGGGAATCGAGCTCCTGTAGAGAACCACTTCGCCAATCTCTTTCTTGATAATTACGAACTGTTCCGGGCTGAAGGCTCCTCCAAGGTGTTTCGAGAAATAATCGTTGTCTTCCGAGAGCGATGTTTCGGGAAATATCTTGCCGATCATTTCAGATTCGTCCCTGAAGGAATAAAATTCTGAAGCTATCCTGTTGGCCTTGAGTATCTCCCTGTTCTTATTGTAGATGATGACCCCCGCAGGCATTTCCTGGATCATCCGGATTAGAGTGTTTTCGGATTCCGCGAGCCGGTTCATTTCTTTTTTCTGCTTCCAGTCGTACCACAGGAAGAGGAAGATTATGATTTGTATAATCGCGACGGTCCCTGAAACAATAAAAATCGAGTTCCGGATGATATACTTCTGGAAGAAGGTTGTGGGGGCCGAAAAAACCACACCGATATCTCTCTGGAGAAGCTGTGTCGAATAATAGGAAGACAGGATTTCCATCCTCTCCCCCCTGCTGATAGCCATATGGGTTATCCTGGAAGTGGTTCCCTTGTTAAGGTCCGACGTAATTCTCTCAAGATGAGTGTACTCGACTTTCTGTCCGAAATTGTCAAAGATAATCTTTCCGCTGTCGCTCAGCACCCACTGCCATTGTTTTTCGGCCAGGATAAATTTTGAAAAGAGCCTCAGGAAGTACTTCTGGTAATCGACGGTAACAACGATATTTCCGCCAGGCAACCCGTTATTCAGGAGGGTGACATAGTAATCGAAGAATTTCCCGTTATCATTCTTGACAAGCATCTCCCTCTCTCTGATCTCACGTTGATCAAAGGCAGAAAACTGGTCCTGCAGCCATTCATTCTTGGTCTCATCCTTTGAAAGTGTAAACTCGTTTTTCTTGTTGTCATACAATCTTATCATGACAACAAAATCCTTGTACTTAGAATAGAAGTTCTGCAGCTGCTCGGTAACCCTGAGCTTTATATCGGGTGCGTTTTTATCGAAAAAACGCGGAATGTCTTTTGAAAAATTGAAATTTATCTGGGCCAGGTCGTGGTCAAACCCGGTGTTTGTACTGTCGACCTCCATTCCAACAAGCTGAACCTGACGGTCGAGAAGTTCGGTTATATACCTGATCTGCCGTTTGTAAAGGCTTTGATAATAAATGAAATTGGCAAGCAGGAGGACCGCGAATGCCGAATAAACCACTATTAGGACCCTTCTCATCTCGGAGGAAGCATGTTATTGAGTGTTATAAAGATAGTTTTTTCTGACAGACTTTTGCTATCTGTACTTCCGATTTTCGTCGAACAGGATATTCAGGTAGCTCCGGTATCGCGATCCGGCAATAACTCCCTTTTCGACTGCGGTTCTTACTGCACACCCCGGTTCTTCGAGATGTAGGCAGTTATAAAACCTGCAGCCGCCTGATTCCCTGAATATCTCCGGGAAAAAATGATAAATCTCGTTCCTCTCCATGTCGATCATTCCGAATCCTCTTATCCCGGGGGTATCTATCAGGTATCCTCCGAACGGGAGCGGGTGCATTTCCGGGAAAGTGGTAATATGTTTTCCCTGCCTGTGGTATTCCGATATCTCCCCGGTACGCAGGTTCAGTACGGGGTTCAGACTGTTCAGAAGGGAGGTTTTACCAACGCCCGAATTGCCCGCGAGAAGGCTTATCTTATCTTTCATTGCCGCTGCAAGATCGTCTATCCCCATTTTGCCTGTAACAGAAAGCTGATAGCACCGGTAACCTATCCCGGGGTAAGTTTCAGTCAGGAAGCTCATCTTCTCATTTTCCCCGGTCCCGTAGAGATCTGTCTTGTTTATTATGATGGAAGTCGGAATCCTGTATGCCTCGGAAGTTACCAGGAACCTGTCGATGAATTCAAGCGGTGTTTCAGGATGCCTGAGGGTGATCATCAGGAAGAGGTGATCGATGTTGGCGGCAATTATCTGCGACTCTTTTGACAGGTTGGAGGCCTTCCTGATAATATAGTTTTTCCTCTCGTGCAGACCGGTTATTATGCCTGTCGCAGCTGTCCTGTCGGGTTCGAAAGTGACCCTGTCGCCCACTGATACCGGGTTTGTGGTTCGCGAACCCTTTACCCTGAATTTTCCTTTTATGGCACATTCGGCAACCGAGCCGTCGTCGGCCAGTACTCTGTAGTGGCTTCCTGTTGATTTTATGACCAGGCCTTCGGGCAACTGTTTCTTTTTTTGCAAATGTAGTAATTTAAGGTGCTGCCTGGGATTCCTGATCCAATATCAGTGAGGGACGAACTGAAGAAAAACAAAAGGGGCGCAATTTCAGCGCCCCTGAAATATTTCAATTAAAAAGCTTTTAGCTTTCCGAAGCCATAAGGAAGAAAGGCTTCATCTCGAAGCTGTGGTAATAAGGTCTCAGCCTTTCGACATTATAGTACTCGGGCACGTTGACAAGCTTCTTGGTGGCCGTAACGACGTCGATCGGGATATTGTCATACCTGCCGTTATGCAGTACGACGATCCTCCCGTGCATCCCCTTGAGGATAAGGTCGAGAGCAAGGTTGCCATAAGCCATCGGAACGATGGAATCGATAGCGTCGGGATCTCCGCCGCGAACCATGTATCCGAGCTTCTGGTTTATGATGTTAATGGTTTTGCCCTTGTTATATTTCTTTGTAAGGTCCTTGACGTTTGCCGATACAAGGTCCCCGATACCGCCAAGCTTGGCATGACCATAGGCGTCTCTTTCCTGGTCGGAGAACACCATGTCGCCTCCTTCGAAGATGGCACCTTCTGAAACAAGGACAATTGAGTACTTGCTCGGGTTTGCATTCCTGTCCTCAACCAGGAGCCTTGTGAGATGGTCGATATTGAATTTGTATTCAGGAATAACGCATCTGTTGGCTGCGCCAGCCATCGTGGGAAGAATCGAGGTAAAACCGGCATAACGTCCGAATACCTCGAGGACCATGATCCTCTCGTGCGAGCCTGCTGATGTCCTCAGGCTGTTTGTCATCTGGATGGTACGGGTGACACATGTACTGAAACCTATGCAGTAGTCGGTCCCGGGCACATCATTATCCATCGTTTTAGGAATTGCGACAACCTTTACACCTTTCTTGTAAAGATGAACGCCATAGCTTAGTGTGTCGTCACCGCCGATCGGAATAAGGTAATCCACGCCTAGCCACTCAAGATTCTTTATGATCTCGGGGGTCAGGTCATTTTTTTCAGCGTTGTATTTGTCCCTCAGATGAGCAGGCACATCATCCTTTACCACATGGCTTGGCCTGGTCCTTGATGTATGAAGAAATGTACCTCCAGTCCTTCCGGCCCTGTTAACAATCTCGTCAGACAGTATCTGGTAACAGTTTGAATTATCCGCCTTGTTGTCCCTGACCAGTTCCATGATCCCGGCCCAGCCGCGCCTGAGACCTATGACCTGGTACCCTTCCCTGTTTGCACGGATGGTCACCGCCCTGATAGCAGGGTTAAGACCCGGCACATCGCCGCCTCCGGTCAGAATTGCAATTACTCCTTTTTTTGTTTTAACATTTGCCATAATAGTTGCTTTTAAAATCCGGTCTTAATTTTTTAGAACCTCAAAAGTATAAATTTTTCATAGAAAATACATTAATTTAGAGCATTGTTCGACAGAGCGACAATTTCAATTAATACTGTACTATCATGAAAGTCTCCGAACGAATCGACGCGGATATCAGGGCCGCCATGCTGGCCCGGGAGAAAGAGAAGCTTGAAGCCCTGAGGGCCATAAAGGCAGCAATACTGCTCGCCAGGACCGAGAAGGGAGGATCCGATCAGCTTACTGAAGATACCGAAGTAAGGATACTGAGAAAACTCATAAGCCAGCGCGAGGAGGCTGCAACAATTTACAAGCAGCAGAACAGGCAGGATCTTTACCAGAAGGAGGTGAATGAGGCAGGATATATTTCCGCCTATCTTCCTGCTATGATGGCGGAGGATGAAGTTGTGTCGGTAATCAGGAAAATAATCTCGGAAACCGGTGCTTCATCACAGGCCGATTTCGGAAAAGTAATGGGCCTGGCAGCCAGGCAGCTCGCGGGCAAAGCAGATAACAAGGTCGTTTCAGCCAAGATACGAGAGATTCTCGGATAATATTCACGCCGGGTTCACCGGCGAGAACAACATGTTCCGGGGATTGTTATTTATTAAGAATAACCTTAACTGTTGCTTTATAACTTTCACTATTTTAAAGATTTTAGTATTGTCATTATAATTATTAATTTTATGTCCTCCATACCGACGGTACGGATCATGTTATAAGACCGAATATGAAAAGAGCGCTATTACTTGTCTCCCTGGTGATCCTTATGGGTTCATCATTCGCGCAGCAAAGCGGCACACTGCAGCAGAAGACGGACCTGAGCTACTTTGTAACACGTACAAGGGATGAAGAGGTCAGGAAACTGGTTGATCTGCCCTGCGGAATCAAGGCAGATGATGCCGTTAATGTTATGATGCAGAAGGTACAGAATTATCTTCTCCTGTTCAAACCTGAACCTGAATTCCCCGATGACGTTTATGCCAGAGCTGCAAACCTCCAGGCAGTGAAAAGTGTTCTCGAAGGAGGGTACGGTATCGGTTCTGTGCTGATAAACCAGGAGGGCAGGATAATTGCCGAGTCTCACAATAATCAGATGCAGAAGCACCGGTCCGACCTTCATGCCGAGATGTCGCTCCTTACACAGTTCGAGGAGAGCCATATCGCAAAAAAATATATGAATATCTATGTTTACAAGCCCGGCCTGATCGTATTCAGCTCGGCAGAACCCTGCCCGATGTGCTATATCAGGATCAATACCGCAGGTTGCGACACAAAATACTGCACACCAGGTCCGGACGACGGTATGGCATCACATTCAGATTACCTTCCGCCCGCGTGGAAGGAGATGGCCCAGAAACACAAGACCAGCCTGGGTCTCTGCTCCCCCGTGATGCAGAGAATTGCGCATCTTTTGTTCTATTCATACCTCCTCGATAACAGGGGGCCAAAGTAAAACCATGGAAAAAGGTTCTGTCCTGATAACGGGTGGAACCGGTCTCGTCGGCCGAAATCTGACAGCCCTTCTTCTTTCAGAGGGCCATTCCGTTTCCCATCTCTCAAGGAAACCGGTAAATCAGGGAGCCGTGAAATCGTATTTCTGGGATCCGGGCAATGGAATAATCGATACCGAAGCATTTAACAATGTCTCAGCCATCATTCACCTGGCTGGTGCAGGTATCGCAAACAGCCGGTGGACAACTGGCCGCAGATCGGAGATCGTTGGCAGCAGGGTGGAATCCGCGGGACTTATTTTTAAAACAGTATCCTCGCTCGAGAAAAGACCCGGAGTTTTTATTTCCTCCTCCGCAACCGGGATATACGGTTCTTTTACATCCGGTCACATTTTTACCGAAACCGATCTTCCGTCTTCCGATTTTCTGGGAAGAACCTGCATGCTGTGGGAAGAGGCGGCAGGGATGTTCAGCAATATAGGCATGAGAACTGTAATAATCCGGACAGGAATTGTCCTGGCCAGGAATGAAGGGGCCCTGAAAAAATTTACCTCCCCCGCCGGGTTTGGTTTCTTCCCGGTACTTGGAAACGGAAGACAGTATCTTCCATGGATTCACATCACCGACCTGGCCGGAATATACCTGAGGGCCATTAACGACTTGTCGATGAAGGGACCCTACAATGCCGTTTCTCCTGAACATGTTACACAGAAAGAATTCATGAGGATAATGGCCAGGGTAATGAAGAAACCATTCATCCATCCTCCTGTCCCTGCATTTTTGCTGAAAGCCGCAATGGGAGAAAGCTCGGTTATAGCGCTTGAAGGGAGCCGGGTCTCCGCATCAAGAATTACGGACGAGGGTTTTATTTTCAGGTTTGCCGGACTTGAACAGGCACTCGCGGACCTGTTGTACTGAAGACAGTGTCATCCTCTCTTTGAGATTATCTCCAGCTTGTTAATGTCGACTATCTCTATTGTTTTTCCAAAGACTTTGATTATTCCGTCTTTCTTGAAGTCTGAAAGGGTCCTGATGACATTTGCAGTGCTCATCCCGATATAATCGGCAATCTCCTTTCTCGATACCGGAAGATCGAATACCATCGAGTTGTAAATGTCGCGGGTAAAGTAGAGCAGAACAAAAGCCACCCTGCCAACAAGGTTCTTCTGTCGGATATCGAGGGTCTGGCTGATAATCTTGTCGTTTATTTTTGAAATCTTGCTGAGGAGACCCATCGCGAACCCGCCGTTCTTCATGAAAAGCTCTTTAATGAAATCAAGCCTTATGGTGCAAACAACTGAATCCTCCACTGCCGCAACGGAGTATTTGTACCTCTCCTCCGAGAAGATACTCATGTTGCTTACAAACTCGAACGGTCTCGTGATTGTAATTACCTGCTCATCGCCTGTTGATGTCCGACGGTAAAGCTTTACCAGCCCGCTTTTAAGGTATTTGAAGTCGGTGATCTTCTCCCCCTCGTGGTTTATTACCTCGCCCTTCCTGAAGGATATCTCTTCCTTATGATTGCAAATCTCCTGTATTGTTTCGTCATCGAGGTGAGCAAAAACAATATCCCTGAACTCACAATTCGTGCAGATGCAGTATTTATCCCTACTCACTGGCCCTTTTTTTTACAAAATTAACCTTTTATTTGATGAAGTGATAATTATCATATCCGGGGATCGCCGTCAGCTATCCTTTTACTTAATAACTGTCACCTAAGTGATATACAGTAATCTTGTGATTTTGTTCACACGAAAGAAAATATTTAAGACCCCACCACTGATAAAATTCCTGAAATGGTTGAGATTAAGACTTCAGGATTCATGAACCACCCCCTGGCACACGGGTGCAGCATGAACTCACCCCCTGGCCCCCGGGTGCAGCATGAACTCACCCCCTGGCCCTCGGGTGCAGCATGAACTCACCCCCTGGCCCCCTCTCTGTTTGCACAAAGAGGGGGAAGAAGAAGATTTATTAAATTTGAATTAATGTCTCGAAACAGGTATTTAGATTTCAGATTTATAAAGAAAAGAGCCAGGGAACTAAGGTCTAATCTTACCACTCCTGAGAAAATACTTTGGGAAGTACTAAGGAACAGGAGGTTTAATGGCCTTAAATTTCTTAGACAGCATCCGGTTGTCTATAAAGCAGACTTCAAAGGACTGAATTACTTTATTGCTGATTTTTATTGCAACGAAAAGAAAGTTATAATTGAGCTTGATGGTAATATTCATGACAGTAAACAGGATTATGACAGATACAGGGATAATGAGTTGATTGCATTGGGAATCAGAGTTTTAAGAATCAAAAACTCAGAATTACAGGACCTACCTTCAGTTCTTCAGAAAATCAAAACCTTCCTTTATGAATTTCAATAGAAAACCCACTCCCCCTCTTTACGAAGTAGAGAGGGGGCCGGGGGGTGAGTTCATGGCATGAGAGCTGCCGGGGGGTGAGTTCATGGGTATGAGAGCTGCCGGGGGGTGAGTTCATGGCATTAGAGCTGGCCGGGGGGTGAGTTCATGGGCATTAGAGCTGGCCGGGGGGTGAGTTCATGGGTATGAGAACTGGCCGGGGGGTGAGTTCATTCTGACTGAAATTTTCATGGGACAGGTGTTGTACAAGCCTTATGCAAACATATTCTGTCCTTTGATTTTTCAGGATGGTCATTTTTAATTAAATTTAATTTTCTTCGTTTATAGATTATAAAATGATCTATCGCACAGACTACCATATTCATACGCTGTTCAGTGACGGTAAGGCCGATGCCCGTGACTATATTGAATATGCCATAAAAACAGGACTGGATGAAATAGGATTTTCGGAACACCTCAACCTTTTTGTCCCCGGACAGCACTGGTGCATGGATCCCGGCAGAGCAGGGGAATATATCGGTTACCTGAAAAAGCTTCGCCGGTCGTACAGGGGCAAAATTGAGATAAGGATCGGCCTCGAGGTCGACTTTTTCCCCGGTAAGGAACAAGAGATTTTTAACTTCCTTGCCCCGCTTGACCTCGACTATATTATAGGGTCGGTGCATTATATGGGTGAAACAACTGTTGACAGCGGCCCCGATTTCTACAAGGGTAAAAACATTGATGAATTATACAGCTCTTACTTTGATCTTCTGTGCCAGGCAGTGGAATCCGGACTGTTCGATATACTTGGACATTCCGACCTTGTCAGGATATACAATTTTTCTCCCATGACCTGTCCGGAGCCTCTTTACAGGAAGCTTGCACATGAAATGGCATGTCACGATGTTGCCTTGGAGCTCAATACAAATGGCCGCAACAGGCCGCTTGCAGACTTCTATCCCGACCGCAGGTTCCTGAAGATATTCAGGGAGGCAGGCGTGCCGGTCTGCGTCAATTCAGATGCCCATTTCCCCGAAAGGACCGGGCAGTATTTTGAAGAAGCTTACAGCCTTCTGGCAGAGGCAGGATACAACGAAATGTGTGCATTCAGGGGAAGGGAAAGGTCGATTATCCCTGCAGAATTCAAATAAAACAAAACTCTCGTTCCATTATGATCAGGCCATTGATTATCATTTCATTATTAGCAGCGTCTTTCTGTTCCTTTACGTCGTGCGGGAGCAGGTCCGGTTATGACAAACTCTACACCACTGGCCCGGGAATTATCCCCTTCAGGGCCGTCCAGTTCGGCCCGGGGGACGTGAAACTTCTTGAGGGACCATTCAGGCATGCCACGGATCTCGACATGCAGACTCTCCTCGGGTATGAACCCGACAGGCTGCTGGCTAGGTTTTACACCGAGGCCGGGCTCAAGCCCAAAGCTGAACAGTATCACGGCTGGGAAGATGAGACAATTGCAGGTCACAGCCTTGGTCATTACCTGAGCGCGGTATCGATGATGTACCGGACCACAGGTGATAGCAGGTTCCTCGAGAGGGAAACGTATATAGTAAGCGAACTTAAGAAGTTGCAGGATCACGACGGGGACGGTTATATAGGTGCATTTCCCCGCGGTAAAATGATCCTTACCCGGGAGGTTGCAAAAGGCAATATACGTTCACAGGGATTCGACCTGAATGGCATTTGGGTTCCCTTTTATACCGAGCACAAAATAATGGCCGGGCTGAGGGATGCATATCATTTTTGCGGTGATACTGTTGCACTTGCAGTCGAAAAACGCTTTGCCGGCTGGCTTCATGGTGTTGTCAGGGACCTGAATGACGAACAGGTACAACAGATGCTGAAATGTGAACATGGCGGCATAGCCGAGGTCCTTGCCGATCTCTATGCCGACACTGGGGACGAGACGTACCTGAAAATGGCCCGGATTTTTTACCAGAAAGCCGTTCTCGATCCCCTGAAAAAAGAGGAGGATATCCTACCGGGAAGGCATTGCAATACCAATATCCCGAAGCTGATCGGTCTGGCGCGGCTTTATGAGCTTACTGGCGACACCGGCGACATGAGGGCAGCACAGTTCTTCTGGAACACCGTCGTTCATCACCATTCATATGTCACGGGCGGCAACGGGAACAGTGAATATTTCGGCCCGGAGGATAAGCTTAGAAACAGGTTGGGCGACGAGACTACGGAAACCTGCAATGTATATAACATGCTGAAGCTGACGGAACATTTATTTGAATGGGAGGCCGGTGCATCACAGGCCGATTTTTACGAAAGAGCCCTGCTGAACCATATTCTTTCATCACAGAACCCGGTCGACGGGCATGTCACCTACAACCTGTCGCTCGACATGGGGGGATTCAAGAGTTTCCAGGACCCTGGTGATTTTACCTGCTGCATAGGAACTGGCATGGAGAACCATTCAAAATACGGGCTGAACATCTATTATCACAACACCGATGAGCTTTTCCTTTTCCAGTACATTGCTTCTGAACTGACATGGAAAGAAAAAAGTGTGGTGATCACTCAAAAAACGGCGTTCCCGGGGGAACAGCAGACTGAGATCTGTTTCAGATGTACCGGGCCTGTCGATTTCACCGTAATGGTTCGCTGCCCGTACTGGGCGGGAAAGGACTTTGGAATTTCTGTCAATGGAAGAAGAATTGCTGCGGATTCAAGGCCAGGTAGCTTTATTCCCGTAAGAAGAACCTGGAAAAACGGGGACCTCCTCAATATTTCGTTCCCATTCAGACTCAGGCTCGAATCAATGCCCGACGACAGCAACAGGGTCGCGGTGATGTATGGCCCGCTTGTTATGGCAGGCGACCTGGGACCGGTGAAAGATACTGCAACCAGTAATCCCTTCTATGTTCCGGTAATGATGAATTCGGACCGCAACCTCTCAAACTGGATTAAAAAGGTTGATGGTAAGTCAAATACCTTCACGACAGTAAATACCGGCAGACCGCGGGATGTTGAGCTCCGTCCGTTCTATACTTTCTTCGACAGGCGTTATTCTGTTTACTGGGACCTTTACAATGAACAGGAATGGAAAACACGGAAAGAGGCATACTATGCCGCTAAAGAGTTCGAACTTAAGACCAGGGAAGCAACAGTAGATTTTGTTCAGCCAGGGCAGATGCAGTCCGAAAGGGATCATAAATTCAGCGGCGAAAAGACTTCTCCTTCCATTTTCAGGGAAAGAGCTTGCCGCGAATCGAGGGGGGGCTGGTTCTCATACTCGATGAAGTGCGATCCCATAAATGAAAATTCCGTCGTTGCTGAATACTGGGGTGGCTTCCCCGGCGCCAGGACTTTTGATATACTCGTCAGCGACAGGATTGTTGCAACCGAGAATATCTCTCTTAAAAATGAGGGTCAGTTCATCACTTCCGTCTACGATCTGCCATTAACGCTTACAAAGGGCAGGAATATGATTACCCTAAGGCTCAGGGCTCACGAGAACAACAGTGCCGGACCTCTCTTCGGGATGAGGATCATAAGGAAATGATCATATCCGTATCCCCATTACAGTAATATCATCTGTCTGAGGATAAGTGGCTGAATAGGCATTCTGCCATTGCTCAACAGTGGCTTCAAGAGCCGCTTTCTGTCCTTCCATGGGTTCTTTGCTGATTGAAACAAGCAGCTCCTTGAATCTTTTCGACATAAATTTCTTCCCGTCAGGACCTCCAAACTGATCGTGGTACCCGTCTCCGGAAAGGAAAACCTGGTCCCCTTTCATGAGCTGGAACTCACGGGTGGTAAAGCTATCCATCCTTTCATAAATTGCAATTGGCATCTTGTCGCCTTTCAGCTCGGTCAGCACTTCATCGCGGACGATATAGCACGGAAGGTTGGCTCCGGCCCACTTCATCATCAGCGTATCCAGGTCAACTGAACAAAGTGTTATATCCATCCCGTCTTTCTGTTCACCCGAGGCACCTGTTTGTCCCAGGGCCCTGATAATCTCCTCCCTTGCCAGGTTAAGAATCTGGCCCGGGTCGGTTACCTTGCTCTTTATCACGATCTCCTTAAGCAGGGATATGCCCAGCATGCTCATGAAAGCGCCGGGAACGCCGTGCCCGGTGCAGTCGGCAACCGTGAAAATAACTGTCCTGCCCGATACAGCATACCAGTAAAAATCCCCGCTGACAACATCCTTGGGCCTGAAGAGAATGAACAGCCCTGAGAATTGCCGCGACAGTACATCCGGTACCGGGATCGCTGACGTCTGGAGCCTTCTTGCATAGTGAATGCTGTCGGTTACTTCCTTGTGGATCTCTTCAATATGTTCCTTCTGCTTTGTTACCAGGTTTTTCTGGGCCTCAATTTCCTCGTTTGCCCGTTGAAGCTCGGCCGTCCTCAAACGTACTTTTTCCTCGAGGACAAGGTTTTCCTTCCTTAGCTTTTCAACTCTCCAGCGATAGAATGCATAAAGCCCGCCTGCAAGGACCACAGCATACATCACATACATCATCCATGTCCTGTACCAGGGTGGCAAAACCCTGAACTTATATTCAACAGGCTCGCTCCAGATACCATCAGGATTCATGGCTTTTACCCTGAAAGTATAGCTGCCTTCAAAAATATTTCCATACACGGCGGTAGTTTTGCCGGTTGCCGGGCTCCAATCCTTGTCATATCCTTCCATGAAATAGCTGTACCTGACCATCTGGTGTCTTCCCGGGTCTACCGCATTGAATTCGATGGTTATATTATTGTTACCGTGAGGGACCACCAGGTTTTCAGGAATATGGAAATACCGCGAGATAGATGAAAATTTTAGTCTTCCGAATCTGGATTTAATCGCGGCCCTTTCCCTGTCGCCCAGCTCATGGCCGAAAGCCAGGTATTCCTCGCTCACCGCTGCAAGGCTGTCATTCAGGTCATGCTTGCTTCCATTCAACAGATCATGCCAGGCTATACTCTCATTGTTAACCTTGATACTTTCGATCACGACATCCGGGGGGGTATTATCCTTTCTTACATAACCGGGATTGAACCGCATCAGGCCCGTATGATCGGACCCTGTTCCGGCCCAGATAACCCCGCGGCTGTCCTCGAAAATCGTGCAGAATCCTGCATTTATATCCTTTACGGGGTATCCGGTGGTGGTGTAATAGTGATTACCTGCCCTTAAACCGCCCTCGCCGTCGTCAATTATCTCGCATATCCCCATGTTCGTCCCGGCATAAACCTCTCCTTTCCGTGTTTGAATAATCCCCGTCACAGAATTATCGGGCAGCCCGTTCCTCGACGTAAACGATGTAAAAAGATCCTTGCCGTGAACCCTGCCGGTTGAAAACATCTTCATCACAGCTGAAGCAGGAATGAGTGAAATCCCACCTTCTGTTCCTATCCACATCCTGCCTTTGTTGTCGGGGGTTAAACATTTTACATTATTATTAATAAGACCGTTATCCGTTCCCATGTTCAGGAAAACTGATCCATCGAATACCGACACTCCTCCGCCGTACGTTCCGAACCACAGGTTGCCATTCTTGTCCTCCGCGATATCCATTATGCTGTTATCGGGTAATCCCTGCTCCCGGGTATAGGTAGTAAAGGAGGATCCGTCAAATTTTGACACCCCCCCGAGCCAGGATCCAAACCACATGTTTCCCCGCGAGTCCTGGAATATGCTGCGGATGATTGTATTTGCCAGGCCCTGGTCGGTGGTATAGTTTGTGAAAGACGACCCGTTGAAGCAGAATACTCCGCCACCTGCCGTCCCGAACCAGAGATTCCCCTTATTGTCCTTTGCCGCCGACCATACAGTTTCATTTGAAAGTCCCTGGGGAATTGAAAACCTGGTAAATGACCTTCCATCATATTTCGTGACACCTCCCTGGTCTGTTCCAAACCATAAATCACCCTTGTCGTCTTCGGCTATTGATCTTACCAGGTTGTTTCCAAGCCCCTGTGCAGTTGTGAAGTTTGTAAATGATTTCCCGTTGTAGCGCGACAATCCTCCGCCTAGGGTGCCGAACCAGAGATTGCCCTTCTGGTCCTCTGCAATGCCCCACACAGTATTGTTTGTCAACCCTTGCTTTAAACTGAAACCTGTAAATGACCTGCCATCGAATCTTGTCACTCCCCCACCGTCGGTTCCGAACCAGATGCTGTTTTCATTATCGGTGAACATTCTCCAGACAGTATTATTTCCAAGACCATCCTTCTGGTTAAATGTCGTGAAGGTCCTGCCATCGAACTTTGAAACTCCCGCACCATAAGTCCCGAACCACAGATTTCCCTGACTGTCAACGCATGTGCTGACAACAACATCACCGGCAAGGCCCTGCCTGGAGTTGAAGTTCTTAAACTGCCTGCCGTCGAATTCTGATACCCCGCCGCCTACTGTTGCAAACCAGATATTACCCTCCCTGTCTTCGGTAATATCGTATATATAATCGAATGCCAGACCTTCTTTAACCGAAAAAGAGGTAAACGATTTACCGTCATATCTTGAAACTCCCCCTCCGTTTGTTCCGAACCATATATAACCCTTCCTGTCGGTGTAAACAACCCTGACAATATTGTTTGCAAGTCCCTGTTTAACCGTATAGGTTGAAAAGCTCCTGCCATCGTATTTCGAGGCTCCTGCCTGGGTTCCGAACCAGATATTACCCTGCCGGTCCTGGCTTACGCACCATACTGAATTATTGGCGAGTCCCTGTGATGTTGTATAGTTGACGAAGGATTTTCCGTCGTATCTCGATACACCGCCCCCAGAGGTACATATCCACAGGAAACCTCTTTTGTCGCACATTATGTCGGTTACACCGTCGAGAGCCAGTCCGTTATCTGTTGTGAATGTTGTGAAAAAGCCAACCCCCTGCGCTTCAGGATTTGCGACTGCTGTTCCGGTACCTGTTTCCCTTCCTACAGGAAGAGGTGTTACCCCCGGTGGTTCAAGGTCAACCTTTACCGGCCCGGTAGCATAATTTATGATATAAGAGCCTCCTTTGCCGGAAGGAACCTTTATTGATACCGGAACCGGTGACCGGTCCAATCGCTTTATCCTTGGGGGCAGTAACCTTGCTGCAGAATCCGGCCCGGTATTCAGTGCAACGGAAACTGAAGGGATAAGATGCAGAACGACTGCAAATAAAAGAACCTTATGCAAAGCAGTTCTTTTCAAAACTAAGAAAATAAAAATCTATAATTTCTAAGCCAGGATATGTTCCAGGAAGATCTTAATACCAATTGCAATCAGAATAAGCCCGCCGATAATTTCAACCCTCTGGCCCAGATGCCTGCCAGCTGATTTGCCGATCCTGATCGCGGTCATCGAAGCGAGGAAGGTAACAGCTCCAATTACCAGTCCCGATAACCATATCATTATATCGAGAAGGGCAAAGCTCACACCCACAGCAAAAGCATCGATACTTGTTCCTATGGCAACAGTAATCAAAGCAACCGGCTTACTGTAATCCTTCGATTCTGCTGCTGCATCCCGGCTGATCCCGTCGATTATCATCTTTAGCCCAAGGAAGGAAAGAAGTCCAAGTGCCACCCAGTGGTCATAAGCCTGCATCATGTTGCTTACCAGTGAACCGAGAAAGTATCCCAGCACTGTCAGTCCCCCCTGGAAAAGTCCAAGTACCAGGGCAATTCTCGCAGCCTGCCAGAATAGAATTCTGTTCTTCATCACGCCGTAAGAAAGTGATACGGCGAATGTGTCGAATGACAGGCCCAGGGCAACCGCGACGATGGTAATAATATCCATGGGAGAAGATATTTGGACAAATATAAAAGAAAAAAAGAATGACAAAAGAGATCGGGATTGCCAGGAAGGGTAAACCCGCTGGCGAAAATGTTAATCAGCATCAATTGCAGGGGTTTAAAACCAATTAAATATATTTGGATTAATTATTCTGTATTTAAATGAGAGCAGTTATTCAGCGCGTAAGCCGTGCCTCCGTATACTCTGAAAAAGGTCAGCTTTCTTCTATCGGCAAAGGACTTCTTGTACTTGTAGGAATTGAAGAAGCCGATAAGAGCGAAGATATTGAATGGCTCGCATCCAAGATCGTCCAGCTAAGGGTATTCGACGACAGCAACGGGGTCATGAATCTCTCCGTTCAGGATTCGGGAGGTGACATTATCATTGTAAGCCAGTTCACTTTGCATGCCATGATCAGGAAAGGCAACAGGCCTTCTTACATCAGGGCAGCGGCACCTGTAGCGGCAATACCGCTGTATGAAGGGTTTGTCGGGAAAGTCACGGAACTCATGGGTAAGAAGGTCGGTACAGGCGAATTCGGCGCAATGATGTCGGTGGAGCTTGTCAATGACGGCCCGGTAACAATAATCATAGATACAAAAAACAGGGATTTCTGAATGGTACACGAAAATTCAAATGATGAGGAAAAAAGATCCCTGAAACGATCTGTGCTCCTTGTTTCAACATTCGCAGCTTTTCTTACACCGTTCATGTCCTCATCGATCAACCTGGCCCTGCCGGCCATGGGTAAGGAACTGCATGCAAGCGCCATTGAACTCGGCTGGGTCCCGAGCAGCTTCCTCCTTGCTTCAGCAATTTTTCTCCTTCCCTTCGGTCGCCTTGGAGATATAGTCGGTCGCAAAAGAATATTTACGGCAGGGATTATCCTGTACACTATCTCCACTTTCCTTATAATCTTTTCCCGGACGATTGTATCGTTGCTGATCCTGAGAGTGTTCCAGGGATTTTCGGGTGCCATGATATTCGGGACAAGCATGGCCATTCTTACCTCGGTTTTCGAACCCGGCGAAAGAGGACGCGCCATGGGAATAAACATCACTGCGACTTACATAGGGTTATCCGCGGGACCTGTCATTGGCGGATTCCTGACTCACTGGCTGGGATGGAGGAGCATATTTGCCGTACTTGTCCCCATCGGGCTGATCTCGCTTTACCTGCTCTTCACGAAGATCAAAGCTGAATGGGCGGAAGCAAGAGGTGACAGGTTCGACTGGATAGGGTCGTTGATATACGGGATTTCCCTGGCATCCTTCATGTATGGCTTTTCAAAGCTGCCTTCTGAAAGAGGGTGGTGGTTTCTTGCCATGGGTGTCCTTCTCGGTATCCTGTTTACCTGGTTTGAAATAAAGAATGACAACCCGGTACTTGACCTCAGGCTTTTAAGCCATAACAGGGTCTTTGCCTTTTCAGGTCTTGCGGCTCTTATCCATTACTCTGCCACCTCGGCAACAGGTTTTTTTGTAAGCCTTTACCTTCAGTATGTGCATGGCCTTGATGCGAGGGCCGCAGGATTGATCATGATATCCCAGCCGGTTGCAATGGCATTGCTCTCCCCCGTCGCAGGAAAACTTTCCGATAAAAAGGATCCGGGGATTATTGCCTCCACGGGCATGGCACTTACTGCTGCCGGCCTGATCCTTCTTTGTTTCATCACATCTGAAACTCCTCATTACATTATATTCCTGCTGCTGCTCCTGATGGGGACCGGTTTCGGGCTGTTCACCTCGCCCAATTCAAATGCCATAATGAGCTCGGTTGAGAAGAAACAGCTGGGCATAGCATCCGGTGTTGTCGGGACAATGAGAATGGTCGGCCAGATGACCAGCATGGGAATCGCACTGATGATACTTTCGGTCTTTATAGGGAAACAGACAATCACACCGTCGACATACCCTAGCTTCATCTCGGGAATGAGGACCGGCTTCATTATATTCTCGGCTCTCTGTGTCCTTGGAATCTTCGCCTCGCTCGCGAGGAACAAGCGAAATGCAGCTTAGAATCCCCTATTTTATTTTTGATGGCTTTCCTAACCAGAGAAGCGCATTGATAACAAACCTGTCCTGGTTATCATTCCCGAAAGTGTGCGACAGCTCCCTGTTGGTCCTGTTCTCGTAATCAATGTCGTTATGGCCCATATTCAGGTAGATCATCCTGTATTTTTTATTTGTCCATGCAACAGGATAATACCCGCTGTGCCAGATCTCGTGAAGCTTTGGACCTGTCCCGAGGGGAAAGCTGGTTGAATCGACGGCAAGAAGGATTGTTATATCAGGATTTTTCCTGAGGTCCTTTTCCCACCTGTACCATTCATTCGGTGAAGCCTTGAATAGGGCCGGCAGGTGTTTCATTACAGGAAAACCCGGGGCCTCCACCCTTAGAATTGCAGATGTCGGGCGCCAGGTGTTGCTTACATACTGACCCGAACCCAGGAGGTTGACATGGTACCAGTCCCAGTCCTGGGGGAATGCCGACGGCGTGAGGGCAAAAGCTGCAAAATGAAATCCAAGCCAGCCTCCTCCCTTCTCCATATAATCCTGGAAAGCCTTCCTCTGATAGGAAGAATCAGGTCTCGAATCGAGGAAAATAACGACCTGGTATTTCGACAGGTTTGCAGAATTGAGATCATCCCAGTTGTAGGTTGAATCGTAAGTGAAGCCATATTTCTTCCCCATCACGGGAAACCACCTGTTCGCTTCATGGATGAAGCTGCGGTGCCCGAGATCGTCCGACTCTCCGCTGCCGCAGAATGCCAGTACACGGAACGGACCGGGTTTGCTGCCGGATGGTACAAACGATAAAGAAATAATGAGCACAAGGAAGATTATAGTCCCTGAAATGATGGAAATCTTTGTTCTTGACATAGAGGTTGGTTTAATCAATAAATGTAGAATATTAAAATGAGATACGATATGTTATAAACCATGAACCCGCACCCGCAACCGGGGGGAGTTCACGAAAAATCCATACCTTTATTCTGTTTCAAAGCTATATACCCGATGAAAAAAATGTTATTCCTCGTACCCTTGCTGTTGCTCCGGCTGGCGGGAGAGGCTCAGACGATTCACAGCAGGTTCAACGGTACGCCGTTCGGTGAAAATGTATTTGTATTCGATCCTACGATGAACAGGACCGAGATGCAGGTGATGCTCGACACAATATTCGGAAGGCAGACCGGCAGGAAGGGTGAATTCACGAACAACAGGTACGCCATTCTTTTCAAGCCGGGAAGCTATGACCTTGACGTGAGGATGGATTACTACATGGAGGCTCTTGGCCTCGGAAACACCCCTGATGATGTTGTGATCCGCGGCGCAGTGAGATCAAACACCACCATGTGGAACAGCGTTCTCTGTAACTTCTGGAGGTCCGTGGAAAACATGTCAATAGAGCCTGCAAAAGACTCAATGGTCTGGGGCGTCTCACAGGCTTCCCCCCTCAGGCGGGTTCATGTAAAAGGCAACCTGAAGCTGTACGATATAGGATATGCAAGCGGAGGATTCCTTGCCGATTCGAGGATCGACGGTACTGTCTGCTCGGGACCCCAGCAGCAATGGTTCACACGAAATACCGAAATGAAAAACTGGACCGGGTCAAACTGGAACATGGTGTTTGTTGGTGTGAAAGGGGCCCCGGCACAAAACTGGCCAGATGGCGCCTATACGACGATCGCAACAACTCCTGTCATAAGGGAAAAACCCTTCCTGGCATATGACAACAAAGGATATTGTGTTAAAGTGCCCGCAATAAAAAACAACAGCACGGGCTTTGGCTGGCCGGAAAAAGAAGGGTCTGTAAAAACCGTGTACCTTGATAAGTTCTACATTGCCTCTCCCTCCCGGGATAACTCGGAAAGCATAAACAAGGCTCTTGCAAATGGAAAGAATATCCTCTTCACACCGGGAAGGTACCTTCTCGACAAGTGCCTCGCAGTTTCTTATCCGGGTACCATAATCATGGGCATTGGAATGGCAACCCTTATCCCCGCAAACGGTAATGCAGCAGTTGAGATTGCCGACGTGGATGGGGTGATTGTGTGCGGTTTAACTGTCGACGCAGGAAGTAAGTTCTCACAATATCTCTTCATGGCGGGAGAAAAAGGCTGTAAAAAATCACACGCTTCCGACCCTGCATTCCTCTACGATGTCTTTTTCCGGGTGGGTGGCCCTGCAGAGGGTTCTGCCGGAGCCTGTCTTGTTGTCAACAGCAATGATGTATGTATCGATCATACCTGGCTCTGGAGAGCCGATCATGGCAACGGGGTCGGATGGGAGCACAACAGGTGCGCCAACGGCCTGGTAGTGAACGGGAACAACGTTACTGTTTACGGGCTCTTCAACGAACACTTCCAGGAATATCAGACCCTCTGGAACGGGGAAAACGGAAAGGTGTATTTCTATCAGAGCGAAATGCCATATGATCCGCCCGGTGCAGATGCATGGAAGCATGACGGCAAGTATGGATATGCATCATATAAAGTGGCCGACGGAGTCAGGTCCCACGAGGCCTGGGGACTCGGCATATACAATGTCTTCTATGATGCCCCGGTAATTGTTGACAACGCAATTGAAGTCCCTGTTTCACTTGAGGAGAAGATTCATAACAAGATCATTTTCTGGCTTAACGGGAACAAGGAGAGCGTGGTGAAAAGCATTATTAACGGGAAAGGCGGGGAGATAAATGTGAAGAAGAGAAAGGCGATTATGAAGTAGGTCATACTTTCACACGGTGATGAGATCCGGATGATTATGCCGGAATACCCGGGAACAGTCTGAATATCTGCGAGGCCGGGACCCATTGAAAAGGTATGAGGAGGCCCTTCAGAACAGCCTGCAGTATCCCCCGTCAAATTTAAAAACAGGAAGGGAGTGTAAATGGTCGCTTTTCCCTGTATAACCCGTAAGAACTGTTATTCACCATATAATTTCAGCAATTCACCGATAAAGTTTTCACCTGGCTAGGTCCCTAATATAATTTTGTATCCAGTTTATAAACTCTAAAACTATTCAAATGAAAAAGATTTTCCTTCTCAGCCTTTCGATGCTGGTTTGCATCTCTGCCATTTCGCAAAACAGCGTAAATCTTAAGCTGAATCTTGAAAAGAACAAAATCTACAGGCTCAGCGCTGTTTCGGAACAGACTATCCAGCAAACTATCAATGGGAACCAGCAGACAATTGAATCGAAAAACAGTTATACCGCTTCCCTGAAAATGGCCGATGCAACCGCTGCATTCATGGTGGTCGAATTCAGGTTCGATTCAATCTCCGCAAGGACAAATACAATGGGCAAGACAACCATTATGAGCTCCGCCGGTGCAGGCGACATAAAATCAAAGGAGACCTCCGACATCATGTCATCGGTGATGAACAAAATGACAAAGAACCCTTTTTATGCCAAAATGGATTTCACGGGAAATGTAATTGATATCATAAATGCAAAAATGGTCTCCGACATGATCCTGAAGGATACCAGCTCCATTACCCTGGCCGAACCTTTGGCCGCGGCAATAAAAACCCAGATCGGGAATATGATAAGTGCCGGAAACTTAAAGACTAATATTGAAATGTTCACCCATTTTCTTCCGGGCAAACAGATCGGCACAGGTGAAAGCTGGACCATTGTCACACCAACAAACTCGGGTGGAATGATGCTCGAAATAACAACAGTCTATAAACTCGACGGCATCTCGGGTAATAAAGCTAATGTCAGCGCGGAATCGAGCATAAAGGCAGCTCCCTATGCAGTACCCATGAAATCGGGCGGTGCCACGGTATCATACGACGATCTGAGGGGGCTCAGCAAATCATCGGTAGTAATCGACACCAACACGGGGCTTGTCTCAGAAACCAGCGGGAAGACACATATTTCCGGGAACCTGGGAATAAGCTATCCTGGCGGCAGTATGCAGATGCCAATGGATATCAACGGTGAATCTAAAATCGTCTTACTTAAATAGTTTTTATTAAATATAGCCATGAAAAGAATTTTATTTGGATTGCTTCTCCTGATTCCTGTCACACTTGCAGGGCAGAATATAAGAGGTAAAGTCTGCCTTGCAACTGACAGGTCTCCTGCACAGTTTGCAGGGGTAGGTCTGCTGCATCTCCCCGATTCAGCAGTTGTTTCCGGGGTCATCACACTTACCGACGGCGGGTACCAGTTCGAAAAGGTCAGCCCCGGAAACTATTTTATCAAGATCAGCTTCATAGGTTACAAAACGGATGGGAAAATTGTTGAACTGAAACCGGGACAGACAGAGGTTTTGGTTGACACCATCTTCCTTTCAGAGACGACCGCGAGCCTCAACGAGATTACGGTAACAGCCGAAAGGCTAAAGGGAAAAGAGATGGTCGACAGAACTGTCTATTCCGTACCTTCATCAGTTGCAAAGTCATCAACAACAGGATACGACCTTCTCAAGAAAATTCCGCAGGTGAATGTCGATTTCCAGAACAACATAACCCTTAACGGGAGCAGCAACTTCATCATCCAGGTCGACGGAAGACAGCGCGACCGCGAGTTTCTTGCAAAGCTGATGCCTTCCGATATCGAAAGTATTGAAATCATCCAGAATCCCTCCGGAAAATATGAGGGGAATATCGACGGTGTAATAAATATAATCCTTAAAAAAGAGGCCCGGTACGGTATAAGCGGAAACGCATCCGTGTCAGCAAAGCCTTTCAACAAGCTTACTTCTTCAGCTTCGGGAAGCCTCGATTATTCTGCCGGCAAAATCACCTTCTATGTGACAGGCTTCACCTTTATACAGAACCTGCACATCAACTCAGTCACAAACAGCCGTTTTCTGTCCAACGACTCAACAATAAACCAGTCGGGAAAGGGATCAATTTCTGTCGGAAGCTCTTCGGTCAGCGGTGGATGCGACTATTATATGAACGACAGGAATAACCTCAGCTTCAATATAAGCTACAAGCCCCTCTACCAGGATATAAATATCCCGGGCGAGAATATTCTTTCAAAAGCAGGAGTGCCGCTGAGCGTGATCCGTTCAAGCACCAAAGAGAATACAAATAGCAATGAATATTCAGCCTCCCTTTTCTACAAGAAGACCTTCGACAAGGCCGTACAGGAATTTACAGTTGAATCAAATTTCTACTCTTTCCGGTCCGACGAGATAAATGATTTTCAGAATAAGAGATACGTGTTCAATACCGATTCAATCACAAATACATATTCGAGATACGAAGACAATCTCAATAAGAGAAATTATTTCTCGACTAAGCTGAATTATGTCCAGCCGATCGGCATGAATGCCAAGCTTGAGGTAGGATACCAGCTGTACTACCAGAAGATGAGTTATGATTTCGACATTGACAGGTCGGAAATATCAACTCTGTTTGATTACTCTGAGTTACGCAATTCGGCATATGGAGGACTAACATTCAACATGAAGAAAATCGGGTTCCAGGCAATGCTGAGGGTGGAAAACAGCCAGATAAAGGCCGATTCAGTTACAGATCCCAACTATTCATGCGTTCTCCCGTCTGCTAATATCCAGTATAAGTTTTCAGCTTCCCATAACCTGAAGCTGACGTACAACAGGAGGATAAACCGTCCGGGAATATACGATCTCGATCCTTATTACAGGACCGATGTGAATTACAACATTACCCAGGGGAACCCCAACCTGAAGCCCGACTACAGGGACCGTATCCAGCTGACCTATACATGGAACTTCGGCAGCAACTATTTCTCACCCTATGTTTACCAGGAATATTTTTCTGACAGGGTAGGAAGGGAATACTCGGTCATAACCTCCCCGGTAACCCATGCCCTTGCAACTATTACCAAACCGTATAACCTGATAAACGGGTATGAAACAGGCGGTGGGGTAAATGCAATGCTGTGGTATGTGAATATCAACGCCAGGATCTACAACGGGCATTACAATGAGTTTACCAACGGATCGGTCACGATTCCTGCAGTTGACTATTTCTCGTACAGCATCACGAGCTATGCCTATGCACAGCTGACCAAGAGCAAAAAGACCACCGCATTTGTATTTCTCCAGTACAATGGTGTGAATGTGAATGCACAGAGCAAGACCTATTCCCTGCCTTTCTATGGCATTGGAGTTCAGCAGCAGCTTAAGGACCATAATTTCGGTATTTTCTGGCTGCTACCCTTCTCGGGCAACGTTAACCTGACCAAAACCGTAACCACCACACCCTACTTCACATCAACAAACACCATCGGATTCAACGTGGCACAGTTCATCCAGTTCAGTTATACGTACAAGTTCAACAAGGGTAAGAACGTTAAGAAGCTGAATCATAATGTAGAGGTTGAGAGTGACAGCAAGAGCCAGGCTATAGGGAAATAGGAAGGTAGAGGTTACTCTTGTTCCAAAACAGATTTAAAAACACACTCACAATTATATTCACAATTTCCCTGACCCCCGCGATTGAACATCCATCGCGGGGGTTTGTTTTGATATTGGTGAAATCTTATTAACTTCCTCTCCGTTAATCAGTAAAAAAAAATGAAAACAGTAAAAGCAATTCTGGCAGTTATCCTCGCCACAGCCTGGATTAGCATTTCCGAATTTTTGAGAAATCAGTTTTTTCTAAAATCTTACTGGACAGGCCATTACACGAAACTGGGTCTTGTCTTCCCTTCCGAACCGGTTAACGGTGTTATCTGGGGTGTCTGGGCATTAGTCTTTGCAATATTGATCTTAATTCTTTCCAGGAAATTCAGTCTCACCGGAACCGTACTCTTTTCGTGGGTTATGGGTTTTATTCTGATGTGGCTTGTAATTGGGAACCTGAGTGTACTGCCCTTCGGGACTCTGGTATTTGCTGTTCCATGGAGCCTTGTTGAATTATTTATTGCGACGGTGATTGTAAGACAGTTCAGGGAGAAGGATTAAGTCTCAACCCCCTGCCTTGGAGTGAAAGAGTGATAATATCCGGGAAGCAGCGGGTTAAACGGAGAATCTTTAAAATATGACTATAAAGGAAGCACAGGAAAAGGTTGATCTCTGGATAAAGGAATACGGGGTCAGGTACTTCAGCGAACTGACGAATATGGCCCTCCTGACCGAAGAGGTCGGGGAACTTGCCAGGGTGATAGCAAGGAAATACGGTGAACAGTCATTCAAGCAGGGAGAGGAATCCTTATCATTATCGGAGGAGATGGCAGACATCATGTGGGTCCTCATCTGCCTGGCAAACCAGACCGGTGTTGACCTGAATGATGCCCTCGAGAAAAGCTTCAGTAAAAAGAGTGCAAGGGACAAGTACAGGCACAGGAACAATCCCAGGCTACTTTGATTTAGAAAGGCCTTCATTTCCGGTGTCGAGAAGGAATTTCCAGCTACCGTCAGCCTGCTTGCCCCAAATAGTGACATATGTTCCTTCGCTCTCCTCGCCTGAAGATTTCACACGGCTTTTCCAGATCCCGAAGGTATATCCCAGGTCACCGCTTTCAGCAATCTTCTCCGATAGTGGTTCCCACGTAAGGACAAAGGAGCTGTCGCTGCTTTTTGAATAGAGCCCTTCCATGGTGTTCCTGCCTTTCAGCGGCCAGCTACCCGGCCTTAATATCACCCCGCTGTCGGCGATAAAGGCAAGAAATGCCCTGTGCATCCCTTCCCTGGCAGAAAGTGTTGAAAAATCGCGGTCTGCTTTCAACAGCTGGCCGGCAACCTGTGGCCTTGCGGAATTTACACAACTAATTGTCAAAAATAAAATCGCTATGAAAACAAAAAATACTATATTGATCCCGTTCTTTTTGCTCATACGTCTGATAATTTATAATAGTTTAAATACCTCTTCATGACAAAATTATATCAAAAACTAATACGTAAATGCCCTACAGACTCAGAAATCAGGAAAGGACTTAAACCTGCCTATAGCGACATTTCAGGTGTCCTCGGCAGGAAAGTGCTTACCGACATCCTCGGCTATATAGATCTTACAAGCCTTAACACCACCGATAATAAAAGCCATATACTCCATTTTACCGGGAAGGTGAACAGCTTTCACAGCAACTTCAGGGATATTCCCAACGTGGCAGGTATCTGTGTCTATCCCAATTTTGTACCTGTCGTGAAGGAAAAACTTACTGCAAAAAATGTCAGGATTGCCGCGGTTGCAGGTGCATTCCCTACCTCCCAGACCTTCCGTTCAATTAAGGTGGCGGAATGCAAGATGGCTGCCGACCAGGGTGCCGACGAGATTGATATCGTGATTTCTCTGGGTGCGTTCCTCGGGAATGATTTCGCTTTCGTTGCCGATGAGATCAGGGAGATTAAAGATGCCGTTGGAGATACCCAGCTGAAGGTGATTGTTGAATCGGGCCTGCTGAACGATCGTGAACAGGTATTCAAGGCCTCGATGATAGCCATGGATGCCGGTGCTGATTTTATAAAAACCTCAACCGGGAAGGTAAATGTTTCAGCCACACCCGATGCCGCTTATGTAATGTGCGCGGCAATTTCAGTTTTCTATGCCGAAACCGGCATCAGGGTCGGTTTCAAGCCGGCCGGAGGAATTGTTACTTCGGGCGATGCTGCAATTTACCTGAATATTGTCAGGAATGTACTCGGAGAAGACTGGCTCACTCCGAAATTGTTCAGGATAGGCGCGAGCAGGCTTGCAAATAACATCCTGTCGGATATACTTGGTTGCCGTACCGATCATTTCTAGAATTTAAATTACTATTTTTGCCGGTGCTTTATCCCTCAACAAACCGGCCTGATGCAGGATACCTTAAGGCAAAAGATCCCGACCGCAAATGACACCTCCGCAAGCTTGCATTTAACGAGTTCAAGTCCTGCCGATCCGTCCGGTTCTAAAACAAAAGTCATATACAGGCCGGTTCTGAAAGCATCTGCCCCCGACACGGTTTCAGCCTGTCATAAAAATATCTACACCGAGGTCTCCGGGCAGGATTCCACCTTTAGCGTTCATTCAATCTGCATTGGCGTCCCGGATGCTTTCCCTCTTTATTTTATTGATAAAAACAAGGATATCTTTTCCGCAAAGCGAGAGCTTCTCTCGAGGAGCCTGAAAGAGGGTGAATTGAAGCCGCCGGAGACGTTCAGGAGCGACTGGATTGTCCCCCTGCTTTTTTTCTCTGCCCTCCTTATCGGGATAGTCAGGTCGGTCCCGGGAAATTTCTTCAGGAATATGTTCAGGTCACTCACCATGCGTGGGATAAATGAAAATGCTTCACGCGATACCGGTTCCCTTTTTCAGTGGCAGTCCACTTTGCTTAACCTTTCCGCTTTCATTTCCGTGAGCTTCTTCTGTTTTCTCATTCTGAGGTATTATAATGTGACACTGCCGGGGATCAGCAGGTTTCTCCAATGGCTGATCTGTTTCGGGTTTATAATAGCAGCCGTAACACTTCGCCATTTAATCTGCAATATTACCGGCAGCCTGAGCGATGAAAACGAAATATTCAGGGAGTATATCGTTACAATCTATCATGCCTACAGGTTTGGAGGCATCCTTTTACTGATTTTATCATCCCTTATTCTTTACGTACCGGCAGTACCGGTTAAGTTCCTGTTTATATCAGGCATATTTGCCGCCGGCATACTTTACCTGCTTCGTGTCGTAAGGCTCCTTTTAATTTTCTTAACAAGGCATGTATCAATTTTGTATTTGATTTTATACCTTTGTGCCCTAGAAATTCTACCTGTCGTTATTTTAGTGAAGTACGTTACAGGATTAGTATAGAGGTTGGAAGTATAATTTTGAAGGTCAAACTAAATCTGTAAAAGCTTGAAAATAAGGAAGATTTTAGTATCGCAGCCGGAACCTCAGAATTCGAAGTCACCCTATTACGAGCTGGCTAAAAAGTACAACCTTAAAATCGATTTCAGACCTTTCATACAGGTCGAAGGTATTTCGGTGAAGGATTTCCGCACGCAAAAAATCAATATTCTTGATTTCACCGCCGTTGTCTTTTCTTCCAGGACAGGCATCGATCATTTTTTCAGGATATGCAACGAACTCAGAGTGACCGTACCTGACACGATGAAGTATTTCTGCATTACCGAGAATGTGGCATTTTACCTGCAGAAGTACATCGTTTACAGGAAGAGGAAGATCTTCCACGGGAAGGCCAAGTTCCAGGACCTTATGGACATCATCATTAAACATAAGGAGGATAATTATTTCGTGCCACTTTCAGAACCTCATAATACGGAGATACCCGACCTGCTCGGCAAAAACGGGATTAATTATACTGTCGGGACCCTTTACAAGACGATCAGCAGTAATATATTGGTGAAGGATTTCGACTATGATGTTCTTGTCTTTTACAGTCCTTCAGGAATTAAATCATTAAGGGAGAATTTTCCGGATTTCATCCAGGGTGATGTTAAAATAGCCGCCTTCGGCCCCACAACTGCAAGCGCGGTTGAACAGGAAGGATTCAGGCTGGATATTCATGCCCCGAATCCAAAAGCTCCGTCGATGACAATGGCTATCGATGACTTCCTTAAGGAGCACAACAGAAACCTGAAGTAAAAGCCCTCACTAATTAAACGGGAAGGGTCGATAATGACCCGTCCGATCTTAAATGCCTAATCTACACCAGACATTCACCAAAGGTGAGAGACTCTGCAGCAGGAAAGCCATTGAAGAACTGTTTACCAATGGCAGCTCTTTTTATTATTCCCCCTTCCAGTTCATCTGGACCAAAACAGAAAACGAAATCCCTTTCCCCGCACAGGTAGCCGTTAGCGTCTCAAAGCGGGGCTTCAAAAAAGCAGTCGACAGGAACCTCATCAAACGCAGGATGAGAGAAGCCTGGAGAAAGCATAAGCACATCCTGTATGAATTCCTTGAAACGAAAAAAATAAGAATCGTATTTATTATCATTTACAAGGATTCCTCCATCCTTCCCTTTGGAAATATTGACACCTCACTTAAAAAGGCCACGGATAAGCTCCTCGCTGAAATCTCCTCGAAGACAACTAATTGTTAAAGTTGTCATAAAACCCTTTTGTACAATTCACTTCAAAGATATTCTTGCTATTTTCGCAGATCTTCATTTATTGCATTATGATGAAAATATTAAGAAAAGGGAAAGTGGCGGTGGTTGTTTCACTTGCTTTCATCGCGGTGATCAGCCTGGGATTCCTGGCAACACAGGAATCGAGGGATTTCAGGATTGGGAAGAACCTTGATATTTTCTTTTCTCTCTTCAGGGAGCTTAATACATTTTATGTCGACGATATCAACCCCGACAAGATTATAAAAACAGGGATCGACAATATGCTGAAGACACTGGATCCTTACACGGTTTACCTGCCCGAAGCCGAAGCAGATGAATTCAGCATCCTTACCACGGGAAAATACGGAGGGATCGGCTGCCTGGTGAGAAGCTCAGGCGACTTTGCTGTAATAACCGATGTTTACAGGGGCTTCCCGGCCGACCTTGCGGGCCTTAAGCCCGGCGACATTGTAAAGAAGGTCGACGGTATCTCGCTTAAGAGCTTCGGAAGCGAAAAGATAAGCGAGAAGCTGAAGGGCGACCCGGGTACTGATGTCACTCTTACCGTCGAGAGAAACGGTGCTGAAACGAATTACCCGATGAAAAGGGCAAGAATCGCTCTTCCCCCGGTTCCCTATTACGGCATGATCGACTCAAAAACCGGCTACATTAGGTTCACAAACTTTACTGAAAACTGCATTGCTGAAGTAAAGAAGGCTGTTGTCTCCCTCAAGGAAAAGAACCCCGAAGCCATCATCCTGGACCTGAGGGGAAACCCCGGAGGATTGCTCACCGAGGCAGTCGAGATCGTCAATCTTTTTGTGGGGCCAGGAAACGAAGTTGTGAACACCAGGGGCAAAAGCAAGCAGTTTGCCGCCAATTATAAAACCACTGCCCAGGCAGTTGATGAAAATATAAGGCTTGCAGTTGTTATAAACAGGGGATCCGCATCAGCTTCAGAAATAGTCGCAGGTGCAATCCAGGATCTCGACCGCGGCATCATCGTGGGCCAGCGTTCCTACGGCAAAGGCCTTGTACAGATAGTAAGGCCCCTCAGCTTTAACACCCAGCTAAAGGTTACCTCCGCGAAGTATTACATACCGAGCGGCCGGTGCATACAGGCTCTCGACTATTCACACCCCAACGAGGACGGAAGTGTCGGGGTGATACCCGATTCGCTCATCTCCGTCTTTAAAACCAGGAACGGAAGGGAAGTAAAAGATGGAGGAGGAATTACCCCCGATGTGGATGTCATCCCGGAAACGCTCAGCCAGGCTTCGTCTGAACTTTATGCAAGGAATTTTATCTTCGATTTCGCGACACGGTATTACTGGGCTCACCCCGAAATTAAAACTCCTGAGAATTTCAGCCTTTCGGATAAGGATTATGCCGACTTCAGGAAATTCCTTTCCGAACGTAATTTTAATTACAGGACCGCAACGGAAGAAGCATACACAGAGATGCTGTCCGACGCAAAAAGGGATAAGATCTACGACAGGAACAAGGAGCTTTTTGCTTCACTTGAAAAAGGAATTACCCACACCCTCGACCAGGATCTTGATTTGTACAGGAATGAAATTGTTCAGATGCTAAGCGAGGAGATCGTTGCCAGGTACTTCTATGAAGACGGTGCAATCGCCTGGACAATAAAGAGCGACGAACAGATCAAGAAGGCTTGTGAAGTGCTGGGCGACCCGAAACTTTATGCCTCCATTCTTACTGGCAGGCAAGCCCATCCGGTTGCCGGAACAGGCAAAAATGGCTACTCAATGATTGCTCTTTCACCCGTTCATTCAGGGAAGAAGCTTATCTGAAGCACCGTTCGCTGTCCACCTGTGTGAGGAATCGCTGAATATCTCCTTCTTCCAGACCGGAAGGCCTTCCTTAATCAGTTCAACGGTTTTCCTGCAGGCTTCGATCGCCTGGACCCGGTGCCCGGCAGAAATCATCACAAATAATGATATTTCCCCGGCCCTTACCACTCCCTCAGAGTGAACGATTATAACCGACCCGACACCAGGGAATTCCGCCTGAATTGTTCCCCTGATCCTGTCTGCCTCCTTTGTTACCATCGGTTCATAAGCAGAGTATTCAATCGCCGTTACTTTCCTGCCCTCAACCATATCATCCCTAACCTGTCCGAGGAAAATATCATGGCCCCCGCAATTGGTAAGCCTGCCTGCTTCTTCTATCTTTTCTGAGATCAGCCTCGCTTCAACGCGCCCCTTAACCAGGTAATCCGACATAAGAAAATATATAACCTGTATTACTGTTCATTCTTCTTCCAACTCCAAGTACTCCAAGTACTCCTTCCCCTCATCCCCCTGCAAACGGAGGCAGGAAAGCGACCTCATCGCCGTCCTTCAGCACGGCATTCTCCCCGGTAATCTCGTTGTTCACCGAAATCCTGTAGCTGTAATGTACCATCAGCGGGTAGTCATCGGCAATCCTGAGGCTTAACTCGTCAAGGCTCCCAACATCGTTGTAGAACTTCGTTCCTGTACCTGCCACCTCACTCAGAGCACCGAAAAACAGTACTGTTATGGTCATATGGTGATGTTTATGCGGTTAGTGTGCCTCCATCCAGTTCGTCCCAGTGCCCCATTCTACCTTGAGCGGAACATCGAGCCTGGCTGCCCCCGACATTTCGGCTATCACAATTTCCTTAAGCTGCTCAAGTTCTTCGGGAAGCACCTCAAAAATCAATTCATCATGAACCTGTAAAATCATTCTTGCCCTTAGCTTCTCCTTCATCAGCCTGTCATAAATTCTTACCATTGCAATCTTTATAATATCTGCTGCCGCACCCTGGATAGGGGCATTGATAGCATTCCTTTCGGCATTGCCGCGCACTACCTGGTTTCTCGAATGTATGTCCCTTGTGTATCTTTTCCGGCCAAACATCGTGGTCACATACCCCAGGTCCCTGGCTTTTCTTATACTCTCATCCATGTAAAGCTTCACGCCGGGGTATGAGCTGAAATAACCGTCGATAAGTTCCTTTGCCTCCTTTCGTCCTATCGTGAGCCGTTCGGAAAGCCCGAAGGAGGATATGCCGTAAATGATGCCGAAGTTTGCGGTTTTTGCCCTGCTTCTCATCTCTCGCGTTACGTCCTTGATGTCAACACCGAAGATCTTGGCGGCCGTGGCTGCATGAATATCGCTCCCCGAAAGAAAATCATCAATCATGCCCTTGTCGCGGCTCAGGTGGGCCATTAGCCTCAGCTCGATCTGTGAATAATCGGCAGAGAAGAAAAGATGACCATCTTCAGGTACAAAAGCCTTGCGGATCTCACGACCCCTTTCATCCTTTACAGGTATATTCTGCAGGTTGGGATTGTTTGAACTAAGCCTTCCCGTCGATGCAACAGCCTGGTTGAACGATGTGTGTATCCTGCCGGTCCCCGGGTTTATAAGCTGCGGGAGAGCCTCGACATATGTCGAAAGAAGCTTGCGCAGTCCCCTGTATTCAAGTACTTTGCCTACAATCGGATGCTTGCCGGTCAGTCGCTGCATTATCTCTTCACTGGTTATGAACTGGTTGGTTTTTGTCATCCGTGCGTTGTCATCCAGCTTGAGTCGCAGGAATAGGATATCTCCCAGCTGCCTGGGGCTTGAGATATTGAATTCCTGGCCGGCCAGAGTGTAAATCTCACCCTCCAGCCTTATAATATCCTCTCTCAGCCCTGAAGCAATGACCTTAAGATCCTCAACATTGAGCTTCACCCCGATACGCTCCATGTATGCGAGAACTTTGATAAGCGGCATCTCAAGTCCTGTGGCCAGGGTGGAAAGACCCTCTTTCTTCAGTACCGGTTCAAAATGATTCTTCAGCTGCCAGGTTACATCTGCATCTTCGACGGAATATTCGACAATCTTTTCGACCGCTACCTCCCTCATCGTTTTCTGGTTCCTGCCCTTCTCCCCGATCAGCTCTTCAATATGAACAGGTACATAGCTGAGATAGGTCTCCGACAGAAAATCCATGTTGTGCCTGAGATCGGGTTCAAGAAGGTAATGAGCTATCATCGTGTCGAACAGTGGACCTTCAACCTTAATGCCATAATTCTCCAGGACCTGGATATCGAATTTTATATTCTGCCCGATTTTCCTTGATGTCTTGTTTTCAAGGACCGGCTTCAGAATCCCAAGCATGGACAATGTCTCTGACCTTGATTCAGGGAACCAGACAAGGTATCCCGACCCCTTTTTCCACGAGAATGCCAGGGCTACCAGCTCTGACTCAAGCGGGTTTATGCTTGTTGTTTCGGTATCGAAGCAGAACTCGTCAAGGGGAAGCATCTCCCTGACAAGATTATCCAGGTCTTCTGCGCCGGTTATGAGCCTGTAATCGTGAGGTACATTATCTATTGTCAGTTTCTCGGCCGGAACAGCCTGCACTTCGGCACCGAAAAGGGATCCCTGTACAATGTCTTCTGCCTGTGCCGGTCCGGTCTCCTGTGCGGCTTGAGTGGCCTGCTTCCTGTCGAGCCCGGAGATTATCCTTGTCGCAATGGTCCTGAATTCCAGTTCATCGAACAGGGTCTTCAGTTTTTCCCTGTCGGGGGTTTCGGTAATGAGTTTTTCTTCTTCAAAAGGTACAGGGGCATCGATGTCGATCGTAACAAGCTTCTTCGACAGTTCGACCTGATCCCTGAAATTTTCCAGAGATTCCTTAACCTTGCCCTTAAGCTTACCTGTATTTTTCAGCACCTCTTCTATGCTGCCGAACTCTGAGATAAGCTTTTCGGCGGTTTTAGGACCTATCCCCGGTGCACCCGGAACATTATCGGAAGTATCACCCATCAGTCCAAGTATATCAATTACCTGTTCAGGTCTTTCCACCCCGAACTCCCTTCTGATCTCTTCAACACCCCAGATGACAGATTCATTTCCACTTCGCGAGGGCTTGAACATGAAGATATTTTCCGAAACCAGCTGGGCATAATCCTTATCAGGTGTCATCATATATGTCTGGTATCCCAGGGCAGAAGCCTTCTTTGCCAGCGTGCCAATTACATCATCGGCCTCAAAGCCGGGGCATTCGATCACGGGGATCCTGTACGCCTCTATCAGTCTTTTTATATAGGGGACAGCTTTTCTGATGTCTTCGGGAGTTTCATCCCTGGTTGCCTTGTAAGCGGGGAACATTATGTGCCTGAAAGTAGGCTGCGGGGTATCAAAGACAACAGCAATATGAGACGGTTTCTGCTTCTGAAGCACCTCATCGAGTGTGAGCAGAAAGCCGAAAATAGCTGAGGTATTGAGCCCCCTCGATGTGATCCTGGGGTTCTTGATGAAAGCATAGTATGCCCTGAAGATCAATGCATATGCATCGAGCAGGAAAAGTTTCTTGTCGGTAATTTCGGTCATGTTCAATTATTGTCTGATGCGAACCATTCTGCAAACGACCTGGCTGTTTCATAAAGCCTAAGGCTGTGAAGCAGAATGCCTGGAGGCAGCCTGCCGGCAATCCTGCCGGCGAAATCTGCGACGAGGTTTTCACAGGTGGGCTGGTAATCGACTATCACCGTGTTGCCGAAGGTACGGCTCATCATTTCTGTCTTTTCCCTGTCAAAATCACTGCTGATAACAACCGAATGATCGAACCTGTTCACTATCTCCTCCATGACGACTTTCTTCAAATCGGTAAAGTCAATCACCATGCCGTTCTTCGGGTTGGACAGATCTGTTGCAGGAATTCCCGACACCGTAACGAAAAGCCTGTATGAATGACCATGCACGTTCCTGCAGGGGCCATCGTAATTATACAGGACATGGGCCATTTCAAACCCAAACTCCCTTGTAACTCTGATAACCTGGTTCATATTTTACTTTGAATGAGTACAAAAATAACCATAATAGAGGATAAATGTTTGATTCATTGTTCCAGTTTCACAGTATTTTAAGCAATATTCATCTCATACAGACAAAACGGTATCATTTTAAGTTTAACTTTGCACTCCAGTAACAAAGATCAGGCTATATGGGCGATTCTGACATTAAGCTTACAATTCCGGGACTATTTTACAGAACACTGAAGAGGGTGCCCGATTCGGGAGCACTGGCGTTCGCTGGAGAAAAACCGTTAAGCTATACAGAGACCTCGGATAAGATCCAGGCATTAATTGCCTTCCTGGAAAAGAACGGGACAAGTCCCGGTGACAAGCTGGCTATCCTGAGCACCAATATGCCTAACTGGGCCCTGGCCTATTACGCAATTACCTTCATGGGTGCCGTGGTTGTTCCGATACTACCTGATTTTTCGCCGACAGAGGTAAATAACGTGATCTCGCATTCCGGTGCCACAAAGCTGTTTATCTCTTCTTCCCTGCTTTACAAGGTAGAGAACCTGCAGACAGAGGTGCCTGTTCAGATGATTATCCTTGATAATTTTTCAGGCGCGGAAGGAACAAATATCAGTACACCCTTTTCGGATGTAGCCAGGCCTGAAAAAGTTTACCGGGTGAATGAGGATGACCTCGCATCCGTCATTTACACTTCGGGTACAACGGGGCGCTCAAAGGGTGTGATGCTTTCACACAGGAACATCTCCTTTACAGCTCTTAAAGGAAGCACCATACATCATCTTGATGAGAGCGACAGGTTCATCAGTGTCCTTCCCCTGTCGCATACATATGAGAACACACTGGGACTTATACTTCCAATGCTTTGCGGAAGTTGCATCTATTATCTGAAGAAGCCGCCCACACCATCAGTTCTGCTTCCCGCTCTCGAAGAGGTCAGACCTACCGCAATGCTTACGGTGCCGCTTATTATCGAAAAAATATACTACAGCAGGATACTTCCCGCCTTTAACGGGAAATTCCTGCTTCGGCTTTTATACAGGATCCCTCCTTTCAGGAAACTCCTGAACAGGGCTGCCGGTAAAAAGCTTATGAGAACCTTTGGCGGTGAAATAAAGTTCTTTGGAATAGGTGGAGCCAAACTTAGCAGGACCGTGGAGAAATTTCTCGCGGAAGCAAAATTTCCCTATGCCATTGGCTATGGTCTCACCGAAACATCCCCTTTGCTTGCCGGATCGGGCCCTGCCAATACGGTTCTTGAATCAACCGGACCCGTACTTGAAGGTGTTGAACTGATGATTCATAACCCCGACCGGGTGACCGGGGAAGGTGAAATCTGGGCCAGGGGACCAAATGTTATGTTAGGCTATTATTGTGAACCCGAGCTGACAGCTGAGGTCATCACTCCCGATGGCTGGTTCAGGACAGGTGACCTTGGAGTATTTGATAAAAATAATAATCTTTTCATCAGGGGAAGGCTCAAGAATATGATTGTCGGGGCCAGCGGTGAAAACATATATCCCGAGGAGATCGAATCAGTTATAAATAACTTCAGGCACGTGGCCGAATCACTGGTTATCCAGCAAAAGGGAAAGCTTGTCGCATTTGTGCACCTGAACATGGAGGAGCTTGAGAAAAAATACCACCTCCTGAAAGACGAGGCATCAAAGAAATATGATGAGAAAGTTGATGAGCTGCTGCGCGAACTGCAGGAATATGTAAATTCGCGGGTAAATAAGTTCAGCCAGATCAATAAGGTTGTCCTGCAGCCCGTTCCTTTCCAGAAAACCGCCACCCAGAAGATAAAAAGGTTCCTGTACACATAAAAAAAATCCCGCCGAAGCGGGAGAAAAATGAGATTCAAACTGAAAAATTCCTAACCTAGTATAACAGGCATGAATCAGAGTGCCTGCGTATATCTTTTCTCGACCTCCTGCCAGTTTACAACGTTCCAGAAGGCTTCAATATAGTCAGCTCTTTTGTTCTGATATTTGAGGTAATATGCATGCTCCCATACATCGAGTGCAAGAAGAGGTGTGCCTTTAACGGGCGACAGATCCATAAGCGGGTTGTCCTGGTTGGGAGTGCTTGCCACAGCCAGTTTTTTATCAGGTGTAAGGTATAGCCAGGCCCACCCGCTGCCAAACCTTGTTTTTCCTGAATTGCCCAGGGTCTCTTTGAATTTATCATAAGTACCGAATACGGATTCAAGGGCTTTAACCATTTCCGACGAGGGTGTTGCAAGTCCCTTTCCCATGTTGTTCCAGAAAAGAATATGATTGTAATATCCTCCTCCGTTGTTCCTGATCGCGTCTCCTGCCGAGGAGACAGAACGAAAGATTTCTTCAATTTTCCTGTTCTCGTTGGGGGTGCCTTTCAGGGCAGCCACGAGATTGTTGAAATAGGTCCGGTGATGCTTGTCGTAATGGATCTCCATTGTACGGGCGTCGATATAAGGCTCAAGAGCATCATATGAATAAGGCAATGCGGGAAATACAAGTCCCTGAGTGTTCTGTTGTTCCATAGCGTTAAATTTTAAACCGGCAGCTGCCACTCTGCTTCCTGCGATAATAGCCGCGGCTCCTGTTCCGGCTGATTTTACAAATTTTCTTCTATCCATTTGAGCATGGTTTGCATAAGAAACATCAGAGCCCCGATTTTGTTCATTTTGTCTTTTCCTTTCAGCAGGGCAAAACATGATTTTTAGACATGTTTTCAGACATTAGGCAAAAATTTCATACTTTAGAACTTTCTGGCATCCCAGAAACCTAACCAATTAAATTTCTTGCTCATATAAACCGACCAGAAATGAGTGACGAGAAAGAGAAAAAAGAGGAAGAAAAGACTGAGATTGAACGTCTGCTTGAATCCTCGCGAAGGGAGTTCATTAAAAAAGCAGGTATCACGGGGGCGGCCGTCCTGGCCGGTGCGGCTGCAATTTACTCGGGATTCAGGCACGAAAAGGAGAAAAACCCGGGTAACATGGTCAAGGCGCTTACCCCCGACAACAGGCTTGTTGAAATCCCGGCCGATCAGGTAAAGGGATATAAGCCCGGTCCCGGGGTTTACACTCTCCGCGGACGGGAAGGGATAAAGGGGAAAAAATGGGTTATGGTAATCGATCTTGCCAGGTGCAGGAACGCCAGGAAATGCATTGCAGCCTGCCAGGGTGCCCACCATCTGCGTCCTTATGAATATCATATCAACACCCTCATAATGCAGGAGAGCGAGAACACACCTCCGTATTATATGCCGAAACCCTGCCAGCACTGCGATAACCCGCCCTGTGTCTCGGTCTGCCCTGTTGATGCAACATTTAAAAGACAGGACGGGCCGGTGCTCATCGATAACCAGAGATGCATCGGCTGCAGGTTTTGCATGGCTGCCTGTCCCTACTCGGCCAGGATGTTCCACTGGCAGGAACCGAAAGACGCTGTTGCCGATGCCGGGCTCACATATAACATCGAGCTGAATGTTCCCCAGAAAAGAGGGACAATCTCTAAGTGCCTTTTCAGTTCCGACAGGCTCAGGGAAGGGCTCCTTCCATACTGTGTTTCAGCATGCCCGAACGGAGTCTACTGGTTCGGCGACGAGAATGAGGATGCTGTTACCAATGGGACCACGAAGGAGACCGTCAGCTTCCGCGAGCTGCTTAAAAAGAACGGAGGCTATCGCCTTATGCCGGAACTTGGCACAAAGCCCAGAGTATATTACCTGCCCCCGAAGAACAGGCTTTTCGATGTTGATGAATCGGATCTGAAAAATCAGGATAAGTCAGTTTAACCCACCCAGCCATGAATACCGACTATTCCAAAACCGATACCGGCAGCCATCTCGATAAGGTTGCTTCAGACATACTCCGCCCGGTGAGGATAAATAAAGCTTTCCTGGCCTGGATGACATTCCTGGCAGTAGCCCTTGCCCTCTGCCTTTACGCCTATTCAACCCAGCTCAGGAAGGGACTTATTGTAACAGGCCTGCGCGACTACACGAGCTGGGGAATGTATATTTCCAACTTTGTTTTCTTCGTCGCAACAAGCCTGGTCGGTATGCTGATAAGTTCCGTTTTCGGACTGGGAGGTGCCAGGTGGATAAAGCCGATCGCCCGGATCGCAGAAATAATTGCCGTGGGGTTTGCTGCTGTTGCCGGGCTGGTTATCATCTCCGATATGGGGCGACCGGAAAGACTTCCATACGTTTTCATGTACGGAAGGGTCCAGTCCCCTATCCTTTGGGATGTAACCGTTGTTACAACCTACTTCGTCCTGAGCCTCCTTCTCTGGTTTTTCCCGATGATCCCAGACCTCGCGATTGCGAAAACCAGGATGCAGGGCAGGCCGGCATTTCTTGTAAAAGCTTACGGGCTGCTCTCATTCAAATGGACACACCATCCTGAACAATACAAGCTGCTCTTCAGGGCAGTGAGAATTCTTCTTATACTTGTCATACCTACTGCATTTGCAATTCATACGGTTACATCCTGGCTTTTTGCCGTTACACTGAGGGCAGGCTGGGATTCAACCATATTCGGGCCATATTTCATCTCCGGTGCATTTGTTTCAGGCACATCAGCCCTGATTATTGCAATGTTCTTTTTCAGCAAGAACTACAAGCTCGAAAAGTATATCGGCCCGGAGCAGTTCGACAAGATCGGGAAGGTTCTCATTCTTGTTTCCGCACTCTACGTCTATTTCAACCTGAACGAATTCCTCGTTCCGGCCTACAAGATGAAGAAATTCGATGCGATCCATCTCCACGAGCTTTTCGCGGGCAGGGAGGCCCTTCTGTTCTGGAGCATCCAGCTGTTCGGGCTTCTTATTCCCGGGGTAATTCTTCTTGTCAAAAAGATGAGAAGGCCTGTTCCGATGGTAATCATTGCGTCAGTTGTTTTTGTCGCTTCATGGCTGAAAAGGATGATAATCGTGGTTCCTCCACAGGGTCATCCTTTCCTCCCGATGCAGAACGTGCCGCACCAGTGGATGGTCTACACCCCAACAATTACAGAGTGTGCCGTCACCATGGCAGCTTTCCTGCTTGTGATCATAATTGTCACCGTTCTTTCCAAGCTCTTCCCGGTTGTACCTATATGGGAGATGGCAGAAGAATCTGAAAAAGAAAGCATTGAAGAGGTCAAACAAATGTAAATTTCCAGGAATGAGATCATTCATTACTATAGTTTTCCTGCTGGTGGCCGGCATCTCTGTTTCAGGCCAGGAATGGACAGTTCCTGCAGATAAGCAGGGTAAGCTGAGCCCCTTCAGATTCAGCGGTGAATCGGTAAAGTCAGGTGAAAAGCTGTATGGAATAAATTGTAAATCCTGCCACGGGACACCCGGCATGGGAAATTTCCAGGCAAACCTGAAGCCGCAGCCCCCTGATCCCGCTACCGACAAGCTTCAGAACAATTCCGACGGCGAACTTTATTATAAGATCAGTACGGGGCGGGGGCCCATGCCTGCATTTAAAAACTCGCTTTCGCCTAATGACCTCTGGACACTTATATCTTACCTCAGGACATTCAGGAAGGGCTATGTTCAGTCTGTCGCACCTATAATCCGATCCTCTGCATACCCGGGGGCTGAGATTGTGATTGCCCTCTCCGGCGGTCCGGGGAACAACAGGATAACCATGAAGGTTACGGCTGTCTCTGAAAAATCGGTCGTACCCGTAAAAGGCGCCGGAGTAAGGCTCTTCGTAAACAGGACCTTTGGCCGTATGATGCCTGACGAGGAAAAGACCACCGACAGGGATGGATTGGCCGTATTCAGCCTTCCTGCAGGATTTCCTGCCGATACTGCAGGGAACCTGCGACTTTCGGCCGGGTTCACCGATGAGGATCTTTTCGGTGCCATTGTAAAGGATACGGTCCTTAAAGCCGGGACAAAAATCGTCCCCGTCAGCCTTACACACGACAGGGCCATGTGGAACGTCGTCAGGAAAGCACCCTGGTGGATACTGCTGACCTATACCTTCGGGGTTCTCGGGGTCTGGGGATTTATCATCCTGATCATGCTCAGGCTCAGGGATATCTTTATAATCGGAGAACATCTGACTGACAAGAAAAAATCGGAAGACTCACACAGTTAAAACCAGAGATATGAAAAATCTTACAACAGCAGGGAGAATCCTATTCGCCCTTCCCTTTGTGATTTTCGGAATAAATCACTTCCTGATGACAGACTACTATGTCGGCATGCTCACTTCATTCATCCCGCTCGGGGCATATACGATCATCATTACCGGCATACTGATGATTGCCGCCGGTATTAGCATCATCACCAAAAAATTTGTCAGGCCCGCGACAATATTGCTTGCATGCATGCTTTTTATCTTCATTGTTACGATCCACATCCCGCATCTTATCAATGGCGTCGACACGAATGTGACACTGATAGCGCTGCTGAAGGATATTTCCCTGATGGGAGGATCGCTCATGATTGCGGGGATTTACTCTGAATAAACCGGCATACCAGGAACCTCTGAAAATGAAAAAGATCACGGCATTGGTAATTCTGCTTTCGGGGGCGGCCCTCGCGCACGGGCAGAATTTTGTAAAGGATAACGATCTGTCAAAGCAGGTCGAAATTGGTATAGTGGAAAAGCTTGGAGACACCATCCCGCTTAACCTGACATTCAGCGACGAGAACGGTGATAAAATCGTTTTGGGACAGCTCATCAGCAAACCAACCATCCTTTGCTTTGTTTACTACGACTGCCCGGGGATCTGCCCTGCACTGCAGACTGGAGTGGCTGAGGTAATAAGCCACCTCGACCTGAAGCTTGGCAAAGACTACCAGGTGGTTGCTATAAGTTTTAACCCCGCTGATACCCCCGAAAGAGCCAGGGAGGTAAAAAGCAACTACGTTCAGAAAATCAGCGAGGAACAAAGAAAAGACTGGCACTACCTCACGGGTACCCAGGAAAATATCACTGCAATCACAACTGCAGTTGGTTATCACTATATTGTCCAGGGAATGGGGTTTGCCCATCCTTCTGCAATAATGATTGTGAGCCCGCACGGCAAAATAACGAGATATCTGTATGGCGTTTCTTACCTGCCTTTCGATGTGAAGATGGCCCTCTTCGAATCTCAGAAGGGACTTTCAAGACCCACCATTAACAAGGTTATGGAACTCTGTTTTGCCTACGACCCTCAAAGCAAAACCTACTCGCTTCAGGTCACAAGGATCGCGGGTATACTGATATTGTTTTGTGCCATCGTAATACTGGGTATCCTTTTCCTGAAAGGAAGAATGAAATCGAAAAAATGATCAATATGGATAAACCGGGAAATACACCATATGTAAGCTACCTGAAGCACGAGGGAAAGTACAAGGGCCTGTTGGGCTGGCTGCTTACCACCGATCATAAACGGATCGGCCTGCTCTACCTTTATGCAATAATAGTCTTCTTTTTTGTCGGGGCCATCCTTGGTCTCCTGATGAGGATCGAGCTTATCGCCCCGGGACAGACAATTATGGGTCCGCAGACCTATAACGGCCTTTTTACAATTCACGGGATCATAATGATCTTCGTAATAGTCATCCCGGCACTTCCGGCTGTGTTCGGTAACTTCTTCCTACCTATACTGATCGGGGCAAGGGACGTGGCATTTCCCCGTCTTAACCTTTTTTCATTTTATCTCTACATCCTGGGGGCCATACTGGGAGTGCTTTCGCAGTTTGCAGGAAGCGGCCCTCCCGATACGGGATGGACATTTTACGTTCCCTACAGCGCTCAGTCGAGCACCAATGTGATTTATGCGCTGGTGGCTGCATTTATACTGGGATTTTCATCAATCCTTACAGGGATCAACTTCATTGTTACAATTCACCGGCTCAGGGCGCCCGGCATGAGCTGGTTCAGGATGCCGCTGTTTCCATGGGCGATCTATGCCACCGCGTGGATACAGGTTCTTGCAACACCGATCGTCGGTATAACCCTCCTGATGGTAATTGCCGAACGTGTTTTGCATATAGGTTTTTTCGACCCAGCCCTTGGCGGGGACCCTGTCCTGTTCCAGCACCTTTTCTGGATTTATTCTCACCCGGCAGTATACATTATGATCCTCCCGGCAATGGGTATCGTCACCGAAATATTCCCCACCTTCAGCCAGAAGCCGGTCTTCGGCTATGGAGCTATTGCCATGTCGAGCCTTGCGATTGCTTTTGTCGGTTACTTCGTCTGGGGCCACCACATGTTCACTTCGGGAACAAGCTATGCATCGAGGTGGGTATTTTCGTTCCTCACATTTATCGTTGCGGTTCCGAGTGCCATCAAGGTATTCAACTGGATATCGACGATGTACGGCGGGTCCATTGACCTTAAGCCGCCGCTGCTTTATGCAATCTCGTTCATCTTCCTCTTCATGATCGGAGGTTTTACGGGACTTACGCTCGGTTCGCTTGCAACCAATATACAGGTCCATGCAACTTCGTTTGTAGTTGCGCATTTCCATTACATTATCTTCGGCGGAATGGGCTTCGCGACATTTGCAGGCATTCATTACTGGTTCCCGAAAATGTTCGGCAGGATGTACAACAACAAGGTTGCGAACATTGCATGGGGTATCAATTTTGTGGGCTTTAACCTGCTCTATTTCCCGCAGTTCATCATCGGGATACAGGGAATGCCAAGGAGATATTTCGATTACCTGCCGCAGTTTCAGCCTGCCCAGGTCATCTCAACCATCGGGGGTTTCATCCTTTTTTCCGGGCTCGTTTTAATGCTTGTCAATCTGATGAAAGCAGCCAGGAAGGGCGAACCTGCTCCTGCCAACCCGTGGAAGGGAGTAACACTTGAATGGCAGATCCCCTCACCGCCACCACATGAGAATTTCGAGGAAATCCCGGAGATAAAGACAAAACCCTACCTGTTCGGTACAGGAAACAACGAATAATTATCCGATCAATATGACAGAACATCACATTGAAAGCGAACAGTTCAACCAGGAGACGGGAAAGCTCGGGATGTGGATCTTTCTGCTTACCGAATTGTTCCTTTTCGGCGGCCTGTTCCTTGTTTACGCGGTTTTCAGGGCCCAGCATTCTCAGGAATTCCATTCGGCCGCCCTTGAGCTGAACTCCTTCATAGGCACCCTGAATACCGTCTTCCTCCTGACAAGCAGCATGACAGTGGCAATGTCGCTGACGGCTATCCAGAAGAACAGGCCAGGCCTGGCTCTTTTCCTTGTCTTCACGACACTTCTTTTCGCCGCATTGTTCATGATGAACAAATATTTCGAGTGGACCCATAAATTTGAATATCATATCTTCCCCGGCTCTCCGGTTCTGAAAAACCTTCCGAGGGGAGAGCTGCTCTTCTTCGGACTTTATTATATGATGACCGGACTGCACGCTTTGCATGTGCTCGTGGGTATGGTCCTGCTGTCAGTAACATTTGTCAAGATTAAAAAAGGTATAGTGCACCAGGGACATTACCTGCTCCTTGAAAACAGCGCACTTTACTGGCACCTCGTCGACCTGATCTGGATATTCCTCTTCCCGTTGCTTTACCTGATAACCTAATACCATCGCCAATGACCGGTCATAAACCACATATCTCGAGTTTCTCCTCGCTTGCAACAGTGCTTGTGATACTGTTGCTTCTGACGACGCTTTCCGTGGCTGTCACTTCATACCACCTGGGGGCTTTTGCCGTGGCCATTGCCCTGATCATAGCAAGTATAAAGGTTGCAACGGTGATCACGCAATTCATGCATATGAAGTTCGAAAGTCTTTTTCTCAAGCTGATGATCTCGGGCGTGTTCGTGATCTTCGCCCTCGTCATTGTAATTACTTTCATCGATTATTATTTCCGTTAAACCTGTAATTGGAAAGATATGTTTTCAGGAGCATCAAATCTGGCAGCGGGAGTCGATAAAGCATTTGCTTTCATCTTTACGATTGCACTGATCTTTATTGTCGGAATAACGGCATTCATGATATACACGGTTATCCGCTTCAACAGGAAGAAAGGCAAGCCGGCAATGCAGTTTTCGGGCAGTACAAAGCTTGAAGTGATCTGGACCGGCGTTCCTCTTATCCTCGTCCTTCTGATGTTCTATTTCGGCTGGGTAGGATTTGCCCCGATGAGAAAACCACCAAAGGATGCCATGACCGTGACTGCTATTGGCCGAAAGTGGGAATTCGAATTCGACTATGGGAACGGAATGAAATCCAAACAGCTTGTTCTTCCGGTCAATAAGGCCGTTAAAATCAACCTCAGGTCGGAGGATGTGAACCACAGCCTTTCTATACCCGCTTTCCGTGTCAAGGAGGACCTCATACCGGGGTACAACGACTTCCTCTGGTTTATCCCGTCGTACGTAGGTACTTTCCAGATATTCTGCAGTGAATATTGCGGCCTCCTGCACTCTGCAATGATGTCGAAAGCCGTTATTCTGAATCAGCCCGATTATGACAAATGGTTTGATGAACTTAAAAAAACCGGGACAAAACCCGATCATCCCGGGCTCATTATTTCCAGGAATATTGGTTGCCTGGCCTGCCACTCCATTGACGGATCAAAACTTGTCGGTCCGACCTTTAAAGGTCTTTTCGGATCGGTTCGCAACGAAATTACACCCGGTGGCCCGAAAACAATGACTGCAGATTCGGTCTTTATTAAAAGGGCTGTCTACGAACCCGATGCCGAGACGGCACAGGGTTTCGGAAAATCGCTGATGAAGTCCTATAGGGGCACGCTCAGCGAAGCGGACCTGAGAACAGTTATCGAATACCTGAAAACCATTTCTTCAGAAAAGAAGTAAAATGAACCTGCTCTCCCTGGTTTCAAACCTTGTCAAGCTAAGGCTTTCGATCGCCGTCACATTGTCGGCTATGACAGGATTTTTCATTTCAGGAGCTGCTGTTTCCTCTTCACTCTTTTTCATGCTGGGAGGTGTTTTCATACTGACTTGCGGGGCCGCTGCCCTGAACCAGTTTACCGAGAAAGATACGGATGCCTTGATGAAAAGAACTGCCGGCAGGCCGATACCCTCAGGAAGAATCAGTGCAGGAGCCGTGCTTTTTACCGCCATCCTGCTCATCTTTTCAGGAATATTACTACTTGCGGCGACCAGGATACTGCCGGTAATTCTTGGTGCCGTATCGGTCATTCTGTATAACTTTATTTACACCAGGTTAAAAAAGATAACACTTGTATCTGTTGTTCCCGGCGCCCTGGTAGGAGCTTTGCCCCCCCTTATCGGTTATTTTTCGGCAGGGATGACATCGCTCTCAATCAGTATTATCCTTTTTTCCGCCTTCATGTTCCTGTGGCAGCTGCCGCATTTCTGGCTCATCCTGATAAGGTACAGGGCAGATTACTTCAATGCCGGGTTCAGAACTTTCGGGCCAGGCTTCACGTCGAGGTCGATCCGAATTCTCGTTTTTTGCTGGGTCCTGCTGACAAGCCTTCTGCTGATATCTTTTTCTTTAGGCCGGGTACTTTTTAATCCTGCCATAGGTTATTCGCTTGCCGCACTGAACATTTTATTCATCCTTTCATTCTATTCAACCCTCTTCGGAAGGGATGAAGGCCGGTCTGTAAATGGAGCTTTCATCCTTATAAACTCATTCAGCCTTCTTATCATGATCCTCTTTATCCTGAATACTCTCATCAAATAATTCTGTTCTCCTGTCTAATTTTTTTTGATCTGATTATTATTGATTCTACATTTGTGAGAAGCAATTATTTGTGACGATTTCCGTTATTGTATCACTAACCCGCTCCATATGAAGAAATTTACTTCACTTGCGCTCCTTATCATGCTTTCTGCAGGATTTTTCTGGGGCTGCCAGAAAAAGGGAGATCCCCCGGCACTTCCTCCTGCCGAATCGATGACAATTGACTTCAGCAATTTTACAGCAAAAAAATCAGCGCTGGTTGCCAGAGCCGTCGAGAATACAAACTGGACCGTGGCCGCAACAGTTGCAGGTGTGTGGAATTCAATCCTGCTGCTTAACCTTGCCATCCCGGTTGCAACTTTCGGCAAAGCTGTCTCGTACAGCCCGTCATACCTTGATAACAAGACCTGGCAGTGGAAATATTCTATCCAGTCAGTGGGTGTCACGTACAACGCTAGGCTCACGGGGCAGATAAGGGCTACTGATGTGTTGTGGAACATGTACGTCTCGAAGGAGGGTGCGGACGCCTACTCCGAGTTCCTCTGGTTTACCGGTACAACTGCATCTGACGGCAGCAGCGGGCAATGGACCATCAACGAAAGTCAGGCAAATCAGGTTCCGATGCTTCAGATCGACTGGACACAAAACAGCGGATCGGTTACAACCATTAAGTACACATGGGTGATGACCGGGCAAACTTTCACCGGCAGCTATATTGAATACGGGCTTACCTCAAATACGCTGAATGCCTATTATACGATTCATGCGTACGTGGCAACAAAGGAAAAATTCGTTGATGTAAGTATCGAATGGAGCACAACAACCCATAACGGCAGGATCAAGGCCGTGGATTTTTTCCAGGATGAGCTCTGGCACTGCTGGGACGGGAACGGGAATGACATTGATTGCACCAAATAACAAAGCCCGGAACTCTGATTAAAAAAGGGTGATTTTGTGTCACCCTTTTTTAATTCATGCCATATTTGTCCGCAATTACCTGCAACTCATCCGATTCGATTATCCTTTTCCCGTTTCCCTCGAGAACGAGGCTTATCATGGCCCTTGCCACGTCACCACCATGAATTGCCCTGTACTTCTTCAGGCTGCCTGCCATCAGCGGACCAATGACTGTCATTACAACCTTGCTGACCTTTTCACCTGCCCTTTTTTCATTTCTGTCACCCAGCAGGAGTGACGGGCGGACGATGGAGATACTCCTGAAGCCGATCATCATAATGCGATCTTCCATCTCTCCCTTTATCCTGAGGTAGTAATTTGCCGACTTTGCCGATGCCCCTATTGATGAAACCACAGCAATGTTTTTCACCCCGTTTGCAAAAGCCTTTTCAGCTATTCCTACCGGAAGATCCCTGTCGATCTTCTCCATATTTGAAACGGAACCGGCCTTTTTTATGGTTGTGCCAAGGCAGACAAACAGGTCATCTGCCACAATTGAGTCTGATAACGATAATAAATCCGTAAGGTCCGAGACCACCTCTTCAACCTTCTGCTCGGTTACCCCCGTGGGCCTTCTTACAAATGATTTGATCAGTGAGTATTTCTCTGACAGAACAAGTTCTTCCAGCAATAAATTGCCAATCAGCCCTGTCGAACCAAAAACTGCCGCAGTTCTTTTTTCCATGGAATTTTGCATAACGGGTTACTGAATTCAAAGCTAGGCAAATTAAAACCAGGAAGAAAAATTTGGAAATTAATTTCCTTATTGCTTACTTTGTAATTCAAAGTACTTTTAAATATGGAAAACAATCTTTCCTCAGCCGATGAGCTTAAGACCATAAGAAAAATTATGGAAGAATCTTCCAGATTCCTGTCGTTAAGCGGCCTTTCGGGCGTTTCAGCCGGACTGTTTGCCGTCGCCGGAACCCTGGTCGCATGGCTTTTCATACTAAAAGGGGGGAGCGTCAGGTACGACGAGTACTTCCGCAGCCTTTCACAGGTGGACACCTTTTCGCTGAGATGGCAGCTCGTTGCAGACGCGCTTGCAGTGCTTGGACTCTCATCGTTTTTTGCCTTGTACTTTTCAGTGAGGAAAGCCAGGAAGGCCGGCAATGTACTGTGGACCCCCGTTACAAAAAGGCTTCTCCTGAACTTTTCAATTCCCCTGGCAACAGGAGGTATTTTTATCATAATCCTGCTTCTTCAGAACCATATTCAGCTCCTGGTTCCCGGTATGCTCATTTTTTACGGGCTTGCCCTTCTTAATGCAGGAAAATTCACATACGGCGAGATCTTCTACCTGGGGCTGCTGGAGATCATTCTTGGACTGATCGCGGCTCTTATGCCCTCTTTCGGGCTTTATTTCTGGGTATTTGGCTTCGGGATACTTCACATAGTTTACGGATTCTTCATGTATAGAAAATACGAATCATGAAAGACATCATTTCCGGCTTAAATAAAATCTTCGACAGCAGGATCAGGCTGGGGATAATGTCGGTTCTGATGGTGAATGATTCCTTTGACTTCAACAGTCTGAAGGAGACCCTCGATGTCACAGACGGTAACCTGGCCAGTCACCTGAAGGCACTCGAGGAAAAGAACATGATCAGGGTTAACAAGCAGTTCATAGGAAGGAGGCCCAATACAAGCTATTCCGCCACGGAGGAGGGAAAGCTCTCATTCAGGCTGCACCTCAAAAACCTTGAGGACCTTATAAAGACGCAATAATTTTTTTATTTATACACTTTGCATTTCAAAGTACTTTATAAACTCAAATAATCAGGCAATGAAAATCGAAATCACAAACCAGGGGAAATGGCACCAGTCTCTTACCTTCAAACTGGGATTGCTGGCATTTCTGGGAATTGTTCTCCTTATCCCGCTGCAGCTGATAAAGGAGGTAATACGCGAAAGGCAGGCTACCGCTGAGAAAGTCCGCAAGGAGATTGGCAGCCAGTGGGCCGATACCCAGTACATTGAAGGACCCGTTCTCAACATCCCCGTCAGGGTAATTCCTTCCGGGAAGGATGAAAAGCCCACGACGATGATATGGCACATAATGCCTGAAAACCTTGAAATAACAGGCAGTATCAATCCCGAAAAAAGGTACCGCGGCATTTACGAATCTGTAGTTTATACCTCACTATTAAAGCTTTCGGGCGGGTTCATTCTTCCCGACATAGCCAATGAGCAGAAGTACCAGGTGCTGGCGGGAGAGGCTTACCTTACCGTCGGAATCTCCGACAACCGGGGACTCAAGGGTGATGTTGCCATAAGCACGGAGTCAGGGGTTCTGCATGCTGAGCCTGGTGTACGCGACCAGGAGGTAAACAGGTCGGGGATAACTTTCAGCTCTCCGCTCAGGCAGGGGCAGAAAGACCTGAAATTCGACCTCTCCCTGAACCTTTCGGGTTCTGAGGGTCTCTACTTCGTGCCGGCCGGAAAAACCACGAAGGTCCACCTGCAGTCGGACTGGAAATCGCCCAGTTTCAGCGGGAGCTTTCTGCCCGCTTCAAGGAAGGTCGACGACAAAGGGTTCTCCGCCGACTGGCTGATTACTCACCTGAACCGGAACTTTCCCCAGAGCTGGTACGGCAGTTCCTTCAATACAAAGGAAAGTTCTTTCGGGCTTGATCTCTTCCTTCCGGTCGACCATTACCAGAAATCGTGGCGCAGCGCCAGGTATGGAATCCTGTTCATTGCCCTTTCCTTCCTCGTGCTGATCTTCCTCGAGATAACAAGGAAAGAGCCGATTCATATCTTTCACTATTTCCTGGTATCACTTGCATTGCTCCTGTTTTTCTCGCTGTTGAACGCACTCAGCGAACAGACCGGATTCAACACGGCCTATCTCATCTCCTCGGTGGCAACAATCGGAATGATAACGGCATTTACCGGCGCCCTTTTCAGGAATCGTAAAACAGCATTCGTTGTATTCGGTATGCTCGCCCTGCTATATGCATTCATTTATATACTTTTAACGCTTAACGATTACGCATATCTTGCAGGGAATATCGGCCTGTTTGTCCTCCTGGCAATTGTAATGGCCCTCGCATCGAGGATGACTGTCTTCAGGTCCGCGGAAGATGGTCCGGGGATATAGGACCTTAAGCTAATTAACCACGGGGAACCCGGTGAAGGGAATTTCAATCTTCTTTCACTGCGGTACCCGTGGTTAAACTTTTATTGAGGCTTTTTTGAATTCAGGTGTGCTGTTCAGCTGTTGATCTCCTTCAGGGTCTCAAACATAGAAACGATATTTTCAACAGGGACATTAGCCTGGATATTGTGAACTGTATTAAATACGAACCCCCCGTTCTTCCCGAATGTACTGCAGTTTTCAAGGACCTGTTCCCGTACATCGGCGGGTGATCCGAATGCCATGACCTTCTGGGTATCGACACCGCCTCCCCAGAACACTATCCTGTCGCCATATTTTTCCTTTATCTTTCCCGGATCCATACCGGCCGCGCTGATCTGAACCGGGTTAAGAATGTCGAAGCCGCAGTCGATGAACTTCGATATAAAAGGCTCCACGGCTCCGCATGAATGCTTGAAGGTTTTCCAGCCGGTGTTCTTATGGATCCAGTCATTTACCTTCCTGTAGTACGGGGCGTATAGTTCATCAAAAGTCTCACCGCTGCAGAAAGTCGAAGTCTGTGTCCCGAAATCTGTCCCGCAGGTAAACACGACATCAATCACGTCTCCCCCGGCCCGGTAAATTTTATCGAGATTTGCAATGGCAATATCGGTTTGCCTGTCGAATATTTCTGCAACGTAAACGGGTCGCATCAATGTCGAAATGTACCATTCGGCTATGTCCCTTATACCCCTGGGGTGCTTAAGATTCATTGCAGGTACGAGCGCAATATCGCCTATTGCTGTTCCGCCCAGAGAAGCGATAACTGCCCTTTTACTCCCCCTGATGGCATCAAACTGCTTTCTCCAGTGATCGAGATCCTCTTTGCTGACCGGGGTGTATTCCTCGAGGTTGTCCTCAACTCTCAGATCATCCTCAACTATCGGATCCTGCCTGATTATGGCATCGAAAAAGTAGCCGGCGGCAGGCATTTTTGCGCACGCGCCCACAGAGGTATCGCCTTCGGGGTAAATGAGGAGCGAGCCGTCCTTTTCTTTCGTGGTGTTAAAATCCTCCGGTACAAGAACTGTCTGACCCCAGAAAGTTTTAAACTCCTTCCATCCTGAGTCGTGCCTTATCCCGAACATATTGCTTCTCCCGAATAGGCCCTTCACGGTACATCCTATTGCATCGGCCAGGTCCTCCTCAACCTCGCCAAGCATCTGGTAGGGCTCTATCACCCTAACATGCCTGTCATCCAGGCCGTAATGCCTTCGCAACTCTTCAACTGCCTTCACATGAATGCCGGTTACGCCTGTAGATCCGCAGTCGACAGGAATGCGACCGGTCTCTTTATGATTTATTGCTGCGAGAGTGATTTCCCTGGAAGTCATCAAAATAAGTTTTTAAACCTGATTAAAGGTAACACTTTCTTTTATGATTTCTTTTTTGCTATTTTGCGACGCTAAATCTGAATTATGAAACTTTCCCTTGGCACAAAATCGGTACTTTTCGTGATGCTGATCCTGTTTCTGGATCAGGTTCTTAAAATCTGGATAAAAACACATTTTGTTGTTGGCCAGGAGCTACATTTCCTTGGAAAATACGGGATGATTCATTTCATAGAGAATAACGGGATGGCTTTCGGGATGGAGATGGGCGGAAAACCCGGCAAGCTGATCCTCAGCATCTTCAGGCTGCTGGCAATCGGTGCAATAGGCTGGTACCTGTCGGAGCTGGTGAAGAAAAAAGCCAATACGGGCCTTATTCTTGCCGTGAGTGCCATAATGGCCGGTGCCATCGGAAACATTATCGACAGTGCATTTTACGGAATGATATTCTCCCAGAGCACCTATGAACAGGTTGCGGTCCTGTTCCCGCAGGGTGGCGGTTACGCACCGTTCCTTCACGGCAAGGTGGTTGACATGTTTTATTTTCCTGTCATCAGTACTCATTGGCCAGCCTGGTCACCATACAGGGCGGGTGAATCGCTGGTTTTCTTCAGGCCTGTATTCAATCTCTCCGACTCTGCCATTACATGCGGGGTCATCTCAATACTGATTTTCCAGAAGAGAATGTTCAAAGATTCAGTGAACACCTTAGGGGAACCAGAAACTGAATAGCTGCTTTTCTGACTGCAGTTCAGGTTGCACAGCAACCCCTTACACAGTTCAGGAGGACTTTCAGTGTATCGTGCTTGAGAAAATAGTAAATATTTTTCCCTTCCCTTTTTGACGTAAGAACGCCCTTGTCCCTGAGAATACCGAGATGGTGCGATGCTGCAGCCTGTTCAAGCCCAAGCTTCCTGTGAATCTCAGTCACGGTGAGCCGCTGCCCTTCTTCGAGGCAGCCGATAATTGATATCCTTACAGGATGGGCAATTGCTTTCAGCATCCCCGACGCTTTCTCAAGGTTCTCAGGTGTTAGTTCAATTCTATCCATTACGGAGGTACATATTTAGACTACAAATATATATAAATATGTGGATATATTTTCCGCAAAGATTCCTTCTCCCCTTAATCATTTCTTGCTTCCTTCCCCGACTTCCCCGGAACGAGGATTAAAGTGCCGGACCTGCCTGCCGGGCGGCAGCTCAGGCGGGGAATCGGGAAAAGGGGTCATAATTAACAGGTTGTGAAAGCTTTCCCTGAAGCCAGGCAGGACTAAAGGGAAGATTGATTAAACAGACAGAATGAAGGCAAAACCAAATCTCCCTAAATTTTGTCATTAATCGGTCAATCCCGTGGAAAGAATTGTTTTTAATTATATTTGATGAATTAATCTACTCTGATGTCAGGTCTTGAACAGATAAGGAAACCGGTTGAGAAGGAAATGGCTGAATTTGAAGCCTATTTCGACCGTACCCTGAAGACCGATGTTCCCCTGCTTAAGATAATCCTGAATTATGTTTTCCGCCGCAAGGGGAAGCAGATGAGACCGTTGCTTGTGTTCCTGTCGGCTAAGCTGAACGGAGTCATAAGCGAGGCGACATATGTTGCGGCTACCATGATAGAACTTCTTCATACCGCGTCTCTTGTTCATGATGATGTGGTTGATGATGCAAGCGAGAGACGCGGAGCTCTTTCAATAAATGCCCTCTGGAATTCAAAAATCGCTGTCCTGACCGGCGATTACATGCTTTCACAGGGCCTGCTGGTCAGTGTCGAAAAAAACAGGTTCGACATGCTGGAGATCGTATCGGAAGCTGTAAAAGCGATGAGCCAGGGTGAACTTCTCCAGCTCCAGAAAGCCAGGAAAAATGACATTAAGGAAGAAGATTATTTCAGGATAATAAGCGCCAAAACTGCTGCCCTCATAGCCTCGTGCACTGCCTGCGGGGCGATATCGGCCACTTCCGATTCCGAAACAATCCAGCTGATGAAGGATTTTGGTGAGAACACCGGCATTGCATTTCAGATCAGGGACGACCTGCTCGATTATGAAGGCAATGGCTTCACCGGCAAGGCTTCCGGAAACGACATCAAGGAGAGAAAAATAACCCTGCCTCTTATTCATGCCCTTGGCCAGGCATCACTCATCGAAAAGAAGCACATTATTTTCATTGTGAAGAAGAAGAAAAAGACAAAGCAGGAGATCGCTGAGGTTATAAAGTTCGTGTCGGGCAACGGCGGGATGCAGTATGCTGAAATGAAGATGAACCAGTACCGCGACAAAGCCCTCGCTATTCTTGATTCTTACCCCGCTTCAGATGTAAAGGAATCGTTGAGGCAGTTCGTTTACTACACCACCTCGAGAAACGTTTAGGACCCTACCTGAGAAATATTTTCATTATCTTTTCCTTGCTCCCGTAAGGCGGGTACTTTACCGGTATATCCACGCGTGCAGTTGTATGCATTATTGCCTTCAGGTTTGAAAAGGCCCTGAAGCTCTCCTTCCCGTGATACCTCCCAAGTCCGCTCGCCCCGACCCCACCAAATGGGAGGTGCTTGTTCGCTATATGCAGGATGACATCATTCACAAGGCAAGCTCCGGATGAAGTATATTTTATTACCCTCCTCCTCGTCTTCCTGCTCCTTGTGAAAAGGTAAAGTGCCAGCGGTTTCTCTCCCGAATTGATATAGCTGATCGCCTCATCAATATTTTCGTATGATATCATCGGCAGGACCGGACCGAAAATCTCCTGCTGCATGCACTTGTCCGAAAGAGAAGATTCAAGAATTGTCGGTTCAATCATCAGCTTTGAAATGTCCGATAGCCCCCCGGCAAGTATCTTGTCTTTACTGATATATGAGCTCAGCCTCTCGAATGCCTTTTTGCTTATGAGCCTTGTCATTTCCCTGTTCGCAAGTGGTTCATCACCGAACATCTTCCTGATCTCCTGCTTCATGAGTTCAAGGAGCCTGTCCTTTACTTCCCGCTGAACAAACAGGTAATCGGGCGAAATACATGTCTGTCCTGCATTCAGTGTTTTTCCCCATACGATCCTGCGTGCAGCCGTGGGCAGGTAAGCATCCTTCTCCACAATTACCGGGCTTTTTCCTCCCAGTTCAAGTATCACGGGCGTGAGGTTTGAAGCTGCCGACATATAAATCTTCCTTCCTGTTTCTGTACTCCCGGTGAAAAAGATCATATCCCATTTCATCTTCACTACTTCTTCGGCACATTCCCTTGAGCAATCTATAACTGCTGCATGCTCTTCCGGGAAGCACTCGCCAATGATCCTTTTTATCAGCACATTTATCGCCGGCGATGAGGTCGATTGCCTTATAACTGCAACATTGCCGGCTGCTATCGCACCGATTAGCGGTACCATCGGAAGCTGGAAGGGATAGTTCCAGGGTGAAATTATCAATACCCGCCCGAATGGTTCGGGAACGACCCTGCTAAGCGACGGAAAAGCAAACAGGGGCGTTGTCACAATCTTCCCGGCAGCCCACCTCCGCATGTTTCGGATCATTGTACTTATTTCGTGGAGTACAATCCCTGTCTCCGTTGCATATGCTTCAAAGGAATTCTTATTGAGATCGCGGTTCAAAGCCCCGGCAATCTCTTTCTCATATTTCCTGACAGTATTCCGGAGCCTGCACAGTGCCGCTTTTCTGAAAGCGATGCTGCGGGTTTCTCCCGACATAAAGAACGCCAGCTGCCTGGCCCTTAATTCATGGACATTCTCAGGTGAATCCATCTTTCAGAATTTAGATTTCAGGTTTCCGAAAATTATTTATCCCTCAGGCTTAAGTTCAACTTTCACTGTTCTGTCGAAATCGCGGGTATAATACTTCGATCCCATCCAGAAAAGGACAGACCCGATCACAAGGATGAAAGGAAGAATCGATAGTGCTGTCTTTATGCTGTAAAGGTCATAAATCTTTCCCGTGACAATCGGGCCCATCGACGATCCCAGAAGGTTCTGGATCACAACGGCAACCGAGTAGGAAATGGCCCTGAGCCCCGGGTGAACCACATCCTGTGTAACGGCAGCGGCACCTGCAATGAACATCGTGATCAGCACTCCGAATACCAGAAGGACCACATACTGCGTGTTCCCGGTGAGAAGGAACAAAGCGACAAAAAGGGCCACCGCTGCTGCAAGGGTGGAAATTGCCGGGAACAACAGCCTTGCCTCCGCTTTTTTCTTTCTCCACAGGTCAGTCAGGTAGCCTCCCACCGGTGCCCCGACAAGGGCAAGGGCCATTACATAGCTTGCCAGCTTGCCGGCCTGTTCCTGGTTCATGTTCCTGGTGTTCTCAAAATAAGCCGGAAGACCATAAATGATCGAATTGGTGACAAACACCACTGCCGTTATTCCGAAGAATGAATAGAGTATTGATGGTTTTGTCCTGAATTCCCTTAGGACATCCTTTCTCTCCATCTTAACCATGTTGTTCGACTTGTCGACGAACGAAAGATCAACCGTCTTGTAATCCTTAACGAACAGGAAGATCACGGCTATTATGAACCCGGGGAATGCCACCAGTCCGAAAGCATGTTTCCAGCCGAGCCGGGTGGCAATCATCCCTCCAAGCAAAACCCCTATCGCCGTACCCAGTGGAATAGATGCGTTCCAGATGCCGATCATCCTCGATCTTTTTTCGATAGGATATAGCCCCGATATCATCGCCGTCCCGCCGGGGGCATACCCTGCTTCGCCTACTCCTATGAGAAACCTCGCCATCAGGAGCTGAATATAGCTTCCCGTTAGTGCACAGAGTGCCGTCGCCAGGCTCCACATTACAGCCATTATACCGATGGTTTTCGACCTGCTCCACCTGTCGACCAGCAGCGATGCCGGTAATGTCAGGATCACAATTATCCAGTAAACCCCCGAAAGGAGAAGAGCGCTCTGCGTATGAGTTATACCATAAGCCGTTTCAATCGAGGATCGCATGGATGTTACCACGACCCTGTCGATATAATCGAACATGTACAGCAGGAATAGCAATATGAAGACGAAATTCGAATATCCCTTTGAAAACAGATATCCGGGATGTTCTTTGGGGTTTTTCATATGTGAGGATTTTGAGATTCCCTTCTATTGCCAAGTAACTAAAAAAAACCGACTGTTCTGTAAAATATCTTATTTTTATGCTTTATACTAACCAACTTATATCACAGAAACGATATGGCATCATTGAAACAAATCGAGATCTTTCTGAACTCCGGTCCGATAGCGATGGCCGGCGTATCAAGAAATCCCAAAAAATTCGGACACGTGGCTTTTAAAGAGCTCAGGGAAAAAGGGCTGGATCTTGTACCGGTAAATCCCTCCGCGGCGGAAATTCTGGGAACAAAGGCATATCCCGACGTTAAATCCCTTCCGCCTGAAATAAGCAGCTTGCTGGTAATGACCCGTAAGGATCAGACAGCTTCCGTAGTAAAAGAAGCAAAGGAAAAAGGCATAAGGAATATCTGGATACAACAGTCATCGGATACACCCGAAGCTATTGGTGAGCTTAAAGGAACCGGCATAAATTTTATTACCGGCGAATGTATTATGATGTTCCACAAACCCCACAGCTTCCATAAGTTCCACAGGGGGTTGAACAGGCTTTTCGGTCGATATCCAAAATAAAACATGGAAACCGCATGAAAAACCTTACCTCCCTGGTAATGCTGCTGCTTATCCTGCTGGTTGCAGTTTCATCATGCAATAAAGATGTCCCGGGCAACAATGTTATCTGGTCGGACAAACCAGCCGGATTTTTCGAGGAAGCCTTCCCTCTCGGAAATGGCTTCTCCGGAATGATGATCAGCGGCGAACCGGCAAAAGAAGACATCCTGCTGAATGAATCGACATTATGGACAGGGGGCCCGGTCAATGCCAGGATGAATCCCGATGCATGGAAGAATCTTGCGGGCGTGAGAAAAGCCCTTTTCTCGGAGAACTATAGGCTGGCTGAGAAGCTGGTAAAAAAGATACAGGGTAAGTTCTCTGAATCCTATGCCCCTTTCGGAAACCTGGTCCTGAACTTCGGCACCGGGAATAAATCTTCAGGATACAGGAGGTCGCTGGACATTTCGACCGGCATAGCAAAAGTAGAATTTGTGTCAGGAGGTGTTAAATACACCAGGGAATTTTTTATATCAAACCCCGACAGGGTTGCTGTTATCAGGCTCAGCAGCAGCAAAGCCGGATCGCTTGGTTTCACCATGACAGCTGCCAGCCGGCTCCGGTACACCTGCAGCATTGCCGACAGTTCTCTTTCAATGCAGGGCCGGGTTCCGGGGCACGCCGCACCCAATTACCTTGGAAATGTATCGGATGCCGTTGTATATGATTCACTTTCAGGGGGAATGAGGTTCAGGTTGATCGCAAGAATCATTTCCACCGACGGACAGTTGAGTCACGATTCTCTGCTGGCGGTGAAACATGCAAAAGAGGCAATTATTCTTGTCTCCATGGCTACAAGCTTTAACGGACCCGACAAGGATCCGGGCCGGGAGGGAAAGGATGAAGCGGCAATTGCATCAGGCTTTATCTCCGGGGCAATGAAATACGATTATGACCAGCTCAGGAAGAGGCATGTTGACGATTTCAGTTCTTTGTTCAACCGGGTTTCCCTGTCGATCAATAATTCAGTTGCTCCCGACCTTCCTGTTTATAAGCGGCTGATGAACTACACCGACTCAATGCCCGATTTCGCCCTCGAGGCCCTGTATTTCCAGTTCGGCAGGTACCTGCTTATCAGCGCTTCGCGTCCCGGAGGAATTCCTGCAAATCTCCAGGGGATATGGAATCCTCATCTGCGGCCGCCCTGGAGCAGCAACTATACCGATAATATCAACACTGAAATGAATTACTGGCCGGCCGAAATTACCAATCTTTCCGAGACTCATAAACCACTTCTCGACTTTATAGGCAAGCTGCCTGCGACAGGCGAAATTACGGCACGGACTTTTTATAACTGCCGGGGATGGTGCTGCAACCACAACACTGACCTCTGGGCCATGACAAATCCTGTCGGTGATTTCGGCAACGGTGATCCGGTCTGGGCGAACTGGTGCATGGCAGGACCCTGGTATTGCCTGCATCTCTACGATCACTTTGCATTCACGGGTGATACTGCATGGCTCGCCAGCTATGCCTGGCCGCTGATGAAAGGCGCCGCAAGATTCTGCCTCGACTGGCTGGTTCCTGACAGTAAGGGCGACCTTGTCACCGCCCCTTCAACTTCACCTGAAAACAAATACAGAACGCCCGACGGTTTTACAGGCGCCACCTTTTACGGCGGAACATCCGACCTTGCCCTCATCAGGGGCCTCTTCAACAAGGTCGTTGCTGCCGGTGAGACACTCAGGAAAGATCCCGTATTTGTAGCTGAAGTGAAGGCCGCGAGGGAAAAGCTGCACCCGTTCATGACAGGTAAAAAAGGTAATCTCCGGGAATGGTACCACGACTGGGATGATGCTGAACCCCAGCATCGTCATATGTCTCACCTTATTGGTGTTCATCCCGACAACCAGATATCCCCGCTTACCACACCCGATCTGGCCAATGCCGTAAGGCGTACCCTCGAACTGAGGGGCGACGGAGGAACGGGATGGAGCAAAGCGTGGAAAATAAACATGTGGGCAAGGCTTCTCGACGGTAACCATGCTTACAGGATGCTTCACTCGCATCTCCATTATGTTAACCCGGCACCCGATACCAAATATAGCGGCGGCGGAACCTATCCGAATCTTTTCGATGCCCATCCTCCATTCCAGATAGACGGTAACTTCGGGGGGACATCAGGGATAGCGGAGATGCTTCTGCAGAGCCACCTGGGGGAGATACACCTTCTTCCGGCCCTGCCGGATGCATGGAAAGAAGGCAGGATAAAAGGGATCAGGGCCAGGGGCGGGTTTACAGTCGATGAGACCTGGAAAGACAGCAGGCTCGTGCAGGCCGATATCTTTCCCGACTTCAGCGGTTCTGTGAAGATAAGATACGGCAGCAAGGTTGTCATGCTTACCTCAAGTGCGGGTAAGTGCATAAAGGTGCGACCAGAATTGTTCAACTGAATCTGTATGGAAAAAAATTTTATCTACAGCCTTGAATTCACGGTCAGGGATTATGAATGCGACCTGCAGGGCATTGTCAATAATGCCAATTACCAGCATTATCTCGAGCATGCCCGCCATGAGTTCCTGGTATCAAGGGGACTTAGTTTTTCTGCCCTCCACGATGAAGGAATTGACCTTATAGTGACAAGAGTGGAAATTGATTACAAATATCCCCTCCGCAGCCGCGACCGGTTTCTGGTAAGGGTCAACGTCAGGCGTGAAGGGAATGTCCGCATTGTTTTCGAACAGGACATCCTGAGGCTTCCCGACAGGAAAACAATTGTTGTTGCCGGGGTGACAGGGGTTTCGACGAAAAAGGGCAGGCCCGTTTCTCCTGAAGAGGTGATAAAGAGGCTTGGAATCGAAGTTTAAGAGATGAACCAAAACTGTTAATAATTATAATCATTCATTAAACGAGTCATTGTTTTACAAAAGCTGACATGGCGCTGAAACCGCCATGTCTCTTTAGCGTCTAATAATCAACATTAATATGAATTAAAAATGAAACTGAAAAAACACCTTATCCGCGGTTTAGCATTTTGCCTGCTGTTTCCGCTTTTCACACTCACGGTCCGGTCCCAGGGTATTGAAGGTGACTGGTATGGCAAGGCCGACCTGGGTGGTGTCTTTCTTCGTCTGAATATACACGTTAAGGCTTCCGGCGAAACATATACATCAACCTTTGACAGCCCCGACCAGGGCGTAGCCGGAATTCCTTCCACCACCACAACCTTTAAGTATCCCGACTTTTCATTTTCCTTTGCCGGGGCTGGGTTTGTTTATAACGGCAAAGTCGATGAGTCGTACAGCAAGATCACGGGAAAGCTTAACCAGAATGGCAGAAGCACCGAGATTATCTTCGGCAGGACTGTAATATCGGCTCCGAAAGGAAGCCTTGCCGACCTGAAACAAAAATATACGAAACAGGAAGTTTACATCACCATGCGTGACGGCAAGAGACTGTTCACATCAATCTACACCCCCAAAAACAGTACCGGTAACAATCCAATCCTGCTTGACAGGACACCTTACGACATAGAACCGGAAGGTCCGGATGGATTTAATTACTTTCTCCAGGTATGGTCGAGATATACCGAGGACAACTATATCATGGTCTTCCAGGACGTCAGGGGAAAATACATGAGCGAAGGCAGTTACGAGGATATCCGGCCCGTGATTGAAGTAAAGAAAAATAACCAGGATATCGACGAATCGACCGATACCTGGGATACCGTCGACTGGCTCGTAAAGAACGTGAAAGGGAACAATGGAAATGTAGGCATTTTCGGAATTTCCTACCCCGGGTTTTATTCGACCATGGGAATAATCAATGCACATCCTGCCGTTAAAGCCGTTTCTCCTCAGGCACCTGTTACGGCATGGTTCCTGGGTGATGACTTTCACCATAACGGGGCTTTCTTCCTGCTTGACTGCTTCAGCTTTTATTACAGCAACGGCCGTGAATTTAAAAGCCCTACCCGTCGTGGCTTCCCGGGATTCAGATACCCGATGCCTGATAATTACGCATTCTACCTCGGCCTCGGCGCAATAAAGAATATTACCTCAAAATATCTCGGCGACAGTATAAAATTCTGGAATGATGCTTTTGCACATCCCGATTATGATGCTTTCTGGAAAGCCCGGGACCCGAGGCAATTCCTGAAGAATGTCACACCTGCAGTAATGACTGTCGGGGGCTGGTTTGACGCTGAAGATCTCTATGGCACCATTCATACCTACGAGGCAATCGAGTCGCAGAACCCGAATACTGTCAGGAACACTTTTGTAATGGGACCCTGGTCGCACGGGCAGTGGGCCGCCGGTGAGGCAAATAACCTGGGAAATATCTACTGGGGCCAGGATGCCAATAAAGAATTTCAGGCCCTGGAGAAAAAGTTCTTTGACTATTACCTGAAAGGCGAAGGCGATGGAAATTTTGCTGAGGCAACAATCTTTGTGACCGGCTCCGACAAGTGGAGAACATTTGATTCCTGGCCACCCAAAAATACCACTCAGAAAAGTCTTTACATGCAGCCTTCAGGCAAGCTTGATTATAGCATACCCTCCACAAAAGAAAGTTTTGATGAATATGTTTCGGATCCTTCCAGGCCCGTACCCTATGCACAGGAAGTTCACACTCAGAGGACAACCGAATACATGACCGACGACCAGCGGTTTGCAGCCAGAAGGCCCGATGTAATGGTTTATGAAAGCGATGTTCTTGCAGACGATGTTACCCTTACCGGCCCGCTTACAGCCGATCTTTTCGTTTCGACAACCGGTACCGATGCCGATTTTATCGTGAAACTGATTGATGTTTATCCGGCCGATGCCAAAGCTCCCGAAAATATTGAAATAAAGACCGTTATGGGAGGATACCAGATGCTTGTCAGGGGAGAGGTCTTCAGGGGACGCTACAGGAACAGTTTCGAAAAGCCCGAAGCATTTGTCCCGGGTAAGGTCTCAGAAGTTAAATATGAGATGCCGGATGTGGCACATACATTTCTTAAAGGTCACAGGATAATGATTCAGGTTCAGAACTCATGGTTCCCGCTTGTGGACAGGAATCCGCAGAAATTTGTTAATATCTACAAATGCTCAGATACCGATTTCCAGAAAGCCACAATGAGGATTTACCACGATACAAAATACCCCACCTGTGTCAGGGTAAATGTTCTTCAATAGGTTTTAATCCGGAAGATAAGAGGTTAACCCCACCGGGAGCGCGGAGAGATTTTAAGAAATTCTCTTCCGCGCTCTCTGCATTTGTTCCTCTGCCGTCAGGTGATTTACCATTCTTATTCTCTATTTTCTTATCTTTATTGATCTCAAGAGCGTTTTGACATGAAACAGAAAACATTTACACGAAGACAGTTCGTTACCACTCTGGCAGCCGGGGCCGGGACACTTATCGCAGGGAATGTTATCGGTGCCATGCCACGTGGAACATTCAGGGGAAACGCTGACCCGCTGCAGACCATAACACTTGGAAGGACCGGCATTAGCACAACCCTCCTGGGAATGGGGACCGGGTTCAGCGGATACATGCGTTCCTCAAATATAGTCAGGGCCGGGAATGCCACCTCTGTTATCAGGGCGGCATACGACAAAGGCATCAGGTATTTTGACTGCGCCGACAGCTACGGCACCCACCCTTTTACCGCGGCAGCCCTAAAGGGCTTGCCCAGGGAAAAATATGTGATCGGGACCAAGATGTGGGTCGCCGATGGCGGAATTCCTGAAAAGGAACGTCCCGATGCATCCGTTGTAATTGACAGGTTCAGGAAGGAACTGAATACCGATTACATCGACCTTGTACAGCTGCATTGCATGACAGAAGCAGGCTGGACAGGCACTGAGAAGAAGTTCATGGATCAGCTTGAGGAGCTCAAGGAAAGGAAAATCATCAGGGCGCACGGCGTCTCCGTTCATTCTTATGAGGCCCTGGCTGCCGCTGCCGGTAGCGACTGGGTAGATGTAATACATGTAAGGATCAATCCTTACGGTGAAGCGATGGACCATAAGGATCCAAAAGATATTGTAGCCCTCATTAATAAAATGCATGGTGAGGGCAAGGGAGTGATAGGGATGAAATTAATCGGAAACGGGGCATTCAGAAACGACCCTGATAAAATTGACAGATCCTTAAAGTTTGTCCTTGGTCTCGGCACCGTCGACCTGATTATCATAGGCTTTGAAAATCCGGGCCAGATCGACGATTACCTGGGAAGGATGAAGAGATCGCTGTCCTCCTGAGGCCCTGCACGCTTATTTTATCAACATTTTTCTCCTAAATGAAGTTTTGCACCTTCTTTCATGCAATTTTTTTCTATCATTGCACCTTTCCTAAATTTCTCATTGCGCAGCAGATGGAAGTAATAACAACAGGAACCTTAATATTTAATAAGATGGAGGGAACTCGAAGGGATGATATTAAGCCTGGTACCAATGTTATGGTTGAACTTACCGAGGATAAAAGGACAGGTAAGCTTACTGGTGGCAGGGTGCTTGAGGTTCTTACAACCGCACCTATGCATCCTCATGGTATAAAAGTTAAGCTTGAGAGCGGGCTTATTGGCAGGGTTAAACATATTATCACAATATAATTTTCCTACTGTTTTTTCATTTTCAGCCGCTTTCCGGTGTTGGAATATTTTGCCTATTTTTGAACGCATGATATTTATTGTCTTACGTTTAAAACAGCTTAAATGGACGATTCCGTTTTCCAGGTAAAGACTCTGGGCGTTCCGAAGATTAAATCTCCTCTCATCCAGGCAGCAAAAAATTACAGCCCTCTATATAAATTCATCAGCGACGACGAGAGAATTCTTTATGATGTTTCGCTTGATAACTACAAGAACTGCCTCGCTACCGGTCAGCAACCGTTATCGATAGAAAAGGCCGGACCCCGCGAAAATATCTTCTTTGAACCGGCCAAGACCAAGGTTGGGATAATCACGTGCGGAGGACTCTGCCCCGGGCTTAATAACGTGATAAGAAGCCTGGTTAATGAGCTCTTCTACAGGTATGGTATCAGGAGGATTTTCGGTTTCAAGTATGGCTATGAAGGCCTTATAGCTGAGTATAATCACCCCGTTGTTGAGCTGACACCACAGATGGTCGCTAACCTTCAGATGTCGGGAGGAAGTATTCTTGGTTCATCAAGGGGCCAGCAGGATATTTCAAGGATGGTCGATACGCTCGAAGTTATGAGCATCAATATCCTATTCTGCATCGGGGGTGATGGAACACTGAGGGGTGCACATGCCATTCACGAGGAAATTGCCAGCAGGAATCTGAAAATTTCAGTTGCAGGAATACCTAAGACAATTGATAATGATATTGACTTTATCGAAAAATCCTTCGGCTTTGAAACTGCATATTCAATCGCAAACGATATTATACGCAACGCCCATAACGAGGCGGAGGGTGCGTTCAACGGCATAGCCCTGGTTAAGCTCATGGGGAGGGATTCGGGCTTTATTGCCGCGCACTCTGCCCTGTCGATGCAGGAAGTCAATTTTGTGCTTGTGCCTGAAATGAGTTTCGACCTTTACGGACCCCGCGGCTTCCTGAAAATTCTCAGACAGAGACTTGAAGACAGGCATCACGCTGTTGTTGTCGTCGCCGAGGGTGCCGGACAGGACCTGTTCGACAAGTCGGAGGTTGAAAAAGATGCTTCCGGAAATGTCAAACCCAAGGATATAGGGATTTTCCTGAAGGAAAAGATTGCCGAGGAATTTTCAGACAAAGGATTTCCTTACGCCATAAGGTACATTGATCCCAGCTATATAATCAGAAGTGCTCCGGCTAATCCCAACGACAGCAAATTCTGCAGCCAGCTCGCCATGAATACGGTACATGCTGCAATGGCCGGGAAAACTGATTTTGTCACCGGAAACTGGAACAGCCTGTTTACCCTGCTGCCGATTCCCATCGCAACTGCACGCAGGAAAAAAATCGATATCAACGGTGAGCTCTGGTGGAATGTCCTTGAGGCAACCGGGCAACCATCGAGTATGAAAAACCCATGATCAGGAACATCATTTTTGACCTTGGAAATGTACTTCTCAGCTGGAAACCGGAAGAATATTTAATCAATAACGGTTATCCCGAAAGAGAAAGAAGGGTCATCCTTGAAGACGTTTTCAGGAGCAGGGAATGGCTCGCCCTTGATAACGGGGATATGACCCTCGATGAGGCCGTCAGAAGAATTTCACTGAATTCATCGCTGAAAACCGGTGAAATTTACTCTGTATTCAATCTTCGGCTGAAAATACTCTCTCCTATCACGGCTAATACGAAAGTCGTTCCTGAGCTTAAAAAAGCTGGTTTCAGGCTATACTACCTGTCCAACTTCCCCGAGGATATTTTCGATGAGGTTGAAATGAAACATGAATTTTTCAGCTTCTTCGACGGCGGATTTATTTCTGCCAGGGCAAAGGCATCAAAACCTGATGAAAAAATTTTCAGGCTCCTCCTCGATACCTATGACCTGAAACCAGAAGAATGCCTTTTTATAGACGATACTCATGCTAATGCTGTTTCAGCCGGTGCGTTTGGAATTTCTGTAATACATCTTTCGGAACCATTGTTGCTAAGAAAAAAAATTGAGGATTTTTTGGAAGTCAGCCTCGGGCATTAATTCTTCTGAATTTCCCTTTTCAGAAGCCTGTTTTTTGCGTCCCTCTCACCGGAATCAATACAATATTCAATTCTCAGGAGGTTAACTCTTAAATATTTGCGGTATATCTATCTGTTATTGAGATATTTAGGCCAGTCCTGGGGAATAACTTGTTCCACGTGAAACCAGGGCTAATCGGCGAAAAAATCTGATAACAGGTTCGCCTTCCTGTCACCGATGAGCTTAGAGAGCTCCTCCCGTGATGATTTTCTTATCCCGTCTACCGACTCAAAGTTTTTAAGCAATATCTCCTTCGTTTTTGGTCCTATTCCTTTTACCTGGTCGAGTATTGATCTTGTCATCTCTGAAGAACGCTTGTCGCGGTGAAAGTTTACGCCAAACCGGTGTGCCTCATCCCTGAGCTGCTGAATGAGCTTAAGGCTGTATGATCTCTTATCGAGATAGATTGGTACCGAATCTCCGGGGAAGTATATCTCCTCAAGCTTTTTTGCAATTCCTATAATTGTGATCCTGTCTCTCAGCCCAAGCGTGTCAACGCTCTTCATTGCCGAAGAGAGCTGCCCCTTCCCGCCATCTATTATAATGAGCTGCGGCAGCGACTGGTTCTCATCAAGCAACCGCCTGTACCTCCTGAATACAATCTCTTCCATAGATGAAAAATCATCCGGTCCTGTAACAGATTTGACATTATAATGCCTGTAATCCTTCTTGGACGGGCGCCCGTTTCTGAAGACCACGCAGGCAGCCACCGGGTTGGTACCCATAATGTTTGAATTATCAAAGCACTCAATATGTTGCGGCACGACGGGCATGTGAAGATCATTCCTGAGCTTCTCGAGGTTTTTTCCCGCCCTCGATTCTGTGCCCTTTTCCGCGTTTTTCTTCCTCTGCTCAAGTTTGAAATACAAAGCGTTTCTCAGGGCCAGGTCCAGCAGCTTCTTTTTGTCACCTATCTCAGGCACTGTGCATTTCAGCTTTTCAGGAAGCATGTCGGGCCTGAATGGAACTATTATTTCCCCGGCATCGCTGCCGGTTCTCTCTCTTAATTCTGTAATAGCAGTCGCCAACATTGATTCTTTCTCCTCTTCCACCCGGCTTTTGATTTCCAGGGTAAATGCCTGTATGACGGAACCGTGTGAAACTTTCATGTAATTGATAAATGCCATCCCCTGGTCCCCGGCATATCCGAATACGTCAACGTTTTTTATTGTTGAGCTGACAATCGTCGATTTGCTCCTGTAATTTGTTAGCAGATCCACCTTCTCCTTTACAACCTGTGCCTCCTCGAATTTCAGATCCCCGGCAAGACTGTTCATTAAGTCCTTAAGATGATCTATCACCGACGATATATTTCCTTTAAGTATATTCTTTATCTGCCTGATATTCTCGTCATAATCATGTTCTGCCTGATTTCCAATGCATGGAGCCTTGCAGTTTCCAATCTGATATTCAAGACAGGCTTTAAAACTGCCTGCAGAAATATTTTCAGGCGTGAGCCTGTAATTGCAGGTCCTAAGCTGGTAAAGCTGACGAATAAGATTGATCAGGGTCTTCACCATCAGCGCCGATGTGTATGGCCCGAAATAGGATGAACCGTCGTTATATACATTCCTGTTGCTGAATACCCTTGGAAAATTTTCGTTTTTGATACAGATCCAGGGAAAGGTTTTGTCATCTTTCAGCAGGATGTTATACCTGGGCTGTAACTTTTTTATAAGGTTGTTTTCAAGCAGAAGCGCATCCGATTCACTCTCCACGACAATGTGCAGCAGATCCTTTGCTTTCCTGAGCAGGGCCTGTGTCTTTCCTGATTGATTTTTTGAAAAGTATGAAGTAACTCTTTTTTTAAGATTTGAAGCCTTGCCGACATATATTATCACTCCCGATTCGTCAATGAACTGGTAAACCCCAGGCTCCTGAGGAAGAGAAGCAAGAATTGATTTATAATCTGCAATCATCCTGTTGATTGACTAATGGAACTGAAAGTATCGGATAACATCAATCAGCAAACAGGTTCGTCAACGAAAAGCTTCTCCCGTCGAACAAACCCCTGTCGCTTATTTTAAGCTCGGGAATAACAAGAAGCGCCATGAATGAAAGAGTCATGAAAGGTGCAGCAAGGGAGCAACCCAGTGTTTTGACCTTTCCTGAAAGCTTTTCATAACCGCGGGCAACATTCATTACCGAGTCGTCCGACATTATCCCGGCAACAGGCAGTGGAAGAGAATCTATTCTGCCGGAAGCTGAAACCGCCAGCCCGCCTTTCAGCCTGATTACTTCATTTACGCATTTACAGATTGAAATATCATCCGCCCCCACGCAGATTATATTGTGGCTGTCGTGTGCAACTGAACTGGCAAAAGCTCCATTTTTCAATCCGAATCCGGATATAAAAGCAACTGCTGGCGGTGCATCATTATACCTGTCCTTAACGACAATCTTTAATATGTCTCTTTCAACATCCTGAACCACGTACTCCGTATCTGGAATTTCAGCATCCATTGACGTGGTCAGCAACTCTCCGTCAGATGCCACGATTACCCTTATCCTGCTCCCCAGCCGCTTTATTCTGATCTGATCTTCATTAATTATACCTGCATTAAAATTATTTATATTTTCACCCCTGACCGGAATAAAATTCACAATATCATTTCCGTACACTTTTACTCCTTTTATCCAGGTCTCGCTGATCTCTATATTCTGCAGGTCCTTCACCACAATAAAATCAGCATTATCACCTCTTCTCAGTAAACCGGCTTCCAGCCCGTAGTGAATTACCGGGTTAACCGTGCATGATCTCAGCACATCAAAAAGATCATAGCCTTCTCTTATTAATAAGGCAACAAGGAAATTCATATGTCGTTTTTCAAGCATTTCTGGGTGAATATCATCACTGCAAAGCATTAATTTTTCCGGGTCGCTCTTAAACAACTCTTTCAATGCTTTCAGGTTCCTTGCAGCACTGCCTTCCCTTATCAGTATTTTCATTCCAAGTGCAATTTTTTCTCGAGCTTCCTCTAAGGAACTGCACTCATGATCAGTGGTAATACCAGCGTTTACATATTTAACCAGGTCTTCTCCTGAAAGTCCCGGCGCATGCCCGTCTACAGGCTTTTTTAGTTCTTTTGCAGCCGATATCTTTTCCATTATTTCCCGATCATTATGAATTACCCCCGGAAAATTCATCATCTCTGAAAGAAAATTAATATTTTTTCGTTCCAGAAGCTTCTTGACTCCCTCATAATTTATCCTTCCTCCCGATGTCTCATAATCAGTAGCTGGCACACACGACGGTGCACCAAACCAAAAATAAACGGGACATTTTTCAGCATTCTCAATCATGTAATCCACACCCTTAATGCCGAGCACATTTGCGATCTCGTGCGGATCCGAAACAACTCCGATTGTACCATGTCTGACTGCCATTTCAGCAAATGATGCTGGAATCACCATGGAGCTTTCAATATGAACATGCGAATCAACAAATCCAGGAATTATGAATTGTTCACTGACATTTTCACATCTTTCAATGTTTAATATTCTTTCTCCTTCCACAGTAATCTCAGCAGGAAATATATTTCTGTTATGAATATCAACAAGCCTACCTTTTATTTTCATAAATATTTTTTAAAATTTATGTTCCACGTGGAACATTATCTTCCCAGATACATTAAAAGAATATTTATATCCGATGGAGATACGCCGCTGATCCTGCTAGCCTGCCCAATATTTCCAGGCTTTATTTTCTGAAGCTTCTGCCTTCCTTCAGTTGAAATTGAAAGCAATTCAGTATAACTGACATCTTCCGGAATTTTTAACATTTCAAGTCTCTTAATCTTATCAGCTATAACCTTTTCTCTTTGTATATATCCTTCATATTTAAGCCTAATCTCTGCTGATTCGATAATCTCATCTGATCTATCTCCCGGTATCTCAGAAAATATCTCTTTCAAGACCTCCACCTGCAGGAAGTCCTTCATAATAATTTGTGGTCTCAGTGCAATATTTATTGCTTTTATTCTCTGGTTGATCCTGCTTGTGCCCCTGCTTTCTAAATAACTGTTTATTTCATCCGGATCCAATCGTTTTTCCTCCAGTTTTTCCAAAACTCTTTTCAAATGGTATTCTTTTTCTTCCAGTCTCTCAATCCTTATCTTTTCTACAGTACCGATATCACTGCCTCGTCTTGTCAGTCTTTCGTCAGCATTATCCTGCCTTAGAAGAATCCTGTACTCCGCCCTTGAAGTAAACATTCTGTAAGGTTCATCCACCCCTTTAGTAACAAGATCATCGATCAATACACCTATGTATGCTTCTTCCCTTCCAAGAATAAATGCCTCTTTTTGTCTGCTTTTAAGTACAGCATTAATTCCGGCAACAATTCCCTGCCCTGCCGCTTCTTCATATCCTGTGGTACCATTTATCTGTCCGGCGAAATATAAGTTTTCTATCCTCTTTGTTTCTAGTGTGTGCTTCAACTGTGTTGGCTGAAAAAAATCATATTCAATTGCATATCCCGGCCTGAATATCTCTACTTCTTCCAGTCCGGGTACAAATCTCAGTGCCTTTAGCTGTGTCTCAAGAGGAAGACTGCTGGAGAAACCGTTGAGGTAGTATTCATTTGTATCTGACCCTTCTGGTTCAATAAAAAGCTGGTGAGCTCCCTTTTCCCTGAATGTAACTATTTTGTCTTCTATGCTTGGACAATATCTCGGACCTCTTCCTTTAATTCTTCCTGTAAACAACGGACTGTATTTTAGGCCCTTTCTCAGTTCATCGTGTACTTTCTCATTTGTATGTGTAATATAACAACTCATCTCATTTTCAATCCTTATCTTATTGCTTAAATAAGAAAATGATCGTCCCTCTCCATCACCTTTCTGCTCAATTGTCCTGCCAAAATCTATTGTTCTTCCATCCAGTCTTGCACTTGTTCCTGTTTTCATTCTCTCTACCAGGAATCCATTATCAGCCAATTGATCACTAAGTCCTGTAGATGCAGCATCACCGGATCTTCCTCCTTTAAACTTTTCAAATCCAATATGCATAAGACCGTTCAGGAAGGTTCCGTTTGTCAGAATAACAGCTTTGCTTCTGAATTTTGTGCCAAAAACGGTTTTAACCCCTACAGCTTTATTCCCTTCAATAAGAATTTCTGTAGCCATTTCCTGCCATATATTCAGGTTCCTCGTCGATTCAATTATCTTTCTCCATTCCCTTGTAAAAAGCTGCCTGTCACACTGTGCTCTCGGGCTCCACATAGCCGGACCTTTTGACCTGTTTAACATCCTGAACTGAATCATGCTAATATCAGTCACTATTCCGCTTCCGCCACCAAGTGCATCTATTTCCCTTATTATTTGTCCTTTTGCAATTCCTCCCATTGCAGGGTTGCATGACATTTGTGCAAGTTTTGTCATGTCCATTGTAACCAGTAAAACCCTTGCCCCCATTACCGCGGCAATCCTCGAAGCTTCACAGCCTGCATGTCCTCCTCCAACAACTATTATATCATACCCGAAATTCATGATGTTTTCATGTCATTTGATTCATCCAATAATCTTCCCTCGCGTGAATTATAATCTTCTCTTCCTCATACTCATCAACATATCCGCATAAATGAAGAACCCCGTGAATCATCACCCTTAATACTTCACTTTTATAACTAACTTTATAGTTATTAGCGTTTCTTTTTACTGATTCTATGCTAATATATATTTCACCATTTACATTGTCTTCGTTATCGTAATTGAAACTAATAACATCTGTATTTGCATCATGGTTCAGAAATTTTTTATTAATCTCTCTGATGAATTTATCATCTGCTAAAATGAAATTAAGGTCACCCGAAAATTTACCTTCTTCCGAAATGACCTTAACAATCAGGTTTCTTATTTTCTTCCAGTCCTTCAACCGGAATTTTATGCTTTCATAGTACAGCTTTATCTTCAAGTCTTTATATCTTTAAAAGACATTGTAACCTTGTTTCCTTTCTTATTAAATATAATTTTATCGGCTAGCCTTGACATAAGAAAAATCCCTCTGCCACTAACCTTTTCTATATTTTCCGGCCTTGTAGGATCTGGAATTTCTTCCGGTCTGAAACCCGGTCCTTCATCTTCAACACTTATTTTAAGCAAATTATTTTTATGAATAATATCAATATTAACATTGCATTCTGATCTTGACTTGTTTCCATGAATAATTGCATTATTTACAGCTTCCATCGTGGATACCATAATTTTTCCATAATTATCCTGGGAAATGCTCAATTCTGAAGAAACTTCATCTATTGCTTTTTCAACAATCCGAAGGTTCTTTATCTCTGAACTTATTGTAATCTTTTTAAGCATTTGTTCCTAAAGTAATGCTTTATACTGCAATAAATGAATAAAGTTACACTTTCCCCTACTTTTTGCTTAACCAGGCCTCAGGATCAACCTTATCCTTCTCTTCAAAAATCATAAATTTCAGTATTGAATTTGATCCATTTCCTGTATCACAATATACTTCTCCCAACTCCTGCTTAATTTCAATCTGTTCGCCAGATTTCACCTTAACATTAACAATATTCTGATATACAGAATAAAATCTTCCATGCTTAATGATAATGCTCATGTTCGCTCCAGGAATCGCAAAAACCTTTACAACCAATCCTTTAAAAACACTTCTGACCACAGTTTTACCAATATTTGTAATTTCAATACCCGGATTATTTTCGTCTACATAAGCAAGTACCGGGTGTTTTTGAGGACCAAACTTTCCTGTAATTATTCCTTTCTCTACGGGCCATGGTAATCTTCCTTTGTTTTCAAAGAAATTATCTCCAATTATCTTCATCTCAGGCGAAATACTTATACTGGTCTTCTTCTTTTCTTCATCGATAATCCTGTTTATTTCTGATTCAATCCTTTGAGCTGCCTTTTTCTTTTCATCAAGTTCTTTTCTAAGCTGTTTTTCTTTTTTACCCAGACTATTGACAAGACCTTTTTTCTTGTCCTGTTCATTTTGAAGAAATTCCTTCTGAGATTCTTCCTTGCTTTTTAACTCAACAACATTCGCATGATCTTCCTCCATCCTTTTCTTTGTGTTCTCAATTTCACTCTTCAGCTCTGATATTACCTCGGTTTCATCTCTCCTGAACCGAGACATCTGCTGAAGATATTTCATTCTCTTATATCCCTGGTTAAAATCTTTTGCAGACAATATATAAACCATTTCAGGATAACCTTTTGAAAATTTATATGATTTAACTATTGTTTTGTCATATTCTGATCTTAGTATTTCAAGGTCTTTTTCCATAAGATCTATTGCAATCTTATTAAGCCCTATTCTTTCATCTATCAATCCAATCTCCTGGTTCATTCCTTCAATAACATTTTGCCTGAGAGAAATCCTGTTACCCAGTATTCTTATCTCATTCAAACCGGAACTTTTCTTAGTTTCAGTCTCTTTTATCATATTATCCACCAGAATGATTTCATCAAGAGTCTTCTTTCTCTGTTCCTCAAGCTCATGTCGTGTTTGCGACATTAACATTGCCTGGCAGAATATCAAAATGACACCTGTAATTAGGTATTTCATCTCAGAGGCGTCCTTGTATAATTACTTCCCGGAATGAACTCAAATTCTCCGACCCAAGGTGCAATATATTTATCTATTGAAATAACAAATCTTATCTTTTTGTACGCGTCATTGATTTCAATCTTTTCTGGCACGCCGTAACTATCTTCCTTAAATTTATTGTAATCAATTATAATACTGTTACTTGCTTGAGAACCCGTGATCGAAACATGTTTCATCTTTTCTCTTCTGCAATCAATTTTTGCTGAAATTTTAAGCCCCTCACAGATATCGGAAACCTCAAACTCATTATTCAGGCATCCTGTTTCAGATAATTGTGGCATATTCATATAAATATCACCTACACTGATCTTTAACAATTCAACCGGAAGGCCGCTGATATAAGTGAAATCCCTGGGGTTCCCGTACAATAATCTTTTGTTCAGCCTGTCATTTATCAGTACAGTATCTTTTGTCATAAAAGCTCTGAAAGCTTCCATTCCTGTTCTGCTCCTTACGCTTATCAGGTAATTTCCCGCGGTATTGTACTTCATAGTGAAAAAGAGCGTAATTCTCGATTCCGAACTATATGTTGATATCCTTCCTTTTTGAATAAAAAACCCTGTAGCAGTAAGATTTTTTGAAGACACATTCCTTAAAATCTCTTTAGCATTCTGGCCGCCTGAAAATACTTTAGTTTCTGCTCTTCGTCCATTTACAGCACATCCCGACAGCAAGATTGCAGCAAACGATATGTATAAAACTACCTTGTACAATTTTCAATTTCTTTTTTCAAATATTCCTTCTCATTATTTAGATCCAAAGCTTTCTGCCAGTACTTAACGGCAACTTCACACTTTTTCAGTGCCTTCATAATATATCCGTAGTGTTCGAACCACTCCGAATCTTCACTTTTGTTAGTATTCATCAGGTCAACCAGGACTTTCTCAGCCTCCTTATATTTTCCTCTTTTATATAAAACCCACGCATATGTATCAACATATGTTCCGTTTCCTCCTTCCTTATTCATAACAATTCTTATCATTCTTTCCGCCTCTTTAAGATCCTGGTTCTGTTCAGCAAGAAAATATGCATAATTATTTAGAACTATCATGTCTTCAGGATTCTTTTTAAGTATGCTCCTGTATAATTCAAATGATTTTAAATAATCTTTCTTCCTGTAATATACATCCGCCTCCATTGACAGCACCTGCGCGACTAAAACATCCTGGTTACCGGCCAGTATACGAGCTTTTTCCAGCTCTTCCAGCGCCGTTGCATATTCCTTTTTCTCCATTGCAGCGCTAGCATACAGCACTTTTGCAGGATACGACAGGTTAAACCTGCCGGAACATTCCTTACCAAGGAGGTAAAGACGGTTATAATCCCTAAGGTCCGAATAAAGCAACAAAAGCTTTTCCCAGTACATGTAATTATCGGGATATTTTTTTATCAGTTCTTCCAACCGTGCAGCAGCATTTCCAGCCTTTCCCTCTTTTTCGTAAAGCTCGGGCCTGATCATCTGGATTATTTGTTCATCTTTAAAGTTCTCTTCAAGTACCTTTACAGTGACCTCAAGCTCTACGCCTCTTTCCTTAATGAAATCAGAATAATCCAGAATTTTTTTAAAGATATTGAGGTAATCATCCCTGCCAAGCTGGTTATCAATTACCAGGTCACTGATAAAACCATAAAATTCTTCGTAATCCCCGTTTCCAAGATAAAAGTCAGTAATCGATAACACGGTTTGAACATTGGTAGAATCAATATTCATCATCTTCCTATATGTCTCCTCAGCTTTGGCTTTATTTCCTTTGCTTTTATATATTTCAGCCAGAATACCGTTAAAAAGAATATTATCAGGGTCCTTCTTCAGAACGATCGCGACTTTAGATTCAGCTTCATCAAACTTACCAGAGGAAATCAGGTTTTTTACTGCCATTACAGTCACATTGCTTCCGCTTCCGTATTTCTGTTCCAATACAGCATAAACCTCGCCTGCTTTTTTAAATTCCTTCTTTTCAGAGTACAATCCTCCAAGTGTCAGCCTTAGTTCATCCTTCTCAGGGAAAGCTTTGACAGCCTTCTCGTAATAATATATCGAACTATCTATCATTTTCAGCTGGTAATATATATCACCTGCCAGAGTCAGGTACCAAATATTCTTCTCATCAATCCTGCAGGCTCTTACAGCATAATCCTTACCATTTTCGGTATCTCCCCTCTGCACACTTATTTGTGCAATCTGGTAATACGGTGCGTCATTGCGGGGATTTAAATGAATGCATTGTTCAAAATATTTTAATGCTTCACCTATATTACCCATCATTTTTTGATGAAGAGCTTCGCCGTATATATAACTATATGATATTGAATCAATTGTTTGCGTCTTTTCATTTCCGTTGTTCCTTAAAACAATATGCCGGTTACATCCCGATAATAATACGACAATACCTGCAACTGAATATAAAATTATTCTCTTCATCCTGCATAAATACAATAAAATGCCCTTATTCACGCACAGCCACCACAAAAAATCGTCCAAAGTTAAATATCTTTGCACTCAGATTTGCAGAAGGTTATTAACAAATTTCTTATTTCATGAATAGTGTCAAAATACAATTCTTATTTCTTCTTCTTTTATTTATTTCATCATGTAACAGTCCTGGCAACAATGATGTTTATGTTTCGGTAAAAACAACTGCCGGTAACATGAAGATCAGGCTGTATAATGAAACGCCGCTTCACCGTGATAATTTTATCCGTCTAGTCACCTCCGATTTTTATGCAGGCATTCCTTTCCACCGTGTAATCAACGGATTTATGATACAGGCAGGAGATGAATCGCTCAAGCCCGGTATCACATCAAAGCTTCGTGATTCGCTGTCTGTGCTGACAGTCAGGCCTGAATTCAATCCCTTTCTCTTTCATAAAAAAGGTGCTCTTGCGGCAGCACGTGAAGGAAACGATATTAATCCGGAGATGCTGTCATCGGCTACGCAGTTCTATATTGTACAGGGTAAAAAACTTACCAGTGAACAGGTTGACCTATCACAGCAAACCATTGATAACAAAATACGTGAAGCTAATCTTCTGCGTTTCATACACGAGATAACCGACAGCAGTAAAAACGGCCTTAATCTTACGTCGTCCCAGATCCAGGAACGTGCCACCCTGCGGCTATATGATTTTCTCGACAAAACCGGAACCAGAAAAATTACTGATGACCAGAAGAAAGCTTACATGTCCGAAGGTGGCGTTCCCCGTCTTGATGGAACATATACGGTATTTGGTGAAGTCGTTGAAGGTTTTGATGTTATTGACAGGATTGCAGCATTTCAGACCGATGCTGCAGACAAACCAGTTAAGGATGTTATAATCCTTAAAATGAAAATAATAAGAAAATAAATCAATCTTAAAAATGCTCGAAAAAATTGAGATGCTCAGGAAAGAGATTTCTTCCTGTACTGCTTTAAAAACCGAAGATGCAGAAGTGTTCAGGTTAAAATATCTTAGCCGTAAAGGTGCAGTTTCATTGCTTTTTGATGAGTTTCGTGAAATTCCGCCGGATCAGAAAAAGCTGGTCGGCCTGAGTCTGAATTTACTGAAGCAGGAAGCACAGGATAAATACAATACCCTCAAGACACTTCTTGAAGGAAAGGATGATATTGAAGGAATTAATGATCTCAGCAGGCCTGCTTTTCCCTATTCACTTGGTTCAAGACATCCTATTTCAATAGTAAGAAATGAAATAATCAGTATTTTCTCAAGGATCGGTTTTGTGGTTTCGGAGGGACCCGAGATAGAGGATGATGATCATGTATTTACGAAACTGAATTTTGCTCCTGAGCATCCGGCACGCGATATGCAGGATACTTTTTTTATATCGAAATTATCGGCTGAGGATTCATGTCCTGAAGATATACTTCTTCGTACTCATACCTCATCCGTCCAGGTAAGGGTAATGCAAAATCAGAAACCGCCTATCAGGACTATTTCACCTGGCCGCGTCTTTAGAAACGAAGCAATTTCTGCAAGGGCACATTGCATATTTCACCAGGTTGAGGGACTTTATATCGACGAGAATGTATCTTTTGCTGACCTGCGCCAGACCCTGCTTTATTTTGCCCGTGAGATATTTGGCAAAGAAATAGAAATCCGGCTCAGGCCTTCTTATTTTCCTTTTACGGAACCTTCTGCTGAAATGGATGTAAGCTGCAGGTTATGCGGCGGAAAGGGCTGCAATGTCTGTAAATATACCGGCTGGCTTGAAGTTTTAGGATGCGGGATGGTTCATCCTAACGTTCTGGAGAATTGCGGTATTGACAGCAGGAAATATACCGGTTTTGCCTTTGGTATGGGAATAGAACGTGTTGCGATGCTAAAATACCAGGTAAACGATTTAAGGCTCTACTTTGAAAATGACCTCCGGTTTCTCGAACAGTTCAGGAGTTCATTTTAGCTTTTTCCCCGATTACAAGCTCCCAGGTAACGTCAAGGGCTTTCTTTAGAGTGTAGCTCACCCCGCAATATTTATCCTGAGATAATTCAATTGCATGTTTCACCTTGTCCCCAGGAATATTATTTCCTGTAACAATGTACTTGATATGCATTTTATCGTAATGCCTGGGGTGCTCTTCGGTGACATTTCCTTCAATACTGATCCTGAATTCTTCAAACTGAATCTTCATCTTGTTAAGTATTGAAACAACATCCATTGCAGTACATCCCGCCAGTGCAGCCATAAGAAGGCTTTTCGGTCTTGGACCTCCATTATTCCCTCCAAATTCCTCGGCTGTATCCAGCAAAAGATGATGACCGTTTACCACAACGTCGAATGACATTTTTCCGATATGCCGTAATGCCACAGTATCTTTCATGCTATTTGCAAGTTTTTATCAATTTAAATTCAAAATTAAAAAATAAAATGAAAGGGATTTGCAATCTTTGTACGGTAAAGAGCAGTGAAAATGAAACAGCATGAAGTTGTTATACCGTTTTGCGAGAAGTGTGCTCTGGAATCAAATTCTATCTTCAAACATCTGTCCCACGATGAGGCAGAGAAGCTGAATTACGAGAAGGATTTCCGGCATTACAAGAAAGGAGATATCCTTTATCATGAAGGTAACAGAATAAGTGGTTTTTATTGTATTAACTCCGGAATTATAAAGGTTTATAAGACTGGCCTGGACGGCAAGGAACAGATAATCCGTTTTGCCAAACCAGGAGATATAATAGCCTACAGAAGCGTGCTGAGCAGTGAACCGGCCTGCACCACTTCCAAGGTGATTGAGGATTGTGATGTGTGTTTTATACCTTCCGAAGTTCTTATATCATTCATCAAATCAAATTCCAATTTTTCTCTGGAAATGATGAGACTGACCTGCCACGAGCTTGGTGAGGCAAATTCATATATAACGGACATAGCCCAGAAAACTGTCCGCGAGAGGCTTGCAGAGGTGCTTCTCAAGCTGGTTGATGATTTTGGCCTCGATAACCAGAAGTACCTCAGGATCTCGCTCACCCGTGAAGAGCTGGCAAATATAGTCGGGACCGCTACTGAATCAGTTATCAGGCTTCTCTCGGAATTCAAGACCGATCAGCTTGTTGAGCTTAATGGCAGGAGAATTAAAATTCTCAATCTCAAGGGTCTTGAAAAAATCAGTAACGTCTTTTCTTAGGATTTTTCCTGGTACCTTTTTCAGAATAACGTCCCGTTTTTGGTCAGGTCCGTCACCTTTCCAAGGTGCCTGAAAGCATGTTCAGTTGCCTCCCTTCCCCTTGGTGTTCTTTTAAGGTATCCCTCTTTTATCAGGAATGGTTCGTAGACTTCTTCAATTGTCCCACTGTCCTCACCAACCGCTGTCGAGATAGTATTCAGTCCCACCGGGCCTCCTTTGAACTTATCAATAATCACCGATAGAATTCTGTTATCCATTTCATCAAGGCCATGTTCATCTATATTCAAAGCATTCAGGCCAAATTTTGTAATTGCCAGATCGATTTTTCCTGTTCCTTTAACCTGTGCAAAATCCCTGATCCTCCTGAGAAGTGCATTTGCAATCCTTGGCGTTCCCCGGCTTCTGGATGCAATTTCACTGGCCGCGCTTTCCTCAATTTTTATTTTCAGTATTCCCGCTGATCTGTTCACAATACCCGTAAGAATTCCATTATCATAATACTCGAGATGGAATTTAATTCCAAACCTTGCCCGCAGCGGGCTTGTCAGCAAGCCGGAACGTGTTGTGGCTCCGATAAGAGTAAAGCTGTTAAGCGACAGCTGTACCGACCTTGCGCTTGGCCCCTTGTCGATCATAATATCAATCTGGAAATCTTCCATAGCCGCATACAGGTACTCCTCCACCACGGGGCTTAACCTGTGAATCTCATCGATAAAAAGAACATCTCCCTCCTCGAGGTTTGTAAGAAGGCCCGCCAGGTCCCCCGGCTTATCCAGCACGGGTCCTGAAGTTACCTTGAGCCCTACCCCCAGTTCATTTGAGATAATTGTTGCCAGCGTAGTTTTACCAAGGCCGGGAGGGCCGTGGAGCAGGACATGATCGAGGGATTCCCCTCTTTGCTTTGCTGCGGTTACGAACACGGAAAGGTTGTCTATAACCTGTTTTTGCCCCTTGAAATCTGAAAAGGTAAGTGGCCGGAGTTGTTTTTCAAACTCCTTGTCGGCGGCAGACAGGTTATCCTTCCTGATATTGAAATTCTCTTCCATTAAGCAAAGAAACTATTTTATAAGCTTAACATCACTCTCGGGAAGCTTTATTTTAACGCCATTTATTGTGAGTTCAACATCATTCCTGTACGTAACACTCAGTACAATTTTTCCTTCTTCATCATATTTTTTCCAGGTTTTCTGCCTGAGACCACCCGTATAATATCTCTCCTCTTTAATCTTCCCGTTTTCGTAGTAGAGCATGTGCTGTCCATCAGCGTTCCCCTGCACATAGCCGCCCCTGAATCTCAGAGTGCCATCGGAATAATACGCCTTCCATGTTCCATCCTTCAGCCCGGCGATGTATTTTCCTTCTTCGGTATTATTTGATGATTTAAAATTCCAGTCACCGTTTCTTTCTCCGTCGCTGTACTGGCCCTGTGCAATAATTTCTCCGCTCTTTGAATATTCTGTATAGGCCCCGTCGCGCTTGCCCTGAAAGTACTCTTCTTCCCTCAGGAGAGCGTTGTTGTCGAAGTACCACTTCCACACGCCGTCGGGACGGTCATTTTTAAAATACCCTGTCTGTTCAACTTTCTGGTCAGCATTATAGAATTTCCAGAGTCCTGTTTTACGGTTCTCGGCGTACTGGCCTTCATCAGCAATCTTTCCCGAAGGGTAGTAATCTGTCCATTTACCGGTCCTGTCGCCCTGTTCATTTACAATCCCCTCAGATACAAGAATACCGTTATCGTTGTAGATTTTAGCATTAGTTATTTTACCGTCAGGACCATATTCCCTATGAATTCCTACAGGGACGGAGTTCCTGTACGGCCCGCTGTAAACAAGCTTTCCCCCCTGGTCGTACCGGTTCTTTATCTCAATATCGGGCTGGTCCTCAACGTTTGATTTTACAATTGCCCCGTTATCATACAGCATTGTAAGGGTCAGGTTACCTTTTGCATCATATTCTTTGTAGTAACCATGGAGAAGATCATCCTTATATGTCTTTTCCGTCCTGATATTTCCTGAAGGATAAAATTCTTTCCAGTCGCCCTGTTTAAGACCGTTGCCGTCTTTCCGGTTAATCTTTTCCCTGGTAATGAGGAAATCGTTGTTATACTCCATCAGGGTTATTACATTTCCATCGCGATCAAACTCCTTTGAAAGCCCAGATTTCTTTCCGTTATTCCATGTTACGGTTTGCTGAACTTTGTGATCAGGAAAGTAAACATATGCTGTCCCTTCTTTCCTGTCGCCTGCAAAAAGCTCTTTCGTCCACACGTAAACACCTTCATATGGATCCTTCTTATACCTGAAGTAATAACCGTTCTTTTTTCCATACAGGTAGTTGATTTTCTCAAGGGTATCGCCTGTCTGGTCATAGAATACCCAGATGCTGTCGAGAAGAAAATTGGTTCTCTTTCCTTCCGATTTCTTTATTCCTGTTACATAATAGCTTTTCCAGAATCCGTCGGGTCGGCCGTTCTTAATTATTCCTTCACTTGATTTGGATCCGTTAGGATACTTAAAGACCTGGTATCCGTCGGGAATACTTTCGCTATTCTGTCCATTAACCAGTGCCGGTACCAGTACCAGCAAAAAAACATACAAATATTTTCTCATTTTCAGAGTCCTAGTCTTTCAGAGATTTCCAGCATTCTTCTTATCGGCCTGGCTGCCTTTTCGATTAATTCTCCCGAAAGAGTAATTTCAGGATTTTCCGTCAGCAGAGTCTCGTATATCTTTTTTACCGTAATAAGCTTCATGAAATTACATTCGCTGCAGGCACAGGTCGAATCTCTCGGCGGAGCAGGAATAAATGTTTTCTCCGGTTTTGCCTTAACCATCTGGTAAATAATACCTGGTTCAGTTGCAACGATATAACTCAGTGAATTGTCTTTAATAACGTATGATAAAAGGGCAGATGTTGAACCAATAAAATCGGCAATCATTCTTATTGGTAATTCACATTCAGGATGGACAATGAGTTTACAACCCGGATTTTGTTTCCTTAATTCCAGAATAGCTTCGAGGGAGAATTCCTCATGAACATGGCAAGCTCCGTTCCATACAAGCATTTCACGTCCGGTTTTATTGATAATATAATTGCCCAGGTTCCTGTCGGGGGCGAATATTATTTTTTCATTTGCAGGAAGTGATTCCACAATTTTTACCGCGTTTGAGGAAGTGCAGATAATATCCGACATTGCTTTTATCTCAGCAGATGTATTGACATATGTAATAACGGTTCTTCCGGGATTTTTGTCCAGGAACCTCCTGAAATCTTCAGGTTTGCACGAGTCAGAAAGAGAACATCCGGCAGCAAGGTCCGGAAGAAGTACCTTAACAGAAGGCGAAAGAATCTTTGCTGTTTCGGCCATGAATTTTACTCCTGCAAATAGAATTATTTCAGATTTTGCTGCAGCTGCCTTCTGGGCAAGAGCAAGACTGTCGCCAACATAATCAGCAATGTCCTGTATATCCCCGGTCTGGTAATAATGTGCTAAAATTATAGCATTCTTCTCTTTCTTAAGACTTGCAATCTTCTCAGCATAGTTTTCCATTTCAGCCACTCTCCTCCATTTTTTGAACAAACAATATTTATAAAAATTAATATTAGAAATAATTTAAATAGAATATATGGATATTAATATTGCCTGTTAATTCTGTTAGAAGAAATATCAAAAACTTCTTGTTTTAATAGCTTTTAAATTCGTAAAAACATCTTTTCAACAGCTCAAAAAACATACCAGTTTTGAAAATCAGCATATTGCCACAGAAATTAACAGCTGTTAATATCACTTTTCTTTTAACCTTATCATGACAAAATTATATCATTTAATGTTCATTCCCGGTTTATATAGTTTTATTAATTTATGAAAAAAAGAGGTGAAATTTAAAGAACCATGAAAAATGAAAGTTTTAAGTCTGGAAAAAGGGTTTATCAACACTTATAATAAGGTCTTATCTACAAATTATCAACACCTCACGGATGGCCGTAAAAACATAGCCTTAAACAATTATTACACTCCCATGTTATAGTTCAGGATGGATTAAATAATTAAAGGATAAAAATATATTTTTTTCTTTTTAAAGGGGATATTGCTTAATTTGCATTACCTGAAAGGATCATTATGACAAAACCTACGGTGGAAAGAAAAAAAGTTGCAATAGCTGCAGATCATGCCGGGTACCATCTTAAAGAGAAGATTATTGGCTATCTGAGGAACGAGAAGCTTGATCTCAGGGATTTTGGAACAGATTCAGATGAAAGTGTGGATTATCCAGATTATGGGCACAGGCTTGCTGATGCTGTCGCATCTGGCGAATATAAAATGGGTTTCACAATCTGTGCCACCGGAAACGGAATGAATATTACTGTAAACAAGCACCAGGGAATAAGGGGTGCATTATGCTGGAGCGAGGAGACAAGCCGGCTTGCAAGGGCTCATAATGATGCCAATATATGTTCAATTCCGGCCCGGTTTGTTTCTGAATCTGAAGCCCTGCTGATAGTGAAAACTTTTCTCGAAACAGGATTTGATGGCGGGCGCCATGCCAGGAGAATAGAAAAGATACCAATAAAAAAATACTGATATGTTATCAAGTTCATGTAAATACGGAATAAGGGCGGTAACATATATTGCCAGCAAATCCAAGAAAAATGAAAAAGTCGGAATAAAGCAGATATCTGAGGATCTCAACCTCCCGACCCCATTTCTTGCAAAAATCCTGCAGCTTCTTGCCAAGCAGAAGATACTTAGTTCATCAAAAGGGCCCCATGGTGGTTTTTCATTACTGCGCGATCCGCGGGATATCTCCCTGCTTGATATTGTTACCACTATCGACGGGAACGATTTTTTTGAGAACTGCATAATTCATAATACAACCTGCAGCTGCGTGGGAGATGAAAAGCTTGTGTGCCCGATCCATGACGAATATTCTAAAATCAGGGCAAACCTGATGAAGCTGTTTACAAAGAAAACGATCTACAGCCTCGTTAAATCGGCCTCTAAAACGGAAGTTGCTATTTAATTTTCCCAACCCGGAAGGATCTTATTACCAGCCATAGCAGTACAGCACATGTGATTCCTGCTGCATTTGCGAAAAAATCGAGAAATTCACCCGTACGGCTGGTGGTGAACATTGATTGCATTATTTCGATGGTCCCGCCAAAAACAAGCGGGATAAGGGCCAGGTAAAAACACGATTTTACTGAGAAAAGAACATTCCGGTTCTCATAAACAAGAGCCAGGGTGAGTGCAAAATACATTGTCGCATGAACCAGCTTGTCGAGATTGGGAATGCGGGGAAGTCTCAGGTGGCTGAATGTATTGCCGCTTAAAAAGCTGAGAATTATGATAATCAGCGCAATAATAAGTGAAAAAATGTTCTTCTTTATCATATCTGGAATATGCAAAAGTAACAAATGATATGACATTTTATTTATAATTTTAGCCCACCCAATAAATTATGGCCGGTATATATGTTCATATTCCCTACTGCAGGAAGATCTGTTCCTACTGCGATTTCTACAGGGTGATCGATGCAGCTGATAAGAGCCCCTTCATAGAAGCAATTCTTGCAGAGGCATCGTCCAGGAAAAATTACCTTGAAGGAGAGGGTGTGTCGACAATATATTTTGGCGGGGGAACCCCCTCGCTTCTCAGTCAAAAAGAGCTGATGCAGATTATTTCCTGCCTGAGAGAATTCTATGAAATCAGCGCGGAAAGTGAAATCACGATGGAGCTCAACCCCGATGATGTGAATGCCGCCTACATGAAAGAAATAGGGGAAGCTGGCATAAACAGGATAAGCCTGGGCATACAGTCGTGGAATGATCACGATCTTAAGTTTCTTAACAGGAGGCACGATGCAGCCAGGGCAGAAAAAGCACTTTGTGAAACATTTGATGCGGGGTTCGATAATGTGACCATTGACCTGATTTATGGCCTTCCCGGCTCGTCGTCGGAAAAGTGGGAGAAATCCCTCGATAAATCATTGTCCTTTAAAATCAAGCATATATCCGCCTATCATCTGACGATCGAGGAGGGAACGATTCTCGGCAAAATGAAAAAGCAGGGCCAGTTGACGGAAATTGACGAGGAAGAGAGCAATAACCAGTTCAACCTGCTGATTGACAAGACTTCTGATGCCGGATTCATACATTATGAGATCTCAAATTTCGGAAAGGAGGGATATTTTTCGAGACATAACACAAATTACTGGAAACAGGTCCCTTATGTCGGCCTTGGTCCGTCTGCCCACTCCTTCAACCGGTACTCAAGGCAGTGGAATATTAAGGATGTAAGAAGATACATATCTGCGGTTAAAAAAAATAAGCCCTTCTCGGAAAAGGAGGAGCTTGGTATAAAGACCAGGTTCAACGAGTATATCATGACATCTCTCAGGACGATGTGGGGTGTTGATCTCGGTTATGTGGAGGAAAAATTTGAGAAAGAGGGTTACGATTATGTTGTCAACCTGGCAGCAAAATTCATTTCGTACGGGCTGATGCACCAATCGGGGAAGAGCCTGACACTTACCACCCAGGGCAAGATGATTTCAGACAATATAATATCGGAATTTATGATGACCGAAAGGTGAATGATCACCTTTTTGTGAGGATGAAGCTGCTTCCGCCAATCATGATACCATCGAGATACAGCTCGGCGCGGTAATTTCCCAGCACAAAATCGGGGCTCTTGTCAACATAAATACAGACGTCAATATCCTGGTTCATATAATCGACCTCGCGGCTGGCGGTGAATATGGTTTTCTTGCCGTTAAAATCGAAAACATTATCGGGGCTGGAGGCTATTGCCAGTGAGTCGGGACGGATAATCCTGAGGTAGACTGTTTTCTTTCCCGCCGAAGCGATCGGGTTCTCGCGAAGTGTAAAGCAAATCTGCAGTTTTTCTATCCTGTCGAATCTTGTTGTCTCCTTCCTGTTCTTGTTGAAAGTGGTGGCCTTGACATTTTTTGCCTGGATAACCGACGCAACCTCCACTTTTGAACTCAGTTCCTTTCTTACCTTGGAGAGTTCATCGTTATTTTTCTGGACCTTGTTGATCTGCTGCTTTATATTCTGATTCTCAGCGACAAGAATTTTATTCCGTGTATTCAGCGAGTCGATCTGAACAATGTAGCTTTTCATTATCTCGCGCATTGTGCTGATTTCGCTTTTGTACTTTTTAATGAGCTGCACATTGGATGCATTAATTGAAAGAAGCTGCCTGATCCTGTTCTTCTCCCTTTCAAGATGTGCGTTAAGGGAATCATTATTCGATTTAAGAGTATCATATCCGTGAATCATCATTTTCAGTTCATTGGCAAGAGAGTCCTTTTCCTGTGTAAGAACTGTTTCCATTTCCTGCATCCTGTTCTTCTGCCCGAAATAGCTGAAGACCAGGAAACCCAGGGCAAGGGCAAGAATTACCGTAATGAAGACTAGCAGCACGGGAGTGCTTTTCTTTTTTACTTCTGTGCCGGGATTAACCGGAAACTGGTCTGTCATATCCTTAGAATTTTTTCAATTTAGCGATGCAAAAATAATAATATCCTCGTCTTCAACAACTTGAAATTAAGATTAATTTTACAACAAACCTGTGAGGCAGGTGTTTATATAACGAGGAACCTGAAAGAAAACATATATCAAACATTCTTTAGTTATGAAATATCTGGGAGCCCATGTGAGTGCCGCCGGGGGGGTAGATAACGCCCCCGCCAACGCAAAGGAGATAGGTGCAAGGGCGTTTGCACTGTTTACAAAAAATCAAAAGCAATGGGTAGCGCCGCCCCTCTCAAAATCATCTGTAAGCAAGTTCCGTGAAAACTGTGAGAAATATGATTTCAAGCCTTTCCAGATACTTCCTCATGACGGGTACCTCATCAACCTCGGCCATCCTGAGAGAGAGGCCCTCGAAAAATCGAGAGAATCTTTCCTCGATGAGATGAGAAGATGTGAAATGCTCGGGCTTGACAGGCTGAATTTCCATCCCGGCAGCCACCTCAGGCTGACCACAGAGGAAAAATGCCTTGAAACAATTGCCGAATCGGTCAATATAGCACTCGGGCTGACAAAAGGAGTATCGGCAGTAATTGAGAACACAGCAGGACAGGGGACCAACCTTGGACACACCTTCGAGCAGATCAGGTATATTATTGATCGTGTGGAGGATAAATCAAGAGTAGGTGTCTGTTTCGACACCTGCCACGGATACACTTCAGGATACGATATAAAAACAGGATTCGGGTTTGCCGAAACATTCAGGAAATTCGAAGAAATTATCGGGATGGGCTACCTGAAGGGGATGCATATAAATGACTCAAAGAAAGAGCATGCAACCAGGGTCGACAGGCATGAGAACATTGGAAAGGGTTTCCTTGGCGAAGAAGTTTTCTGGAACATCATGAATGATCCTCGGTTCGACGATATGCCGCTTATCCTCGAGACACCAGATGAAACACAATGGAAAGAAGAAATTAAAAGGCTCTACTCATTTACCGGCGGACAACAGAACTGATATCTGTTTCCCTTAGTTTTTTCATCGCGGCATTATATCCCAGGTCGAACATTTCCTGTCCTTTTTCGGGATCGAGAATCCCGTATCTGCACAATTCCCCGGGGGCCACCAGGATATTAAACCGGTTCAGTTTCTCATCAGCCTCCTTCGACATGCTGAGTATGAATGTCCTCATTGCAATATGCATCACCGAAGCGCTTCTTTCTTCTGTTCCAGCGGGATTGACAAATGAACCTATTTTAAAGCGGCATATGTTTTCGATGGGTTTTATCGGAAGGTTGTCGAGAACACCGCCATCGACATACTGGATATTGTCAATAACCGTGGGCCTGAAAAGCACGGGTATGCTCGATGAGGCAACGAGTGCATCAATCAGAGGGCCGGAAGAAAAGTAAACCGCCTTGCCGTTATTAATATCGGTGGCTGTGACAAAAAGGGGGATCTTCAGCTCCTCGAACGATTTTGCCCGCAGGTTGTTCCGGAGAATTTTAATTACACCCGAGATTTTCATGAGTCCGCCACGTGTCATGGTAGGGCGGAAGTAATCGAGGCTGCTTCGGGTGTTCATTATGCCGAAAATTTCCCTGGGGGTATAACCGTCGGCATATAATGCCCCGGCCAGCGAGCCTGCGCTGGTTCCTGAAATGACTTCGGGGTAAATGCCCGACTCGTTCAATGCTTCGATAACACCAAGATGGGCGAAACCTCTTGCTCCGCCACCGCTCAGGACAAGCCCTGCATTATATTTTATTTCGTGATCAGCCATCAGTGAAAAATAAGATCAAGGAAGAGTTTGATATTTAATGCACTTACTATAACGGCAATAGCAATTAAAATACTATTCAGATACGTTGAATTTGCATATTTTCCCATCACTTTTTTCGATGAGGTCAGGTAGACCTGCATAATAATAGTGAAAGGCAGCTGGATGCTGAGAAACACCTGTGAATAAATCAGAGCCCTGAAAGGGTCCCCGACCACAAGTATAATCAACAGGGCCCCGATTATAGAGACTAGAACTCCCGTTCTTGAATGGTTGTCGTTGATATCATATGGCTCACCGTACATCCCCGAAATAATTGATCCTCCGGCCATTGCAGACGTAATCGAGGAAGCAACCCCTGAAAAAAGAAGAGCGATGGCAAAAACTACGGCAGCATTATTTCCAAGCAGGGGAGAAAGCAAACTCTGAGCCTGCTGAAGCTCGGTAACATTTACTCCGTGCCTGAAGAATGTGGCTGCGGCAAGAATTATCATTGCACTGTTGATTGCCCACCCGATAATCATCGACAGCAGGGTATCGGCAAATTCGAAGCGCATCTGTTTCTTGATTATTGCTTCATCTTTTACATTCCACTGGCGGCTCTGGATAATTTCGGAATGGAGAAAGAGATTATGGGGCATCACAACTGCGCCAAGTACACTCATCAGCAGAAGCATTGATCCTTCAGGGAAAGAAGGCTTTACCCACGAAACCATTGCCGAGGGCCAGTCGACATCAACAAGATAGAGCTCGTAAAGAAAGGATAAACCGATGACCGAAACAAAACCGATAATAAACTTCTCAATTTTGCTGTACGAGTTGGTGAGGAGCATTACCAGGACAAATATTGTAACAAGAATTGCCCCTATCTTAACGGGGATTCTGAAAAGCATCTGAAGGGCAATGGAAGCCCCAAGGATTTCAGCAGCCGAAGTGGCAACCGATGCAAAAACAGCTGAAATCAGCAGGGACCTGGATGCTGATGGCCTGAGATGTATCGTTGCGGCTTCCGACAGGCAGAGGCCGGTCGCAATTCCCAGGTGTGCAACATTATGCTGGAGAATTATCAGCATGATCGTGGAGAGAGATATTACCCAGAGCAGCGTATAGCCGAACTGCGACCCTGTGGCCAGGTTTGCTGCCCAGTTTCCCGGATCGATGAATCCTACGGTAACCAGCAATCCCGGGCCGATATACTTGATTATGTCAAGCGCACCGTAGCCGGGTGTATGGTCCTTTCTTTTAAGATCGTGGAAAAAATGGAATATGTTCCGGGAATCCTTTTTCATCACATGCAAATATAGTAATGGATGATCAAAAACATAAATCGGATTAAGTGCCGGTCTATAGCATTTCCTTAAATTTGGAACGAAAAGAGAAAATGCCATGCAATTTTTACTCACAGCATACGACGGTCCTGATGCCGAAGCTATCAGAAGAAGGATGGAAATCCGGCCCGAACACCTTGAAAAAATTGCAATTCTGAAAAGAAAGGGAGAATTCCTCTTCGGGGGTGCCATCCTTGACGATTCAGGGAACATGATAGGGTCGATGATCCTCTATGATGTTCCCGACAGGCAGTCGCTTGATGAGCGGCTGAAGGATGAACCATATATTACACATGGTGTTTGGAAAAAGGTCAGGATTGAACCGTTCCGGCTGGCAAACATTGAATAGAACTGATGAACCAGGCAGAGAGAATATCATTTAAAGCCGACAGGAAGTATCTTATCCTTATAGCAGGATTAATGTGGTGCGGCGTTGGAATAATGCTGCTGGCCTTCGCCGAGACATGGCTTGCCAGATATCCCGGGAAGGATGTTTGGGTCTATTATCTCCTGGGATTCATTGCAGGAATGCCAATTCATCATTTCGGATTCCTTAAACTCGCCGATAAGAATATTTCGAGACTTCTCACTGTAACCGGAAGGAAGTCGATATTTACTTTTATCACAGTAAAAAGCTATTTCACAATAATATTCATGGTTGCCCTCGGTATTTCTCTCAGGCATTCTTCAATTCCGAAACAGTATCTTTCAATTATATATAACGGAATAGGACTGGGACTTTTTCTTTCGGGAATCAGGTATATAAGATATTTTATCAGGGACCACAAAACCCGGGAAATAAAGACCGCACGACCCTTCGACGGCATAACCGATAAACTCAAATAAAAACCACCATGAAAAAACTTAATTTTCTTTTAACCGCGATTTTACTCTCTGCGATTTCATTTGGACAGACAACACCGAAGGAGCTGCCCTTTAAATGGGATGAGCTCACTTCGCCCCAGTTTTTAAAAGCTGTTGAAAAAGCAGGAGGCGTAGCTGTAATTCCCTTTGGCATTATGGAAAAGCACGGGCCGCATCTTCCTCTTGGAACGGACCTTTTTGAAGCAAGGGAGATCGTGACGACGGCTTTGAAAAAAGAATATGCCATAATGTTTCCACCATATTTTACCGGGCAGATTTTTGAAGCAAAACATCAGCCGGGAACTGTGGCTTACAGCAACGACCTGATGTGGAAAATGCTTGAAGAAACATGTGCCGAATTGTCAAGAAACGGCCTGAAAAAAATTGTTATTCTCAACGGTCACGGAGGCAACACAAATTTCCTTCATTACTTCTGCCAGTGCCAGCTTCAGAGCAGGAAAGATTATATTCTTGTACTCTTTGAACAGAGCCAGGATGCAACTTTCGACAACCAGATCAAAGCTTTGAAAAAGGCAAATGTCGACGACCATGCTGGTGAAGGCGAAACATGTATGATGTACTGCATCAGGCCGGATCTTGTGGATGTCGATGCGATATCCAGCCAGTCGGGTCTCAGCCAGGAACGGCTCAGCCAGATGAAAAACGGCTACACGGGTATCTGGTGGTACGCAAAATATCCGAATCATTATGGAAGCGACCAGGCAGTGCCGAATAAAGCCCTTGGCCAGTTATTGATCGATAAAGAGGCAACACAGCTTGCAGGGCTCATTAAATATCTGAAAGCCAATAATAAGATAGAAGAGCTTCAGAACGAGTTTTATAACAGGTCGGCCAACCCGCTGGGTAAGTAAGCGACCACTCTGTTTATGGTACGACCTCATGGCGCAAGCCGTGAGGTCCTCCATCCTGCCGGTCCGGGGTGATAAACAATCCTGTCGTGAAGACGGTATTTACCTTCCTGCCAGAATTCAAACATCAGTGCAGCGAGCCTGAATCCCCCCCAGTCGGGCGGGAGGGGAATATTTTGCCCATTGAATTCGTCCCTGTAATGGTTATAACGGTCCAGAAGGTATTGCCTGTCGGGGATAGCAGCGCTCTGTTCGCTGGCCCATGCACCAATTCTGCTCTCCCTTGGCCTGGTGGCAAAATAATGACAGGACTCTTCCGAAGTAAGCTTCTGTACTCTTCCTTCAATTCTTACCTGCCGGTGAAGCTCGGGCCAGTAAAAAAGCATTGCCGCCTTGTTGTTTTCGGCAAGCTGGTTTCCTTTCCTGCTCGAGAAATTTGTAAAAAAGACAAATCCTCCCGGACCGTAATCCTTAAGAAGAACTGTCCTGAGTGAAACATCACCATGCCTGGATGATGTTGCAAGGGCAAATGCATTGGGATTTTCTTTTACGGCTGCAAGCCTTAAAGCATACCATTTCTCAAACTGCAGAAAAGGATCTTTTTCGACATTCTTTTCCGAAAGGTGTTTATTTCCTGCCATTTACTTTTCTGGTAATTTAACAGTCTAACACTGCAGGGGTGGTATTGTTCTGTTTCAGTGTGAAATATTTGATATCTTACAGCCATTAAACAACCCTATCATGAATTACAGATTAAAAATAATTGCATTAAAAGCATCTTTGCTTCCGGCCCTGATGCTTCTGGCTGCCTCGTGCAGCAATAAACCTTCAGATCTTGCCAGGCAGGCAGTGATACCGAAACCCGTTTCTGTTGTTTCAACCGGTGGATATTTTAAGCTTGAACAGGGAACGTCCGTCCTGCTGAAGGGTGATTCTCCTGAGATCAGGAATATCGCAGCTTTCCTGGCCGACCACCTTAGGCCGGCTACAGGATTTCCCTTTCAAATTAAGACCACGCGGGAAAATAAGGCCGCGGGAAATATCATTTTCACCCTTTCTAATGACAGCGTTCGTCTTGGAGAGGAGGGATATTCGCTTTCCGTTACAACAGATTCTGTCAATGTCTGCGCAAAGAACCCGGCGGGCCTCTTCCGTGCAGTGCAGACAATAAGGCAGCTGCTGCCTGCCGAAATTGAACTGGGCACTGTTCAGCGGGCCGGATGGCAGATCCCCACGGGAACAATTTCGGATTTTCCGGTCTATCCCTACAGGGGGACCATGCTGGATGTTTCAAGACATTTTTTCAAACCAGACGTGTTAAAGAAGTATATCGACCAGATCGCATATTACAAGCTCAATTACCTCCACCTCCACCTGTCTGACGACCAGGGCTGGCGCAT
>DATKMR010000013.1:0-49098 GCA_035541795.1 Bacteroidales bacterium
CCCCTGCTGGTTGTTGATCCCGACAGCATCAGGGCCTATATTGACGACAACGGCAAGGCGGCAAAGGGAGGATTTGCGATAGGTAGTTTCGGCAACTACAAAACACTAAACCAGAAATACCTTACCATCAACAACGACAGCATCAGGATGTATATCAATGATGCTGCCACGAAGTCGGTTAAAGGCGGTTTTGCAATAGGAGGCTTCGGCACAGGCAAGGGATCCAACACAAATTATTTAAGGGTGACACATGACAGTACAAGGATTCTGACTGCTGATACGCTAAAAGGTTTTGGGGTAAGTAACCTGCTATCGGGAAATACTTTGGGTTATCTCAGGCTTACTCCGTCGAATTATTTTATTGGTCACCAGGCCGGAAGCAACATTACATCAGGACTTTATAACTCGGTACTGGGTTATCAGTCGGGATATTTCATTAATAGTGGCACATCGAATTCATTCATGGGTTATAGAGCAGGATATTCAAATACAACCGGGAATTATAATGTCTTCATTGGTAACCTGGCCGGCTATTCAAACAATGGCTCGATGAACACTTTTGTCGGATTTATTTCCGGGACAAAAAATACCACTGGTTATTATAATAGCTTTTACGGTGACAGTACAGGTTATTCAAATACAACAGGTTCAGATAACACTTTCCTTGGTGGAAGGGCAGGATATGCCAATACAGAAGGAGGATTTAATACTTTCATCGGGGCAATGGCTGGATATAAGAATATAACAGGGTATTTAAACACCGCCATTGGCACCAATGCACTTTATTCAAATACCACCGGATCAAAAAATTTAGCATTTGGTCCAAGTGCACTATATTCAAATTTAAGCGGGGATTATAACATAGCAATTGGAGAAGTTGCATTAGCTTCAAATACAACCGGGTATGATAATACAGCTACTGGTGCACTTGCACTTGGTGCAAACACAACCGGGTATGAAAATACGGCTTATGGCAACTATGCACTTGAATCAAACACGACAGGATATGATAATACAGCTGTCGGGTATTGGTCACTTCCATATAATTCAACCGGGAGCAATAATATAGCAATTGGGTCCAGGGCCCTTTTTTCAAATACCACGGGAAGTGGCAATGTGGCCATTGGTTTATTTGCACTAAAGCTAAATACTACCGGGAGCGGTAATACCGCTATTGGTGGCTCTGCACTGAACAGTAACACAACCGGGATATATAATACGGCCTCCGGGATCAGCGCTCTTCAGTTAAATACAAGCGGGTTGAATAATACTGCTGTCGGCGCTTTTGCGCTTACTTTAAATACAACAGGAACTTATAATACATCGACCGGTTATAACTCTCTTGGTAATAGTACAACCTCGAATTACAATACGGCAACCGGTTCCAATGCACTCGCGTTAAACACCACTGCCAATAATAATACAGGAACGGGAGCCTGGGCGCTCTATTCAAACTCAACCGGGAACAACAATACCGGTAATGGATACAAGGCGCTTTATAATAATATATCAGGAAAACAAAGTACATCATATGGCTCCAGTTCGCTCTTTAGTAATACATCGGGAATTGAAAATACAGCGATCGGAGACAGTGCACTTTATACAAATACAACCGGCTCGAATAATACGGCAGTAGGTTATTTTGCGGATGTCTCCGCGAGTAATTTGTCAAATGCGACTGCAATTGGGTCCGGTGCAAAAGTTACGGCCAGTAACAATATGGTATTTGGCAACGGCAGTGTAGTTGGCTGGGGATTTGGAGTCGCCCCGGGTGGTGCTGCAATTAAAGTTGGTAGTTCGACAAGCAACGGGAATGGTGCTACACTCACTTTATCCGGAGTATGGACCAATGCTTCGGATATATCAAAAAAACATGATATCAGGGATATAAATTATGGATTGAATGAGGTATTGGCATTGCATCCGGTTACTTACAGGCTTAAAGGATCGGAAAATCAGGACATCGGTTTCATTGCACAGGAAGTAAAGAAAATAATTCCCGAAATTATTTATGGATTGGAAGGTGATATGACCATGTCATACGGGCAGCTGACATCAGTTCTCGTTAAAGCAATACAACAGCAGCAGGAACAAATCAATTCTTATAAATCACTGGTGTTGCTACTTCAGGAAAGGCTCGACAAAATTGAAGCGGCCATCGGCACGAAAGAGAAATAAAATATTTTATTATTTTTGCAGCGCCGGGATATTACTGTCCCGATACGGGTTGTTAGCTCAGTTGGTTTAGAGCATTACCTTGACAGGGTAGGGGTCACTGGTTCGAATCCAGTACAACCCACAACTAAACACGTTATTCCCCGGGTACCTCGGAATAATGTACATGCACCAGCCTCCATTCGTGGTTGACCTTCTTCCAGACCTGGGTCTCTAACCCCCTGGTCCTTGCCAGCTGATTGGTCGATTTTAATGTCCCTTCGAATTTCCATCTGAATGTCACCCACGACACTTCATTACTGTAGGAATACCGAAGGTCGGAAAATGTAAGATTCCTTGATGTGAAATTATCCTTGAAGGTCCGGTACACTTTTTTCACTCCGTCCCAACCGTAAAATGTACCCTGCGGGTTGAAATGAGATATATCTGCAGTCTTAGCCCATATTGCCAGGGCCAGGGATGTGTCCGCATCATTTATCGACTTCACATACTGGGAAACCAGTGTGGAAAAAAATGTACTGTCCGACTGAAGAACCTTTTCAGGATTGTTCCTGGGTTCAATGCCCTGGCCGAATGCCGTTGCCCTTGTCAGGCTGAAAACAATTACCAGAACCGGATAGCTTATATACCATGATTTCATAGACGAGGATTTTAACTATATCAGGCACAAAAAATATGCCATGATTGATCTAAAGTATTTGGGACCAGCCGGACCCACAGTGTTAATCCTTTATGCTGACGAATTCATAGTTTATAGTACCTCCTGAAATTTTCAGTACAAAGTAACCGGCATTGTCCGCCTTATCTTCGAGAGGATCCATCACAATATACCTTGTAACACCAAAAAGCCTGTCGTCTTTCCTGTGATCATGCCCTGTAATCACCATGTCTACATGATTTTCGGTGAAGAGCTCTTCAAGCGCCATGATCTCCTCTGGAAGCGGGCTTGTGCTTTCAGCCTGCCTGTGCCTGAAAAAATTTGTGTGGGTAATCGCGATGCATCTTCTGTAAGAACTTCTTAAGCTGGTTAGCAAATTACGCAACCAGTAGTACTGCTCCCTGCCCAGTGTCCCGTCGCCCGTGTCGAGGCATATGTACAGATCGGAATCCGCAGGCGACTTTACAGAAAAGAAATATGTCGACGAGCCAAAATCGGAAAAATATGTGTCCCATCCCGCATAATGAAGGTCATGATTGCCTGTTACGGCAAAAACCGGAAGTGAATCACTGAAAGGAATGTGCTGCATAAGAGCTTTATAATCCTCCTCCCTGCCTGAACAAAGATCACCAGCCATCAGAACAGCGGTAGCTTCCTGCTTCCTCGCCGTATTGAAAAACCTGTCGAGATTCCTTGTAGTGCCAACATGGCTGTCGCCCATGCAAAAGATCTCATAATTGTCCGATGCAACATTTATTGTGACAGACCGGTGCTGCCTGTTCCATTCAAGCGACTGTTCAACCCTTCCTTCCACGGATTCATTCATTGAGAAGGAACCGGCATTTTTCGAGCATGATGTGAAGATCAATGCTGCAAAAAGCAGCACCATACCTGTTCTTAATTTCAGAAATTCCATATTACCCCCGTTTTTAAATTGAAACCGAAATATCCGAATGCAAAATTTGTGATGCCGGCACATAAGTAGTTTCCTTCTGCAACAAGGTTCAGATGCCTGGAAACTTTATAATTGAATCCGATTCTGAGGATGGGATTTGTCTCCTGGTTTATTCCGAAATAATCGTAGTCGGTAATTGTCAGCCCCAGGTTCCATTTACTGTCGATTCCACGGAATCGGTATGTGAATGAATAAAGAGCATTGAAGGTTTCATGCACTGTTGCCGCATCCCGGTCAATTGAATAAAGCTTTTCTGCTTTCCTGTTGAAGGAGTACCAGTCGAAGTTTATCCCAAGGGTCATTTCAAAATGATTCCTGGACATTTTGCAGTCCGCCCCCCACATTTTTTCAGAGAGAAGGGTGGAGGAGAAATTTGTAATCCAGAATAATTCAATAGAAAATTTTGTTTTTTCGCCGGTGAAGATTTTTGATGTGCGCAGCGAGAATCCCGAAATAGCCGGTTTGGACGGGAAATAAACATTCGTTTCAAGCCCTGCCTCAATGAGGTTCCTCTTTATCGCGAGGCCCGGGATAACTGCTGATCTTATATACATGCCCCGGGATACATTGTACTCACCTGCTTCAGTATAAAACCTGACATTGGTTTGTCCAGCAAGGCTGCCTGCTGCAAGGTGGAGTAAAACAGAAACCAGTATGACATTTCCGGTAATCGACCTTTTTGGTGCTGATTCCTGGCTTTTCATTTTCACGGGTTATTGATTCATGCCGGGTGAAATTCAAGCCAGGGACCGTTTTATATAATTAACACATATTCAATATGATATGATTTTGTCTAAATTCCCGGAACACAAAAACTGTAGCGTTTTGCTACAATAAATTGTCTCATAATGAATCACTTCTTAACTTTACTGTTACGAGGCCTGAATCTTTTAATCCTGTCAGATGGATTCTGAACGAAACGAAAGCATCCTGATTATCGACGACGACAGGGATGTGTTATTCACAGCCGGCCTTACGTTTAAAAGGATCTTTGAAAGGGTCGACCTCCTGGATTCTCCTTCACGACTTGTCCAGCTGATGGAAAAGAACAGGTATTCAGCCATAATCCTTGATATGAATTTTACACGGGGTGTGACTTCGGGAAATGAGGGGCTCCAGCTTATTGAGAAGATCAAAGGATTCGACTCTTCTGTCCCTGTTCTTGCAACAACAGCCTATGGGGAAATAAATCTAGCCATCACCGCGATGAAAGCAGGAGCTGAAGATTTCATTCTTAAACCCTGGAATAACCTGCAGCTGGTGAATTCTGTCCTGAAAGTTCTCGGGAAAAAGAGGGCAGAAAAACAGGGAAAAGAAAGGAACTCAAAAACCTCAGGAACAAGACCCCGGGCACAAAACTACCCTGAAATAATAGCTAAGTCGCCGGCAATGAAACAAGTCCTTGAAACAGTCAGGAATGTTGCACCTACCGATGCCAATATTTTAATCAATGGTGAAAACGGCACTGGCAAGGAGCTAATAGCCTGGACTCTTCATGCACTGTCGCAGAGGAAAGGATCTCCTTTTGTTCAGGTTGACCTGGGAGCCATACCTGAGACGCTTTTTGAATCAGAGCTGTTCGGGCATACAAAAGGTGCTTTTACGGATGCTAAGGAACAGCGTTCAGGAAGGTTTGAAGCAGCTGACGGGGGCACAATTTTTCTTGATGAAATCGGGAACCTGAGCATGCAGCTCCAGGCAAAGCTCCTGACCGCAATTCAAAAGAAGGAAATAATTCGTGTCGGCAGTAATGACCCGGTGAGGGTCGATGTCAGGATAATTTCTGCCACCAATATGCCTCTGTCAGAAATGACAGAGTCGTTTAAATTCCGCCAGGATCTGTTCTACAGGCTGAATACCATAGAAATCCAGGTTCCTCCCCTGAGGGAAAGAGAAGGTGATATCAGGCTTCTTTCGGATTTTTATCTGAACAATTTTTCGGAACAGTATCAAAAAAAAGCACAGCTTTCCGGGGAAGCCTATAAAAAGCTGCTGGCTTACCCATGGCCAGGTAATGTAAGGGAACTTGCCCATGCAATCGAAAGGGCAGTAATACTAGATCAGAAAGGGGTGATCGATTCAGGAGATCTTATTCTGAAAGCCAGGGCACTTGCAGGAAATGACAGGCTATACACCGAAGTAAGTGTTGAAGATTTTGAACGGAAAGCGATCAGGGAGGCGCTGGTAAGAAACAGCGGAAACCTTTCAAAAGCATCAGAGGAGCTTGGAATTGCCAGGAGCACGCTCTACCGCAAAATTGCACAATTCGGGCTGGAAGATCTCTCATAACATCAAAACGGAGAAACAATGAAAAAAGGGATATTAAGCATTTTCTCAGGGATATGGATCAGCATATCCCGGCTGGGAATGAAAAATGCCGGGAACAGCCTGGATGAAAGGACTCTTATCCTGTCAAACCAGCTGAATTTCGTATTGGCATTTGCCTCTGTCCTGCTCTTAATTTATACTGTAATTACCCAGGAGATAATCCACATGGAGATTTCAGTCGGGACAGCCAGGGTTTTCGGTACCATGCTCGTTTGCGTTCTAAACCTGTTGCTGGCATACAGGGGATATACAAGGATCAGCATGATATCGCTGATTTTTTTACCGTCCGTCATCTTCCTCCTGGTTCCGACACTCATCGGTTACGTTGAGGAGGAGGGCTTTACTTATTACCCTGTTGTTGCAGTAGGTATGTCAGTTATCCCCCAGCTGCTGCTTCATCCGTCAAGGGAAAAATACCTTTACTGGATATCGCTTCTGTATTTCCTGCTGCTGGTACTGTTTCTCGATAACCTTATGATGTGGCTGGGTAAAGATACATATCCGATACTTGACAGGATCCGGTCTTTTTATGCCTATTACAAGATCGCTCCGGTAGGAATTTTTCTGTTTATCAACGCCTGTATATATTATTTGCGGCAGCTAAACTTAAGGTATGAGAATGATCTTCATTTCAAGAACCTCGAACTTGATATGCAAAACAGGGAACTGAGCAGGCAGAAGGATGAAATTGAAAGTCAGAAAAATGAATTGCTTCACAAGGAGACCATTACCTGGCAAAGGCTGGTAAGTATCATCTCTCACGAAATTGTAAATTCTGCCATACCGATTACAAACCTGGCAGGGATGACCGGACAGATGCTGGATGATGATGAGGGGAAAGTTCTGTCTCCTGAGCTTATTGAAAAAGAGACTGTCAGGGATATCCGTCAAGGCCTTAAGGTTATTGAGTCTCGGACAAAAGCTCTGATAAATTTTGTCAGGGCAACAAAAAGCCTGACAAATATTCCAAAACCACATTTCAGGTTGTTTTCAGTAGGGGAGCTGTTTGAAAGAATAAGGATACTTTACCAGGGGAAGTTCGGTGAATTGAATATCAGGTTCACTGCCTTTGTGACTCCGCCGGAAATGTCCCTTCATGCCGATCTTGAACTGATCGAGCAGGTTCTTATAAACCTGATCCAGAATTCTTTCGACGCTGTCAGGGAGAAGGAGAATCCTGAAATATCCCTTGAGGCCATATCTGGTGAAGCCGCGAAAATTGTAATCTCAGTCTCTGACAACGGGCCAGGAATTGGCAGGGAGTCGAGGGAGAAAATATTCCTTCCATTCTACACTTCAAAGCCTGAAAACTCCGGTATCGGGCTGAGCCTTTCGCAGCAGATCATGCAGCTTCATGAAGGAAGGCTGGAATTCCGTGACAGACCGGGAGGCGGTACTATTTTTACTATGTCATTCAGTTAGGCCAGGCCCGCGGTGGTGAACGGAATCAGTCCTTTTTACTGAACAGGCTCCAGCTCCGTGACGGCATATCACGCAGGTGATCTTTCATATACCCGTATTCAGGGTGCTTTGCAAGAAAATCCGATGCAATGAATGCAGTACCGCACGGGTGGCCCATCACGGCCCAAAGCTTCATTTCACCTGCAAGGGTACCGTCCGTTGCCTTGCCCTGAACTGCTCCGGTCGGACAAAAGGGCCCGTCGTCCCAGCAGGAAACACCGGCCGGGTCATCCTCAACATGACCGCACAGCGTAAGTGCACTGGCCTTATCGGTATTATGCAGTGCATCGTGATGATCGGCAATGAATTTTTTTGCCGTTTCAATATCAATTTTACCCCTGTATTCCTTCATCAGCTCGTTCCATCTCATCTTTCTTGCGTTGGGTGAAGACGCTGCGGCCGTTGTATCGAACGTTGTCTCTTCAACCGTAAGCTTTTTTGTTACCGGGAAATTGGCCCCTGTAAAATATCCGTCCCTGGTCCTTTCAAGAACCTGGTTCTTAAGTCCCAGCTCCAGCCTTGCAATCTCACCTGTCTTATTATCCCCGATCAGCCAGTCGTTGGCATATCCTCCGTTATTGCCTGCTTTCATTATCTGTGCCCATTCATCAATCGAACCGGCATACTGGATTGCCTTTCTCGCCCTGACGAACTCTGGAATCCCCGCGGTGTCATACCCCGCGAATTGTGTTATTGTAGTTTCAGTAACAACAAGCCCGGCACTGTTGATGAAGAAATCATCGGCACTGTGTATGAATCCGGGAGGTGCATCCATGATTATCCGGTTTCCTTTTTCGGGTACCAGGTCGACAATTATGTTCCACCTTTCACCGATGAGATATCCCGACCAGTTATTATGTGCAATGACAATTTTACCGTCCTTTGTCCACGACCCGGTGGCTGCAACAGCACTGCAATGCCCTTCAGGCTTTGATACTTTCCTGCTTTCAAGCCAGGGAAGAAAATAATCGGGCAATTCAAGGTCGGCATTCATTGCCAGGATATCCTTGCGATCTATGCTTCCTTTTCCCAGCCTGGCGTTTACACCGTTCACGATCCCGTCCAGCTCTTCTTTGTATTCTGCAGGGATTCCTGACCAGTATAATTTTACAGATTCGTCCCTGAAAAAATCCCAGCTCCTGCCGGTCCTCCTGCTCTCATACAATTTCATAACGTCCCTGAGATCGGTGATCTCTGCCGCAAGAAGATAACCATTCTGATATCCTGTTTCCGAAGGCGAACCTTCAAGATGCACGAAGATCCACCCGTCTTTTTCATAGCGCGAAGCTTTCTTTATGGTATTCTCAGCATTAAAAGCAGGTTTTTGTTCCGTCCGGGTACCGCAACTGGTCAGCATTAAAACCATTATGAAGCAGGTGAGGGAAAGTTTTATTCTAAGCATAGGTTTAAGTTTAATCGTATTTCAAATTTAAAAAAATTCAGGTTCAGTCAGACTGATTGCTTCTCCCACCGCAGGCGGGAGTAGCAATCACAAAATTCCATCCATGTAATTATATTAAACACATTATCAACCGCATAGCGTCGCCGACTATTATTTTAGTCATTTTTTTGTCAAAATAGTTGCATGACTATAAAAATAGTCATATATTTGTATTGAAGGATTGACAACCGGTAGCCGGCAGCCGTAGCAAAACAGACAATGACAAAAATGATGCAACTTACAAAGGCAGAAGAACAGGTGATGCAGATACTATGGACCCTCGGTGAGGGCCTGGTTAAGGATATTCGCGACAAGTTCGGAGATCCCAAGCCTGCAAGGAATACGGTATCGACAGTGATAAGGGTGCTTGAGAAAAAGGGATTTGTCGGGCATAAAAGCTATGGGAATGTGTACCTTTATTACCCGCTTGTAACGAGGGAGGATTATTCCAGGAGCCAGCTCTTCGGACTGATGGAAAGTTATTTTGGTAACTCTTTCCCGGCAATGGCTTCGTTTTTTGTGAAGGAGAAGGATCTTTCGGTTGAGGACCTCGAGGAGCTGATGGAAGAGACCAAAAAAGAACTCTCAAGGAAAAACTGAAACTGCCATGAATGCTTTAGTAATTTACCTTTTCAAGTCAGCAACCTGGTTGGCAGGATTTTCACTGGTCTATTTCCTCCTGCTGAGAAATGAGAGATTTTTCAGCCTTAACCGGCTTTATCTTCTCTTTGGAATTTTTGCATCATTGCTGATGCCGCTGATAACTATACACTATTATATAGACTTTCCCCCGGCCGGGGACATCACTGCAGGGAAACCGGAATTTGCAGGGATAAAACCCCTTGCAAATCATATGCATATTTCCCTCGGTTTTGCACTCTCTGCTTTTTACCTTGCAGGCGCGGTAGTCGTGATTGCAGGTATCCTGATCAGGAGCAGGGCCGTGTTGAGGGCCATCAGGAAATCGGATGTAATCCCATCAGAAAAAATCAAGCTTGTCAGAACAGATGACTATCCTGGTTCATTTTCATTTTTTTCCTATGTTTTTGTCAATCCTTCAGTTTCTGACGTCGAGACCAGGGAAATAATGAATCATGAGCTTGGACACATCCGCCAGAAGCACTGGGTCGACCTGGTGCTTGCAGAAGTACTTTGTATACTTCAATGGTTCAACCCGTTCAGCTGGATCTATTCAAGATTCATCAGGCAGAACCATGAATATCTTGCCGATGCAGAGGCGCTGCAGCGTTCTTCCGACCCGGCAGTTTACAGAGCAACCCTGCTGAACCAGATTGCAGGCGAACCTGTCTTCATTCTGGCCAATTCTTTCAATTATTCAATTAACAAAAAAAGATTTAAAATGATGAAGAACATAATAAGTTCACCGTACAGGAAGATGAAAGTTCTTTTCATATTTCCTGTGCTGGCGCTTCTCCTTTATGCATTCTCCAAACCCGAATACAGGACTCCTTCGGGATCGGCGGGTACAACAATTCAAAGCCAGGGGAAAGATGTGTACGGGAAAGTCAGGCAACAGAGTGGTTCCGTCTTATCGGGAACAAATGTAATAATCCAGGGCACTACTACCGGCACGATCACCGATTCAAAAGGTGAATTCAGGCTGAAAGAGGTAGGAGAGAATGCCGTGCTTTTATTTACCTATGTAGGGTTTAAAACAAAGGCTGTAAAGGCAGTCTTCAACAAGGAGATGGATATCTTAATGGTAAGGGACACCGTTAATGTCGACGGGGGCCTTCCTGGTCCGCCGCCGCCACCACCACCACCTCCTCCTCCTGTTCCCGGCAATGGAAAGAAACCGCTTGTTATAATCGATGGAAAAATTACAGATGCCGACATCAGGTCACTCGATTCGAAACTCATAGAATCAATTAATGTGCTCGACGAACAGCACGGTAAGGAAAAGTATGGTGATAAGGCTAAAGACGGGGCCCTCGAGATCAAAATGAAGAAACCTGGTTCAGGGGATCAGAAAAGCGACGAAAAAGTGTACGTTGTCGTTGAACAGATGCCTGAATTCCCGGGAGGAAATGAAGCGCTAATGAAATTCATGATCGCCAATTTCAAGTACCCCGGAGAAGCAGCCAAGAAAGGCATAACCGGAAAAGTAATGGTCACATTTGTCGTTCAGGCTGACGGGAAGGTTTCAAACATTAAGGTTGAAACTCCGGTTAATCCTCTTCTCGATGCCGAAGCAATCAGGCTGGTTAGCATTATGCCGGCCTGGACTCCAGGCAAGCAGAACGGCAAAGATGTTGACGTCGTTTACAAGCTCCCGGTTGATTTTAAGCTTAAATAGGAAACTGAAGATTTAATCACCCGGCGAAGGGGAGATCGTACTTAATTGTATGAATCTCCCCTTCTCCCTTTCTCCACATCTCCCGATCTCCCCATCATTCTTTTACTCTGCCATGTACGGGTACCTGAAATCCGTTGCGGGAATAAGAGTTTCCTTTATGGTTCTCGGGCTTACCCACCTTAAAAGGTTCAGATGGCTTCCGGCTTTATCGTTTGTTCCCGATGCCCTTGCTCCGCCGAAAGGCTGCTGACCTACCATCGCACCGGTGGGCTTATCGTTGATGTAAAAATTGCCTGCAGCATACCTGAGTGACCGGCATGCCTTGATCATTGCATATTTATCGTTGCTGAAGATTGCACCCGTTAGTCCGTACGGTGAAGTCTCATCGCAAATCCTCAGTGTCTCCTCGAACCTGTTATCATCATAAATGTATATCGTCATCACCGGGCCAAAGATCTCCTCCTCCATCGTGATGAATTTTGGATCTTTCGTCACTATTATAGTAGGTTCAATAAACCAGCCTTTAGACCTGTCGCCCTTTCCGCCTGCAATGATCTCGGCCTTATCGGATTTTATTGCCTTATCAATATAATTCATGATTCTTGAATAGGAAGCCTCGTCTATAACTGCATTTATGAAGTTTCCAAGATCCCTTACATCACCAATCTTCATTTCAGAGATCATCCTCATCAGGTGGACTTTTGTCTCCCCCCACAGCGATCGTGGTATGTAGGCTCTTGAGGCAGCTGAGCATTTCTGCCCCTGGTATTCAAAGGCGCCCCTTATAATTGCAGTGGCAAGCTCAAGCGGTTTTGCACTGCTATGGGCGAAAATGAAATCCTTTCCACCTGTCTCACCTACAAGTTTTGGATATGATTTATAAACCGGCAGCTTTTCTGAAACCTGTTTCCAGAGGGTATTGAATGTTGAGTTTGAACCTGTGAAATGGACACCGGCAAGATCGGGATGTTCGAGAATAATACCGCTAAGCAAAGCGCCGGAACCGGGTACAAAATTTATCACACCGTCCGGCAAGCCGGCCTCCTTTAATATTTTCATTAAGTAATAATTTGAAAGGAGAGAGGTTGATGCAGGCTTCCAGACAGTAGTGTTTCCCATAAGAGCCACGCTTGTATTGAGATTGGAGGCAATAGCAGTGAAGTTGAAGGGTGTAATAGTGTAGACAAAACCTTCAAGAGGCCTGTATTCCAGCCTGTTGATACTATGATTATCGGATTTGGGTTGTTCGCTGTAGATTATCGAGGCGAAGTAAACGTTAAACCTGAGATAATCGATCACCTCGCAGGCAGCATCAATCTCGGCCTGGAAGAGATTTTTTCCCTGTCCGAGCATCGTAGCCGCATTTATCTTGTACCTGTAAACTTTTGATATGAGCTCCGCGGCTTTAAGCATTATTGCCGCTCTCTCCATCCACGAAAGGGTGCCCCATTCCTCCCTTGCACCAAGAGCAGCCTTGATGGCCATGTTCACCTCCTTCTCGGTTGCCATGTGGCAGGTTGCTAGAACATGTCCATGTTCCGACGGCATGCTCACCTTCATCGTTTTTCCCGTACGTATCTCCTTCCCGTTGATAACCAGCGGGATATCGATCTTCATATTGTATTGCTCCTCAAGCTCCTTTTCAATTAAAATCCGTTCGGGGCTTCCCGGAAGGTATTGAAGTACCGGTTCGTTTGCCGGTTCCCGGAAATTGTAGATTGCGTTATTCATTGTTGATAATTATCGATATGCATCCATTTACATAATGGCAAAAATAAATCAAGGATTTATTTATAAAACAGATATTTGTCATATAAGTTTGGCAGGCCTTGCCAGATTATGAAAACCTGATTGCTTTTTCTTGCTTAAATGAAAGGCGACTGTGCCCGGCTGGCACTGCCGGAGGTCAGGCAGGCGGCTGCAGGTAACAGGCGATTCGTGATGGGTACCAGGCTTCCAAACTCCAAACTTTTCCCGTAACTTGCTTCAGCAAAACTGACAAACCAATTCCTCATCATGCCCGGATCAAAATTTTACCATTTCAGCCCAACCGGACTGCATTATAGTGTTGAAAGCGCCTCGAAGGCAATTGAAGCCCTGAAGGAAGGGGGTTTTATCTGGCTTAATTTCTACAACCCTGAACGTAAAGATCTTTCTGCCCTGGTCGATAACCTTGGGGTGCATCCGCTTTCAATCGAAGACTGTATGGATGCGAGCCAGGTACCAAAAATTGAACATTTCCCCGATAACTCCTTCATAATCTTTAACTCATTCATCTATTCAAGGCCAAGTCTGTTTCTCGACGAGATAGATCTGTTCATCGGGAAGAACTATGTAATCACAGTCAGCGGGATTAACTCAGAAGGAAGGGAACCCCTGGAAGGAATTGAGTCGCTTGTTGAGATCGAAGCAGGAACCGCCGTAAAGGGACCTGCCTTTCTGCTTCACATAATTCTCGACCAGGTTGTAGACAGGAAATTTCATGCAATCGAGACCCTGGAGGATGAACTCGAAACTGCTGAAGAAGAGCTGATAAGGAACCCCGAAAAATTCAACCCTGCCGACCTGATACGGCTCAGGAGGGACCTTCTAAACATGAGAAAAAGCCTTTATCATGAAAGGGAGATACTTGTAAAAATATGCAGGCTCGATTCATCATTTATTACCGACAAATCGATTTTCCACTACCGCGATATTTACGATCATCTGGCAAAATTCCTCGAGCTCAGCGAGACTTACCGCGAAATTGTGACAAGCCTCATGGAGCTTTACACTTCTCTTCTTAACAACATCATGACAAATGCCTCAAACCAGACTAACCTTTCTGTCCGGAGGCTTACTCTTATAGCGACCATCTTCATGCCCCTTACACTTCTCGCAAGCATCCTTGGAATGTCGGAGTGGTCGATGATTACTGGTCCTGAAAACTGGAAGATAGCATACCCGCTGTTCATCGCAGGGATGATTGTCCTGGCCTTTCTGAGTTACCTGCTTATAAGAAGGATGGAAAAAAAGAGCTGAATGACATCAGGCTAAATATGCTCCCCTGCTTTCAGGTCAAACCCCTTAAAGTGCTTTTCCCCGAATGCCTTGATGGCATACGCAAAAAACCATCCCGAGAAGATATCAATGCTGTAATGACCTCGTGCAAACAGGAGGGTTATAATAATCAGCATAACACAGGTAAAAAGCAGCCATTTATATACCTTGTCGTTTGCCAGCAGGAAGAACATTACTGCATTCCCGACATGACCCGAAGGGTAAACGCCCAGCTCAAAATTTGAAAATCCGTTAAATGGTCCGCCTGTTCCGTTGAAAAGCGGCGGATTTCCGAAAGGAGTGAGAACAATGAAGATTCCTCTTACCACATAAAAAATGCCGATAAGAAGGATAATATACGGAAGTCTTCTGGTTTCATTTTTTGAAATAATGTACAGTAGCATTACGAAAATTGTCACCAGGCTCATAATATCGTAAAAAAAGGAGATATCAATGAACGGAATATGATCGAGGATAAAGTCGGATAGCATGGGAAGGGTTTTTCCCTGCGACATATAATTGTGAAGATAGGTCTGTGATGCTATATTCAGCTGGAAGCCAACGGCAAGGACAAGGATTGCAATATAGAGATACCGGCTCCTGACAATTGTTTTTATACCGTCCGCAATTTCACCGGGAACAGATCTTCTGCCCCTCACGGCTTTGGTTTCATTATCCGGGTTCATGCTCAAAAAAGGAACAAGTGGGTTAATCCATTCTTTTTAGGGTGAGCAAAGATATTAAATTTTTTATACCCACCTGTTTTCCCTGCATTTAAGAACCCTTAGCGATTTTTTTCTTATTGATACTGAAATTTCGTCAGTTATATTCACAGGTTCACCATCGATATGGAACCTTTTTTCCGATGTTTTGATCACCACCGGTCCGTCGAACCTGTAATAGTTGAGATATATAGATTCCTTGAGCTTCCCCGACATAAGCCTGGCTGCAAAAAAGGGGAAGAGGAGCTTTGGGAATGGTCTGAGCAAGGCAATATCGAATATGCCGTCATTAGGTGCGGCACCAGGTGCGATAAGTGCATTATTTCCGAATTGCCTTGTATTGGCAATCGACATCATATAGCTTTTCCTGGTGATTACCCCTGCATCCGAACGGATCTCTATATCGAAAGGACGTATTAGTGTCGCTATTTTCAGGGTCGTGATACCGTAATTAAAGAAGCCCCTTACCGGGAGATTATGGAATTCGTGGGCAACAAAGCTGTCAATGCCAGTCCCTGCCATGTTAATACAGGGGAGGTTGTTGAGATAGATGACATCCACATCGAGCGATTCATTCCTGCCTATATTCTCGGCGAGGCATGCAATATCTTTCCTGAATCCCATCTCGCGTGCAAAGCCGTTCCCCGACCCGTAAGGTATTACCGCAAGAATCTTCCCGGTTCCAATAAGCTCCGAGGCCAGGCTGTTAACAGTGCCATCACCTCCGGCGGCAATGAAGACATCATAATTGCCCAGGTTTTTTCTGATGAAGGTCCGGAATTCATTAATGTCGGGGAATGTTGAATAGTCAAAAACATCCTGGAACCTGGCCAGGGTCCTTTTGAAATATGCTAGCCCCCTGGTCCCTGCTTTGGGGTTAATTACAATAAATGCCCTGTTATTATTGAAGAAATGCATATAATTACTGTTCGCCGTCCTGACTTTCGTCGAATGATGCATTCAACATTTCCGAGTATAGCCTGAGTATTTCCTCCTTATATTCCGGTGGTGCCATCAGGTGGCCCCAGCCTGCCTGGTTCTGCCAGAGGCCATCGTAGGCCGAATCGTGAAAAGACCTGATCAGGAAAGGAATGTTCCGGTCCTGCAGTATCTGATCGAACAGGGTGGCTTCAACCTCGTTGTTCAGCACCAGTATCTTAATAGGGTTCTCCATAAGGGTTTGCTTCTGCGGCAAATGTAGCAAGAGATATTTCAAAAAATGCTAACAATTGGCATTTATGAAGTGAAAGTAAAAACTAAACCGCGGGTTGTAACGAAGTAAATCATGGAGTCGCACTGTATAAAAATGGGTCTCCCCCGCGTGTGTTCGCAGTGAAGACCCGGTTTGACTCCTTGGTCAAAAGGTCAGAAAAGCTGGAGCTATTTTACAGCAATGGCGCAGTTGTTGAGCAGGACATCCATCAGGAAACCTGAACAGACCCCGTTTATGACTCCGGTCTGACCTGGATTAAGACCGGCAGGCTTATTTGACGCCGGGAAAGTGCATATCACCGACGACATTTCATTCGAGGTCCTCATGGAAATGCTTACTGAATTGTTTTCACCAGGCTTTACGGCAGAAATTTCACCTGTGACTTCAACGACCTTGCCGACATATTTAGCTGTTGCCGCGCTTTCATTATCCTCGAATGCCTTCTGGATATCAGCGGCTGTGATCGTAAAATCGGGCCTTGCCTTGCTAAGGTTTCTGGGTTTGAGGTTAAAGAGGTACAGGCCCGTCCCGATACCAGCTACTGCCAGTATAAGAACAACTCCCAGCGCAATCTTGATATAGGTTTTCATATGAGAGCCTTTTGATGAGAGGTGACAGTGAAGAAGTTCTTAATATTGTTAGTTGTTATTGCATCTGATTATACTTCATCGTAACCGTCACTGCAAGGCTTTTTTCAATTTTCTCTCTCACAAGTCCCGGTATGGTGATCTTGTAATCCTCGGGTATGATTCCGAATTTGGCTGATGCGTTCAGTCCGCCGTCTGTAACCTCGAGTGTGCCATCAACCTTTACCTTATTCGTAACTCCATGTATGGTAAGATCTCCCTCGGCAGTTATGTTGTAAGTGCCTTTTTTCTTAAGATCGGCAGAAGATAAGTTTGTCACTTTTCCCTTGAAGCTTGCTTTAGGGAATTTTTCGGATTCCATGTAGTTCTCGTTAAAATGCTCTTCCATAAGTGCCCTGTCGAAGTGAAATGATTTAACGAGAACCTGGAAGACAATATCCCCGGTCGAAGAATCAAGAATGCTGGCAACCTGGTTATTATCAGCCTTGATGTCCTCCATGGGGGTGTGGGAGAAAAACCCGATGAAACCGTTTTTGGTTATGTACTTCTGTGCATTAATCATCGTGAATGCAGGAAGAAGAAGGAGAATGAGAACGATTCTTTTCATAAAAGTAATGTTTGGTTTGATATATGTTAAACAAAACCAGCCGCCTTTTGTTCTGAAACATCGGCGTCCCTGAAGTGAAATATTAAATTCCCGGACAGGTTCTTAATTGACTTTTTTGGTTTTATTCAGGTTAAATACTCTTGAAATGTTAAATCCGATGTGAATGTCTCCCTTGAGCCATTTTCCTGTAGTTTCACTAATGAAGCCCTTCTCGATCGTAGCGGTTGAGTTCGTGAGTATGATCTGGAAAACATGTCCCCCCGTTTCGATGTCGATACCGATGGAAAGTGGATCATATGTCGGCTGGCTCATGTAATTCTTCTTGTTGACGATATAGTAATACTCGCCGTTTATGCTGATTCTTTTGGTAAGCTTTATCCTTCCCCCGGCACCCATGGCCCAGAGGTCGTTGGGATCGAGCAAGGTGGCAACAAGATTTCTGTGAACCATGGTGGGAGTGAGCTGGAATGAAAATGAATTGTTGAACTTCCTTCCGACAAGCACCTGGTTGGTATAGGAGAGCCTTGATGAGAAATAATTGGTCCTGGTTGGGTCGCTCCATTTAAGACCGTTCACGGCAATGGATGAGAACAGTGAAACCGACACCGGCATGACCCTTGCGCCCGAAGATTGCCTTAGTATGCTGAACTTGGCGGACCCGTCAACCGTCTTTTCATATGATCCCCTTCCGATACCAACCATGAGCCAGTCGGTGATTCCGTACTCGAGGCCCAGGTGAATGGTCGCCTGGTCCATGCCGAAAAAATTATATGCACCCGAATTCAGCGTTCCGAACCTGTGGGAGATCCTGAAATCGAGCTGCCCGTGTTTCATTCTTTCAATTGAGTGACCGTTGACAATACGTGTCGATTTGAATGTTGCTGTGGTGAAGTTGATCTCAGGCCTGGCTGTCGAATCGAGAAGGTTCATAAGATCATCCTGCCCCGAGACAGAATATGTCAGCGACAGAAGGAATATGACTGTAATAATGCGATTCATATGAAAAATGTGATGTTTAATTATTAGGCGTTCCGTTTCTTACCCAGATGTTAAATAATGTGAGGCTGCAGGAGCTCAGCTTGCTTCCTCCCTTTGGCATCGGCGATATGGCGCCGGTTTGGTTTATGGCAGGAATAATGGAGCCGATCTGTGCTTTTACATCTGCATAATCCTGGAGCTTGATGTTGCTTCCAAATGAGGCTGCAGTAGAGTTTGAATGGCAGCTCCAGCAGTTATTGCTGAGTATGGTGGTGATGCTGGTGCTGAATTTTACACTCGAGGTATCGCAGTTATTCGAGTAGCTTGGGTATAACGCCTCTTCGCTGTCGTAGTAACATGCTGCGAAGAAGGCGAACAGAACAAATATAGCCGGTAGTATATAGCGCTTCATGATGCTTTAAATTCTAATTGTTCAGATATCCTGCATTGATCCACAGCTGGAATTGCCTCAGACGGCATCGTGTGAGCGATCCCGAAGGCGGCATCAGGAATTTCCCGTTTGTGCCGGTCAGGGCGCTCCAAAGCACGCCGCTTGCAGCTATCGTCTGGACGTCGGCATAGCTGTTGAGCGACACACCTCCTGAGGGTGATGCCCCGGAATGACAGCCTGTGCATGTCTGCTGCATAAATGGCCAGATAACTCCCGAGAAAGTGACGGTGTTTACGGTGTCGCAGGCTTGTGCGCAGGTCTCATTCAGCGCCCCGTAATTGATCCAGGCTGCTATCGTATCGATTTGCGCGGTGGTGAGAGGTGATTTGGGTGGCGGGGGCATAATATCCTCATTTTCACCTTTTCCTCCCCCCGAACCTGTAATTGCCTGGTAAAGACTGCTTGCTGATGCATTTCCCGGGTAGACTGCAAGGACAGTGTGCGCATAATCAGCAAAATTATATCCCGATCTGTGGGTTGCCGCGTCGTGGCAGCCGCTCATGGCACAGTTTGAAACAAGTATGGGAAGTATGTCCCTCGTATAGCAGGCACGCGTGGCCCCGCCTCCCTGTGCTGTTGTATCGGGAGGATTGGTCGAGCATGTGGTATGCACGGCACCCTGGAGTATCCATAAGCGTATAATTGTCCTGTTTTCCATCGAGATAGGATTATCCGGCGGCATCAACCCGGCTCCATTGCCGGTGATTGCCTGGTAAAAACGGCTTTGTGATGGATTGCCGGGTGTTATTCCCTCCATGATCCCCGTGTAGGTGGTAAGGTTAAAACGTGATCTTCCTCCGCTACCGTGACAACCAGAAATCGCACAGTTATTCTGGAATATCGGAAGCACTTCATTGTCGAAGCAGATTGCCGGCACCCCCGGGGGCAAACCCAGGTCGTGAATGCATGATGAGACCCATAATCCTGTTGTAGCAACGAACACCACCGCCAGGGATAAATAAATCTTGTTAATCTTCATTTTAGGAAAAAAGGGTTAAGTCTTAATCAGAATGAAATGCAAAGTAAAAATTACTGTCATTCAGATTTAATAACTGATGTTTATCACGAATATTTTAACTTCAAAGATGATATTTACAATGTTTAGTTATTCCTGAAAAGTGTCGCCTGGAGCATCCCGAATTCGTGCTCGAAATTTGGAGTGAATACTTCTTTCCCCAGCCCGGCTTTAATTTCACCTATGGACCAGAATTTACCATCCTCAATTTCATTCCTGTCAGTTACCGGGCATTTGTCGGTCAGGGCGACAAATGAGAAAACCAGCTCTCTCTCCCTGGCCGATTCCCAGATATACCTGTGTATAAACTGAAACTGCAGACCGGTTAGCCCGATCTCCTCGGATGTTTCCCGGCTCAATGCCTGCTCAACACTCTCTCCAGGATCGATATGGCCGCCAACCGATGTGTCCCATTTCCCCGGTTGAATATCTTTCTTCAGCGATCTTTTCTGGAGGAAAAGCATGCCTTCCTTATTGAATAGGTGAAGGTGAATTACCGGGTGAAGCAGCTTGCTCTTCCCGTCGTGACATACACTCCTGGGTGCCCTTCCAACCACCTTTCCCTCCTCATCAACCACCGGGAACCATTCCTCTCCCGTTACTCTTCTTGATTTCAGGAAATTATACAGCCATACTCCGCCAAAATATATTCCGAACAGAAGGTAATATAGCCCGCCGCTTATAAATGCCCATGCCTCGCTGCTCATATAACCGGCCGAGTAGAGTACCAGCAGAATATGAAACGCAGTCAGCCAGAACATGGCAAGCATGTTAACACGCATCATTTTTTCCTGGCTTTCGTCGAGATGCATTTCACCCATGTATCTCTCACCCATTGCCCTTATAAGATTTTTAGGACCCCATAGCGAAAAAGCAATGATTGCAAGCAGGATGGCTTCAATAAGCGCCGGCTTGATCTTGAAGAATAGATCATTTTCGAGTGCGATGGAAACTGCACCCATAACTAACAGGAGGCCGGTGTCGAGGAGTACAAACCTGTCAATCCTGCGGTCCCTGATATAATAGAATCCGAGCTCACCGATCCCGGAGGCCAGTGCCACGTACAGCCCGACCTTTGTTCCCCATATCTCATCGGCTATGATGAAAATTAAAAGAGGGACCAGTCCTGGCAGCAGCTTTTTAAATATCGAAAGATTCATTATCCGGAATAATGCCTTAAAAATAATAATTTAGTCCCATCATCTCCCCGTTCCTCAGTCCCTTCGCCCTTCTTCCCTGCCAGTAGGGTTGGTGATTGTGAACGGGCACCTGATCGTATTGCCATCTTCATCCACTACAGTAAGCAGGTGTGGACCAGGGCCGGCCAGCAGCTCGATCTGGTGAATGAACCGGGTTGTGGTGATGTACTTATCATCGAGGTGCCAGAATACTTTCTTGGAAGGGATCCTGTGCGCGACCTCAGGCACTACCCTGGTCATGGCCCCCGTCTGGTCGCGGGGGATAAATATCTTTACACCGGGTGAAGGATAAATGAACTCCATGACCTGGATCGTCTTGTCATCCGTACATCCGGGTGCCGTAGGCGGCAGCACTTTGTACCCGGGATGTTTCTGGCGGTAATAATATTCCATCGACGGGGGAAGCACAAACCATTTCTCATTTATGATCTCTTCCTGCTTCACACATTTGTCGGTGACCCTTAGTGTCCTTGCTTTGTTCAGGTGAATGGTCCTGTGATAAGGACAAGCTTCACTTCTCAGCCCGTTCAGGGTGGCCCATACCTCTTCCGTTTCAGGGCAATCGGGACCGGCCCTGTAACCGCTTTCCCTGCAGACCTTTATTACCGTCATCTCTTCACGGGGCATGGTGAATGATCCTTTGTTGCCGATATAGCTGAAGACATCAAACAAAACAGGGGCCGCACAGCTGGTTCCCGTAAGCCCCGGACGGCCCTCCCCGTCGGCGTTGCCTGTCCATACCCCGATAACGTACCCTGGTGTCGTTCCCACGGCCCACCCGTCCCTGAACCCGTAGCTCGTACCCGTCTTCCATGCAAGTTCACCTGATGAGGAGAAGTACTGCCAGCCTGTTTCACTTTCGGGACGGTTGACATTTTTCAGCGCCTCGTAGGTAAGCCAGATTGATGAAGCCGAAAGCGGCATATCTGCAGCCAATGTATCGTGGAGACTCTTCGTTGGAGGGGTTAGGAGGAAAGGTGGATGGTAATCATTAATATCATAGCGATGGGTGCGGTTGTAACGGTCCTCAACCCTCGAGAGTGAGGCATAGACACCTGTCAGCTCCCACAATGTTGCCTCGCCTCCTCCCAGTATTACGGAGAGCCCGTAGTGACCAGGCGACTTATCGAATGTGGTAAAGCCTATCCTCCTGAGCACATCAAGGAACCTCTGGGAAGTGAATTTCTGTAGCATTTTAATTGCCGGGATATTCAGCGATTGTGCCAGTGCGTTTGAGGCCGTCACTGCCCCGCTCCATGTCTGGTCAAAGTTTTTTGGCGAGAAACCGGTGAAATGTGTCGGTATATCCGGCACAAGGGTATTCGGAAGCAAATCGCCAGAATTCTGCATGGCTGCATACAACAAGGGTTTTAGTATGCTACCGGTGCTGCGGGGCGATTGTATAATGTCGACATCCCCGTCGTGTTCGGAAGCACCCGGGCCGGTATAGTTTCCCACGTAAGCCAGTACTTCACCCTTTTCCACTCCCACGACAATACATGCTGAGTTGAATATGAAATTATTCCGGAGTATTGCCTGGTGCGAATTAATAATCTCCGAAACCCTTTCCTGCATCACCGGGTCTATGGTCGTCCTTATCCTTCTGCCTTTCATCTCATTGAAAAATTTTGAAGTGAGGTGCGGAGCCAGGGAAGGGAGTGGTCTGGGCTCGACAGGCAGAGGCTCATCCAATGACAGGGTGTACGTAGTCGAATCTATAATCTTTTTGGTTAAAAGCTTCAGCAGGACCTCATCGCGTTTTTCTTTAAGTCTCTTCTGGTTCTTGCCCGGGAAGACCAGTGCTGGAGAATTTGGCAGCACTGCATAAGCTGCTGCTTCGGCCCACGACAGGTTATATTGCGAATTTCCCGAATATCTCCATGTTGCAGCATCGAGGCCTATGGTATTTCCCCCGAAAGGGGCATTTGCGGCATATATCCTCAGGATCTCCTTCTTCGAGTGAAATATCTCAAGCTTGATTGCTGAAAGGATCTCCGAAATTTTTCCAAGGTAAGTTCTCTCCCTGTTCCCCCGCGATAACCTAGCAACCTGCATTGTGATTGTGCTTCCTCCGCTAATTATCCTTCCTGCCCTTATATTCTGAAAAGCCGCTCTTACCAGTGCAACAGGGTTAACACCGGGATGATAATAGAAGTAATTGTCTTCATATGCAAGAAGGGCCCTTTCGAATTTATACGGCACAGAATCGGATGGTGGAAATCTCCACTGCCCGTCATCTGAAATTCTTGCACCCAGAAGCGATCCGTCCCTGGCCTCAACTACTGTTGAAAGAGGGACCCTGAACCGTGGCATGGGAGAAAGCAAAACCGGAGCAATTATTACTCCGGTTGCAATTAAGATTATCTTTAGTTTCCTATTCAATTTTCTGACCTGTCACCGACACTTCTTTCCCGGGTATCCTTGAATACATATTATCGTTGTACATTGCCTCGCACCAAACAGCCGGCTGAAAATACTGCCCTTTATATGATGCGTTCAGGAAAATTATAAATGTCTTCGATTCACCTGAACCAAGGCCAAAATAGGTATAAACCCTGTCATCCCTGAAATCGCGGTAATCATAGGGGCTCTCCTTCAGGTCCGATTCTGCTTCGAAAAGCCTTGTGTTACGTATTTCCCAGCCGGGAGGGACCATTTCGGTGAGGGCAATGTTATCAACCCTCCTGAAGGTGCTGTTCGCGACTTTCACCACCATAATAAAGTCGGTTCCCTGCTCGATCGATTTTTCATCAACGGCTTTCCGTTCCATGTTAAGGTAGGAAACATTCATCGACAGGCCCTTGTCCTCTTTCAATATATCTGTTTTAAGAGGAATTCCTTTCTGGATGAAAGTCAGGTAGACGGGCGTTTCAGATACATTGGCAACAGAGAGGGAATTGGTTCCTGCCTTGATCTTAAGCTCCTCGTTTGATGTCATTCTCTGGATAACCCTTATCTCTTTCTTTTCGCCGTTAAAATTGCAGGAGACCTTGCTGGCTTTTCCGTTATCAGGAGATATGGTCTCGGCAAATTTCATATACGAAAAAAGCCCCCATGCAATTGCCTGGGTACTGTACCAGTAATCGCGATTGAGATCTTCACATACTGATTTCAGCAGCGGAAATGCCTGGTCGTACTTTTTAAGGATGACGAGAGTATAGAGGATGATCTCCCTGTCGCGAAGGTAACCTCCGTAGTAATAATCATAGTAATCCTGTTCCGTTACAAGGTTCCTTGTATCGATAAGCGATTCCGCAACTTCCGTCCTGCCAGCCAGTGCAAATGCCGCACCCAGCATCCATTTGGAAAGCTGGGGAAGATCCGGGGTCTCTCTCAGCCTGTTCATTGCTCCTTTGTCGGGCTGCCCGGCGAGTGCAAGTGTGAAGAGCCTGTATGCCTGCTCGTTCGCCGTGTACCTGAAGTTCCTGTCGAACCTCCACGACTGGGCGCTTTTTCTCTGGAAGCTCAGCCATTTCTGCCTGAACCCGGATGGTATGCTATATCCCAGTTTTTCAGCCTCGAGCATGAAGTGACCGGCATAAGACGTGACCCACTTGTCAGGTTCCATCGATCCTGGCCATAATGCAATTCCACCATTGGCCATCTGGCGTGTGACCAGTTTCTGAATTCCTGCAGCAACGTTTTCCGAGGCCCTGTTTATGACATCCTGGCTTGTTCCTCCTATCTCTTTAACCCACAACTGCGGAAATACTGCTGAGGTGATCTGTTCCGAACAGCCATGAGGGTACTCGATAAGGTAGCTTAATCTCTTCCCGAGGTTGATCGACGGGAGGGTGGATATTTCAATAGACGCCGATGATGTTCCTTCGATACCGAAGGGTATAAATGTCTTTTCATATTTTTCATTCGGGTTGAGGATCTTTAGTTCCGACCTTGTCTCCATCGGGTTGGGGCTCCTGATTTCAAGCTCCATTTTATACGTGGCCGTCTCGCCAGCTCCTGTGGCAGTCACGGTAATTTCAGCTTTCCCTGTTTTTTCAGCTGCAGTGAATTCAAAATCCACATCTTTTTCGCCGGGTTCAGTAACACTTATTTCTCTTGTGTTCTGGGTGAAGTTAACCAGGTCATTTCCTTTTACCTCGATGGTAACTTTCTTTATGCCCTCTTTCTGGACGAATGCTGTGACAGGCAGAGATACTTTCTCCCCGGGTCCAAGCACCCTTGGAGCTGTGGCCAGGATCATGAGAGGATCTCTTACCAGCACTGACTTGTCTGCGGCACCATAAGCCTTGTCGTTGCCTCCGATTACCATGGCCTTCACCGAACCTGTATAAAGAGGCAGTGTGATCTTATGAGTATTTGTCCTTCCCGCCGGAAGGTCATATGGCCCGAAGAACCTTACAACGGGGATGAATCGCTTAACCTTCGCAGCTGACTTGTCCTTAAGTGCCTCATCACCCCCGGTGGCAAGCGCCCTGTCGAGTTTACCGCCCAGCGCTCCAAGCACAAGGTCGTAGAGATCCCAGGTCCTTACTCCAAGGGCCTCACGTGCATAAAAATATGACCATGGATCGGGTGTCCTGAAACCTGTTATGTCGAGCAATCCCTCATCAACAACTGCAAGGGTATATGTCATTGGTCTCTTGCCTGTTTCGCTTACCCTGACCTCAAAAGTCTTCTGCGACCGGATTTCATCAGGCATTGAGATCTGGGGAGTGAGCCTTGTTGCAGCATCCTCAACCATCACCGGTGCAACACCATAAAGCCGTATCGGCATATCATTCTGTGTCTGGCCGTGAGGCTGTATCAGGGTAACATAGGCATATACATTCGGTGCCATGTCAGCTGTGGCTTTCAGGTTGACTATTGAGTTCGGACCGTTGGCGCTTACGCTTGTCTGCTCAACTACCCCGGTAGCATTTTCGAGTGTGACAATTGCCCTTGAATTGGGTGGAGCAGGAAATGAAAGCTGGATATTGTCGCCTACATTATATTTTGCTTTATCGGTACCGACTGTCAGGAGTGTTGCTCCCTCGGTTACTCCCTTGGAACCGTATTCCCATGGCCAGTCTACAAGGATTATCTTGCCTGTTGTATGACCCGACTCTGCCCTTGCTTTCACCAGGTATCTTCCCCATTCATCCTTTGGTATCTTGAAGGTGAAGCTCCCTTCACCGTTAACTGTGTTTATCTTTCCTGTCACTATAGGCTTGAAATGCTCATTTGATACAAAAGTCCCAAGGTCCTCCTCGTCGGATTCCCACCACCACCTGTAAGATATCCTGTAAATGTCGACCTCGACCTTCGCAGATACAGGCTTACCGGTCTTATCGACGGTGGCAACCCTGATCTCATTGGTGGCGTCGGTATAAAGAAGCCTGCTCTTTCCTGATAACCCGGGAAAGCTGATCCCCACGAATTCATTAAAAGGTGACAGCTTGCAGGTCTTCTGGATTATGCTGGCATCTCCACCCTTCTCGAATACCCTTGCAGTGAAAACTGCATTCAGCATCCCTGGTGCATTGCTGTTGTCGCCGGGTGCATACTGAAATGAGGAATTACCCTGGTTATCAATCGACCCATCGAAAACCTTTGTGGTGGCCGAGCTGAATTTAGAAGATGGGTCATCGAAGACATACTGCGGGTACTTGTCAAATCGTGTCTGTACCGGCCTCAGGATAACATCCACAATCGCGTTCATATTCTTAGCCACAGCGCCGTTGAGCCATTTCACCTTCATCGAGGCCGGTTCGGGAACAGGTCCGCAGCTGAGGAGCTCATTGCTGAAAGTAAGGTCAATCTTCAGCCTGTTCGGCTTGATTGTTTCAACCCTCACCCTTTTTGAGAACAAAGCTCCGCCAACCCTTATATTGGCCGAGTAGTTTCCCGTAACGGCATTGTCTGAGGTTTTTGTCCTGAAGACAAGCAATCCTGATGCAGGCAGGTTCTGAACCTGGTTATCGATTTTCTGGTCATCCGGATTAACGAGCTCAAACTGTACCGGATGGCCCTCCGGAAGCTCATGATTCATATCACGGATCATAACTGCCAGGTATATTGAATCGCCGGGCCTCCATACATCCCTCTCGCCATATATGTAAGTTTTGATGCCCTTTTCGGGCTTCACACCGGAAACATCAAAGGAGCTAAGCGAAAGAGAGGAATAATCGGTGGTTTTGAGGTAATTCCTGTCATTTCCTTTTTTCACGATAAGAAGGAACGGCTTACCAGAACAGGTTACCGTAACTGTACCGTCGGAAGCTGTATTTCCCGATCCGATCGGCTGCATCTGGAGATTCAGCGCTTCCACCGCGGCATCACCGACAGGGTCCGTGCTCCTGATGTCATTTACAAAAACCAGGAGCTTGTTATTCTCTCCCTGTTTGGCCATTAAGCCAAGGTTGGAGGCAAGCAGGTTTTTGGATATACCCTTGTATGGAGAGTAGAAAGCATCCTTGCATGGATCATCCTTCTCCTCCCAGTTGTAGCCATAACGGTAAAAAAGCGATGACTCCGAATCTTCATAATAATCTCCCGGGTCATCAAATGATGCCGCTATCTTCTCATTTACCACATCGAGAGCCTGCTCATATTTTGATGGACCCTGGTTGTCATTGCATGAATACAGCGAGTAGGATTTCCTCATTGTGAGCTTGACCTTGTAAAGTACTCCCGGTTCGACAGTGATATAGTCGGCGAGATCAATTGTGTGAAGGTTCCATTTCCCGTTGTTGGTACCCTGGGTCGTCAGCAAATCTATCTTACCTGCATAAACGGGTCTGCCGAAACGCTTCACCGATTCCGACTGTTCATTCAGATCGTCGTTTTGCAGAAGGTATGGAAGGTTGTTTTCATAGATTTTGATAATTCTTATGTCCACGGCTTTCAGGTTTACCGCCATGAAGGGGAAAACAAGGCTGCCTGAAGCAGGAAGGATCACTCCTTTGCCCACCGTCTGAAGCCCTGGTTTTATGGTGGTAAACTCGAGCGTCTCCTTGTGTGGTGTTCCCAGTGCTATGCCCTTGTTGCTCTTTATCGATCCCTCGATGTTCATTTCAACCGATCCCTGCAGCACCGATGTGGGATAAACACTCACCACATTGGAATTGATCTTCAGGGAAAGCTCTGCTGAGGGGGTGAAATAAACCAGTCCCTCAGTCTCCTGCCCGGCATCCACCGGGTCGGAAAATACTATATCGACATGCTGCGATTCACCGGTTACAAGTGTAACCGACTGTATTATGAAGTCGTTCTTCTTCGGTATTTTTATTGTTGATGAGGCGCTCTGCTTCACACCAAAATCATTCCCGTCCCACGAGATTACAAGATTCTGCTCGGAGTCGGTCCTGGTTATCTTTTCAATGGTGAACTTGTGAACGTTATCCGCGGAAGTATGATCCCAGGCCAGGGTTACATTGCTTCCTGACAGCTTCCCGTTCACCCATTCTTCAACTTCATCGGGGTTCACATAATCGGACGTGATGACCTGCCCGCTGATGCTGTACTGTTCCTTGTCGGGCAAATACTCAAGGTTATTCAAGGTAACATTGAAGTCCTTTTTAACTGTTTCGATGTTGATCGGGAAGCTCTTCAGCCGGCTCTTAACCTCACCAAGCTTAGAAAGGCTGAGGCTGCCGGTCCAGGTTTTTCCATAATCAAGGAGCTTGGCCGGACGAAAAACCAGAGTCACATCATCTTTCCATTCGGCCTTCCCTTTGATTGAAGGGTCAAAGGAGAAAAGCCCTGTTAATTTTGACTTGTCGGCTTTTTTTGCAAATTCCGGGGTGAACCTGATCTCTACTGCTCCGTTAACGGCTATTATGCCTGAAGTATAGCTAACAATGTACTCGGTGAATCCCTGGTCGACAGGAATAACGGCATGGGTTTTTTCACCGCCTTCTTTTTCTTTTCCTGGTCCGCATGACCAGAGAATTGTCAGAAGAACCAACAAGGTAATTTTTGCAGCTTTCATAGCAGGAATTGTATTACAGTGTCAATAATGACATAAATATAAGAAGAATGGCTGAAAAATCAGGTATTTTTCCCCTGGCTCTCAGGACTAAACAAACCCTAAGGCGTAATCATCTCCGTTCTCAGTCTCCTGGTATAATCACGGATTTTCTCGACTGTTTCTTTCGATATGGTCATATCACAGCCCGTAGCGATGATCACCTTCCGGTTGAAATCTATTTTCAGGTCCCCTATCTTGAAATATATATCGAAAGTGTCGAAGAACCTCTTCATGTAAATCAGCTTTTTCGTATAATATACAACAACGGGGTCGTCGTAATAATTCCTCATGAAGTTGAGAAGCGAATTCAGCGTATATTTCTGCTGGGCGATCTTTTCTATTACCTGCTTGTCGGGGTTATTCGGGTCGTAAAGAAGCTGCGAAGTGATGTAAAGAGCTTCAACCCAGCCACCCATGAGCATTAGTCCTGCAGTGCTTTCCCTCCCGTCTTTTCTAAGGTGATCCTCTATCTCCTTGTACGATTTGTTGACAAGATTCATTACGGTATCCGGATTTTCATTATCCCGCTCCAGCCTTTTTATAGGCTCCATCAGGTATTTGTCGGGAATGCCAAGCTTATTGCTCATGCTCAGGACGGTCGTGATGTAGTTTATCATTTTCTGTCCGATACCGAACATTTTAATATAGCCGAAATCCACACCGTATATTCCGAGATTTATCGAGGCTTTGGCATTGCTTGTGTACTGGTCCCTGTTTTCCGTAGGATTCAGGATGGATTCGTTGTACGGCACCTTTAGCCTGTTGAAAATAGAAGTCACCTCGGTCGGTGTTATCAGGCCGTAAAGGATCTCCTTGCTTACCGGTTCAGCAGTGGCTTTGAGAGAGGTATCTGCTGTATAGGTGGAGAATGACATTTTAGGAGGCTGTTTTACCGCCGTTTCATTCCTGCAGGTCGTAAGCGTGACTGCAATTATTGCAAAGATTATCAGTAGTTTCAGGAGGGTTTTCATAGCTGCTTTTTATACTTGGGGTTAAATGTATGAAAATTTACAAATCTGGAAATTCAAGTTATTAACCATTTTTACTTTTGTTAAACAATTGCCCTGCGGGACAGGGGCATTTCCCCTAGATGTACTTTCCCGGGTCCGCCTTGTGTCCGGTGACCGGTCCAGGACCGGTCTGGGCAGGGGTAAAGAATTTGCCTATCTTTATTACAGAAAAAAATGAATATGAAATTCAGGTTATATGTTTTCATTTTCCTGGCAGCCTTAAGCCGGGATGTTTTCAGCCAGACCGCGGATTCGCTTAAATACACTGTTCTTTCGGATAAGGAATTCATTGCCGGGTTCAGGGCCTCGTCCGGGGCAATACTTATTGATGCCAGGGCTCAGAAAGATTACAGGAAGTCGAGAATTGAAGGCGCTGTAAATATCGACTGGCCATTGCCTGAAAACTATTTCACATCAGCCGCGGCACCGGCAAAGGGGAAACCTGTTTTCATATATTGCTACGCAGGGTTCAGGAGCAGGAAGGTTTCTGTCTTATTTTATGATCACGGCTACCGTGAACTCTATTCCCTTAAAGGCGGATTCAATGGCTGGAAAGCGCATAAGATGCCTGTCGACCGGAAACGTCATCCGCACACACGGTGATAATATACTTTTGATTTTTCAATCAAGTCATCAGCCTGCTATAATCTGGTATTTTGGCAGTTTATTTGACTACGTCATGCTTGTAACTTAGTTGCTAAATTCTTTGTCTTGAATCAGAAAGTTTCTTTGTTCATTTTTTGCTCGCCCCAAAAATTAACCAAAAAAGGGCGCCGAAAAAGACAACCGGGGTCTTGGCCGCTTAATGCGTCCAGCCTCCCGGCAAACCGGCACCTCACTATTCCGACATAACATGTCGGAACTTAACTTTCGGTCCTGCTTCGTCTTCCTGCGCTCTGTGCCAGCACGCCGCTCCAGGCCCCGGTTCACACCGTTTTCGGGTTTGCCCTCATACTTATAATGTTTTAAGAATAGTTTCAGCCATTAATATTCGGTTACAATTCCCAAAGGATTAAATTTAATTTTGAGCGATGGAGAAACCGGAAAAGGCGCGAACTGCGCTCTGTTTTTTGGAGCGGTAAATGGCTACGCGCTAATGGTGAAAAACAGAGGCAGTTGTCTTTTCCGGCCTACTTTTCTTTGGTTCATTTCTTTTGTAGGAGCAAAAGAAATGAACAAGGCATTTTGGTCATATCTCTGAACTTTAGCGAAGCGAACTTTTGCAAAGCCATTTTTAAAAGCCAATATTTTGGAGGTTTCTTCTTTGAGCGGGCAATATCTAAAAATAGATACCTTTGCAGACATAGAAAAACAAAATATCATGTTTTCAGGAATAATCGAGGAGGCTGCAACAGTTGTAAAGCTCGAGAAGGAGAAAGACAACCTCCATATAACAATGCAATGCTCATTTGTGAATGAGCTGAAAATCGACCAGAGTGTCTCTCATAACGGTGTCTGCCTGACAGTAGTGAGCAAGGATAAGGACACCTATACTGTTACTGCAATTAAAGAAACTCTCGATAAATCCAACCTGGGCCTGCTTAAACCCGGCGACAGGGTAAACCTTGAACGAAGCACGCGCCTCGACGGGCGCCTGGATGGACACATGGTGCAGGGACATGTCGACCAGACAGCCGTTTGCACGGAAGTCAGAGAATCGGGAGGGAGCTGGTACTATACATTTGAATATGTGCCCGCGCAGGACGACTATATCACTGTCGAAAAAGGATCGGTATCTGTTAATGGCGTCAGCCTGACTGTTGTCAACTCAAAGCCTGAATCTTTCCAGGTGGCTATCATCCCGTTTACACACGAGGTTACAAATTTTCACAGGATCAAAAAAGGAACAGTCGTTAACCTGGAGTTCGATATTCTGGGCAAGTATATTGCCAGGATCCTGAAACAGCAGTTGGGAAAATAAAGTAGTTTATTCTTCAGGCTTCGCCGCACTCTCCGCCAATTGTCGGAACGGATCTTTTGTTATCCCAAGTATTCCTGTTCATTTGGTTTTGCCGAGCTCCGCTTCGCTAGGGTTCTTTTGCTTGCCCAAAAGAAATGAACCAAAGAAAAGGGCAGCCTCAAATCTTTTTCCAAAAAAGATTTGGTGGCATTCTTCGCCGCTCAGCGGCGATTTGTAAAAGAATAAATCCATTAACTTTTTAAAGTTCCGGGTTTAATAAAAGGTCCATTGAAAATAATTCTACTGATTATACCACCCCTGGAGGATACCAATGCCGTAAAGCGGCATTGGCGGGGGTTGACTCAAAATCACAAATCCGCATTTATTTCATCCACCTGATTAATCACAATGAGCGTGGGAGAAACCGGAAAAGGAACGACGCGTAAAATAAGGTGGGTGCCATTTTGTGACTAACTCCTTTTTTACAAGAAGAGCTTAATTTCCAACAGATTGCTGCGTCGCTTCGATACTTGCAATGACACGTGTATTATTAAGGCAAACGTGCTTTAGCCGAAAGGATTGAATTGGGCAGGGTCATTGCGATCCCGACTTCGCCGGGAGAAGAAACAGGATTGAACTATTTTCTTGATACCTGAATCTTAACAGTCACGTCGTCAATATCAATATCGCGGACCGACGGGCCGGAAAGTGACGGCACCACCGACACCGTGGTGGCAAGCGTCTGCGACCCGATGTAGGCAGAATGTCTCTTAACCGCTTCACGGATAAACTCATGATCGCCGATCAGCACCGTGATCTTATCGGTGACATCGAAACCGCTTTCCTTGCGGATATTCTGTATACGGTTGACAAACTCCCTGGCGATCCCTTCATAACGCAGTTCATCTGTTACAGTAACATCGAGTGCCACTGTAAGCTTCCCCTCGTTGGCCACCTGGAGCCCCGGGATATCCTCCGAAATAATCTCAACATCATCAAGTGCCAGGTCAACCGCAGTTCCATTTACGTTAAGGGAAGCCTTTCCGCTCTTCTCGAAAGCAGCAATGTCGTGCTGACCCATCACTGAGACTGCTGAGCTAATCTCCTTCATCAGCCTGCCATATTTCGGTCCGAGAGCCTTGAAATTGGGTTTGATCTTCTTAACAAGAATGCCTGCAGTATCATCGATGTATTCCACCTCCTTTACATTGACCTCGGCCAGTATCAGGTTTTTCACGGCTTCGAATCTCTGCCTGAAAGACTCCTCCGTTACAGGGACCAGTATCTTCGCGAGCGGCTGCCGTACCTTGATATTTACTTTCCTTCTCAGTCCGAGTATCATTGAGGATATTTTCTGAGCAATATCCATCCTCTCCTCGAGATCCCTGTCAATGAGCGTTTGATCATATCCGGGGAAGAGAGTCAGGTGTACGGAGTCTTCATTTAGTTTCCCGGTCACACCGTTCAGATCGGTAAAGATCCTGTCCATATAGAACGGAGCTATGGGCGCTGCCAGCCTGCTGACTGTTTCAAGGCATGAATATAATGTCTGGTATGCCGCGATCTTGTCCCTGCTTTGTTCCCCGCCCCAGAAACGTTTCCTGTTGAGCCTTACATACCAGTTGCTGAGGTTCTCCGTGACAAAATCCTGGATAGCCCTGCCTGCCCTTGTAAGATCATAATCCTCATAGCAATCGCCCACTTCCCTGATGAGGGAGTTGAGGAGCGAGATGATCCACCTGTCGATCTCAGGTCTCTCACCTACGGGGATCTCGGCATCGCTGTAATCAAATCCGTCGACATTGGCATAAAGCGCAAAGAAGGAGTAGGTATTGTAAAGCGTCCCGAAAAACTTCCTCTTCACCTCATCAACACCCACAATATCGAACTTCAGGTTGTCCCATGGCTGGGAGTTGGTGATCATATACCACCTGAGCGGGTCCGCACCGTATTCTTCTATTGTTGTAAACGGGTCGACAGCATTGCCCAGCCTCTTCGACATCTTATTGCCGTTCTTGTCGAGCACAAGCCCGTTGGAAATGATGTTTTTAAACGAAACGGAGTCAGAGATCATTGTTGCTATGGCATGAAGGGTGAAGAACCAGCCCCTTGTCTGGTCAACGCCTTCGGCGATAAAATCGGCAGGGAACATTTCAGCGAAAATGCCCTTATTCTCGAACGGATAATGTGCCTGTGCGTAAGGCATTGCACCCGAGTCGAACCATACGTCAATCAGGTCGGGTTCGCGGAACATTTTCTTACCCTTGCTGCTTACAAGTACGATATCGTCGACGAATGGCCGGTGAAGATCAAAGCTGTTATAGTTTTCTTCCGAGAAATCATTCTCTGTAAAGTGGCTGAGGGGATTGCTCTTCATGAAGCCTGCCTTTACAGCTTTTTCGGCTTCAGCTTTAAGCTCGGCAGCCGAGCCAATGCATTTTTCTTCGGTCCTGTCTTCAGTGACCCACAAAGGCAGGGGGGTGCCCCAGAATCTTGACCTGGAGAGGTTCCAGTCTACAAGGTTTTCGAGCCATTTCCCGAATCTTCCGGTACCGGTTGACTGGGGTTTCCAGTTAATAGTATTGTTGAGCTCTATCAGCCTGTCGCGGTATGCAGTGGTACGTATGAACCACGCGTCGAGCGGGTAATAAAGAATTGGCTTGTCGGTTCTCCAGCAGTGCGGGTAGCTATGAACCTGTTTCTCTATCCTGAAGATCTTGCCCTGCTGCTTCAGCATCACCGCTATCTCGACATCGAGGGTCTCGTCATCTTCAGTCAGAGCCGGGTCATAGTCATTTTTAACCGGGCGTCCCTCAAATCCCTTATAGCTTTCGAGATTGACCCTTTCCTTCACGAACCCCTCATCGAGGTCGGAAACAGGAACCATGAAGCCTCTCTTGTCCACCAGCGGGCCGACCGAACCGTCTTTCCTTTTGACAAGCATCGGCGGAATGCCATTCTCCTTGCCTGCACGGTAGTCGTCGGCACCGAATGTCGGTGCTATGTGAACAATCCCGGTACCGTCTTCGGTGGTTACAAAATCACCGGTTATCACCCTGAATGCACCTTCATCTGGTTTCACCCAGTCGATCAACTGCCGGTAATCCATCCCGGCGAGCTTGCTCCCCTTGTATTCTTCGAGGATCCTGAAGGGAATCTTCTTATCCCCGGGCTTATATCCGTTGAGTTCCGCCGAATCATTTGCCCCCGGGAACATAGCGTGCAGAAGATCTTTTGCAAGGATGACTGTAAGGGGCTCACCTGTGTAGGGATTGAAGCTTCTCACCTTCAAATAGGTAATGCCCGCACCGACAGCAAGGGCCGTGTTTGAACTGAGAGTCCATGGAGTTGTCGTCCATGCCATAATATGCACGCCGGTGGTATCGGTATTTTTAAACAGGAATTCCGATTTATTGTTCCTTATCAGGCTGAACAGGGCAATACAGGTGGTATCCTTTACATCCTTGTAGCAGCCGGGCAGGTTCAGTTCATGAGAGCTGAGGCCCGTTCCGGCGGCAGGGGAAAAGGGCTGAATGGTATATCCCTGGTAAAGCATTCCCTTTGAGTGAAGTTGCCTGAGAAGCCACCAGAGTGTTTCGATATACCGGTTGTCGTAAGTGATATAGGGATGTTCCATGTCGACCCAGTACCCCATTTTCCTGGTGAGATCTTCCCACAGGTCGGTGTACTTCATTACATCTTTCTTGCACTCTGCATTGTAATCGGTAATGGAGATTTTTGTCCCTATATCTTCCTTGGTTATTCCAAGGGCTTTCTCAACACCCAGTTCGACGGGCAGGCCGTGAGTATCCCAACCGGCTTTACGCTTGACCTCATAGCCCTGCTGGGTACGGTACCTGCAGATAGCGTCCTTGATGGTACGGGCCATAACATGGTGTATCCCGGGTATGCCGTTTGCCGAAGGCGGTCCTTCGTAAAAAACATACTCCCCTTTTCCATTCAGCTGACGTACACTTCTGTGGAAGGTGTCATTCTCGTCCCAGGTCCTGAGCATCTCCCTGTTCACCTGCGAGAGGTCAAGTCCTTTATATTCAGGAAACCGTTTCCCCATTGAATCAGATAGTTATTGTTTAAAAAACCGGACAAAGATAATAAAAAGGTTTTAGGGTACAATGGATTAAGGTGGTGGGACGGCAACCGGCAACCGGCGGGGCAGCGGGCGGTTGGACGGCTGCCGGAAACCGGTAGCCGCTGGTCCGTGGCCGTTTAAATTATCCTGTTCCCCAGGTTTTTCGAGATGCGCAGGATGGCATTTGCAAGGACCGCGTCTTTCTTCATCAGTGTTTTTACAAGTTCGATATCTCCAGATTTTGATGCCGCGTCGAGCTGGGGCTTAATCTTGTCACGCATAAGGCTGAGCTTGTCGCGTTTGAACTTAAGGACAGCATCCTCAACGATCTCTTTTATCTTATCCGATTCAGTTTCGACATAAGTTTGTTTCTTTCTCCAGATGGAGCTGAGCTCGTAAGGTTCGGCAAGCAGGCCCGCGGATATCCTTGAGATATCCGGATCGGCATGCCTCACAAAATGCTGATCGCCGGGGAAGAGGCCCTGGCTCTTGTGAAAACGGAAATCGCCGTAAATCTCTGCAAAAACAGTATTCTCGAAGACAAGTTCGTCAGATTCTATCTCTCCTACAACGAAATCCGATACGAAGGTCACTTCTTCCCTCCCGTCTTCCCTGTTAACCTTCTTTTCAAAAACATCGCTGCCGTATTTAAGAAGGAGCCTGACAATTTCCATTTCGGAGCTGTATGTTGAAGCTACATGTGTTATCTGCTTCTGCTGAGTCACTCGCTGAACGGGAAGGTCCTCCGGCCCGGGATATTTATTCCTGTCCTGGAAAGTCTTCTGCTGCCGCAGCTTGTTGACTTCGTTATAAAGGACACCTTCCGGCACCTCCATCTGGTTACCGCATTCCTTTATATATACGGTCCTGGTTATGCTCTCGGGTATAACCGCAATTGATTTGACAATATCCCTGATGAGGTTTGCTCTCATCACCGGGTCATTTTTTGCCTCCTCGAGCAGGAGCTTTGTCTTGAACCTGATAAAGTCCGTCTCGTTATCCCGTATATAGTCCCTGAATTCCTTGTTCGATACCTTCTTTGAATAAGAGTCGGGGTCCTCACCATCGGGCAGGAGCACAATTCTCACATTCATTCCTTCCTCCAGGACAAGATCTATCCCCCTGATTGAGGCCTTAATTCCCGCAGCGTCGCCGTCATAAAGTATCGTCATGTTCTGCGTGAAGCGCTTTATCAGCCTGACCTGTTCCTGTGTGAGGGATGTTCCCGATGATGCCACCACGTTCTCGATGCCGGCCTCATGCAGTGAGAGTACATCGGTATATCCTTCAACCATGTAGCAGCAATCTTCCCTGGTTATAGCCTTACGGGCATGGTATATCCCATAAACGATACGGCTTTTGTGGTAGATTTCAGATTCGGGGGAGTTCAGGTATTTGGCCGTTTTCTGATCCTTGATGAGGATCCTGCCTCCGAACCCCAGTATCTGACCCGAAAGCGAATGAATGGGGAACATCACCCTTCCGCTGAAACGGTCGAATATCCTGTCCTCATGTTTAACCGAAAGTCCGGTTTTGACTAGGTATTCTTCGCGGTAGCCATCATCCAGTGCCCTCCTGGTGAATGAATCCCTGCCTGCGAAGCTGTAACCGACATCGAATTTCTTCAGCGTGTCGTGCCTGAAGCCTCTTTCCTTGAAATAGGTGAGTCCTACAGAAATACCTTCATCGCTGTTGAACAGGTTTTCATGAAAGACCCTTCCGGCATAGGCTGAGAGCACAAGCATGCTCTCCCTCTCGTTCTGCTTCTCCAGGTCCTCCTGTGTCTGCTCTCTTTCCTCAATCTCGATATGGTATTTTTTTGCAAGGTAACGGAGGGCCTCGGGGTAGCTGAGATGCTCGTGTTCCATTATGAAATTGACCGGGTTTCCGCCTTTACCGCAGCCGAAACATTTAAAGATCCCTTTCGATGGCGACACAGTGAATGACGGGGTTTTTTCGTTGTGAAACGGGCAAAGGCCCAGCATGTTCACTCCTCTCTTCTTCAGAGGTACAAACTCCTGCACCACATCGACTATCTGGGCAGCATCGAGGATTTTTTCGATTGTCGCATGATCGATCATGATTCAAAGGTAACAGAAATTGTTGAAGAGATGAAGGGTTGAAGCGGTCTTCGCCGTCAGGGGGGCCTGCGGGCCGTCAGTCTATTGGAATACCATCGTATGACGCGAACGAAGCGAGCCAATGACCACCGTATGACATTCACGAACTTTCTTATATTTACGATAGATAATTATCAAAAATGAAGCATTTAGTAGTGCTTACCGGTGCCGGGATGAGTGCTGAAAGCGGAATAAAAACCTTCCGCGACTCGGGCGGGCTTTGGGAAGAATATGATGTGACAGAGGTGGCAACGCCTATGGCCTGGCTTAAAAACCAGGATCTCGTTCTCAGGTTTTACAACGAGAGGAGAAGGCAGCTCGAATCGGCAAGTCCCAACGCCGGGCATACTGGTCTTGCTGCCCTCGAAAAGCATTTCAGGGTGACAATCATAACGCAGAACGTGGATAACCTCCACGAAAGGGCCGGAAGCACCAATGTGGTCCATCTTCACGGAGAGCTTACAAAAGCCAGAAGCACTGCCGATCCGTCGCTGGTCCACGATATCGGCTACAGGGATATAAATAAAGGAGATAAATGTGAAAAGGGAAGCCAGCTCAGGCCCCATATAGTGTGGTTCGGCGAGGAAGTGCCAATGATGGATGAGGCGGTGAGAATAACATCTGAAGCTGACATATTTGTCGTGATAGGTTCATCCCTTAATGTATATCCTGCCGCCGGGCTTATCGCCTATGCGCCCGGACATGCATCACTGTGGCTTATCGATCCGAACGATGTATGCGTTCCGGTCAGCAGGCACGTTGAAGTAATAAGGGAGGGTGCATCGAGGGGAGTGGAGATACTGACGGAGGGATTGAGAGACGGCGACCGGCGGGACGGCGACCGGCGGGAAGGCGGACAGGGTGAGGAAAAATAACTAACTTTACTGCAACTTATAAACCATGCCGGCAGACAGAAAGATAATAGTAGCAATAACGGGGGCAAGTGGATCGGCATACGCGGAAAGGCTGCTTGACAGGCTGGGTGATTTAAAAAATCCTCCTGAAGCCATTGCCGTGGTATTTTCTGAAACGGCAAAGCGGATCTGGGAGCATGAGACAGGAAAGAAGATCAGCCTGAAGAAACCCTCCCGGGAATATGACAATAAAAGTTATTTTGCACCCTTTGCATCAGGATCTTCAGATTATGATACCATGATTATCTGTCCTGCCTCGATGGGGACGCTGGGGAGAATTGCCGGGGGGACATCGGACGATCTGATTGCCAGGGCCGCGGATGTGATGCTTAAAGAGAGAAGGAGGCTGATAGTTGTTCCGCGTGAGACGCCATATAACCTTATCCATATAAGGAACATGGAATCCCTCACCCTTGCCGGGGCAATCATTTGTCCTGCCTCACCTTCATTTTACTCAAAGCCTGCGACCGTTGAAGAACTTCTCGATACCGTTGTTGACAGGCTCCTTTTACTTGCCGGATTTGAAGCTGAAACCTACAGATGGATGGACAATGGTTGACAAGAGGATAGCAAGGTTCCTGAAGAGGCATCACGTTCTCACAGTAGCCACCACAGTAAACAATGAAACCTGGTGTGCCAACTGCTATTACGCATACCTTGAGGAGGAGAATCTTTTCGTGTTCACCACCGATCCGGAGACACGCCATGGGAAGGAGTTCTTACAGAATCCGTTTGTTGCAGGGTCGGTAGTTCTTGAGACAAAGGTTATCGGCAAAATCCGTGGCATACAGTTCCAGGGGACAGTGTCGGAACCGACAGGTTCGGTATTTGAGAAAGCCAATACAGCCTATCTGAAAAGGTTTCCGGTAGCGGTCCTGATGGAGACTCACCTCTGGATACTGAAGCCTTCAATTCTCAAGATGACTGATAACCGTCTCGGTTTTGGCAAGAAGCTGATCTGGAAAAAATAAAATGGGTGTTCTGCGGTTCCGGCAGAAGTGACTCCCCGGCTCTTTTCCGTCCTACTTTTGCTCGCAAAGCTTGCGAGCTCGTCAGGCTAGTGCCTTCCCCGGTTCTTTGGTTCATTTCTTTTGGGCAAGCAAAAGAACCGTAGCGAAGCGGAGTTCGGCAAAGTAAATGTAAGAGATACTATTTGCGAAAACTATGAATAAATGAATAGAGTCTATTAAATCTTAAACCCCGCAAGGGGACAAAACAAAAAAAGCCCTGTTTCCAGGGCTAAATTTCTATTTCTTAAGACTTGCAGGACCTGCACGACATTACTTCTGCTTCAGTTTTGCATCCATGCAAAGGGTGGCATGTGGCACGGCACGCAGCCGCTCTTTTGATATCAGCTTGCCTGTTTCACGGCAGATGCCATATGTTTTGTTCTCGATCCTTACAAGAGCAGCCTGGAGATGCTGTATGAACTTCAGCTGGCGCTGTGCAAGACGTCCTGCTTCCTCCTTTGAGAGGGTTGTGGCGCCTTCTTCCAGTACCTTGAAGGTTGGTGATGTATCCATCGTGTCGTTGCTCTCCTCGTGGGTGATGCTCGACTTCAGTATCTCATAGTCCCTTTTAGCCTTTTCCAGCTTGCTGAGGATGATCTGTTTGAACTCCTCAAGCTCATCATCCGAATATCTGGTCTTCTCTGACATACCCGTCTGGTTTTTGTATGCGGCAAAGGTAGCGAAATTTTATTAATTAGATACAAGAATTGTTTTTGCAACAGAATCAGCATCATGCAAGCTTAATCCGAATGCTTCAGCCACGCCTGTTAGGCACTTAGAAAAGACGGGGAGACTTGGGGTAGGGGAGAATTGGAGAAGGTTTTTGATAAGAATTGCTTATATTTGAGAGTCTCGTTGCTAAAATCTGCTGATCATGAACAGTATTAAAACTCACAAAGAGTTGATTGTTTATCAACTTGCATTTAACACCTCGATGCAAATATTCAAAATATCAATGGGATTTGCAAAAGAAGAAGTCTATTCTCTTACCTCTCAGATCAGAAGAAGTTCCAGGTCTGTTGCAGCAAATATTGCAGAAGCTTTCAGGAAAAGAAGATATGAAAAGGCATTTATTTCTAAATTGTCAGATTCTGAGGCAGAGGCAGCTGAGACTCAGGTTTGGTTGGATTATGCCTTAAAGTGTGGTTATTTGTCTTCAGAGGATCATTCAAGGCTTACTAAAGAATATGAAAATATTCTTGGTAAGCTTGTAGTTATGATCAATCATGCTTCAAAATGGTCAATTTGACCTGCTCTCCCCGTCTCCCCCTCTCCCCGTCTCCCCGTCTCCCCCTCTCCCCCTCTCCCCGTCTCCCCCTCCTTCTAATACAGGAATCCGAACAGCCAGAGAGGGATGGTGTTACCGTGACCATATTCAAGATCTTCGATGACATTGTAGCGGGTAAGATTGTCGTTGCCGATGGCTGGTTTTCCGCCTTTGCCGCTGTCGGGAAGAGCCAGAAGCCTGTCTTCCATAATGATCTCAAAATCCCTTGTCACGGATATTTTATTTTCATAAGACAGCTGGTTAGCCAGGAATGTAAGGCAAAGTTGTCGCTGTGTTGGTTTCAGTGAGGGGATGGCCCATGCTATATTGGTGTTTTCGAGCTGGAGCATATCCGGTTTCTTCAAAGTTGATTCATACCTGTCCTTAAGGTAGAATTTCTTCAGGAGGTCGGCTTCAGAAAGGAAATTGATATAGTGTACAACAGTATTCTTGTCGGCTTTTATTTGTCTTTCAAGTTCGTCGATATTCGGATTATAGGGGGCTGATTCCGAGACCAGGTAAAGGAGTTTTTTTATGGTCAGGCATTTTGCCGGGTTTACTCTGCGAAGCGCGGGTAATTCAGCTTCAATAATGTGAGATATTATATCATTGATCCTGTCGTGGTAGAGGTCTCCGGAATCTTTATAAAACGGATAGTAGCCGGTTCGCAGGTACTGTCTGAAAATGCCGATAGGATGGCGGAGCCTTTCGATCACTGTCTCAGATAAGCTCTTATGGCTCCTGAATATTTCAGCCGCCGTAAGCACCGGGAACGTTTTTCCTGTCTCATATTCAATGAATTCCCTGAATGACAGTCCCTGTATCCGGTATGATGCCACGCGGCGTGTAAGGTCGGCGGGTGCGTTAGTCAGCCGCAGGAGGGAGGAGCCGGTAAAGATAATTTTAAGCTCAGGGTAGTTGTCGTAGGCGTTTTTAATTTCCTCTGACCAGTTCTTATACTTATGTACTTCATCCAGGACAATGGTTCTGCCACCTGTTTTAACAAAGTCATCGATCAGTTCGGAAAGCTCATGTCCGGAGAACCAGATATTATCCAGCGAGGCATAGAGTAAGGAATCGTCGTTTTGATAGTTTGTCTTTATATGCTGGAGCAGCAAGGTGGTTTTCCCTGTACCCCTGGCGCCTCTAATACTGATAAGTCTCTGGTTCCAGTCTATTTTCTGTGAAAGGCTCCTTTTGAATATAAGGGGAGTGGAGTTTACCAGGGCCTTTTGTTTTTCATAGAGCTTGTGCATATTGGACAAATTTGGCACAAATATAAGAAAAAGCTGAATAAATACAGCTTATTTCATAACTAATAGCTTAAAGTAAACAGCTAAAAATAGTAAAAAAGGCTGAATGCATACAGCTATATTAATGTTACGGATAAGGACACTTTGAGATCTTCTTACTAACTACTGCCTACTGCCTACTTCCTACTTCCTACTGCCTACTGCCTACCGATCCTCACGCCCTTTGCCCAGTGCTAATTCAGTGAAGCTAAGAATAATTGTTTCAGGGTTATTTAAATTGTTATAAATATGAATATTAATTACACGCTGTTGGTTTTGATAATAGAATAGAACAAAAAAGAGGCTTTCACCTCTCTTCTATTTCAATTATTTGATCAACCGAATGGTTTATCGCCGAACGGGCTCTGGAACGGGGTATTATTATTATTTCCCCTGTTTACACCCCTTGGCGGAGGAGGTGATGGAGTCATCATCACCAGCGAAATGGAATTATCAAGAGCGAGCCTTATGACTTCGGGTTTTGAATATGGTTTCTTGGATATCATTCTTGGATAAGGCTGCAGCTTACTGTTTTACAATGATTTTCGATGAGAAATTATTCTTTGGTGATGAAATTCTTATTATATATAATCCCGGCTTCAGGCTCACGGGAATCTGCCTAAGGTCGTCCCTTACAAACTCAATACCATTGAATTCATCCATCTTCCTTCCGCTCATATCATAAATCCATACCTGGTAACCGTCACCGCTGTATTTATTATCGAGGAGCTGGATATTCAGCAAACCGCTTGTCGGATAAACCTTGAACGCCCCCTTGAATCCAGGGACTTCAGGAACGGGAGTCAGGATATTGCTGATCTTAAGGATAAAACGGTTTGGAGTTATGCCCGATGAGGCAGAAAAGCTGACAGAAGGATTGGTCTTCAGGTCAACAGTGTAATTATTCAGCTTATCCGTGAGTGTCACAGCATAAAGGTCAAGCCCCGTAAGTGCTGACGCTGAAATTGAAAAGTTACCGCTTGTACCTGAATAAATGCTCACAGGGATATTCAATGTATCACCCGGCTGTGAGGGGTAAGGAAGTCCGTTGATTGAATAATCCATGTTTAAGGATGATGACCAGATATTCATTTTACCCAGGGTCTTACCCATAACAGGGGCATCATAATCAGCATCATTACCCTTTGTTGCAGCGGAATTGAAGGTAACGATAGCATCTGCGCTGTTCTGATTCCCCGACAGCTTGAGCTTCACCATCGGTGTAATCGTGCCGTCTTTGTATCTTGCAATTGTCCAGTGGGTCTTTGCTGATGTTGGGAAATTTACACTGGTGGCCGTGTTGTTTGTGTGGACGAAGAATCCCTGCATCGGCGGGATATAGTTCGATGCCCCGTTGGTCCCGTTTCCGTTCAGCCACACCGAATAGCCTCCGCTGCTGTTATAGAAATAAACAGCTTTCCCTACATCGGCTCCCAGGTAATCGTCAACAACGCTCCAGTCGAGAACACATGTGTACGGGTTCCCCAGCAGGTTCCATCCGTCGTTAGCGGAATTTGGCTGTGCATTGCTGTAGGAGAGTGGTACGGTTACACTCCCGGCGCCAACATTGGAGGCAGATCCTGAAGATGAAGCAGATTTTGATGAGCTATAATAATATGCATACCCGCTACCCAGCGAAAACGTGTGGAATCCTGGCCCCAGCATCGAACCGTCACCATACCTGTAACCGTCGGTAGCAACCCACCTGTTGTTCTGATCAAAGCCCGTAAGGCTCTCAACATACTGGGCGAGGTCGCTCGGGCTGGTCTCGAAGGGCACGGTGGAGCTTTGATCAATCGGGGAGGAAAGATATTTCCACGCTGCTGCAGGTAGATAGTAATCGACTTTTACGGTTCCGCTGCCCGAGAATGCGTCGGCAAGAAGGGAAGCACTCCTGGGAGAGGAGCTCTGCTGGGTCTTTAAAACGAGGCCGTCGGTGGCGTTAACTGTCACCGAGGTTGCCGTTACCCACGAAGTCTCATTTATTGTAAATGTCGATCCTGAAGCAACTGAAAGTGAACCGGTCTCAAGCAGGCCGGTACCATAGTTTGCATCTATTGAGAAAGTTGTATTGGATGCCGTGGACGAACCGATGCTCACCGAGCCTATAGTTCCTGAAAAAGCACCGGCCCCGGATAATGTCTGGTTAGAAGTCTTAACGCCATCGAAGTTAAGTGCGGAACCCGTACCACCTTTGAGCGTTCCTTCGATACCCAGGCCGTATCCCTGTATATCAAGTGTCCCTCCTGTCAGATCAAGAGTCGAACCGGAGTAGATATTGCAGCTTGCCTGAGTGATTATTGTACCGGAAATATTTTTGATACCCGAATTTTTTATATAAAGATCACCGGTGTAGGTAAGTCCCGGTACAACCTGCCCGTTGACAGTGCTGTTGAATTCAACCGGACCGCCGAGGGATGCAACAGAAGGAGGTGTACCTGCCCACCATCCGCTTGTGCCGTTATAGCTTGTTTTAAAATACCCGTCTCCGTAGATATAGAAATAAGTTGCCACATCTACCGCGTTGGTGGTTGTAAAGGTTCCGTGGATTATCATCCAGTCGGAAGCAACGGTACCAGTTGTACTGAAATTCTTGCCTGCCAGCAAATAGATATGCCCGACGCCGCTGATATTGTTTGAACCCATGTCGAAGGATTCGTTTATATTGAAAATAGCATTGTTGCCAAACGATATATTGCAGTAGCAGTAAACAGGGGTAAGGACCAGGAGTGTAGTGTTATCTTCTGCAACGATCGAACCGCCCGCGGAGGAAGTGAGGTTCACACGGAAATAAACATACGTGCCGGCCTGAATATATATTGATGTTGTTATGTCTCCCGACTGCCCGGGGTAAACAGTTGTATCCCTCCAGGTGGTTCCCTTGTAATATTGCCAGATGGCGTAATTGTTCCAGTCTCCGGATGCTTTATTACGGTAATCGCCGTCATTGTAGGCCTTCGCGGTGAGACATGAGAAGAAAATTAACAGCAGAATAAGGAGGTACCTCATCCGTGAGATAAACGGAACTTTTGTTTTGCTATGTAATCCTACAAATCTCACAATTCACTGTTGGCGATTCTGTAACGACCAGGGGGTATAGACAATAATACATTTAAGACTACACCTCCTTAGCCTTAAAACAAATAATTCGACCTTCTTGTTTACAAAAGTAATTTTTATCGGCTGATTTCCAAAATGTTTATGATGAAAGGCACTAAAATTATGACGAACTTTTTTGAAAAAGGCCACCCGGATTATAAGAAATCATTTGCCTGTATATTATAATACGACAGGATCCGGTAACGCAGGATCAGCGGAAAATTAAACTTTTCAGTAAAATTACCCACCGGTAAGGATAGTAAAGCAGAGTCTGAATGGCTGACCTGGTACCGTACCTGTATTTCATGAATTTCATTGAAGGGATAAATGTCCCGGTTGCAAAAACTGCCTTATTGAATAAACCCTTGATATTCCTGAATTCTTTAAGCGTCGATTCTGTGCTGCTGATGCTTACCTCCTCCCGTGGTGATTCAAGAAGGCGGATGAATCGTCCCGTTATCCTGCCGGCTGCCTCCCCGGTGATGTGCCGGCTGTCAGAAATTGACAGATCCCAGAATGCCCCCAGAACAAACATCTTTTCTTCAATCGGTTCCCTGATGTTAAGCCTGTCTGCCAGGTCTGTGATATTTTGCGACATGTCGCGGAAAGAATCAGCCCGGGCAATGAGGAAAATGTCCGTATAGAGTCTTGCCTGGGAGTAACCCTGGCGCTCGTGATGATCAAGATGGTTTACAAGGTAAAGGAAATTATGGGCGGGTGAAAGAACATTTGCAGTCTGCTCCCCGAACATTATTTCGCCTGGTTCCCTGAAAAACTCCCGGGAGGGTAAGCCAGTCTCATTATGAAAAAGGCTGAAATGTATTTCCACCGTAAGCCCGTCACGGTACATTTCCGGCAGGTGTTTTCCGTATCCGGGCAGAAATTTTTCATGAAGAGGGGAAACAATGGGCATCGAAGAAAACCCGTTCCCCAGGAGAATATTCCTGAACCTGACAGCATCTTCCTTTTTGACAAGCAGGTCGAGGTCGTTCATCTGCCTGAGGCCCATGTTGCCATAATACTGCAATTCAAGGGCAAGACCTTTCAGCAATATGACCCTTATCCCGTTTTCGCCGGCAATTTTTAGTACTTCGTCAAGCAGGCTGTAGATCTTGGTGTTCCTTGAAATACTTTTTATATAACCCTGGTGAAGGTAATCAAGACATTGAGTGGGAATGAGGTTTGCATTCCCTGTTATGTTAAGACAGTTCCAGGCAAGTGCAACGACACCATGCAGGTTCACCATCCGTACAAAATAATCCCAGTCTTTCACCTCCTTCACCAGTCCTGCAACTACCATCTTCTCTCTGTCAGAGAATTCCAGCCGGCAGAGGGCAATCAGCAGCCGAAGCTCGGGGGGAAGGGACTTGAGAGGATTTTCGGGCATAACAGGTCGATATTGATGTAAAATTATGCAATAAATGTTAAAAACGGCAAACGGCACGCGGCTCGTGGCGACCGGCGTCAGGCATCGGGCTTTATTTGCCGAAGACTTGGCGTAGGTAGGTTACTGGCACGCGGCTACCGGCACGCGGCTCGTGGCGACCGGCGTCAGGCATCGGGCGTCAGGCATCAGGCGTAAGGAAGAATGTTGGAAGAGTTTTATTAACTTAGTATGGTAGTATTAAATGGAATAGTGCTAATATTTTTTAATTAAATCGCTGCAAAATGGGAAATTTTAAACAATTAACTGTATGGCAAAAAGCCAAAGATTTGGCTGTGAGAATCTACTTGTTAAGTGAAAAAGACTCCTATAGGAAAGACTTTGGTCTGAAAGATCAAATGAGGAGAGCTTCTGTATCAATCCCTTCAAATATCGCAGAAGGTGATAATCTTGATACTGATCGTCAGAGTGTAAAGCACTTTTTCATTGCAAGAGGATCTCTTGCTGAATTAAGGACACAAGTTTTAATTTCATTGGAGATCGGATATATTAACGTCAAAGCATATGATGAAATTGAAAAATCATGCGATGAATTAAGTGCAATGCTGACTAGTTTAATTAAGCACAGATCCAAATAACCTTCAGCCCTCCGCCTGTCGCCCTCCGCCTGTCGCCCTCCGCCTGTCGCCCGTTGCCGTCTCATGCAACTTTATTCACGTACTGCTTGTCTCATTTATCAAAATTCATTTGGAAATAATTATTTATCGAGTAAATTTGTTACTCATTGCCTGACCTGATGATAAATGCCCTGATAACATCGCAGACCCGTATCAAGCTGCTTAAGAAGTTCTTTCTTAACGGCAATACGAAGGCTCATTTGAGGGGCCTGGAGGCTGAGTTCGGTGAATCGTCGAATGCCATAAGGGTCGAGCTGAACAGGTTCGAGGGGGCGGGGTTGCTAAAATCGCATACCGAGGGTAACAAGAAGCTTTTCCAGGCAAACAGCAACCATCCCCTGTACAGGGATATTCACAATATCATCCTCAAGGAGACAGGGATAGACAGGCTTATAGAAAATGTCATACACAGGATTGGCGACCTTTCGGCAGTGTACCTCACCGGCGATTTTGCAAAAGGTAAGGACGGGGGCACAATCGACATTATTCTTGTTGGCGAAAACTTCGACTGTGGGTACCTTATGCAGAAGGTAAGACAGGCGGAGGAGATGATTGGCCGGAAGGTAAGGTACAATATCCTGGGACCGGCAGAAGCGGGCGAACTATTACTCACGATGAAACCGACCGAATTATTGCCGCTCTGGAGCAACGGCAACAACTAAAAATTAAACCTGGTGAAGAGTGAAGGAGAAAATATCGGTTCTGTTGTGGTAAGGGAGAATGAAACACCAGCCGTTGTGAAGCATTCAGCTGCCGCACCTGATACTTTCAGCTGGTATGCTCTTTATACAAGGCCCCGGGCCGAAAAGCTTGTTTTTTCAAGGCTTGAGGAGCAGGAAATTGAATCATTTCTCCCTCTTTATAAGACGATCAGGAAGTGGAGCGACAGGAAGAAGGTGATTGAAGTCCCATTGTTCTCTTCCTATATTTTTGTAAAAGTCAACAGGAGGCAATCTTACGAAGCGCTCAAGGTCCATGGTGCGGTGAGGTACATCATGTTTGAACATAAGGCTGTTCCGATACCCGAGTACCAGATCAACAACATTAAGATCCTGGTGGGAGCCGATATTGATTTTGAAATATCATCCGAAAAGCTGAACACGGGCGACTCGGTGGAGGTTATCCACGGTGTACTCGCCGGTCTGCGGGGAGAGCTGGTGCGGATAAAGAAAAAAGATAAGGTTGTGGTGCGGGTCGACAGGATCGACCAGAACCTT